>JBNKPU010000070.1:0-29876 GCA_050295515.1 Bacteroidales bacterium | reverse complement strand
AATTAAATGTTAAGGTAAATCGCAATATGGTTTATTATAAGGATAAATTTTATGAAGGACTTTCTTATTTTAAATAATTTTATCGCAGTTTATGCAGCTTCAAAGAATTTTCGTCTCAATTTTTCATTGTCATTGGCAACGGAACTTATGGAGGAAAAAAATCAAGTTTCCGTTTTATGCCCAGGAGATGTTCTGAGAGAATTTCAGGAAAACTCAGGACTTTCAGGAGTTAATCCACAAAATGCATTAAGTGAACAAGAGCTTGCCAAGTATACGTATGACGAGTTTATGAATAAAGGTTCTCTAGAGATTATTCAACCAAAGGCAAAAGAGACAATAGACCAGCTCAATAAATCTGGAAATAAAAGTAGGGTAAGCAATAACCTCCTATTTTTTAGGAAACAGCTTGCAGCTACTCTTGTGAAAATCAAAAAAAATAGACTTTCGATGTTTCAAAATCTGTTAAATATTGTATTTTTCTCAAAATTAAATAGTTATGGAAAATAAAAGAAGGTGCCCAGAATGTGGTGATCCTGTTTATGGCAGGCTTGATAAAAAATTTTGTTCAGACCAGTGCAGAAATGCATTCAACAACAAAAGCATGGGGTATACCAATAGCTATGTCCGAAAAATTAATGTAATATTACGTAAGAATAGAAAAGTCCTGGAAGTACTTACTCCCAGTGGAAAAGCTAAAGTTCATTTAAGCCAGCTAAAAAAGCAAGGATTTGATTTTGGCTTTTTTACTAATCAGTATGTTACGCGCAATGGCAATGTATATTATTTCTGCTATGAATATGGGTACTTAAAGCTTGAAAATGATTTCTATGCCTTGGTAAAGAGAGAAGAAAAGTAAGCATAAGAGCTTTGTTATATAATAATTGAAAAAAAAATAGTTCTTTGAACAATGAATACTATTTTTGTGGATCAATATAAAACTTTATGGAATATTCTCCAAAAATAGGAGTCCTTGGTGGGGGTAGCTGGGCAACTGCAATTGTTAAGTTGTTGCTTAACAATTGCGATTCGGTAAATTGGTTTATCCGAAATCCGGAAAATATTGAGAAAATCAAAAAGAGAAAGCATAATCCACATTATCTTTCTTCAATTGAACTTGATACTGATCGGCTGGTTTTTTATTCTGATATAACAAAAGCAATTGCTGATTCTGATATTATAATTATTGCTATTCCAGCTGCTTTTATTGAAGAATCAATTGTAAAATATCACGGTGATTATACAGGTAAAATTATTTTTTCTGCAGTAAAAGGAATTATTCCACAGCATAATTTAACTGTCACGGAGTTTTTCAATTACATGTATAATGTACCATTCAGTAAACTGGGAATTATTTCAGGTCCATGTCATGCCGAGGAAATAGCTCTAGAACGCTTATCATATTTAACAATATCTTCAAAAAAAGCAGAAGACTCACAATATCTGGCCGATAAGCTCCAATGCCATTATGTTAACACCAAGGTGTCCACAGATATATATGGAACTGAATATGCAGCTGTTCTAAAAAATATAGTAGCCATTGCAGCTGGAATATGCCATGGTTTAGGATATGGTGATAACTTTCAAGCAGTACTTTTATCAAATGCCATTCAGGAAATAAAAAGGTTTCTGGATAAAACATATAAAAGCAAAAGAAAGATAAACAGCTCACCTTATCTGGGCGATTTGCTGGTTACATCCTATTCGCAATTTAGCAGAAACAGGACCTTTGGTACGATGATAGGTAAAGGCTATTCTGTAAAGTCTGCACAATTAGAAATGAACATGATTGCAGAAGGAATCAATGCTGTCAATTGTATTCAACAGATCAATGAAAAACACCGAGTCAATATGCCTATTGTTGATGCTGTTTATAATATTTTAGTCAATAAGGTTTCACCACCACTAGAAATAAAATTACTTACCGAAAAGCTTAATTAAAAAAACATTTAAATGGAAAATATAAAACTTGATATTTCGAAAGTATACAGTTTTGTTAGTAAATCTGATATTGAAGCAATGTCTGGAAAAGCCCTTGCTGCCAATAAAGCTTTGGAAGAAAAAACTGGAAAAGGGAATGATTTTTTGGGATGGGTAAACTTACCCTCATCAATTTCGGATAATGACCTTGCTGATATTGAGACTACAGCAAAAAAACTGCAAAAAGAAATAGATGTTGTTGTAGTTGTTGGAATTGGGGGATCATACCTGGGAACAAAAGCTGTTGCCGAAGCAATGACAGATACTTTCGCAGCATTAAAAGGAGATAGTACAAAACCAGCAGTCTTGTTTGCAGGGCAAAACCTTGGAGAGGATTATACTGTTGAACTGCTCCAGCTCCTTGATAAAAAAAGATATGCCATTGTAGTTATCTCCAAATCTGGAACTACTACAGAACCGGCGGTTGCTTTCAGGATACTCAAAAATCACCTCGAAAATAAAGTTGGCAGTGAAAAGTCCAAAGAATTAATTGTTGCAGTTACAGACCAAAGCAAGGGTGCTTTAAGGATCCTTGCTGATAAGAGTGGCTATAAATCTTTTGTTATTCCTGATGATGTTGGAGGCCGTTATTCCGTCTTAACACCTGTAGGGTTAGTTCCTCTAGCAATTGGAGGTTTCGATATTAGGAGTTTAGTTGAAGGAGCGAAAGACATGGAAGCAAAATGCAGTTCATCCGTACCTTTTTCAGACAACTTGGCTGCACAATATGCTGTTGCAAGAATCGCATTATATAATTCAGGAAAGAAAATTGAAATTCTCGCCAATTTCGAAAACAAATTGCATTATGTTGCAGAATGGTGGAAGCAACTTTTTGGAGAAAGTGATGGTAAAGATGGAGTAGGGATTTATCCTAGTAGCGTTGACCTTACTGCTGACCTGCATTCAATGGGACAATATATACAGGAAGGTGAAAGAACTTTAATGGAAACTGTGCTTTCGATCGCTAAGCCAGATAATGCCTTAACAATTCCTGCTGATGAAGAGAATCTTGACGGATTAAATTTTATTGCAGGAAAAAATATGGATTTTGTAAACAAAATGGCAGAGTTAGGTACACAAATAGCTCATGTTGACGGTGGTGTGCCAAATATTCGAGTTGAATTGCCTAAACTAAACGAATATTATTTAGGGCAATTGATGTATTTCTTCGAAAGATCTTGTGGTATAGGTGGTTATTTAATGGATATCAATCCATTTAACCAGCCCGGTGTTGAGGCATATAAAAAGAATATGTTTGCATTGCTCGATAAACCAGGTTTTGAAGAAGAGTCTAAAGCTATAAAAGCAAGAATTTAAGCATGTTTTCACTAAATATATTACGCCCCTGGAACCATGATCCTGGGGCTTTTTTATTATTTGAAACATAATATTCACATCCTTGTTTTATTTGTTTAAACACCGATTAAAATGTGATTGGACAAAAACTGTTTTTCAATTGTATTATTTGGGCTCAAATTTGTATCTTCCCATAATAGATGAACTATTTAGCGCATATTTTCCTCTCAGGAACTGATGAGGCTGTTGTAATTGGAAATTTTATTGGCGATTATGTAAAGGGCAAACATTATCTTGATTATCCCTCAAATATTCGCAAGGGACTTGTTCTGCATAGGCGAATTGATTGGTATACCGACACACATAAAGTCGTTTTGCAGAGCAAGAAATATTTTGCGCCAAGATATCATAAATGGGCCGGAATAGTTGTAGATATTGTCTATGATCATTTCTTGGTTAAGAACTGGAACAGGTTTTGTCCAGTACCATTGGATGAATATAAAGAAGATGTTTTTGATGTACTTAGAAAGTACCATCCAGTTCTTCCGGAACGGGTTAAGTATTTTGTACCTTCCTTTATTCAGAATGATTGGATTGGAACATACAGTACACCTGAAGGTATTTCCAATGTGTTGTATCGTATGTCTATGAGAACACCACTTCCTGATGAATCCATTTTTGCAGCAGAGGTCATGCGTAAATATTATGTGCAATTGGACAGTGAGTTCATGACCTATTTTAAAGAATTGATTAAATACGTTATAGAGAATTTCGAAGTCAATATTCCTCTGGTAGACAGTAGTTTCTTGAAGCAGATATAATACCTAGATAAGGTAAGACTTTCTTGAGGAGTCCATCCGAAGCAAGATAAACAGTAATATTGTAAATGACATCAACGAACTGCCTCCATAACTCAGGAATGGTAAGGGAATTCCAATGACAGGAAACAGCCCCATGGTCATGGCAATGTTAACCCCAAAATGAAAAAATAATATGGAAAGTACCCCATAAGCATAAATCCGGCTGTACTTGGAGCGTTGCCGTTCCGCAATTATTATTATCCTAATAAACAAACTAATAAACAGTATTACTAAAATAGAAGAACCAATAAATCCCCATTCTTCGCCAACTGTGCAGAAGATGAAGTCTGTGCTCTGTTCAGGCACATATTTAAGTTTTGTTTGAGGTCCTTGCATAAAGCCTCTGCCAGTAAAGCCACCAGAGCCAATTGCAATTTTGGATTGGTTTACATTGTATTCATACCCCCAAGGGTCCGATTTCAAACCAAGCATAATTTGGACTCGCTCCCTTTGATGGGATTTTAGGATATTATTAAAAACAAAGTCGACCGAATAAACAAAACCTATTAATATAAATAATAATAATATTACTGAAAAAACACCCTTGATCTTCTTAGATATCGAGACGATCAAAATTACTATGGTAGCTAATGCCAATGAACCAAAAAGTACCAAATAATCTGTTATAGTTTCGGGTATAATCCCAAATTTTTTCAGAAGCAATCCGGATATTAAGGGAACTGCAAGTATAAAGGTGCTCCAAAAGCCTGCTTTTAAATTCTTGTTAAGTATCGTATACCCAATAATTGATAACCCAATCAGGACACTCAGAATAAATATGGGTGTAAAAAATAAAGATCCTAAAAATAAGGCTGCCAGGAACATAAGAAGCAATAATACCCAGCCAGGTAATCCTTCTCTATATAGTACTATTAATATTGCTCCATAGACCAGAGTTGATCCAAAGTCGGGTTGGAGCATTATTAAGAGGGGTGGAAGAAAAATTAGTCCTAATGACAAAAAAATATTTTGGATACTTGTAGCCTTCATGTTATGGCCAGAGAGGAATTTTGCCAAAGCCAATGCAGTAGCAACTTTTGCAAATTCAGAAGGCTGCAAGCTAATAGGACCTAGCACTATCCATGATTTTGCACCATTTACCTCTTTTCCTACGACTATTACTGCCAGGAGTATTAACATGGAAAAACCATATGCAGGATAGGAAATAAATGAATAGAACCTGCTGTCAATTAGGAATATAATGATGATGATTACTAATGAAACTACTATCCAAAATAGTTGCATGGTATATCTGTTCGAAGTAGAAAAGAAACTCAGGTCACTTTCTGAATAGTTGACCGAGTATATGTTCATCCATCCAAATAAAACTAATAGTAGATAAATGAAAATTGACAACCAGTCAGTATTTACCCATATGTTATCTCTTCTTTTCATCTTTTCTTGCTCAAATCAGCATTCAACATTCTGGTTTCTATCCATTTTCGGTTTGCTGCGATTTCACCCGTTAGATACTTTTCCATGATTAGACTTGCAATTGGACCGGCATAGGTCGATCCATATTTTCCGTACTCAATATATACAGAAATTGCAATCTGTGGATTGTCCAGTGGTGCAAATGCCATAAATACACTATGGTCTTCACCATGTGGATTTTCGGCTGTGCCTGTTTTTCCTCCCATGGTAAAATTTGTTGGTCTGAACCAATATGCAGTACCTTTTGGTTTATAGACAGCCCCTTCCATTCCGTTAATAATGTATTTGAAATATGATGTGTCAATAAGCACTTGATTTTTTTTAAGGTATCTCCGGTCTAGAGTATCAATTCCCTCAATATCTTTAACAACATGCGGAGTGATATAATAACCCTTATTGCAAATTGTTGCTGCCAGGTTTGCAATTTGTAAAGGTGTTGTCAGTATTTCACCCTGACCAATGGCATTGGATATAATAGTGTGTGCTTTCCAATAACCACTGCGGTAAAATCTGTTATAGTAACTTGATTTAGGAATAAAACCTCCTTTTTCCGAAGACAGGTCGATGCCCAAAGGACTGCCAAATCCAAAGGAGGTAACATACTCCCGCCATTGGTTATAAGCAGCTTCAACACTTTCATATTTTGGATTGTCAATTTCTCTCTTATAACAATTTGCGAAATAAGCATTGCAAGAGTTGGAAATAGCGTCTTCAAAGGCTAATGGAGATTCGTGGGCATGGCATTTCATGGACACTCCTCGGGCATAATATCCATAAATACAGATAAAACTTGTCGATGGCCTGATAACTCCTTCCTGAAGGGCAGTCATGCCATTAACCGTTTTAAATGTGCTTCCAGGAGGATAGGTAGCCATTATGGCGTTATTAAACAATGGCTCTAAGGTGTCGTTTTCAAGCTTCTCGTAATTTTCTTGTCGGACTCTTCCTACCAAGAGAGATGGATTGTAGTATGGTGCAGAAACAATAGCCAAGACCTCACCAGTTGAAGGTTCGATAGCAACAACACTACCTTCAAAGTTTTTCATAAGCTTTTCTGCATACTTCTGAAGCTCAATATTAATGGTTAGGGTAATATCTTTTCCGGTTTGTGCATCGGTATCGTACCGTCCATCTCTGTATGCCCCTTGTTCACGCCCCCTTACATCAATTAATTTATAGCGGTGGCCCTTTTCTCCCCTGAGGTATTTTTCATAGGTTTTTTCAACTCCACTTACACCATAATAATCACCCGATTCATAATATTCATCCCGGTTAATAAGGCTCGAATCTACTTCGCCAATATACCCAAATAAATGCGAAGCCACTTCTTCCTTATATTTCCTTAAAGTCCTTTCACTAAAATAGAAACCGGGAAATTTAAATTGCTTTTCCTTTAAGCGTCCAAATGTTTCGGGAGATACCTGTTTGATGAAGGGGTCCCTTCGCTTGCGTGGATTTCGAAGTACTGTGTCAATCGCATCTCGAAGTGTTTGGGCATCTATCTCCAGTATCTCGCACAGTTCGGTTGTATCAAATGCTTCAAGTTCAAAAGGCGCAATTTTTAAGTCGTAGGAAGGTTGGTTGTGAACAAGCAATACACCATTTCGGTCATAAATAAGACCTCTTGCCGGATACACGATCTCCAGGCGCCTGCTGTTACTCTCTGCTGATAATCTGTAAGTTGGATCAATTACTTGAATATGTAGCAGGCGGATAATAAAAATTATACCTATGAGTATAATAAATGCTCCAATAAAATATTTTCTGTTGGCAAATTGATCCATACTTATTTTCTAAATACAAAGTATTGGCTTAGGCATATGAGTGAAACCGAGAAAATTGAACTTAGTATGATGCGGGCTAATATATGCATAATATCTTGTGCCCTGAACATTTCAGTCAAAAACAACAGCATGTGGTGGGCAAATACTAGCACTAATGAATATTGCAAGAACCAGACAAATCCATAATAGTGGACTCTCGGGAAAGATCCCGATTCATATCCGTCTCTGGGTGCGAACATTGACAGGGCCATTGGCCTTACATATGCAGCAAGCACGCTTGCTGATGTATGCATGCCCAGTGTTTCGCTGAATATATCCATAGTAAGTCCTAGTGCAAATCCTGAAACTAACAGCATCCAATTAGGTGTTTCAAAGGGCAGCAATATGATAAATAAGACGTAGATATAAGGATTTAGATATCCGCCAAGTTCAATATTGTTGAAAATTAAAATCTGTACTAATATCAGCACAATAAAACGGAAAATATTTCTTGGTAGTACCTTAATCATGTTTTACTGAATCTTCTAATTGTTGCTGAAACTCTTTCAATTTATTCTGGATTACCCAAACATTTGTGAGTTTTTTGAAATCGGTTGATAATTCAACCTGGATGTTGTAGTTCACACCTTTTTCAATGTTGTAGTCAGTTATTACACCAATCATAATCCCTTCAGGAAAAGTCTTTGTGTTTCCACTTGTTTCAACTGAATCACCTACATTGATTACAGCATGCAGGGGTATGTCCTTAAGGTTTACATTTCTGTAATTTTTGCCTGGCCACTCTATTATTCCAAAATAATTAGGACCTTTAACCCTTGCATTAGGGAAAAAATCTCTGTTTAACACCGGTATTACCGATGAATAATAGCGATTGACTTTATTAACAACACCAACAATTCCCTTTGAGCAAATTACTCCCATATCTTTTTCTATCCCATGGACACTTCCTTTATTCAAAGTAATAAAGTTATATTGCTTATTTACAGAATTGTTTATGACCAAAGCTGGTATAAACTGATAATTTGGAATCCATAGAGAATCTTCAAAAGATTTATCACCAATAAAATAGCGGGAACTTTGTAGTTGATTGTACAAGCGTGCATTTTCCTCAATGAGCTCTTTGTTTTGATTGATTAAAGACACATATCTCGAAAAATTCGTAAACTTTTCAGAAATAGAGCCTACAATGGCATGCCGGATTTTAAAAATTTTGGCATTGTGGTAACTGTTAAACCTTAATAATAGAGCAATAGCTATTATCTCAAGGAATAAAAACAAAAGAGTAAAATGATGCTTAATTAAAAAACGTAAAAGCCCTCTCATTATTAATTATGATTATCGAATCAGGAATGAGAATTTATCTACATTTTTAAGGGCAATGCCCGTTCCTCTTGCTACCGCATGTAAAGGATCTTCAGCTACATGGAAAGGTATGTTGATCTTATCGGTTAACCTCTTGTCCAATCCTCTTAAAAGAGCACCACCGCCAGCCAAATAAATACCTTTACTGACGATGTCGGCATATAATTCAGGAGGGGTTTGTTCGAGGACAGCAATAATGGCCGATTCAACCTTTGATAAGGACTTATCCAGGCAATGCGAGATTTCCTGATAAGATACCGGGACTTCTATTGGCATAGCCGTCATAAGGTTTGGTCCCCGAACATTATAGTCTACTGGAGGCTCTTCCAGGTCAGGTAATGCAGAACCTACATTAATTTTAATTTCTTCAGCAGTTCTTTCACCAATTTTAATGTTATGCTGATGTCTCATATATGCTTGAATATCAGCGGTGAATCCATCGCCTGCAATGCGGATGGATTGGTTACATACTATTCCACCAAGTGCAATTACTGCTATCTCAGTAGTACCACCTCCTATGTCAACAACCATACTTCCTTCAGGAGCTTCTACATCTATGCCAATACCAAGAGCTGCAGCCATGGGTTCATAGATCATATATACATCTCGGCCACCAGCATGTTCCGATGAGTCACGTACCGCTCTTATCTCAACTTCTGTACTGCCGGATGGAATACAAACAACCATACGTAGTGTTGGGGTAAAAAACTTCTGCCTGGGATTGATCATTTTAATCATTCCCCTGATCATCTGCTCAGCAGCATTAAAGTCGGCAATTACGCCATCACGCAGAGGTCTTATGGTTTTGATGTTTTCGTGAGTTTTTCCATGCATTTGACGCGCTTTGTGCCCAATAGCGATCAGCTTTCCGGAAGAGCCTTCAAGAGCTACTATTGAAGGTTCATCAACAACAATTTTATCGTTATGAATAATTATGGTGTTGGCTGTTCCCAGGTCAATTGCTAATTCTTGTGTTAGAAATGAGAATAATCCCATAGTTGTATCTAGTTATAAGTTTAATGTTTAAAATGTCTTATTCCAGTTAGTACCATAGCCATGTTGTTGGCATCGCAATACTCAATCGAATCTTTGTCCCTGATTGAGCCTCCTGGTTGCACGACAGCTTCGATTCCTACTGCATTGGCTATCTCAACACAATCAGGGAATGGGAAGAAGGCATCTGAAGCCATAACAGCACCATTTAGGTCAAATCCAAAGCTTTTCGCTTTTTCTATAGCTTGTTTTAAAGCATCAACACGAGATGTTTGCCCAACTCCGCTCGCGTACAATTGATTGTCTTTAGCAAGGACAATTGTGTTTGATTTTGTGTGTTTGACCAGTTTATTGGCAAATTCAAGGTCAGCATATTGTTGTTTAGTGGGTATACGCTTAGTTGCTGGTGTCATTTGATCTTTGGCTTCCATAGATAAATCCCGGTCTTGTTGAAGCACCCCATTTAATAGTGTGCGGAATTGTACTTTTGGTAGTTCGCAATCTTTACGGATTAAAATAATCCTGTTTTTTTTGCTTTTTAGTTTTTCAAGTGCAGTTGATGAATATGAAGGTGCTATAACAACCTCGCAAAACAGAGAGTCTATTTCTTCTGCTGTTTCAGGGTCAATTTCACGATTGGTAATTAATATGCCGCCAAAGGCTGAAACCGGATCGCCAGCCAGGGCTTTTGTATAAGCATCAACCAATTTTTCTGCAGTTGCCAGCCCACATGCATTGTTATGCTTTAAAATTGCAAAGGTTGTATCGGTAAACTCATCGATGAGGTAAACCGCTGCTTCAATATCCAATAAGTTGTTGTATGATATTTCTTTTCCGTGAAGTTGTTCAAAGATATCCTCGAAATTGCCAAAGAAAGTTCCTTTTTGATGAGGATTTTCTCCATACCTCAAAGATTTTGAAGCATTAATGCTTTCTTTGAAGGCAGGTTTGTCAAAATCATTGTTGAAATATTTAAAGATGGCTGTGTCGTAATGTGAAGAAACCTGAAAAGCTTCCATGGCCAGCTCTTTTCTTTTTTCAATAGTAGTGGAACCTCCCTCATTCAAGATATTTAAGAGAGTTCCATATTGTGCTTGGGAGGGAACAATAACAACATCCTTAAAGTTTTTGGCTGCAGCACGGATTAAGGAAATTCCTCCAATATCGATTTTTTCAATGATATCTTGTTCGGAAGCACCTGATGCCACTGTTTGTTCAAAAGGATAAAGGTCAACAACAACCAAATCTATTTCAGGAATATCGTATTCGTCAAGTTGGGCTTTATCAGAATCAAGCTCTCTTCTGCTTAAAATTCCGCCAAACACTTTAGGGTGCAATGTTTTTACCCTTCCACCTAATATAGATGGGTAAGAAGTTAAATCTTCAACTGAATCTACCTGAATTCCTAATCCTTCAATAAATGTTTTGGTCCCGCCTGTAGATAAAATCCTGACATTTTGCTCGTTAAGTTTCTTGCAAATCTCATCAAGGTTGTCTTTGTGAAATACCGAGATGAGTGCTGTTTTTATTGACTTTTCCTTGCTCATTTATCCTGTATATGTGTTTATTATTATTTAATTCTACTATTTTCCGAAATTTATAATTTTTTTGCCTCTTAAATGCCCTTCAACCTTCAATAAGTTTAAAACTTTATTAACATGTTTGCTGTCACAATAAAAGTCCGTATACAATATTAACAATGCCCAGGTATATTAAGATGCCAAGAATATCGTTCATAGTTGTTATGAATGGTCCTGTAGCTACAGCTGGATCTATCTTGAAGCGGTTTAAAACCATTGGTATAAAAGCTCCGAAAACCGAGGCGAACATCATTACCGTAAATAGTGCTGTACTTACCGTTATTGTTAACTCAAAAGTAGAGTCCGTGAAAAAATTAAATATGAAAATCAAGAGTGAGAAAATAGAGGCATTAATCAATGCCACACTTACTTCTTTGAGGAGTTTTCTAAAAGTAGAGTCCAGGTTGATCGATTTGTTTGCCAATCCTTGTACTACTATTGAAGATGATTGAACCCCCACATTTCCTCCCATTGCAGCAATTAATGGGATATAGTAGGCAATATTTGGGTAATTGTGTAATTGTTCCTCAAACTGCCCCATAACCAATACTCCTAAAATACCACCTGAAAGACCAATAAAAAGCCACGGTATTCTTGCCCTGGTAAGGAGTAAAACTTTATCTGATGGCTCAACATCTTCTGTAATACCGGATATCATTTGGTAGTCTTTTTCTGCTTCTTCTTTAATGACATCTACAACATCATCAATAGTAATACGTCCGACTAACCTGCCTATTGCATCAACAACAGGTAATGCAACCAGGTTGTATTTTTCCATGATCAGGGCAACCTCTTCAGAATTGGTGTTTGTGTCTACAGAAATTATATTTGAGTTGTAGAAGTTCTTGATTTTTGCATTTGGGCGGGTTAGCAGCATTTTCTTTAGAGAGATTGTACCTTTTAATATATTATCGTCATCTACAACATATACGTAATAAATCTCATCAATTTCGGCTGCTTGTTTCCTTATTTCCCTTGTACTTGTAACAAGGTCCCATTCAATGTCAACTTTAATTAGCTCTTTGGCCATCAGTCCGCCCGCCGAATCTTCGTCATAGCTCAAAAGGTCAACAATGTCTCCCGCCTGGCTTGTGTCATCAATGTTTTGAAGTACTTCTGATTTTTTCTCATCAGAAAGTTCAAGGATAACATCGGCTGCATCATCGGAATCCATGTTGTCGATAAACTGTTTGGCAATAACATCTCCCGGGAGGGAATTCAGGAATCTTTCCCTGACATCATCCTCCAACTCTATTAAAACATCGGCAGCTTTTTCACCATCGAAAAGCAGATAGACATATTTGGCCTCGTCCATGGAAAGCTCTTCAAACACCTCAGCAATATCTGCAGGGTGCAAGCCTTTTGTTAGCTTAAATGTAGCAACACTATCGTCGATATCTATCGCTGACCTAAGTTCTTCCAGGAATTCTCGTGTTAATTCAAAAGTTGCCATGGTAATTAAATTATTGAGTTTACATGCATCCCTCAATATGAGAAGCTAGTCCAATAAAATCTTCAACACTCAATTGCTCGGGTCTTTTATTGAAGATCTCCGGGCTGCTATCCAAATTTAAACAAATATTTTTCAAAGAGTTACGTAAAGTTTTCCTCCTCTGGTTAAAAGCTTGTTTGATAACCATTTTAAAAGTTCTCGGCTCGCACGGTAATTCCATCCTGGAGTTCCTTTTTAGCCGTATTACCGCTGATTTAACTTTTGGCGGTGGACTAAAACACTGTTCATGTACAGTAAATAGATATTCAATGTCGTAATAACATTGTAGCAATACACTAAGTATGCCGTAAGTTTTATTACCTGGGGGAGAGGCAATCCTTAAGGCTACTTCCTTTTGTATCATACAAACGACTTCATCGACCTGATCTGCATAATCAAGCACTTTAAACAGAATTTGACTGGATATGTAATATGGAAAATTGCCGATTATTGCTAAGGGAGCTTCAAATCTGTTCAGGTCAATTCTTAAAAAGTCGTCATGAATCACAAATTCTTTTCCACCCTCAAATTCTTTGATCAAAAAGTCAACAGATTCATTGTCGAGTTCGACTGCAAAAAAATTATTGACTCGATTTTGAAGATGTTTTGTCAACATGCCAGTTCCAGGTCCGATTTCAATAATCGACTTGCAGTTTTCCGCCTTTAATGACTCTGCAATTTTCATTGCAATGTTCTTGTCAATAAGGAAATGTTGACCTAAAGATTTTTTTGCTCTTACCCCTTGCATGATTATACTGATAGCGAGCTGCAAAGGTATTCTTTTCGGTGACCTTTGAAAAGCTATTTGCTAAAAAATATTTTCAGGGAAAAGTTTTGGTTATTTTTGTACAAAACAGATTGATAAATGATGCAGAATTTTGATGAAATAATACAAAGAGAGGGTACAAATACATACAAATACGATTTGCGTAAAAAACTGTTTGGGACTGACGATGTGTATCCGATGTGGGTTGCAGACACCGAGTTCAAGGCTCCTGATTTTATAATTGATGCTATTCAAAAGAGGGTTGACCATGGTGTTTTTGGCTATACAATATTGGATGACGAATATTTTAAGTCCATAATTAGTTGGGGGAGCAAACAACATAATTGGCAGATCGAAAAAGACTGGATACGATACAGCCCAGGGGTTGTTCCTTCGTTGTTTGCAAGTGTACTATCCTTTACGGAACCAGGAGACAAGGTGGTTGTTCAGACTCCTGTTTACCATCCTTTTTATTATGCTGTAAATGAAACTGGAAGAGAGTTGATCAGAAATCCATTGCAATTGAAAAACGGACGTTATGAAATGGACTTTGAGAACCTTAAACAGCAGATAGACAACAAGACTAAAATGCTGATTCTGTGCAATCCACACAACCCAACAGGTAATGTTTGGAAAGAAAAGGAGCTGAAGGAACTATGTTCTATTTGCCTGGAAAACGATATCCTGATTATTTCAGATGAAATTCATGCAGATATAGTATATCCAGGGCACAAGCATATACCTACTGCTACATTGTCCCAAGAAATTGCGGAAAATACAATTACTCTTATGGCCCCAAGCAAGACCTTTAATATTGCGGGGCTGAACTCATCCTATATTGTTGCCCAAAACCAGGATTTGTTGAAGAAGGTAACATGGTATTTTGAAGGGCTTCATATAGGCCCCAATATTTTTGCAATAGAAGCAACCAAAGCTGCATACAATCATGGATCTGGCTGGCTTAAAGATTTACTGGCTTATTATGTGAAGAATATTAAAACTGTTAAGGACTTTCTTGCGTATAACTTGCCCAAAGTGGATTTGATTGATCCAGAAGGAACTTTTTTGCTTTGGATGGATTTCAGAAAAATGAGTCTTAAACGGAAAGAAATATTGAAGAAGTTACATTATGAAGCAAAAGTTGGATTAAGCGACGGATTTATGTTTGGAAAGGAAGGAGATGGTTTTCAACGTATGAATATAGGCTGTGCAAATTCCAAAATTATAAAGGCGCTCGAAGCCATATTTAAAGCATTTAAATAAAAATATTAACGATTCTTCTTGTATGTGGAATATTATTCTTCTGCAGTAAACAAAGGTTAAATATTTTTTTGCTATATTAGAACAATGAATAACCAGTATTCGTGCTATGAGATTGAAAATTGCAACTAAGATTATTTTAGGTTTTGGTGTGATGACATTGTTTGTCATCGTTTATGTGTTTATTACAAATAGACGTATATCCTATAGTAGGGAAGTTAGTAAGGAAATAAATGAAATATATTCTCCTTCGGTCGAACTGATCCGCGATGTGTATTCGAAAATTTCAGATTCCAGGATGTTGATAAAATCCTGGGTCCATATTGATAAAATTGCGGATACCCCAGATAAAATCAAGTTGAAGAACCTGCACGAAACAGATTTTGATTTGGTTATGGATTCTTTGATGGTGTTAAAAGATAGTTGGTCAAATGATACCCAAAAAGTAATGCTTGAGAATATCAATGTAACAATAAAAGATACATTATTCCCAATGCACCAGTATATTATGGATCAACTAAGCACTTTTGTAAGCTACGAAGATCCATTTGTTGTGTTTGAAGTAACTCCCATGGTTGAAGACAAAGGGGATGTTATGGAAGCTACCCGTAAGGCTTTAGCCAGAATTGAAGAATTACAGATTGAACAAGAGAAACTTATTGCAGATAAACGTGCTCATAGCGATAAGTCTTTTGACAAGCTTAAAAGCTTTCTCTTCTTTATGCTTGCTATACTGATTTTATTAGCGATCATTGTTACTGCTATCACGGCACTTTCACTTTCGAACCCTATTAACCGAACCAAAAACATGCTCCTTTCTATTAGTAAGGGTATTTTGCCTGACACTAAACTTGCAGAAGGCAACGATGAAATTGGGCAAATGGCCAAAGCTCTGCACCTTGTGGTGCAATCTTTGCGCGATGTGTCTAATTTTGCTATTGAGATCGGTAAAGGGAATTTTGATACAGAATTTTCTCCTTTAAGCGAAGAAGATATACTGGGCCATTCCTTGATTGAGATGCGCGGTGAACTTCAAAAAGCAAAAAAGGAGGAAGAAATAAGGTCAAAAGAGAACACGCAAAGGACATGGGCTTCACAAGGTGTAGCTTTGTTCAGTGATATCCAGCGAAAACATAGCGATAATCTTGATGAGCTCACTTTTGATATTATCAGCAACATGGTTCAATATACAAATTCGAACCAAGGAGGAATATTTATTGTAAACGACAACGATAAAGACAATGTGTTTCTTGAAATGACAGCCTGTTATGCTTATGATAGGCAGAAATTTTTAACCCGCAGGATTGAAGTTGGAGAGGGACTTGTTGGACGTTGTTATCAGGAACAGGAAAAAATATTCTTAACAGAAATACCAGATAATTATATTAAAATTTCATCTGGGTTGGGTGAGGAAAAACCAAAATGTTTGTTACTTGTACCCCTGGCTTACAACGATAATGTTTTTGGAATCATGGAAATAGCCTCTTTCAATATCTACGAGGAATTCGAAATTGAATTTATGGAAAGAATAGGAGAGAATATTGCCGCTACCATATCTTCAGTAAAGTCAAACATTCAAACTCAGGAGCTTCTTGAACAATCACAGCAGCAGGCGGAAGAAATGTCTGCACAAGAAGAGGAAATGCGTCAGAACATGGAAGAACTAAGGGCTACACAGGAGCAATCAGCAAGACGTGAACAAGAACTTATCCGTGAGCTTGAAACAATTAAGAAGAAAATGTAAAAGAAAGATTTGATTCAATCAATCATAAAAAAAAGCTGCAATTTTATTGCAGCTTTTTTTATGTATAGCATTTTTTTATTTGATTTTTACATGCGCCCAGTTTTCACCTCTTCTAATCCGGTTAAGCTGGGTATGGGTAATTCCAAATTCCTTAGCAATTTTGTACAGAGGTGTTTTGCCCCGTTTTAGTTTCTTTTTCAGTCTCATTACCTCAGTCTCCGTAAGCTTTGAATTGGTAATTTCACCTTTTCTTCTCTCAATTGCAGCTGCAGTTCTGGGACTTTTTCTACTATGGGCAAACATTTCTTTTCGTGTTGTCCACACTAGGTTTTTAATATGGTTATTCCATTTGTTAAAGTCAATATGGACCACATTATCATGCTCTTCTGAAGGTTTATCCAGAAATTCTTCAGCTACAAGTCGGTGTAGACTCTTAGTAACCCTCTTTCGGTCAAGGACTGACTCTTCAGTCCTGAACGAAAAGTACGCATAGCCATTTACATTAGATGGTTTTTGAATTACCCAATCGTTTTTCTTTTCGATCCATCTTCGTAAACGACCATAATTTGAGATTTCATACTTGTCACTTTGGCTTATTCCGTGGAAAAAAACAGGCTTCCAAATCTCATCCCAAAATTCTTTATTTGCCATGATATATTTATATTACACTGAAAAATTAATCTGTTTGTAGATTATTGGGGTTGGACAAGATTTTGAGTTGAGTGCAAAGTAAAAAACTTTTTTGAAAGTAACTATATTTTTTTTACAACTAGTCATTTTTTATATGTGGAATTACATATTTTGAAGGCGTACCCTTAATATTTCGAATAAAATTATGCCACATGCCACACCAACATTAAGCGAAGCAATATCTCCTTGCATAGGTATCTTTACCAATTCATCAACCTGGTCAGAAATACTTACTGATATGCCTGTGTCTTCAGCTCCCATTACCAGAGCAACCGGACCTGTATACGAAGCTTCTGTATAAAGCGTATTTGCTTTTTCTGTAGCTCCAACTATTCTGATTCCAGAATCTTTTAAAAATTTTATAGTGCTTTCTAAATTTTCCTCACGGCATACAGGTATTCTGTTTAAAGCACCTGCTGATGTTTTTAAAGCATCGGAATTAACAATAGCCGATTTTTTTGTGCCAATTACTATGGCATCTACACCTGCAGCCTCAGCACTACGGCTAATTCCACCAAAATTTCGAATGTCTGTTATGCCGTCTAAAACCAGGATAAACGGATCTTTACCTGATTCATATATTGTTGGGACCAGCTGACTGATTTCGTGGTAATGTATTTGAGATATCAAAGCAACAACCCCCTGATGATTCGCCCTTGAAAATTGATTGAGTTTTTCATTTGGGACATACTGGACAGGGATTTTATTTTGTCGGACAAGGTTGGAGCATTCATGAAACAGGTCGCCTTTAAGTCCCCTTTTGAAAAACACTTTCGAAAATGATTTTCCAGAGTTTATTGCTTCAATTACTGGCCTTAGCCCAATTATTTGCTCTTTTGATGAACTTTTACCCATATTGTTATTCTTGTAAAAATATTTTGCCATTGTTCCAGGCATAAACTGCTTCACGCCAATGCCAGGTATGTCCCTCTGAGCGCTTAAGTTTATATTGATCTATGTAAAATTTGCTTGGTGAATAGACAAATGTAAAGCTTATAGGTTCAGGAGACCCTGGATTATGGTAATACCAGGTTTCATCTTCATAAGTCTTTTTGAGGTTGTGTGGCGGACCATATACTATGTATACCATTCCCCTGTCTGTTTTCCATCCGGGCTGTGCAGTTGTGAAATAATAATTGGCAAAATATACCCTGTTGTAAAATATGCGGATGAGTTCTCTGCCCTTATCTGTACTCCCAGCTGCCCTAATCCAGAAATTGTCTGCGGCAAGTTTTTTGTTTTCGCTTGTTAATAATTTCTTATATTCAGCGCTGGTCGTTATATAAGCAAGTGGTTCAACTAAATCATATTTAGTTTTTACCTGAGGAAAATTATCTTCGAATTTAGTAATGCTTACTCCTTCATCCAAAGTTGTGTCAAATTGAATAAAATATAAGCCCTCGTATAATAATTGTATAGCCATACCTTGCTTGTAATCGATACTGTAAATTGAATCAGGCCGCTCGTAAAGAATATTATCACTTGACACTGCAAAAGTTGGTTTCGGCAAAGGGGTTTCATTTTTAAAATAGGATATGTATAGTTTGTCTGAGCTTGGATTTGCATGCATAACCCTAATGGTGCCATTTCCAATTAAAGCATTTTTAAAAATTGGGCTGCCATCAAGGTGCGTGATATTGAAAAATTGTTCCCCAATTTTGCCAGTTTTTTCAACATCAATAAAAGTGACATAAAAACTTCTACGGAGCTTGTCCCTGGTAATAACTTTCAAATGATAGGATTTTCCTTTTTCAGCTTTTATTGGAATCTGTGATAAAGTGGACTTTCCTGTGTTCTTTTTATAAAAAGTTGTGTTGAAGGTACCGCTATCAGCGATAAAATTATTATTGTCACTTATTTCCAATAAGGTGTATTTCATACTTACATCACTTACCATTTCACCATTTGGACCAAGAGGTTGGAAAAGTAATTCATTAGTAAATAGTTTTACAAATAGGGTCGATGAAATTGTGGAGTTGTGGTACACTTTGAATGAGGGATGAATCCGGCTTTTTGCAGGATTATATATTGCAGCTATATCCCACTTGTCAGAAATAGCCTTATAAGACCCGGTACATGCTATTACAGACAAAGCAAGGATGAAAAAACCAATTAAAAAATACGTGATTTTTGGTTTGTGTCTTAACATTGAAGAATGCTTTAATCAGTATCAAAAATAGCGATAATCTGTAATTATTAACTTGAAAAACTCTGTATTTATTCTAAAAATACAAATCCTGTTAATCAGGAAGGTCTCTTGTCTTATATAATTTTAGTCCCTTTTTTTTAGCAATGTTTCCAAATTAAGCTGCTCATTCTCCCAATCCTTCATTGCCTTTTGTACCTTTTCTTTGGTCGATTCGTATTCTGTTAAAAGTTGTGTGTCACTTTTGCCTAGTGCTATTTCTTTTTCAATATCAGCTAGTTTGGCTTCCAGTTTACCAATTTCAAATTCAAGGTTTTGAACCAATTTTTCTAATTTTCTTTTCTTTCTATCAAACTCTTTACGTTGCTCGTACAGAAGCTTGTTGTTTTTTTCTCCTTCTTTTTCACTTTTAACCTGAAGCGTCGAGGTTTTATTTAGTTCGTCAAGGTTCTCCAGTTTTTTTGATTCGAGAAATTCATAAATTGTTCCTCTGAACTCCTTTGTTTTTTTGTTTTTAAACTCTATTATTCTGTCTGTTAGACCGTTGAGAAAGTCTCTGTCGTGCGAAACAATAATAACAGTACCATCAAAAGTCATTATTGCTTGTTTAAGAATATCCTTTGATCGCATGTCAAGATGGTTTGTTGGTTCATCAAGAACAAGTAAATTATAAGGTTCAAGTAATAATTTTGCAATTGACAGTCTGGATTTTTCTCCACCTGATAATACTTTTACTTTTTTATCAACCTCCTCGCCACGGAATAGAAAAGCACCTAAGATATCCCTGACCTTTGTTCTGATATCTCCAACAGCAATGTCATCGATTGTTTCAAATACAGTTTTGTCAGGATCAAGCAGTTCTTCTTGGTTTTGAGCAAAATAACCAATGTTTACATTGTGTCCTGTTTTAAAATTCCCCTCAGCTTCGAGTTCATTTACAATTATTTTTGAGAGAGTGGTTTTTCCTTCTCCATTTTTACCCACGAAAGCTAATTTCTCACCTCTTTCAACAATTAGTTTGACTTCATCCAAGACTAAAAGGTCGCCATATGCTTTTGAAAGGTCCTCGGCTTCGAATACAATTGTCCCTGAGCGCGGGGCAGGAGGAAATTTAATGTTTATCCTGGCCAGATCTTCCTCTTCAATCTCAATTCTTTCCAGTTTATCCAACTGCTTTATTCTAGATTGTACCTGAACAGCCTTGGTTGCTTTATACCTGAATCGTTCTATGAAATCTTCAGTCTCTTCAATTTGTTTTTGTTGGTTTTTATAGGCAGCCAATAGCTGTTGCTGGCGTTCTTTGCGTTGTTCGGTATATTGTGTATAAGGCACTTTATAGTCATGCGTCTTGCCGAGGCTAATTTCGATGGTTCTTTGAGATATTTTATCCAAAAATGCCCGGTCGTGTGAAATAAGTACAACCGCTCCATGGTAATTCAGCAAAAAGTTTTCCAACCATTGAATAGACTCAATATCCAAATGATTAGTAGGCTCATCAAGCAAAAAAATATCTGGTGATCGTAACAGGATTTTTGCGAGTTCAATCCTCATTCTCCACCCACCACTGAACTCTTTGGTTGGTCTGCCAAAATCTGAACGTTTAAACCCAAGACCTCTTAGGGTCTGTTCTGCCAAGGCTTCAGAATTTCCTCCCTGCAATAAGCTTATGCGGTCGTTTTTTTCTGATACTATTTCAATAAGTTCAAGGTATTCTCCCGATTCATAATCAGTTCTTTCGGCTAACTGCTGGTTCAAGTGGTTGATTTCAGCTTCAAGTTTGTTCAGTTCATTGAAGGCAGTTAAAGCTTCATCCATTACATTTTTACTGTCGGAATACTTAAGTTGCTGGGGCAAATAACCGATTGTGATGTCTTCAGAAATAACAACATTGCCAGCATCTGGCAATTGCTCGCCTGTTATGATCTTAAGCAAAGTGGATTTACCTGCACCATTTTTACCAACCAGGCCAATACGATCCTTGGCACCAATCATAAAACCAATGTTCTCAAATATGCGCTGTCCGCTAAACTGTAAAAATAAATTCTCTATTGAAATCATAAATCCAAGGCCTTTGCTCTCCAATCAGACTACAAAAATATAATTTTTAATAAGATTTGATTCCTTTTGATCTTTTGTTGATGTATTTATTCTTATAATCTAAAAATGTTATTTATAAGCTCCTCTTTTTTATCTTTGAGGCCAAATTAAAAAACTGTATTTCGTGTTTTTTTAAAACAATAAATTATAAAGGCGTGGGAAAGAGGAAAAAGAGACCATTCATTGAAAAACTTGAAATAGTTGATGTAGCAGCTGAGGGGAAAGCAATAGGCAGGCATAACGATATGGTGATATTTGTACCTTGGCTGGTACCTGGAGATGTTGCTGATGTGCAAGTTATTAAAAAGCGGAAGCGTTATATGGAGGGAGTTGCTGTTCGCATACAAAAGTATTCAGACATTCGCGTTGCTCCTTTTTGTGAGCATTTTACTGTTTGCGGTGGGTGCAAATGGCAGCACCTGCCTTATGAAAAACAATTAGAATTCAAACAAAAACAAGTTGTTGATAATCTTCAACGAATTGGTAAGGTTGAGTTGCCTGATATTGAGCCTATTTTAGCTTCAGAAGACCTGACACACTATAGAAATAAGATCGAATATACTTTTTCTTCAACCAGGTGGCTAACTAAGGAAGAAGTAGAGGGAGGAGAGGATGTTACAGAACGGAATGCTTTGGGATTTCATGTTCCTGGAAAATTTGATAGGATACTTGATGTTAAACATTGCTATTTACAAGATGAATTTTCTGATCGTGTAAGGCTTTCCCTAAGAGAGTTCACCCTTAAAGAAGGTTTCTCATACTATAATCAGAAAGCGAAAACTGGATTTCTTCGTAATATCATTTTGCGGAATTCTAATTTGGGAGAATGGATGGCTTTAATGATTTTTGGTGAGGGAACTCAAGAAGAGGTCGACTCAGTAATGTTTTTTCTAAAAGACAATTTTCCAGAGATTGATTCTTTGAATTATATAGTTAGTAACAAGGTTAATGATACATATGGCGATTTGGAAGTGGTCCATTTTTCGGGGAAAGACCATATTGTAGAAGAAATGGAGGGGTTGAAATTTAGGATTGGTCCAAAATCTTTCTTCCAGACCAATTCAAAGCAAGCTTATGAACTCTATAAAATAGCCCGTGAATTTGCAGGATTGACAGGCAAAGAAACGGTATATGATTTGTATACAGGCACAGGTACTATAGCACAATTTGTGGCCCCCTTGGCAAAGAAAGTTATTGGAATAGAATACGTGGAGGAGGCCATTAAGGATGCTAAACAAAACACACAGTTTAATAAATTACAGAACACTGAATTTTTTGCAGGTGATATGAAGGATATTCTAACTTCTGATTTTATTGAAACACATGGAAAACCTGATGTAATTATAACAGATCCCCCCAGGGCAGGAATGTTTATTGATGTTACTCAGACTATTTTAAACGCAGCTCCTTCAAAGATAGTTTATGTTAGTTGCAACCCTTCAACTCAAGCCAGGGATATTGAGATTCTGTCAGCCAAATACCATGTTGTCCGGATTAAACCTGTAGATATGTTTCCTCATACGCATCATGTGGAGAATGTTGTTTTATTGGAGTTGAAATAAATTGATGAAAATCAATATATTATTCAGTATTCAAAATACAGTCATTTTATATGTTCAAAATTTTCATTGTTTATTGCAATCTTACTTAAGAAGCACTTTACTAGTTGCCGCTAACTAACTTAAGTGTTAAATACTTCATTTGTTTTGTGCCTGACTATAGTATAAATTGCAATAGAAACAATTTACCTATGGCCAATTTTTTCCATAATGTGTTTGAGGTATTCTTTATGGTAGGGTATCTGATACTTTTTGTGATTTCAATAATAATAATTAAGCCTTTCAGGGTTCACCGCAAGCGACCGGTATCTACTATTTCATTAAAAGTATCGTACCTCGTGTTTCTTTTTTTATTTCTATCTTTTACCTACTTATTACTCTTTGGAGCCAAGGAATTAGAAGAGGGGGACGTACCGTACGATACTTTATTTAATATCCATTTTTTAATTTTTCTTTCTTCTACAATAGTACCAAATTTGGGTATTATGATACGTACGAGAATAAAAAAGAAAAGAGTAGAATACAATATCCTGTTTATTGCAATTAATCTAATTTATACAGCCTACCTGATCTTTGCTGTAATGAGCAAAAAATGGGCACTGCTTTAAAAAATAATGATGTTTTAATGCCTTAGAACGAGTATTTTTCTGTTCATGATAGATCCATTAGACCTGTTTCTCATAACCAAGAAATACGATCCCGGACTCAGCCCATCGATGTATACTTGATGTGAGTTATCATAAAACTGACCGGTTAAGACCATTCTTCCCATAATGTCATAGAGATAATATTGAACATCGGAGAATTCTTCAAGTTGGATGTTTATATGGTCAGATGCAGGATTTGGGTATACCTCAGCAAAGTTTTGTTGAACAGATAAAGTCGGTGTAACATACTGGTTAATAGTATCTTTGTATATATACAGAAGAGGCCATGAACTGACATAATCAGTAGCATTAGAGTCAATGCTTATTCCCCAATAAGATCGGGTTTGTAACTGGTATAGGTCGTCAACCATAAGCTCTTTGTCGTTTTCAGTGGATTCAACTAAAAATGGTGTATAGCTATAATTTAGAGAGTCGTCCTGCGTTTTCAAAGTATCCACAAGAAGAGGTTTAAGCTTATTCAAGTCTATACTTAGTTTAGTATAGCAGTAATCCCCTTCACACCACTGAACTAACTTTGAGTAGTAATCGTCATAAGAATATACCATTTCTCCTGAGGGTAATCTTGCTTGCATCTGATCAGAATTCCAGACAAACTGAATCCAAGAAAATAAACTATCAAAATAAGTAGAGGAATCAATTACTAAAGCATCGTTGGTTAGATAAAAATATATTTTTGTTGCATCCAGATTGTCCATGCCTTCTTTTATGGTGGTATCAACTTCTTCAGATTCAGTCAATCCATTCACATATACATCATCCAATCGCTGAAAAAGGAAGTAAAGGGTATAATCATTCCACAGCGCTTTCATTTTAACCTCATTGTCGGGTACATACATATCACCGAAATTGGGATAGCCAACACTTGATATGTAAACAGAGTCGGGATTTCCAAAAGTTGGTATGGTTAATATTGTATCAATAGTAACTGAATCACTTTTATATATTGTGTCATAAATTTCTCTTTCCCAATTACCCCAAATGCCACCAGAGGTTTCATCCATCCTGGGGGCAAAATTATAACTTGTTACTGTATATCCTGTTTGACCATATGTGTATACAAATGATAAATAGATTACTACAAATGTTAATAGCTTCTTCATTCTTTCTAACTTGTAAAAAACTGCGTGAAAGTAATAACATTTGGTATAATAATAAAACTAATACGTGTTTAAACTTGAAGAATTATCATTTTTTAAGAGTTGAGAATAGATTGATGTATTATTGATGTGTTTTTATTCAGTATATGCTCTTGCAAAAAATATTCTCTTCTTTACTTTTGCAGCTCAACATAATTCTTAAACACTAAAGGAAGAGAAAAATGAAATTTGGATTTTTTGACGATGCAAACAAGGAATATGTGATTACTACACCAGCTACTCCATTTCCATGGATAAATTATTTGGGAAACGAGGATTTCTTTTCTTTGATTTCCAATACAGCTGGAGGTTACAGTTTTTTTAAAGATGCAAAGTTCCGTCGTTTGACAAGATATAGGTACAACAATGTTCCTATGGACAATGGTGGAAGATATTTTTACATAAATGACGGTGAAACGGTATGGTCTCCTGGTTGGAAACCAATGAAAACTGAGCTTGATGAATATGAATGCCGTCATGGTTTGAGCTACTCCAAAATTAAAGGATCAAAGAATGGTGTAACAGCAGAGGTTTTGTTTTTTGTCCCCTTAAAAACACATGCCGAAGTTCAGAAACTTACACTTTCAAATACAAGTAAGGAGACTAAAAAGATAAAACTGTTTTCTTTTATTGAATGGGCATTATGGAATGCTGCAACAGATATGGAAAACTTTCAAAGAAACCTGTCTACAGGTGAGGTTGAGATAGACGGTTCTGAACTTTATCATAAAACTGAATACAAAGAACGCCGAGATCATTATGCTTATTATTCGGTAAATACGCCAATTCAGGGTTTCGATACCGATCGTGAAACATTCATTGGAATGTATAATGGTTTTGAAG
Source organism: Bacteroidales bacterium (assembly GCA_050295515.1). Taxonomy (GTDB): domain Bacteria; phylum Bacteroidota; class Bacteroidia; order Bacteroidales; family UBA10428; genus UBA10428. Next base: position 4,189 of record JBNKPU010000070.1, on the reverse strand, counting down.
GACCGCAAGCGGTTTTGGCCGGTAAGCCAGGAATGTCTGTTGCACATGGTTGGTCACCTATTGCTTCTCATTATATCGAGGTTGAACTTCAGCCAGGAGAATCCAAGGATTATGTTTTTGTTCTTGGGTATATAGAAAACAAGGAGGAAGAAAAATGGGAATCAAAAGGGGTGATTAATAAAATAAAAGCAAAAGAGACAATTGCAAAATTTAACACCACTGAAAAAGTCGATGCTGCTTTTAGTGAACTTAAAAATTATTGGGGGAATTTATTAAGCATTTATAGTGTTCAATCCGGAGATGATAAAATGGACCGTATGGTCAACATCTGGAACCAATATCAATGTATGGTAACCTTTAATTTTTCTCGATCTGCCTCCTTTTTCGAAAGTGGTATAGGCCGCGGGATGGGATTCCGTGATTCAAACCAGGACTTGATCGGGTTTGTACATCAGATCCCGGAAAGGGCAAGGGAAAGAATCATTGATATTGCATCAACACAATTTCCTGATGGAGGTTGTTACCATCAGTACCAGCCTTTAACAAAGAGAGGTAATAATGATATTGGTGGTGGTTTTAACGATGATCCCATGTGGTTGATCCTGGGGACAATTAGCTATATAAAAGAAACAGGTGATTTTGGGATACTCGATGAAATGGTTCCCTTTGATAATGATATAAGTATTGCCAAATCATTGTTTGACCATTTAACAATCTCTTTTGACCATGTTGTGAATAACCTGGGACCTCATAAATTGCCGTTAATAGGACGTGCTGATTGGAATGACTGTCTGAACCTAAACTGTTTTTCGAACGATCCGAATGAATCTTTCCAGACTACCGAAAATAAAACTGAAGGATCAAAAGCAGAATCGCTAATGATTGCCGGTTTGTTTGTGGTTTATGGTCGCGATTATGTTGAGCTGTGTAAAAAATTAGGCAAGACAGATGAAGCGGAAAGAGCACAAAAACATGTCGAAGATATGGTTGAAGCTGTGAAAGAGCATGGTTGGGATGGAGATTGGTACCTGCGGGCATATGATTACTATGGTAAAAAAGTAGGTAGCAAGGATAACGAAGAAGGAAAAATATTCATCGAGTCGCAAGGTTGGTGTACAATGGCCGGAATTGGGATCGAAGAGGGGATGTGTGAAAAAGCACTTGACTCAGTAAAAGAAAGATTGGACTGCGAATATGGTATCGTTCTAAATAACCCTCCTTTTTCGAAATATATTATTGAATATGGAGAAATTTCCTCGTATCCTGCCGGATATAAAGAAAATGCCGGCATCTTTTGTCATAATAATCCCTGGGTGATGATTGGAGAGACTCTAATAGGAAGAGGAGAAAGAGCCTGGGAATACTTTAAGAAAATTTGTCCTGCCTACCTTGAGGATATCAGTGATCTGCATAAAACAGAACCTTATGTATATTCACAAATGATTGCTGGAAAGGATGCATTTAAACCAGGTGAAGCGAAGAATTCATGGCTTACAGGTACTGCTTCATGGAATTTTTATACCATTTCACAATATATTTTAGGTATTAAGCCTCATTACGATGGTCTTGAAATTGATCCTTGTATACCTAAAGATTGGTCAGGGTATAATATCAGTCGTAAATTCAGGGGAGCGACCTATAATATTAGAGTAAAGAATAATGGTGTGAGCAAGGGCGTGAAAGAGATTTCAATAAATGGACAAAAAATTGAAGGCAATTTGATTCCTGAGCAACCCTCTGGATCAGTAAACAATATTGAAGTAACATTATCTTGATGCAAAGTGGGTGAGCATTGAATTATTCTAAGCTATGAAAAGTTTTTTTTATTCAAAAAAATTGTTATCATTGTACTAGGAATGCTAATCTCTTACTAATACTAACCTTTAATATTTTTTTATTATGAAAAAACAATTACTTAATCTAAGTGCTGTATTTGCAGCAATGTTTCTTATCTCGAGCGTTTCTTTCGCTCAGTTAATAGAACCAATCGAAACGATGTCTGTACCAGCTATGACAGCTGGAGGTATTACACTTGATGGTCTTATTACTGAAGATGCTTGGTCCGACGCAGTAGCTGTTGGTGAGTTGTTCAACTCTCCTGCTGATTTTGGTGGCGCAACTGACTTAAGTGCAAGTATCCACACATGTTGGAGCTATGAAGGTTTCTACGTTGCATTTGAAATACAGGACAACGAAGCCCACATTTGGGGTGCTTTGGCTGGTAAAGATCCCAGCTATCTTTTTGATAATGTCGAGCTTTTCTTCAACATCGATACTGCTGGAGTTGCTAGCGATGGTTCGTTAGCTCCTGACGGAGTTCAAATACGTATCTGCCGTGGATTGCCGGATACTATCTCTCAGGTAGGTTTTGGTCCTACTGCGGCAAAAGCTGACGGTTTTGATGCAGTACCTTTTCAAATCGCTATAGATGATCAGGGTGCTTCATGGAATATTGAAACTCTTATACCATGGGGTTACATAGTACCTTCAGGAACTCTTCCAGAAGATATTCATGCCTACATTGACGCTCAAAAAGATGTTGTTGGATTCGACGTTTCTGTTGCTGACTCTGACGGAACTGACCCAGATGTAGGAGCTCGTGATGCTCAATTGGCTTGGGACGCTGATGTTGCTGGCTCAGGAGCTGAAGAAGACAATGCATGGCAAGATGTTCGTGCTTTTGGTATCGTTTCTTTAGCTGGTACTCCTGCTTCATCTGTATCAACTACTTCTGCCAATGGTGTTCAAGTTTATCCTAACCCAGCAAGCAACGTAGTTAACTTCAGAAACTTGAATGGTGTTAACTCTATCGAAATTGTTAACTTACTTGGACAAAATGTTAAGACTGTTGACGTATCTGGTCACGATGTTGTTCTTAACGTTTCTGATCTTGCTTCGGGCAACTATTTCGCTATTGTTAAATCAGCTACTACTAGCGAATCTGTTAAATTTATTGTTAAGTAATACAGTGAGTTTATTATAAAACAAAGGCTGCATCGTAAGATGCAGCCTTTTTTCTTTATTACAATTCGAATAATACTTTCTTAATGATCACATTCAGGGGTGTTTCTTAACAGAATGTCCTTCCAAATTAGCAGCACACAAATCTCAGTTATAATCCATAATCTTGTTGAGATAAGGTCTTGTGTTGTTCCTCTTCTTTTTTTGTTAATGTTCGGAAACAAAAAAACGTCTCATTGGGGTATTGTATATTTGGTATTTGTTTATTGTATTTGAATATTAGACTTTATCTTGTTCTGCATAGGGTAATTCAAGTATATAATCTTCGAGTGATAAAGCCTTAACCATATAATTTGCACGTAAAAAAGTGTTGATTGCCTCTGCGGGTAATTCAACAATCGGACCACCAATATTAAACGATGTATTAATTAAGACTGGTGGTAGGCCTGTTACTTCAGCAAATCTTCTGAGTAACTTGGTCATAAAAGGGTTATACTTTTCAGATACTGTTTGTACACGGGCCGATCCATCGACATGACAGACGGAAGGTATAAGTTTTTTTGTGTGCTCCTTGCAATGAGCATTTATAGTCATAAAAGGAGCCTTATCAAAGGGTGCATCAAAATATTCATGCAAAGCTTCTTCCAAGACAATAGGAGCAACTGGTCTGTACCACTCCCTGCCTTTAATTTCATTCATATATTCCAGCATTTCTGCTTTGTTCGGATTGGCAAGAAAACTTCTATTTCCTAAAGCTCTTGGACCAAATTCGGATGGGCCTCTAAAAATACATATCACTTCTTCATTACTAAGAAAGGATACTAATTTGTCTATCTGGGCATCCATATCTTCAAATTTTTCTTTGGTAAATGGCAGGCCCCAAACATAATTGTTTATAGCATCTTCAATATCCTGCTGAGGGTATTGCATACCAAGATAAGATGTGTATGTTTTATGTGCGTATGGAGTTTGCTCGCCATTAAAATATCTGTAATAGCCCCAAAGGCCGCAGCCAATAGCATTACCGCCATCATATGCAGCTGGCTGCACAAACATATTTTTAAAAGGAGTTTCTTTTAGAATCCTGTTACAAGCTACAACATTTAGCATTGAGCCTCCTGCCAGACAAATATTTTTACAGCCAGTAAGTTCATAGGCAACATTGGCCATTTTCACTATTGTCTCCTCTAAGAACATTTGACCTTCATAAGCAAACTTTGCATTTTCA
>JBNKPU010000069.1:0-22783 GCA_050295515.1 Bacteroidales bacterium | reverse complement strand
AGTAATATTGAAATAAAAGCCTGCACGGATTTTCCGTGCAGGCTCTTTTGCATTTTGACCTAGTAGTTTATTCAATAATCAATTTATGAGTGATCAGTTGATTATCAATCCTTAGGATTATTGTATAGTTTCCTGTAGGATAATCACTCATGTCAATTGTTTTATTGGCAGCAGTGATGTTCTTGTAGGAGTCATTGTACATCAAATTTCCAGCAATGTTATATATCTGTAATTCTGCATCTTTATTGCTGCTAAAGTCAAAGCCAATGCTGAATAATCCATTGTTTGGATTAGGATATATTTGAACATTTTCAGCAAATTCAGATTCTTCAAGATCAACAATATGGATTTCTATTGTAGATTCTGTTGAGTCTGCGGAACAACTGTTTACTGCTTTTAACGATACAGTATAAGTGCCTTCGCTGCTGTACAGATGTGTAGGGCTCATTTCTGCGCTTGTATTGCCATCATCAAAGTTCCAAATATAACTGGTGGAATTGCTTGACGTATTGGTAAATGCAGCTGTCAGGTATGACATTTCGCTGGTGAAACTGGCTACTGGTATATCAGTGCTTTCAATAACATCAACCTCATCTGAAGTGCTTCCACAGGTGGTAGTCACAGAAACAGAGTAAGTTCCGGTGCTTGCTACAGAAATAGTCCGTGTAGTATCGCCTGTAGACCAAAGATAAGTTCCATTAACCGGTCCTGCATCAAGTGTAACAGGTTCGTTGCATAAACTTATCGTACCGCCCAGATCAAAATTGGAAATAGCAGTGAATTCATCAGCACCCATATCAGGTGTAAGGGTGTTTCTGTTATCCCCATCTAAATCGGTCTGTATGGATTCTAAATAAATTCCTTTATTATCTAACTTAGAATCACACAAATGCAAATCGTCATCAGCTGCAAAAACAGGCATAAGTTCAAGAGAATGTGCATCAAAACCAGTATAGGTATTCCATGTGGCCAAATCCTTTATGTTTCCAAAATTATAGTGATAGAATGGTGACAATCCTGATGAATAAACAGTATTGTAATCGGACTTGGTTATTGAATAAGGAGGCCAATCATAATAGTAGGCATAACCACCAGACTGATTTACAAAAATGTTGTTCAAAATATTAATATTTGCACCATACTCTACATAAAAGGCATAAGAATTATTAGAAGCATTCACAATATTTACCGAATTGTGAAGCACATCAAAATTTGCCGACTCATATATATAAATACCATATACATAACTTTGTGTAGTATTTATGGATATAGAATTATTTGCTATTATCGAAGGTCTGTCAGAGTATCCTCTAGCGTATTCAATATAGATGCCTTCCTGACCTTCATTCATGATGATTTCATTGTTGGCTACCTTAAAATATCCAGAAGAGTATTCCTGGTATAAATATATAGCATAGTCGTATCCAGTAGCCTCGGTAGTATTAATAATGTAATTGTCTTTCAAAATAACACTGTCGCAATATTCTACATAGATAGCATATCTATCCTGATTGAGGAATCTGTTGTTTTCAACAACCATACCTGTTTCTATGTTATAGCCATCGTTCCAGCCATACCAATAGATACCATATCTACCACCCCAAAACTCGTTGTTTGTGAAAGAATTGTTATTATCCTCGATATCATACCAATTATCGGAATAGATTGCATAGCCATTGTTACTGTTTTTGAGTACACAATTTGTAATTGAGTTGTTTGTTGCTCCATTTTCAAATTGGATACAATAATCAGAGCTACTGGTTTGTTCCACAGTGATATTATTAAAGATCAAATAATCGCAACCATTGATTGCTATCACAGCATCAAAATAATCTCCTCCAGAATATGTGATAGTAACCAGAGAAGCATCACCCGAAGCTGATTGGAAAGTAACAGTATTTGTATCTGAAGAACTTGTTAATTCATCTAATTGGATATATTCTTCATAGGTTCCGTCAGAGATATTGAATGTTACTGGTCCGCATAATCCTCCAGAATTCATTAAGCGATCTACTGCCTCACCAATGCTTGCAAAATCTTCGGTGCCATTATGTCCTATAGTAAAGCTGCCTGACATTCCCGGATAAAGCATAGAAGAAGCAGTATCGTTGTCAGGTTTTTCATCTGTTGCTCCGTTTGGAGAACTAGTCCATGCCAGTAGCTTGAACGGATCATTGCTCGATTGTGTGTAATTGTATGTGCCTAATGTTATACTATCAGTTGTCTGACCAGCGGTCAAACTTCCAGACCAACTATATGCTGTTTGGGTAACTCCGTTAACCGACCAATTTACAGATCCGCTGGTCAAGGTGTTTGTCCCAAGGTTTCTTATCTTAGCATATACTGTATAGGCATTATCGCACAAGAAATCTTCCTTGGTGTTTATAACAGCAACGGCTGCATCGACATTCATAACATCAAATTCATCGGCACCAATATCAGGCGTTGCAATATTTCTGAGGTCACCATCAATGTCATCGGTAATTGAATTAACTGGTACACCTAAAGCATTCAGACTTATTTCATTTACATGCAGATCTGTTGCTGAATTGAATAGTGGATCAACAACCACAGAATTTGAATCCAGTTCATCATTCCCACTAACAAATCTAAGCATGTCTAAACTAGGTATTTTATACCCATTGGCATAGAATATATAATTACCTTCCGAGAAATAATCGTTATAATCTGAAGTGTCTATAGTTGAACTGTATGCTCCATTGCAATAGGCTGCATAACCACTGCCTGTATTGGCTAATATATTATTCTTGATCACATAACCATTTCCACTGTAAATATATAATGCCGAATTATAGTCGTAAGGATTTGAGTTTCTTACATTATTGTATAGCACCTGAACATCGTATGAGTTGCTTAGATACACCCCATACGTACTAACATCATAGGTGTTGGTATTAGAAATAAAATTGTTGGATATTATACCCGTGTCAGCACTACAGTTATACATTTGTATTCCATACACATTATAATTATTATTTATTCCGGTAACAAGAACTTTGTTTTTGCTGATAATAAAATTATCATCGACATCGTTGATGTATATTCCGGATATTTTAGCATGAACAGTATTCTCAGAGATTTCTGGTGAGAAGTCGTCATTAATGTAGATGCCAGAGAATGAATTTGAAATTTCATTTTGGCTTATGACGGTTCCTGATATAATTCCCGTTCCATCAAGATAGATTGCACGATCTCCCCCAACAAAATGATTGCCGATAAAGTGTTTATCCTTTCCATTATTGTTTATTGAATTCAGTAAATTAAGATATTCATTATCTTCTGTAGCCTCAATGTTGCTGCTAAAGGTGTTTCCTGTAAAGAATAATGAATCATTATCCTCAAAAGATACAACTGTTCCATAATCATTACCTAAAGCTTTGAATGTTATGTCTTTGAAAGATATATGATCTGTGTTGTACAGTCCTAAAGTATAATTGTGTAAATAATCTTTAGAAGCCCATTCGAGTATTGTGTTGTCACTTACACCAGATTCTGATTGTATAGTTAAATGATTAGCTGCGCTGGAACCACTAATATACCCGATAAGTATTTGCTCATTGTAGCTACCATCTCTAACATTCACAGTTGAAGGCCCACATAAACCACCATAGTTTAAATGATTTGCCAGTTCTGTAAAATCAGCAAAGTCAGGACTGGTTCCACCTAGTGTGTAAGTGCCATTTAAAGCTGCATATAAAGTAGTTTCAGCAGTGTCATTTTCAGGGTAGTCATCAGCAGAGCCATTTGGAAGATCAGACCAGACTTTAACTTTGTAATCCATACCTTCAACAAAAAGGATTGAATCGACCAATAAGCTTGTTTTTCCTCCAGATACCAGGGTGTCATTAAATACAGCAGCAGTTTGTGCCACTCCATTAAGTTCCCATTCTATATTACAAGTAAAGAGCGTGTCGGGAGAATTGTTAACAAGTACCCCATAAAGATTATAGTACCCGGCACATTTAGGAAGTATATCATCAGATCCTAAATAAACGATTGCAGCATCTAAAGTTCCGGTAGCGTCAAACTCAATGGCACCAATATCAGGTGTAGTTGCATTACGAGCAACTCCGGTAATATCAGTAGTAACTTCAGGTACTGCTAATCCATTATTGTTTAGAACAATATTATCAACTAAGAGGTTCGTGTCTGATACGAAATTAGGAAATACAGAGCTTGAATTCACATCCATGCTACTTGCTGATCTGAGCGAGGCAAGATCGTTATGAATACCATTCCAGTATGCCAAGTTGTCTCCGGTAGAATAATAATTATTGTGCTCTGAAGTATCTATGGCAGATGATGTGCCAATGTAATAGGCATATCCATATTTCGAAGCAAAAATATTGTTTAGAATTCTTAGGTTGTTACCTGTAGAAAATGAAAATGCCCTTGAATCAGTACTCATACCGGTTTCATTCACACTGTTGTAGTATACATTAAGGTATGATGAGCTATAAATGTCAATACCATAAGAGACTCCATCTTTCCCTGTTTGAATAAAATTATTGGATATAATACTTTCATTGCCACCAGTGGCATCGCTATATTCTAGTCTAATACCCCTATAAGCTCTATAAATTTTATTTCCACTAATTTCGAATTCATTGTCACAATACGACATGTATATACCACTATAACTTGAATATAGTGTATTGGTACTAATGTGGTTGTTTGTAACGACAGGCGCATCCAGGTATTGCAGATAGATACCCATATAATACTGGTCCATGAAAATATTATTGTTGATTGTTACCTCTTTCGACAGGCTGCCTGTGTTTTGCCCAAGATAATAGATACCGTAGCTTCCGTCAAGAAACAAGTTGTTTTCAAAAATATTTGAACTGTTTAAATAGGAATTGCTGACATATATTACGGCATAACTGCTTGATGTGCTCTCAGTTTCATAGCCTTTTAACACACAATTTATAAATTGGTTGTTGTCTGAGTTATTGTTGAATTCCACAACATTACCGCTATTGGGCTGCTCAATGGTCAATTCTTCGAAGGAGACATAATCAGCTCCGTCAAACCTAATAGTGTAATCAAAATTATTAGATAACAAAGTAACTACAGAGTTGTCAGATGATTCTGACCTGAAGGTTATTGTGTTTGATTCATCAGTTCCAGGTATTTCATTAAGCAATAGATTTTCCTCATAAACCCCATCCCGGACATTGAATACTACATTACCGCATACTCCATTATTACTTATTGCTTCAATAGCATCCCCAAAATTTTCAAAATCGGGTTCGGTTCCTCCAATTGTGTAGGTTCCTCCAGGAAGTGCCGTGTTTAATTCTAAAACAATTGTATCATTACTAGCATTCGAATCTACCGATGCATTTGGGTGTTGGCAATATACCTTTAATGTTTGTTCAGCAAATGGATCAAAATCAAGCGCCCCTATGTTTATTGATTCCGAAGAATTGGGCGCCAAAGTGCCTGTCCATGAATAGCTTGTAGGATTTTTTCCATCTAGTTGTGCCAATATATCGAGGCTTGTAAGAGGTGTAGTACCATAATTTAATACGGTAATATAAATATTCTGGGAGCCTGGACAAATCGAACTGCCCAAAGAATCAACAGAGACTAGCTCAGCATCCAGTTGCAGTCTGGAAAATTCATCTGCTCCGATATCAGGAGTTAGAGTATCTCGAAGTTCACCATCAATATCAGTTAGTATCTCACTATTGGGTATACCCAGGGTGTCAAGTTGCCTGTCAAAAGTATGAAGGTCGGCTTTTGAAAAGAATTTTGGGCTTACAGAGATAGAGTTGGCATCTTGTCCTGAAGATGATTGCCAGTTTGCCAGGTTGCTTCTCCATCCGCTCCAGTATCCAAGATTGTAATTTTCTGAATAGTAGTTGTTGTAGTCTGAAATTTCTATAGGTCCTGTTGTGTTAATATACATGGCTGGACCATATTTGCTTGCAAAATTATTGTTCTGTAAGCGTATAGAGTTTGATGTTCCCTGATAGAGATAGAAAGCCCGTGCGTTGCTGTTATTGTTTGTTAAGTTGATACTGTTGTAGTAGAAATGGACATAGTTTGAGTAATAGCAATAGATGCCATATTTACCGTTCGAAAGTTCACCCAGGTGGATCATGTTGTTGGCTACAACAACAGGTTTTGAAACAGTTCCATAGGTGTATCGCATATAAATGCCCATATAGTAGTCCCCATCAATTATGTTGCCGATGATATGAGTACTGTCATAATTATAATACAAGTACATAGCATAATAATCGTAATTGTCCGGGTTGGTAAAAGTGTTGGACATGATTTTGGAATCAGTATTGTATCTCATATAAATTCCATAAGAATGCTGGCCTTTAAACTGGTTGCCTTTGATTATATTCCGGTTTCCATAATATAAATAAAAACCAGTGCTTCCATCCAGTACCAAGTTGTTCAGGTATTGATTGTCATTACAGCCCGAACCATAATGGTAAAAGGTAGAGTAACTTGTACTAGTCGAGCTGGTTTGAATACCTTGCAAAACACAATTGCTTATCGTATTATTTTGGCTATTGTTATCGACTCTTACAGCGTATGTAGTGCTTGTACCTGCAATAGCTTCAATGGTTAAATGCTTTAAAACATAAAAATCAGCATTGTTAAAGCTAACTACTGAATAATTCGATAGGTTATCTGGTGTATAATAAATGCGCACACTTGTACTGTCACCAGATGCCGATTGGAAGGTTATTGTATTGGTGGTGCTTGAATTAAAGATCGGCTTCAGGTATACTGACTCATTGTAATCTCCGTCAGCAATATTAAAAATCACTGGTCCGGTTACTCCGAAACCATTTACTGGTCCGCCATCTGGTCTGATGCCATTTGTTAGATCCTCTACGGCAGCATTTATGGTTGTGTAGTTGCTCGCACTGGCAACTTGTCCCGGATCAATTGTATAAGTTCCGGATAACTGGCCAAATACATTTGCCAGCATAAAAAAAAACAGAAGGCTAAATAGTAGTTTTTTTTTCATTTTCACACATTTTTAGTTTAGTTTGTTTGAGATCATTTAAAGCTGATATTCATACTATATACAGCTATAATTAAAAATTTTTAAAAAAGTTAGTAAAAAAAAAGCATAGAAAAAAAACTTCGTGAGAACAATCATTTGTTTTATCCTAAACGGTGTGGAGTAATTATTTGTTTAGCAGTGATTTAGGGTAGCTTTTTAATTTGTATCGTTAAATAAAAAACCAATGGATACAAGTCAGATAAAAGCAGCTTTGCTTTCCTTGAGTGTTGAAGAAAGGTCAGCCTTACTCCACGAGATTGAAAAAGAGTCTGAATAGCATTTGCCACTGCTCAGTAATAGGCGTGAAGGTTTGAATAACAAAATTAGGAACTGTCTTAGCTTGTTCCGGTGATATTCCAATAACCGGGCATAGAACCACAGCAACGGGCATCTCCATACTATTTCGGGTCGGACCCTGGGAAGGGAAAAAATGAATGTTTGGGTAAATGCCAGTTCAATAATGTTTTATGAATAAAATGAAGTATAATTGCTGATCAAACTTTTAGAATTTAATACAGATGAAAAAAAATTCAATAGCAATAATAGTTGTTGCCTTTTTTTGTTCCTTGTTTTTAGGATGTAAACAGCAACCAGAAAGTAATGGAGATTACTCAATTGAGCCTGTTCCTTTTACATCTGTGCACCTGACAGATAATTTCTGGGCACCACGTATTAAAACGAATTTCGAAGTTACTATACCTATTGCAATTGATCAGTGTTACACTACAGGCCGAGTCAACAATTTTAAAGTTGCCGGAGGCATAAAAAAAGGTAAATTCAGTACAGATTATCCATTCGATGATACAGATATCTACAAATTAATCGAAGCTGCCAGTTATTCGCTTCAGACAATACCTGATGAGAAACTTGAAGCTCAGTTGGATACCCTTATTTACTATGTTGGATTGGCACAGGAAGAAGATGGTTATTTGTACACCACCCGTACCATTGATCCTGACCATGCCCACCCCTGGAGCGGTCATGAGCGTTGGGTCAAAGCACCGGAATTAAGTCATGAACTTTACAACTGTGGGCATTTGTACGAAGCTGCCGTTGCCCACTATCAGGCTACCGGAAAAAGAAGCCTGTTGGATATTGCCGAAAAGAATGCTCAATTGCTGGTCAAAGATTTTGGACCGGACAAACTCCATATTTATCCCGGACATCAAATTGTTGAAATGGCACTGGTACGCTTGTACAAGGTTACAGGTAAACAAGAATACCTAGACCTGGCCAAGTTTTTTCTGGATGTACGCGGACCAGGTGGAGAGGAGTACAGCCAATCGCATCAAAAGGTTGTGGACCAGACAGAACCAGTAGGCCACGCTGTAAGGGCTACATACATGTATTCTGGAATGGCAGACATTGCCACGCTTTATGACGATCCCTCTTATTTTGAGGCTGTACAAAAGATATGGGAAAATCTGGTTATGCAAAAAACCTATATTACCGGAGGTATTGGTTCAGGAAGTGGAAATGAAGGATTTGATCCCCCATATGTCCTGCCTAACCGATCGGCTTATTGCGAAACCTGCTCCTCGGTTGGTGATATTTTCTGGAACCAACGCATGTTCTTATACGATGGAGATGCTAAATACTATGACGTGCTTGAGCGTAGCCTTTATAACTCATTTCTTTCCGGAGTATCCTTGTCGGGTGACCGCTTCTTTTATCCAAATGTTTTAGAGTCTTTTGGTCAACATAAAAGGAGCAAGTGGTTTGGGTGTGCTTGTTGCCCTCCTAATGTGGCACGCTTGTTACCATCCTTGCCCGGATATATATACGCCAAGGGAGAAAATGAAGTCTTTATTAACCTTTTTATGGCCAACAAAGCAGAATTCCCATTCATGGATACTAGCCTTGAATTAAAGCAAGCGACGAATTATCCTTGGGACGGAAAAGTTGATATTGAAGTGAACCCTGCCGTACGTAAAAAATTTGCTTTAAAAGTCCGCATCCCGGGTTGGGCAAGGGACGAAGTGATTCCTGGAAACTTGTATCAATTTAAAGATGATAAATCTGCTTCGGTAAGTATTACACTAAATGGTAAAGCGCTGAAATATAAATTGGACAAAGGTTATGCTGTAATTGACCGGAAATGGTCCAAGGGCGATATGCTTAGCCTGGAAATCCCTATGGAAGTTCGAAAAGTTGTTGCTGATGATAGGGTAGAAGCTGATAGGGACAGGATTGCCATAGAAAGGGGGCCGATAGTTTATTGTGCCGAATGGCCTTATAATAAAAGACATCGGGTTTTAAATCTCCTGTTTAAAGAAGATGCTCAGTATACAGCTGAATTTATCGATACTCTTTTAAATGGAGTTGAGGTCATAAAAACAAAGGCACAGCTTGCCCGCTATTATTTGCAAAAAGAAATTGAAATAGGAGAACCTGAGGATCTTATGTTAATCCCTTATTATGCATGGAACAATAAAGGTCCTGGTGAGATGACCGTTTGGTTACCTGTAAGCACGAGCAGTGTCAGGCCATTGCCACCTCCAAGTATTGCCAGTAAAAGCAGGGTGTCTGCAAGTATTGAGTCAAAAGCACTTGTAGCCATTAATGATCAGAATGAGCCTAAAAGTTCAATTGACCACAATTGGCCTTATTTTCACTTTTGGCCAAAAAACAATTCATGGGAATGGGTTCAGTATGATTTTGAGTCCAGCGAGACTGTTTCGTCAGTAAAAGTCTATTGGTTCGATGATGCTCCTTTTGGCGGATGCAGAGTGCCAGCCGAATGGAACATTGAATATAAATCGGGCAAATCCTGGAAGAAGGTAGATGCCGAATATCCGGTAGTAAAGGATGGATGGTCAGAGACCAGCTTCGAGCCTGTAAACACCACTGCCTTACGTATGAATATCAAACTACCAGAGAAGGCATCAACGGGTATACATGAGTGGATTGTTGAATAGTAAGTATGCCAGTTTTTTTAAAGGGGACGATTGACTGTTTAGAGCAGATGGGGTATAAGTGCGATAAACCCGGATTATGTATTAGAACTTCGTTATGAAGGTTGAAAATGCAAAAATTGAAGGGCTTGGTGAGATGAACCATAGCACCGCTATGGTGCTTAGAAACAAGTAAGTGAAACGACTTATATTGAAGCAATTTCAATATGTAATAGATTTTCTAATGCATATTCCGGGATAAATATATTTTGATGTATTTAGGTAGCTCATGTCATGATGAATCGTACAATGTCTGCTATTCTTATGCAGACAATCCAATGGATCCCTTTACTCCTGGAGCAACAGTTAATTCATTTAATAGGAACAATCCAAATGAATATACAATCAAAATAGGTGGTTTTGAAAGTGGTATTTATTTTAAAAATTATTTCTTGAAAATTTCCAATCTGTAAGCAACCCCCTATAGATACACCTTCTAACAATTATTTGGGTTAAACACCTTAAATGAAAGGCAAGTCAGGCATTCTTGTTTTAAAAAGTGGTGTTTTGTTTTTTCGTTCAATGTCTTACTTTTGAGACAGAAAATTATTGAATTAACTTCGTTCTTAATTAAACCGGGATTGGCTATGAAAAATCAAAGAATACCAATGAGAATCTTTATAATTGCTGGGCTGTTTCTGCTAACTTTTAGTAATTATGCACAAGATCCCAACTTTTATATCTTTCTCTGTTTTGGGCAGTCAAATATGGAAGGAATGGGCCCAATTGAAAGCCAGGATACAACAGTGGATAATCGCTTTAAGCTGTTTCAGGCTCTGGATTGCGAAAACCTGAACAGAACAAAAGAAACATGGTATCCGGCAGTTCCACCTACCTGCCAATGCCATTCCAAACTTTCGCCGGCAGATTATTTTGGGCGTACCATGGTCGAAAACCTGCCAGACAGCATTACAATAGGTGTTATTAATGTTGCCATTGGCGGTTGCGATATCAGGTTGTTTGATAAAGATATTTATACAGAGTATGACTCCACTTATTCAGAAAATTGGTTTACCAGCAAAGTGGCAGCCTATGAAGGCAATCCTTATCAGTATCTTATCGACCTTGCCAGATTGGCCCAGCAAGATGGTGTTATTAAAGGGATTTTATTACATCAAGGAGAAACAAATACAGGGCAGGGTGAATGGCCAATGTATGTAAAGAAAATTTACAACAATATGTTGGAAGACCTCTCGCTGAATGACAAATCTGTACCAATTTTAGCCGGAGAAGTTTTGTCTGCCGATAGCAGTTGTTGTGCGAGTATGAACCCGATAATCAATACTCTTCCTGAAGTTATTCCTACAGCTTATGTTATATCTTCGAATGGATGTACAGGGCAGGATATTGCCCACTTCGACCATGAAGGATATCGGAAGTTAGGACGGAGATATGCAGTGCAGATGCTGTCGATCATGGGCTATGAGGCAGGGGATGACAAAGATAAATGATTCCATATTTCACAGTTGGAAATGGGGTTAAAATATAAGACGGCACGTTGAGCAGAACTTCATGTCAGAAAGCACGTTTTTGTATTGATGCAGCATGGAGTCATGAGGAATGAGCAAGAAAAATACCGTATAAACTGTTGCACATAAAAACCTTACAATACTGCCTCATTGTTTATTAGACAGAAACCAATTACGAGTACTATTAATTTCGGAAAATTATCGGCTAAGACACCTATTTAACCGGTAGCCGAACCCAAAATAAAAATGGAAATCAACTTTTTTTGTAACTTCGTTTTCCGAATTTGATCTTACTTTTTATTACATCAACTATAAATTGGAAACCATGAAAAACCTTTATTCCTTTATTCTAATCTCTGTTTTGTCTATATCCGCTTTTGCACAAAAAAAGGCTGACCTGTCTTATCATCTTGAATTAAACAAAGTCTACAGGGTAAAAAATGTTGCTGTGCAGACTACGGTTCAGACTGTTATGGGCAATGAGCAGAATATGCAAACAAACAGTACCAGTATTATGTCACTCAAGCCTCTGAAACAGATGGATGGGGAAATAATAGCTGAGGTTAAGTTTGATACAATTCTAACAATAATCAGCCAGCCTCCTATGGAGATCAACTCAGCTTTACCTGGCGATCTTAATTCTTCTGATCCGGCAAAAGTAATGGGATGTATCATGAACCGTATGACCAATAGTACCTTCCTGGTTAAATTGAATAATGCAGGCAGGGTGGTTGAGTTTATAAACCTGGAGCCAACTGTAAAAGGGATTTTAAGTGGAACTGATACTTTGCAGGGACAAACTGCAGCCTTTATTGTAGGACGAGCTAAAATGATGGTTGAGGAGAATTCCCTCAAAAGTATGATTGAGTCGGTTACCGCTTATATGCCAGGCTCGGTTGTTAAAATTGGTGATACCTGGGATGTCAACCTGAGCCTATCGGGTGGAGGAATGAATTTTATGTCGAATGGAACATATAAACTTGGGGGGCTTGAAAAAAAATCAGCCTCTATTGAAGGTGACATAATCGTCGAATCGGCACCAGGAACAATGGAGATGAATGGAGCACAAATTACACCCGATATCCGTGGGATTGGAAAAGTAGAGCTTACTGTTGATGCTGAAACTGGCTGGATAGTTAAGGGAGAAGGCAAGCAGCAGCTCAAAGGCGAACTTGCTGTAAGTGCCCAGGGACAAAACATGACTATTCCGATTGAAATTAATTCTACCAACGAATTAGTCGCACTTCCATAAAAGATAATACCAGATAGCCCAGGTTTTCATTTGAACATTTCATTTTACAAATTGGGCAAGGCTTGGTTGTGGGGTAAATGTAGGCATTAGTGCTTATTGGACAGAAATCTTTCAATTGTTTAGTGCTTACCCCTTTACCCGGTTTAAAGGTGTTGACTTAGTGTTGGCAATATAGGTTTATTCGCAATATCAAAATCAAAATCCCTAGTATGAAAAAGATTTTCATTGCTTTAGTTCTTTTGTTACAGATCAGTAGCATCAACGCACAAACTATCAAAGGTTTTGTGTTTTCTGTTCAGGAAAACCAGCCGGTCGAATTTGCAAATGTCATGTTGCTTGGTCTTCCCGATTCTTCGATGATAAAAGGTGTTGTCACCTACATGGCCGGGGAGTATAGTTTCGATAATGTCAAACCTGGCAGTTATTTTGTGAAATCATCCTTTGTCGGATTTCAGGAAAATGGTATTTCCATAGAGGTGAAGGAAGGTGCAAAAGAAGTTATAGCAGATACGATCTTCCTTTCGAAAGAAACAGAAAAGATCGATGAGGTGGTAGTGAAAGGCAATTATGTCAAGGCCAAGGAGCTGGTGGACCGGACAGTATATGAAATCCTTCCGGAAATTGAAAAGACGTCGACAAATGGCTACGATGTGCTCAAGAAAATACCATCGGTGCAGGTTGATTTTAATAACAATGTTACACTTAATGGCAAAAGCAATTTTATTATCCAGGTAGATGGCAAGCAACGCGATAAGGAGTTTCTGGCTCGAATATTGCCCGGAGATATAGAATCCATAGAAGTGATCCATAATCCCTCAGGAAGGTATGAGGGGGATATTGAAGGAGTTATTAATGTTATACTGAAGCCAGAAGCCCGTAGGGGAATTAACGGAAACTTCGGAATGCAAATAAAGCCTGTAGATAAACCTACTGTGGGAGCTATGGCCAGCATCGATTATGGACGGGAGAAGGTTACATTTTACGTTTCGGGGTACTCCTTTATTCAACAACTTAATATTTCAGGTAAAGATTATCGCAGGTTGACACTTCCCAAAAATCAATTGTTAATGGATTCCATCATTGATATGTCTAGTTCAGGTGATTTCAGTATTTCTGCTTCTTCAATCAATACTGGTTTCGATTATTACCTGAACAATAAAAATACCCTGAGTTTAAACTATAGCTACAAACCATATACCAATAAGATAAACCTTTTAAACAACGGCGACATATTGCTGAACAGACAGTTGGTGAATGAACAGGAGAATGAAACCAAGGTGGATACCAAAAGCTCGGAGTCCAACATATCCTTGTTTTATCGGAAAAAGTTTAAAAAACCAATCCAGGAATTTACGATAGAATCCAATTACTATTTTTTTCATTCCAAAGACACAAACAGTTTCATTCAAAAGTTGCTTCTTCCGGAAGTAGCAGATCCACTGGATTTAACAACCAGAAATGAGCTAACCATTAACAAACGTGATTACTTGAGTACCCGGGCAGACTATATACAGCCTATTGGAGTTTCCATGCGACTGGAGGCTGGTTATCAGTTTTATCTCCAGCATATGGAGTACGAATTCGGGACAAAAGACGAACCTGCAACCAACAATTATTTATATGAGGAGCTTAGGAATGCAGGTTATGTTAGTTTTTACTGGAACCTGAAGAAATTCTCATTGCAAAGCACCTTGCGTGTCGAAAACAGTATGATCAATATCAATGATGAAATTGAACCAGGTTATACGACCTTTTTGCCTTCGACCAACCTTATGTATAAGTTTAATCCAAAACACAGCATTAAATTTACATATAACAAACGGATCAACCGGCCCGATTTATACCGACTGAATCCTTATGAGAAATTGAATAACGACCAATCGATCTCAACCGGAAACCCCTTCCTTGAGCCAGAAGATAAAAACAAGTTGCAGTTAAGTTATAGCATGAATATCAAAAAGATCAACTTCTCGCCCTATGTTTATCATGAGATATACTCCGATAAGATTGATAACCTTACAGCTTCCAGGTTATCTTCCACAACTGAAAAAGAGGTTATATTTCATTCGCCAGAGAATGTACTTACGGGTTATGAGCAGGGATTTGGACTAAATGCAAGCCTCTTTTCATTCAATGTAAACGGAAGCATATATAAGAGTCATTTCAATGCTTTTGGCAATGATTCGTTGCGTATAGAAGCCCAGGATAATTTTTCCTATAGGTTGACCAGCTATGTATATGCCCCTCTGTTCAAAGAAAAAATGCATGCCTTTGCCTTTGTGAGTTACAACGGGAAAACAAAATCGGCACAGACCTATACTTACAACCCCTTGTTTTATGGTTTAGGTGGACAGCATACGATCAAGAACCACACCTGGGGAATTTTCTACCTGCTGCCATTCTCGAAACAGATCAGGTTTCAGAAAACAATTACCGAAACCCCCACAATTTACTCAGAAAACACACAGTACTTCGATGCCTCCTGGTTTGTGCAGCTTACTTATTCCTATAAGTTCAACAAAGGAAAGGCCATTAAAAAGTCAGAACGTAAGTCTGATGTGGAAAGCGATACCAAGAAAGGGGGAATCGGAAATTAAAATCTCTTGTTTCGATGTTAACATGTTGCATTGATGTCCTTTCTGCTTGCTGCGTGGGCAATCCATTCAAGGCTCTGTCAAATTACTTTATGGAACACCCGATTAAACATTTAACAATGTGATGGGATAATGTATATTTTGAGAGTCAATAAAAAAAGTCATATCCGTTTGTTAGTCGATTATTGTCGTTTAAGATTTGGAATACACTTGAATATTAACGTGGTATGAATTATATTCGATTGAAAAACAAAGCAATGGTATAAAAGAAATAAACGCAATTGCGTTTATTTGGGTGTTGTACCACATTGGATCAGCAATTGAGCATAAAATTAGATTGATACAAAATTGATGATTAGAGCGATAAAAATATTTTGGTTATTAACTATTACTCTGATTATTATTCAGAATGGATATTCTCAAATTTCAGTTATAGAACCATCAAGACATTCAATTTTTTATAATGAGGTTTATAATCCAATTAATGTTTATCTAATAAAGGATAGTTATAATTCCTTTTTTCTTACCACAGATAACGGAGTAATAATTGGAGATAGTACGAGCTATAAATATAAACCCGATAAAGTTGGATATGGAAATATATATGTTAAAACAATTCACCAAAGAGACACTATAACGATTGATAAAAAAAGAGTTAGGATAATAGATTTACCGCTACCTACGGCTAAAGTGGCAGATATTTCATATGGTGAGATATCTGGTAAATTATTTAGTGCCCAGATAGGTGTTGCTGTTTCTTATGACAATTTTGATATTGATTTGCATATTGTTGTTAAAAGTTTCAGAATCATAATAATAAGAAATGATACTTTGTTTTTCACAAAGCAGGAGAATGGCTATAAATTTTCGGATAGAACTAAAGATGCTTTACGAAACCTAAAAAATGATGACATTGTATACATTAATAGTATTATTGTTAAATTTCCAGATGATAGTAAACGGAGAATTAATTCTATTGAACTTAATATAAAATAAACATTGTGCAAAATTATAGTTTTATGATAAATATAGGAGGTTTGTTATCAAAGTCTAAAATAGTGTCCACAAGTTTTTTGTGTTTTGTTATTATGCCATTATTTGCACAAGACATTGTTATATCTACTCCTAAACAGAGACTCTTACCAATGGAAAACCCGATAGAGATTATAGTAGATGGATACTCCTTTGAATCACTTTATATGACCGCATCAAATGGAACGGTCCGTAAACTGGACAAAAGATTTTTGGTCCACCCTGAAAAACCAGGAAATACCTGTCTTGATATATATTCAATTTCAGGGATTGATACTATACATGTCGGTAAAAAATGTATTCAAGTACACAGCTTCTTACCATATACCGAAGTCATGCTATTAGGTGCTAGAAAGGGAAAAATTTCAAAAAAAATCCTAATAGCTCAAATTGGACTATCATCTGAGGTGATCAATCAAGAGATATCATTGAGCTTTCCAATTACAAGTTTTAGGCTTATTATTATGAGGGGTGATTCTTTAATTTATACAAACGTTTTTAATTCTCATCGCTTCGACAATGAAATTAAGGATGCATTCAAACTTACTGAACCTGGAGATATGCTACACTTTTTAGAAATAGTAGCAACAGATAGAGTAAGGAAATTTAACTTGGATGGGATATCCGTAATGGTTGAATAAAACGTGGTACAACAGGCTTTAACAGTAATTGCTGGTGATTTAGCATTATGATACGTATGGTAAGTTTTTTTGTATATTGCCTTGAGAAACAAAGGCGGTTTGCGACGCAACTCCTGTTACAGCTACACCGTTGTAGCGCATTTGGCAGACTGTTACATAAATTGATTAACAATATGAGAAGAGTTTTAATTTGTTTATTTGCTATTACAAATTTGCTTCAATTTAGCTGTAAATCTTCATCTGATAATTTGACACCTGAAAAGATAGTTGGTGACTATATTAACGGATTAAATGAATCAAATTTTAAACAGATAGAATCATGTATTTCTGATAGTTTATTGACTATGGAAAGCGGTTTTGTATTATCCGAAAATAGTAAGGATTATTACATACATTATCAATGGGATTCTGTTTTTTCTCCAAAATATGAAATTATTAATTCAAATAAAATTTCTGATAACTCCGTTGAAGTAACTCTTTCGAAAACTTGTAATCGGATTAAATATCTACATGACACAGCAACCATTTATAAAAGCAAGATTTGATTTAGTTAATAACCATATTATTAAAATTGACAATTTTGAATTGATTTACTTTGACACATTAAAATGGAATAGCAGAAGAGATACATTAGTTGAATGGTTTAAAATACATTGTCCTGACTTAGATGGATTTATCTATGACCAAACACTGAATGGTGCTCAAAATTATTTAAAAGCGATTGATTTATTTAAAACTGAAAATCAAATGACAAATAATAAAACTTCTGAGAATTTATTAATAGTAAAAGAATTTGTTTCAGCAATTAATTCAGCTAACATAGAACGAATGATAGGTTTAATGCATCCAAATCATAAGTTTATAGATTCTCAAAACAATACCATGATTGGAAAAGAGAATAATAAGAAAGCTTGGACTGCATATTTCGAATGGTTTACTGATTACAAAATTGAAATTAAAACTGCATTTGAGAACGATACTTCAGTTGCATTATTTGGATTTGCAGAAGGAACTTATAAGATAAAAAAGAATGAGCAAATAAATAATCATTGGAAATTACCAGCAGCTTGGATTGCAGAAATAGAAGATGGAAAAATAAAACAATGGCAGGTTTATTTTGATTCAAAACCAGTATTTGATATTATTGAGAAAAATAAATAAAAAACGCGCTACACGCGGTCATAAAACATTGGGGGCGAAGTGGGTATTCGAGCTTTGGTTCTCGCATCAAAGTTCGTTGCACCTTGATAGTGAAGTGGCTACGAACTCCCCCAACGATTTCTTACCGTGAGAACGTTGTACGGCATGCGTGACAAGGAAGCGTGCTTCAGTTGGGGAGATGTTTTGGATAAATCCAGAAATAAAATTTATTTTGTTAATAACTGAGTATTCCCAATGGCATAACAAGTAGTATAGTCTAATAAAGGGGAAGTAGTGTGCTAGATGTAGTAGCCCGCTTCAACGTATTATATATCTTGATAAGTAAAAAAAACGCCATCCTCTTATAATTATACTGCAGTCCGCTTGTCTTAAACCAGTTCAAGAACCGAATCAACCACTTCGTCGGAAATTACTTCTCCAACATTCGACAATTCACTTCTTTTACCGGCAGAAACTTTTAATTTTAACAGTTATGAAAAAGAGTATTTTTATTTGTATTTTAATTTATTGTTCGTGTTTAATAAAAGCTGAAGTACATAATTCTTTACCAGGAGAACCATGGGATGCGTTAGTATTTAGCAGCGAGAAACAAAAATCTTACCTAAAAAAATGGGAGGAGGGCACTATACTTGTTAAACTTTATGGAAATTATATCGCTGAGGATTCTCTTATGCTTAGCGAGGCCATAAAAAAAGCAAATGGACTTTGTGAAACCATCAGGTTAGAATTGACTGCTCAGGAAAGAGGAAATCTGGAAATCTATTTTATCGATAGCCTGAATAAAGATTCACACAAAAATATTGTAAGAATAGAAAGGTCAGCAGATAATAATTATACGTATAATTATAGATACGATGAAATTTATCATTGTAACCTTATTATACAAAAATCCAACTTACCGGATAACAGCATTGAACATTTTCTGCCAAATTTTCTATTTTATGGTTTATATCCCAACCGGATTAATTTAGACTATTACTTTAAAAGAGGCAGGGAATTACCCAATAAGCCATCAAGTATTTTTTCCGGTTGGTATTCCGATGAGCTTAGACCGATTTATAAAGAATTTAGTGACTTTGACAAAGCGTTGATTAAAGCTGTTTACTCGCTGGATTATGAGCACAATCTGCAAAAGGCAAAAAAGGAAATACAGTTTTACCCGGATTGGATTCAAGAGAAAAATATGGCGAAAAAAATCATGATATTCCCTTTCGCTCTTATCCTATTTCTTTTTACCTGGATTTTAATAAAAGTATATCAGCATATTAGCAGCAAGGTGAAAAACAAATTACTGTTGTTTAATATTATTTCTGCCATGGCGCTATTGGTATTAGGAATAGTGGCTATTGCTTACACGGTAATTACAGAAAAACTGGAAGATCCTTATTTGACTTTTTATGCTCCCATTGATCTAATTGCCATCGTATTCATCCTTTTAATTGTAGGACTTCCGGCGGTGAATCTTTTTAGGGTGATTGAGAAGGGAGTAAACCGCTTATCATCAAATAATTATTTTAGGGTGGTGTTTTATTTTCTTTCTACAACTATTATTCCTACGCTAGCGGTATATTTCTTTATCCTATTAAGTATCAATGGAGATCATTTGCATGTTGTAACTATCTCCTTAGTCATATTTACTTTTATCGGTATTATAAGGGCTTTGGTTAGTTTTTTTATACAAAAAGAAAAACAAATTCAGGTTGAAAATGGATTAAAACTAGCCCACTTACGTGAGTTAAAAACCAAAGCAGAACTCAATGCCTTGCATTCAAAAATTAACCCCCATTTTTTATACAATGCCTTAAATTCCATTGCAGGTTTGGCAAAAATTAATGCCGATAAGGCAGAACAAATGGCTCTTTCACTTTCAAAGTTGTTTCGTTATTCCATTAATAAAGAGCAGTCGGACTGGTCTACACTGGGCGATGAAGTAGAGATGGTACAGATTTATTTAAATATCGAAAAAGTACGTTTCGACGAACGGCTTGATTTTCATGTAGATTTACCGGACGAATTAAAGACTGAGAAAGTTCCGCGCTTTATTATACAACCATTGGTAGAGAATGCAGTAAAACATGGAGTGTCGAAACTGATGGATAATGGGAAAATAGCACTGTTATTTCGCAAAGCGAAAAACACATTGGAAATTACTGTTGCCGACAATGGACCTGATTTTCCGAAGGAATTGGAACCGGGATTTGGTCTGCAAAGCATTTACGATAAACTGGAAATGATGTATCCCGATAAATTTGAAATGCATTTTATGAACATGCCGGAGAAAAAAATCATATTAAAACTTTCTTAGAATGGGTATTTACAGAACAATAATAATAGACGATGAATCGATAGCCAGGCAACGATTAACAGCTATGTTAAACGAAAGCTACGAACAGGTTCAAGTTATTGCAGAAGCCAAAAATGGTGTTGAAGGAGCAGAACTGATAAATACCTTAAAACCCGATCTGATTTTTCTTGATATTCAAATGCCCGGAAAAACAGGTTTTGAAATGCTTGAAGAACTGGTGCATATACCACAGGTGGTCTTTTGTACCGCTTATGAAGAGTTCGCTTTGCAGGCATTTAATACACTGGCAATTGATTACCTGGTAAAACCCGTTGAACAGGAACGTTTAAAGTTGACAATGGATAAACTCAACCGTAATGAATCGTCCGGTAAAGAATTCAAGGTAAACGAGTTGCTAAATCTTTTAAAACAACCGGATAAGCAAAAGACATTGCAATCTATTCCGCATAAAATAGGTGATAGGGTTTTACTCATCAAAAT
This sequence comes from Bacteroidales bacterium, assembly GCA_050295515.1. Lineage (GTDB taxonomy): Bacteria > Bacteroidota > Bacteroidia > Bacteroidales > UBA10428 > UBA10428. Next base: position 1,838 of record JBNKPU010000069.1, on the reverse strand, counting down.
AGCTAACATTACCTATTTTGAAGCGAGCGATAAATATGTTGAATTTTATACCAATGATGGGAAAAATTACCTGACCGAACTTAGTTTACGGAAATTGTCGGACCAATTGCCCGATCATTTTCTTCAGGTGCAAAGAAGTTTAATTGTAAATATGAATTTTGTAAAGGAATATCGAAAATATTTTCGAGGAAAATATATACTGGTGTTAGATGATGTACAGAATACAAGACTGGAAACAGGCCGATCCTATACCGATGCGGTAAAGGATTATTTAACGATAACGTAAATCAACAAATAGATTGCTTTGAACCAGATAAATAAGCCAATGGCTACTCATTAAGACTTTCTTGCCATTCTTTAAATACCTTCTATCACAAAGTTAACCGCAAGCTTAAGCTCTTCGAAAGAGATCCGGTATTACCCGGATCTCCGAGAAGATAAGTGGTTTTATTGAAACGATTATTAGTGGAATAAATTAAATCCGGAATATGCATTAGAAAATCTAATCCAAATTGAAATTGCTTCAATATAAGTCGTTTCACTTACTTGTTTCGAAGCACCATAGCGGTGCTAAGATTCATCTCACCAAGTCCTTCTATTTTTGCATTTTCGACCTTCATGACGAAGTTCTAATACATAATCCGGGTTTAAAACCAGAAGCATATAACGGCTGACCTTTTCATCACTTTATTAGTCGACGGGGACCAAAATTTAGATAATGCCTACACTTTTTTATGTATACAAGGACTAAAACATCGCCATACAAAACAAAAAACAAAAAAACGGTTGTTAGCCGTTTGTAGTCGTTTGTTGTCGCTTATACCGGTTAATCTTTTGGTGCAAAGCAAATTATTCCTTATTTTGGGTGAGATTAAAAAGGTGCGTATATACACTAGTTACCAGTTATTAAAAACCTAAGGAAATCATGGTAGAAAAAGTAAGAAGAATTTCAAATCCATTAACTATAATTGCAATTTTTGCAGCATTAGCTGAGATAAATGCTACAGTATCAATCGGACTTGTAGACAAAGAACTACAAGAGATTTTTTTATGGTTTGTTATACTTTTCCCAACATTACTTGTGATACTATTCTTTATTACCTTGATTTTTTTCACGGAAGTGATATATGCACCAAGCGACTATAAGGATGATAGTGGATTTCACAGGGCACTATTTGGAGAATTTAAAGAACCTGATAGTGACATAAATCTGGATACGGATATTATTAAAAGGACACTTAAGGATTTAGGAATAAAATCAGATAATAATAAAGATGTAAATATTTCAGTTTCTGATAATGTTAAATATTTATTCGAGGTTCGATATACACTTGAAAAAGAACTTAGAAGGATTGCTTCAAAATTGTTAGAAGTAGATAGTCCATATCCAGCAATAAGACTAACTGAGCAAATATTGCAGAGTGGTCTACTAACAAAACAAGAACATAAAGCGATTAGAAATATTTTTTCAATTACGGCGCCCGCTATTCATGGCGATGAAAAGAAAGTTTCTTTAGCAGAGATTGAATTTGTAAAAAAAGTATCACCAGGTATGATAAATAGACTAAAGGATATAAAATAACAACTGGTAACAATGTGTATAATTCATAAGGGTTTCATAGGTTTTCGAGCGTTATCACCCGCATTAATTTTGGTAGGTAAATTGATAGGTTTGAAGCACGCAATCCCTTACGAAATCATAGTGTGCCAAGAAGTGGAGTAAAGTATATAAACGGGCTCTGCATGCTTTAATAGAGATGGCGGAACCGACCCGCCGAAGTCGCTTTACAGGAAGAGGCTTCAAACCACCTAAAGGTGCTGTTGTAAAGAGCAATGGT
>JBNKPU010000068.1:0-16254 GCA_050295515.1 Bacteroidales bacterium | reverse complement strand
GATGCAGTCCAGATTCATCATCATTAATAAAAACACTAGCTGAAATATGCATTGCGTTAACGAGGCAGAGACCTTCTTGTATTCCACTTTCCCTCAAACATTCATTAACATCAGAGGTAATATTTATTAATTCTCTTCTTTTAGTAATGTTGAACCATAGTTCTTTTCTATATGATTTCATGGTAAAGTGTGAATTTTAGATTAAAAGCTAAAATATAAAAAATATTTTCATGTATAATCTGAAAACCAAAAACCTGCATAGCTATTGCCAAAACAGGTTTTTGTTTATTCTGATATTTTTTTTAATTAATCAATTCCCAGGTCTTTTTTTATGTTCTGGATCTTTTCAACCAATAAGGATTTTACCTGGTCAAAATCATCAAGGGACTTTAAATCCTCTTTTACTCCAAAATAGAACTTAATCTTAGGTTCTGTTCCGGATGGACGTACTGATATTTTTGATCCATCAGCTGTAAGAAATTGTAGTACATTCGATTTTGGCAAGTCAATTTTTGATACAGTACCAGATTTTATGTCCTTTTCTTCCTGACTCAAATAATCAGCTATTTTAACCACTTCTGAACCATTTATTGTTTTAGGTGGTGTGGCTCTAAAGTTTTCCATCATTTTTTGAATCTCTTCAGCACCTTCTTTTCCCTTCTTAACAACACTTAAAAGATCTTCAAGGTAGAATCCATATTCAAGATATATTTCCTGAAGCAATTCAAATAAAGATTTTCCCTGGTCTTTAGCCCATGCTGCAGTTTCAGCAACCAGGGCACAAGCAGAAATGGCATCCTTGTCTCTTACAAACTCCCCAACAAGAAATCCATAACTTTCTTCACCTCCACCTATAAAGGTTTGCTTGCCTTCATTTTGCAAAATAATATCAGCAATAAATTTGAATCCTGTTAATACATCGTAATACTTAACCTTGAATTTTTTGGCAATATCAGCCAATAATTCTGTGGTTACAATGGTTTTTACAATATATTCTTGTCCTTTGAGCAATCCGTTTTCCTGCCATTTCTTTAAAAGATAGTTTGTAAGAAGTGCCGCAGTCTGGTTTCCATTAAGAATAATAAATTTTCCTGTATTATCTTTTGCAGCCACTCCAACACGGTCAGCATCAGGATCAGTTGCCATAACTATGTCTGCATCAACCTCTACAGCTTTTCCGAGGGCCATTTTTAGTGCGGCGGTTTCTTCAGGATTTGGAGAATAAACTGTTGGGAAATCACCAGAAACGACATCTTGTTCGGGTACATTATAGACATTCTTAAATCCAAGAGCTTTAAGGGTTTTTGGAACCATCATAACTCCCGTTCCATGAATTGGGGTAAAGACAATTTTTAGGTCATTTTGTCTTTCAATCACATCTGGCGAAAGAGATAGACCTTTTACCTTTTGAACATAAATATCATCCACCTCTTTTCCAACAATCTGAATATTTTCTTTGTCCCCTTTAAATTTTATTTCATCAACAGCTTTAATATTTAATACCTCATTAATAATGTTTTTGTCGTGAGGACTAACGACCTGTCCGCCATCTTCCCAATATGCTTTGTATCCGTTGTACTCTTTGGGGTTGTGAGATGCGGTGATAACAACACCACTTTGGCAACCAAAATGCCTGATAGCAAATGACAATTCAGGCGTAGGCCTCAGGTCTTCAAAAAGAAACACCTTGAACCCATTAGCGGCAAAGATTTCTGCTGTAGTTTCAGCGAAAAGCCTGCTATTGTTTCTTGAGTCGTGGGCAACAGCAACCTTTATTTCATCTAAATCGCTAAAGTTTTTCTTGATGTAATTTGAAAGGCCTTGTGTTGCGGCACCAACTGTGTAAATGTTCATTCTGTTTGTGCCAACTCCCATAATACCTCTCAGTCCTCCAGTACCAAACTCGAGGTCTTTGTAAAAGGATTCAATCAGTTCGTCTTCATCATTTTCTAAAAGGTAACTGATTTTATTCTTTGTTTCTTCATCATAATTTCCTTTAAGCCAGAGGTCAGCTTTAGCTTTGACCTCAGCAAGTAATTCTTGATTTGTCATACTCAGTCTAATTAATTTCCTTAATTGTTAAAGAACCTCCAATACCTTTTTCAAGGTGTCTCTCCAATAAGGTATTTCAATATTAAATGTGTTTTTTATTTTGTTTTTGTTCATTACACTGTAATGTGGCCTTGGGGCCGGAAGTGGATAGTCTTTGGATTCAATTGGGTTTATCCTGCAATATAGTCCTTTTAACTCCATAATTTCACAAGCAAAATCATACCAGGAAGTAACACCTTCGTTTGAATAATTATATATTCCATCAACCCAAATATTTTCTGCATTGGAGTAAGTAATGATTTTAATTATTGCTTCAGCAAGGTCCTCTGCATTTGTTGGGGATCCTACCTGGTCAAATACAACTCCCAGTTGATCTTTTTCCATACCTAGCCTGATCATACTTTTTACAAAGTTATGACCATATTTTGAATAGAGCCAAGAAGTCCTAATTATTATAGACTTGGAGTTTTGTAATACCAATTGTTCACCAACAAGTTTTGTTTTTCCATATACAGAATCAGGTGCTTCTGGCGTAGTTTCTTTTATTGGACTAAAGTCTTTGCCAGAATAGACATAATCGGTAGATATATGAATCAACCTGGAATTTAATGAAGCTGACAGTTTGCTTAAGAACCCTGGCATATGAGCATTAATGGCCATGGCATTGTCCTTGTCACTTTCGGCTCTGTCTACAGCCGTGTAAGCAGCACAATTAATTATATAGTCAGGTTTGAATTTATTTAAGTAATCACTAACCTTAGCTGTGTCTGTTAAGTCAAGGTCTTCTATGTCAATAAATCTGGTTTCCCAATCAAGTTTATGTGTTGCGTCTTTAAGCTCGCTCCCCAGTTGTCCATTTCCACCAGTAACTAAAACTTTCATTTGTTTATTTGTTTAATTTTTAAAGACCTCACTAAACAACGGCTGTTTGGCATCTTTACCCGATAATATTACTTTAGTATCAGGAATTTTCCAATCAATATTTAAATCAGGATCATTGTAAAGTATACCGGCATCATGTTCTGGTGAATAAAACTCATCGCATTTATAAAATACAATTGCTGTTTGGCTAATTACTGAAAAACCATGAGCAAAGCCTTTTGGTATAAGAAGCTGTTTTTTGTTTTCAGCAGACAGCTCAATGCCAAACCATTGTCCAAAGGTTGGGGAACCGATTCGGCAATCCAGGGCAACATCAAAAATTTCCCCTTCAAGAGCCCTTACAAGTTTTGTCTGGGCTTTTGGATTTTTTTGAAAATGCAAGCCCCTTAACACACCGTAAGATGATTTGGACTGATTGTCCTGAACAAAATTGTAGCTGATCCCTTTGCTTTCCAATGCTTCTTTGTTGTATGCTTCAAAAAAATATCCTCTAGAATCTTCAAAAATCCTGGGTTCAATGACATATAAGTCTTGTATGGGAGTTTCTATAATATTCATTTTAGTCGAAAGTTCTTATTTTACTGTTTGCGAGGTTGATCAGGTACTCTCCATACTGGTTTTTCAAAAGAGGCTGAGCCAGTTTAATTAATTGTTCTTTGTCAATAAATCCTCTTTTATATGCAATTTCTTCGAGACAAGAAATCTTTAGTCCTTGTCTTGTCTCAATGGTATGAATGTAGTTGCCTGCTTGCAGGAGACTTTCATGTGTTCCGGTATCCAGCCATGCCATCCCCCTTCCTAATATTTCTACTTTTAATCTGCCTTCTTCCAGATAAAGTTTGTTTAAGTCTGTTATTTCTAATTCTCCCCTGGGTGAAGGTTTTAGGCCTTTTGCCTTTTCAACCACATCGTTGCTATAAAAATATAGGCCCGTGACCGCATAGTTTGATTTAGGCTCAATGGGTTTTTCTTCCAGGCTCATTGCTTTGCCATCATCACCAAACTCAACAACACCATAGCGCTCAGGGTCTGTGACATAATATCCGAAAACAACGGCTCCATCCTCAAGGTTTGCTACTCGCATTAAATCTTTTCCAAAACCATGCCCATAAAATATGTTATCTCCCAAAACCAGACAAACACTATCATTGCCAATAAATTCTTCGCCGATTAAAAATGCCTGGGCAAGTCCATCAGGAGAAGGTTGTTCTGCATAGGATAGATTCATTCCCCATTGAGAACCATCTTTAAGCAGTTTTTGGAAATTTGGTAAATCATGGGGAGTACTGATAATAAGTATATCTCTAATTCCGGCCAGCATTAAGACAGACAAAGGATAGAAAATCATTGGTTTATCATACACAGGCAACATTTGTTTAGAAATGACTTCAGTTAAAGGATAAAGTCTTGTTCCAGAACCACCTGCTAGAATAATTCCTTTCATGTTAAGTTTATTTTAATATTGAATCAAAGTATTCAATTGTTTTCACAAGCCCTTCTTCGAGTTGAACTTTTGGTTCCCAACCGTTAAGTTCCTTTTTTGCTAAACTTATGTCAGGCTTTCTTTGAGTGGGATCATCAGAAGGAAGCGGCTGATAAATTAATTTTGATTTTGAGTTTGTAAGTTCAAGAACTTTTTCAGCAAGTTCTTTAATTGTAAACTCGTTTGGATTTCCAACATTAACCGGTCCGGTAAAACCTTCAGCAGTTGACATAAGCCTGGTCATACCTTCTAAAAGATCATCGACATATTGAAAACTCCTGGTCTGTGACCCATCGCCATATATCGTAATATCCGAACCTTTTAGGGCCTGAACAATAAAATTAGAAACCACACGCCCATCGTTTGGATGCATCCGGGGGCCATAAGTGTTGAATATTCTAATAATTTTTATTCTAACCTGATTTTGGAAATAATAGTCCATGAATAGAGTTTCAGCACATCGCTTTCCTTCATCATAACAAGACCTTCGGCCTATTGTGTTCACGTTTCCCCAATATTCTTCTTTTTGTGGATGCACATGAGGGTCTCCATAAACTTCGCTGGTTGAAGCTTGTAGGATTTTCGCTTTAATCCTTTTGGCAAGCCCAAGCATATTTATGGCTCCCATAACCGATGTTTTTATAGTCTTTATGGGATTATACTGATAATGCACCGGAGATGCAGGGCAAGCCAGGTTGTAAATTTCATCAACCTCAATATAAAAAGGGGATATTATATCATGTCTGACTAATTCAAAATAGGGATTATCCAATAAATGTATGATGTTTGACTTATTCCCAGTGAAATAATTGTCAAGACAAATTACCTCATTTCCTTCATTAAGCAGTCTTTCACAAAGGTGGGAGCCAATAAAGCCAGCTCCTCCTGTTACTAAAATTCGTTTCATATTGTCAAATACAATGTTTCACACTTGTTAGTTTCGACCTATACCATAATAAGTGAATCCATGTTCGGCCATTTCATTAGGATCATAAATGTTTCTGCCATCAAAGATAACTTTATCATTTATAAGTTTGCCTAAAACTTTATAATTTGGTATTCTAAACTCGGACCACTCTGTCATTAAAACCAAAGCATCGGCATCAATAACAGCCTCATACATATCTTTAGAATAATCAACTATGTTGCCAATTATTTTTTGTGTTTCTTCCATGGCTACCGGATCATAAGTTCTTACTTCAGCCCCGGCTTTAACTAGTTCTTCAATCAACACTAATGATGGAGCTTCTCTCATATCATCGGTATTTGGTTTAAAAGATAATCCCCATAGGCCAATCTTTTTACCCTTAAGGTTATTTTTGAAGTGCTTGGTGATTTTATTAAACAATACTTTCTTCTGGGCATTGTTGACATCTTCAACGGCTTGTAGGATTTTTAGTTCGTGTCCCATTTCAATGCCTGTTTTAACAAGGGCTTTAACATCTTTTGGAAAACAAGAGCCACCATATCCTGCTCCAGCATAAATAAACTTGTCTCCAATCCTGGGGTCGCTTCCAATGCCTTTTCTGACCATGGTAATATCAGCGCCCACTATTTCGCAAAGGTTGGCAATATCGTTCATGAAACTAATTTTTGTGGCGAGCATTGAATTTGCAGCATACTTGGTCATTTCAGCTGAAGGAATATCCATGAATATTAATGGATGGTTATTTAATATAAAAGGTTTGTAGAGCCTTTTCATGATTTTTTCAGCTTTCTCACAGTCAACTCCTACAACTATCCGGTCTGGTTTAAGGAAATCATCAATCGCAGAGCCCTCCTTTAAAAATTCGGGATTGGATGCTACATCAAAATCCAATTTTGAGCCACGGTTATCTAGTTCTTCTTGAATAGCGGCTTTTACTTTTTCCGAAGTTAAAATTGGAACAGTGCTCTTTGTGACAGCAACTAAATAATCATTCATGTATTTACCGATGTCTTTTGCAACAGAAATAACATATTGCAAATCTGCACTTCCATCCTCACCCGGGGGGGTTCCAACAGCAATAAAAACTGCAGAGCATTCTTCAATGGAATCTTTTAAATTTGTTGAAAACTTTAGTCTTTCTTTTTCCACATTCCTTTTTACCATGGTTTCCAGACCAGGCTCATAAATTGGGATAATTCCGTTTTTAAGGTTTTCGATTTTGTTTTTATCAATATCAATACATATTACATCAACTCCTGTTTCTGCAAAACAGGTTCCTGTAACTAGACCAACATAGCCCGTGCCTACAATAGCGATTTTCATAATTCAGGTTGTTTATTTTTAATTCAAATCAAAAATAGGTGCTTCAGTTCAAAACAAAAACAAATTTACACCTATTGCTTTTTTTTTCTTATAAAAGTGAACTATGTTGGGTCTAATGTCAAATAACACCCTGATAGAGTGAAATTTTGACCTGTTTTTAGCATATTTTCAATTTAAATTCATAGCTTTGCACCTCAAATTTCAAACAAGATAATGTCTAACTTATTAATTATTTGATTGTTAAATGACTGACGAAAGTAAAAATTTAGAACAAGAGCCTCAAAATCAGGAAACTCCAAAAGAGGAGATTAAAGAAGAGGCTGCTGCTCAAGAGCTAAAAGCTGAAGCAGAAGAAGTTAAAGAAGAAACTAAAGAAGAAGTTGCTGAAGAAACAGTAGCTGTTGAAAAAGAAGAAGTTGTAGAAGAACCTAAAACAACCTTAAAAGAAGAAGCTCCAAAAGCTGTAAAAAAGAATGCAGCTGTTACAGAATCTGAAGATCTGGAAGATTCTGACTCAAGCTTTGATTGGGATGCTTATGAAGGATCATCAGATGTTTATTCTGGTTCAGAAAGATCAGATTTCGAACAACTTTATAACGATACACTTTCGACTATTGCTGAAAATGAGGTAGTTGAGGGTTCAGTAATTTCAATGAACAAGCGTGAAGTTGTTATTAATATTGGTTACAAATCTGAAGGTGTTGTTAGTTTAAATGAATTCAGATATAATCCTGAACTTAAACCTGGCGATAAAGTCGAAGTGCTCGTAGAAAGCCAAGAAGACAAAAAAGGTCAACTGGTACTATCGCATAAAAAAGCTCGTTCGCTTAAATCTTGGGACAGGGTTAATGAGTCACTTGAAAAAGATGAAATTATTACTGGATATATCAAGTGCAGGACAAAAGGAGGTATGATTGTGGATGTTTTTGGAATTGAAGCATTCCTTCCTGGTTCTCAAATTGATGTTAAGCCAATTCGTGATTACGATATATTTGTTGGAAAAACCATGGAATTCAAAGTGGTTAAAATTAACCAGGAATTCAAAAATGTCGTGGTTTCTCACAAAGCACTTATCGAAGCTGAGCTTGAACTGCAGAAAAAAGAAATTATTGCTAAGCTTGAAAAAGGACAAATCCTTGAAGGTACTGTTAAAAATATTACATCTTACGGTGTGTTTATCGACCTTGGTGGTGTTGATGGACTTATCCATATTACAGATCTTTCTTGGGGCAGGGTTAACCATCCAGAAGAAATTGTACAGCTTGACCAAAAACTTCAAGTTGTTATACTTGACTTCGACGATGACAAAAAACGTATTGCACTTGGCTTGAAACAACTTACTCCTCACCCATGGGATTCGCTTGACGAAGGACTGAAAGTGGGCGATACTGTTAAAGGTAAAGTTGTGGTTATGGCTGATTATGGTGCATTTGTTGAAATTGCACCAGGAGTTGAAGGCTTGATCCATGTATCAGAAATGTCATGGTCGCAGCACTTAAGAAGTGCTCAGGAATTCATGAATGTTAGTGATGAAGTAGAAGCTGTTATTTTAACACTTGATCGTGAAGAAAGAAAGATGTCGTTGGGTATTAAGCAGTTGAAAGAAGATCCATGGCAAAAGATTGAAGAAAAATATGCTGTTAGTTCTAAACACACAGCTAAAGTTCGCAACTTCACCAACTTTGGTGTGTTTGTTGAAATCGAAGAAGGTGTTGATGGACTTATCCATATTTCCGATCTATCTTGGACCAAAAAGATAAAGCATCCTGCTGAGTTTACAAATATTGGAGAAGATATTGAAGTTGTTGTTCTTGAAATAGACAAAGAAAACCGTAGGCTAAGCCTTGGTCACAAACAACTTGAAGAGAATCCTTGGGATGTATTTGAATCAATTTTTTCAGTTGATTCAATTCATGAAGGAACAATTACCGAAATTTCTGATAAAGGAGCAATTGTTGCTCTACAGTATGGTGTGGAAGGCTTTGTAGGAGCAAAACAATTAACCAAAGAGGACGGTTCTACAGCAAAAGTTGATGAAAAACTTCAATTTAAAGTGGTAGAATTTTCGAAATCTGCAAAGAAAATTGTACTTTCACATACGCGAGTTTTTGAAGACGACAAAAAAGCGACTGAAAATGCAGAGAAAAAGGCTCAATCTGCTGCTACTAAAAAAGCAACAAAAAAGATTAAGTCAAACCTTGAAAAAACAACTCTTGGTGACATCTCTGAACTAGCTGCTTTGAAAGAGGAAATGGAAAAGAAAGATAAAGCTGGCGAAAAAGAAGAAAAGTAATCAAACGTAAAATAACTTTTCAATATGGAATTTAAAATTGAAAAGCAAGAGAATCACACTCTTATTCAGGTTTTAGAAGAAAAACTTGATACGCATATTGCTCCAACATTAAAATCAGAACTGGTTTTGGTTTCTGGTAACGGGGAAAAAAATATAATCCTTGATCTGAGCAAGTGTAGATACTGCGACTCGTCAGGATTAAGTGCGATTTTAGTTGCTAACAGACTATGCAAAAATGCAAATGGTACATTTGTTTTAACAGGTTTGAACGATGCTGTTGAAAGATTAATTACCATTTCACAACTTGATACAGTGTTAAATATTACTAAAACCATTGAAGAAGGTGTAGGTTTAATTGCTGAAGCCAGTAATTAAGTTTTTTCATGAATTTTGAATTGACAGTATTGGGTAGTGGCTCAGCCCTTCCTACTACTCGTAGATATCCAACCGCTCAGGCACTAAATGTGCTTGAGCGGTTCTTTTTAATAGATTGTGGCGAGGGTACCCAGTTACAGCTCAGGCATTCTAAATTTAGAGTGTCTAAAATCAACCATATCTTTATATCTCATCTGCATGGTGACCATATTTTTGGGCTTTTTGGACTTCTCTCAACGTACAATTTACTAGGAAGAAAACAGGACCTGTACATTCATGCTCATGAAAACATGAAAAACATATTGGGTTTTTTTAAAGATAATTTTGCTGAAGGACTACAATATAATATTCGATTTGTCCCCCTGATTCATGGTGGGTTGAACCTTGTTTTTGAGGATAAACTGGTCGAGGTGTTCTCCTTTCCTTTAAAACACAGGGTGCCTTCTTTTGGATATTTATTTAAAGAAAAGAAGCGTGAGCCAAATATCCGAAAAGAAATGATTGAGCACTTATCTTTAGGTGTAAAGGATATTCTTAAAATAAAAGAAGGTAGTGGATTTGTACGTGATGATGGTAAGGAATTTAAACATGAAGACCTTGTCATTCGCTCACAAGCTCCACGCTCATATGCTTTTTGCTCCGATACAGGATATTATGAGAGAATTATACCATGGATTAAAGGTGTGGATATGCTCTACCATGAAGCAACTTTCATGGATGCTGAAATTACAATTGCTAAACAAACAGGTCATTCAACTGCACTTCAGGCAGCGAAAATTGCAAAGAAGGCTGAAGTGGGCAGTTTAATTATTGGGCATTTCTCTAACCGGTATAAAGACTTGGCTAATTTATTAAATGAAGCCCGTTCGGTTTTCCCGAATACTAATTTAGCAGAAGATTTAACAACCTATTTAGTCCCACAAAAATCCCAAGATCAGTAGAGGTATTTATTTCAATGTATTTTGGATATGAAGTAGTATATTTGTGGCTTAAATTATTGATGAAGTGCAAGAGAAAATTTTAATATTAGATTTTGGGTCTCAATACACCCAACTTATTGCTCGTAGAGTTAGAGAGTTAAATGTATATTGCGAGATTCATCCTTATAATAAAACCGAAGTGCTTGACGAATCGGTTAAAGGAGTGATTTTATCTGGTAGTCCATGTTCTGTCAGAGATGATGATCATCCAGACCCTGATCTTAGTAACATTAAGGGTAAGTTGCCAATGCTTGGAATATGCTATGGTGCTCAATATTTAGCTCAACATTCAGGTGGAGAGGTCATGCTTTCAAAACACAGAGAATATGGTCGTGCCAATTTAGAGTATATCAATAAAGAGTCAAAACTTCTTAAAGATGTACCTGCAAGTTCACAAGTCTGGATGTCGCATGGGGATACTATTGTAAGTCTGCCGGAAAATTTTCATGTAATTGGCAGTACGCGTGATGTAAAAGTTGGTGCTTATCATATAGAAAATGAGGAAACTTATGGTATTCAATTCCATCCCGAAGTATACCATAGTACCGATGGATTGCAATTGCTCAAAAATTTTGTTGTTTCAATTTGCGGCTGTAGCCAGGACTGGACACCAGCATCATTTGTTGAAACTACAGTAAATGAGCTCAAAGAAACCATTGGAGAGGATAAAGTAGTCCTGGGACTAAGTGGTGGAGTAGATTCTACAGTTGCCGCGGTTCTGCTCCATAAGGCTATCGGAGAAAAGCTTACTTGTATATTTGTGGACAATGGACTTTTAAGGAAAAATGAGTTTGCTAAAGTTCTTGATTCATACAAACATATGGGCTTAAATGTAATAGGTGTTGATGCCAGCAACATTTTCCTTGATGACTTAAGGGGAATATCTGAACCTGAAGCTAAAAGAAAAAGCATAGGAAAGAATTTTATAGAGGTATTTGATGCCGAAGCCCATAAGCTGAAAAATGTAAAATGGCTTGGGCAGGGAACTATTTATCCAGATGTTATTGAATCCGTTTCTGTGAATGGCCCATCAGCTACAATAAAGTCACACCACAATGTGGGGGGGCTGCCAGATAGAATGAAGCTAAAGGTAGTAGAACCTCTAAATTTATTGTTTAAAGATGAGGTCAGAAGGGTAGGAATGGCTTTGGAAATTGATCCAAATATTTTAAACCGCCATCCATTTCCTGGTCCTGGACTGGCAATTAGAATTCTTGGTGATATTACTCCAGAAAAAGTGAGGATATTGCAAGATGTTGATGATATTTATATTGAGAGCTTAAAAGATTCTGGTCTTTACAATGAAGTTTGGCAGGCTGGAGCTATCTTGTTACCTGTTCAATCGGTTGGTGTTATGGGGGATGAAAGAACTTATGAAAATGTTGTTGCCCTAAGAGCAGTTTCTTCAACAGATGGCATGACAGCCGATTGGTCTCATTTACCCTACGAGTTTCTTGCTTCAGTTTCTAACCGTATAATAAATAATGTAAAAGGAGTTAACAGGGTAGTTTATGACATTAGTTCGAAACCACCTGCAACAATAGAATGGGAATAAGAGATGGGGCACAAGTTTTTTTTATTATGTATTTTTAATAATTTAATACAAAATTAAAAATGGAAATCCTGCAAATTGATCGGACGGAATCTTCACCGAAAATTTATTTCGACCCAGAAGAACAATTCCTTCAAATTAAAGGTTCCTCAAGACCAGAAAATGCGAAAAGGTTTTACACACCTTTGATAGAGGCACTCAAAACTTTTGAAGTTGAAAATAATATAACTTCAGTACCCATGTCAGTTGAAATAAAGCTGTCTTATTTTAATTCAGCAACCATAGTTTTTCTGACAGATGCTTTTAAAATTATAAGTAATATGCACAGTAAAGGACTAAAAGTCCTGGTAGACTGGTTTGTTGATAAAGACGATGAAGTAATTCATGAAGCAGGTCAGGAATTGTCAGATTTAACAGATCTGCCTTTTAATTTTATTGAAGACTAATTCTAACGTTTAAATTAAACATAGTGACTAAGAAACTACTGATAACTTTTTCAGTTTTTGTGTCTTTTTTTGCTCTCACTGAAGCACAATCGTACAAATACGGATTTAAATTCGCAAAATTTATTGACTATCTAGATAGCTATTATGTAGATTCAATAGATGCAGAAAAAATGGTAGAGGAGGCAATCGAAGATATTCTTTCCGAACTGGATCCCCATTCAAAATATATACCTGCTGATCAATTGAAGAAGATGAGAGAACCATTGCAAGGAAATTTTGAAGGTATTGGTGTTTCATTTAATATTTTAAAAGATACTCTATATGTTGTAGAACCGATTGCTGGAGGACCTTCAGATATGGTGGGGATTAAAGCCGGTGATAAAATTGTGAAGATTGATGGAGAGAATGTTGCAGGCATTGGATTAACAAATGATGATGTTTTTTCAAAGCTGAAGGGACCTAAGGGAACAAAAGTCAATGTCAGCATATTGAGAAGAAACGAAAAGAAACTTCTTGATTTCTTGATCATAAGGGATAAAATACCAATTTTTAGCCTGGATGCTTCATATAAAATCAATGAAACAACCGGATATATTAAGATCAGAAGGTTTTCACTTACCACAATAGAGGAATTTAAGGCTGCCTCCCAGGAACTATTGGCAAGTGGGGCCACAAATCTGGTTTTGGATTTAACCAATAATGGAGGAGGATATCTTGATGCTGCTGTAAAGCTTGCCGATGAATTTTTAGAAGAAAAAAGGCTCGTAGTTTATACAGAAGGACTTAACAGTCCCCGGAGGGACTATCTGGCTTCAACATATGGTCAATACGAAGATGCTAAAATTATCATACTGATTGACGAGGGATCAGCTTCTGCCAGTGAAATTGTTACAGGTGCTGTTCAGGATTGGGACAAGGGTATAATAATCGGCCGCAGGTCATTTGGTAAAGGGTTGGTACAAAGAGAAATGTTACTCCCAGATGAATCTGCAGTTAGAATAACTACTGCAAGGTATTTTACACCATCAGGAAGGTTGATTCAGAAGCCCTTTGATGAAGGTTTAGAAAAATATCAAATGGAAGTATATGAGCGCTTCTCAAATGGTGAACTTCAAACAGAGGATAGTATCCATTTGGCAGACTCCCTTAAATTTAAAACTATGGTTCAGGGGCGGACAGTATATGGTGGTGGTGGGATTATGCCAGATATTTTTGTCCCTTTTGACACTAGTTTTTATTCAGATTATTATCGGGATATTATGCGTAAAGGAATCTTGAACCAGTTTACCCTTGAATATGTTGATAAAAACAGGGAAAAAATTAAAGGTAGCTACCCTAATTTTAATTCGTTTGAAAAAGAATTTAGCGTAGATCAAAAACTTCTGGATAAATTGACTTTATATGCAGAAAAAGAGGGAGTGGAAAAAAATGATGTTGATTTCCAGGTTTCCAAAGTTCAAATTCAGGTAATGATCAAAGCTTTAATAGCAAGGGATGTTTTTGAAAATAAGGATTTTTACAAGATATATAATACAATAGATAACACATATTTAAAAGCATTGGAGGTTCTAAATAATTGGGACAGTTATTTATCCCAGGTATTCTAATTTATTGTAGTGGATAAATGAACTGGTTTTCATACATTCTTGATTATATTGGACAACATATTATAGAGCTTCTGGCCACTCTTTTTGGATTCATATATCTTATTTATAGTATACTGGAGAACAAGCTTCTATGGCTCTTTGGTTTTTTATCATCAATATTGTTTGTGTTTGTTTTCTTTAATGCAAAAATATATGCTGATATGGGCATTAGTGTTTATTATGTGGCAGTAAGTATTTATGGTTGGATCCATTGGACCCTTTATAAAGGAGAAAAGAAAAAAGAAATTCCTACTACAACATTGACAGTGAAGCAATGGTTGTATGTTTTCCTGTCAACAGCCATATTGTTTACTTTTATTGGCTTATTCCTGGATAAGTTTACAGATAGTAATATAGCTTATTGGGATGCTTTTACTACAGCGGCCAGTATTGTTGGGACATGGATGCTTGCCCGGAAAATTCTGGAAAATTGGTTTGTTTGGATTGTAGTAGACAGTATTTCTGTGCTTTTGTACATTTATAAAGGACTTTATCCAACAACAGGTCTATTTATCTTTTATACTATACTAGCCATTATTGGTTATTATCAATGGAAAAAAAGCTACCGCAGGCAGAAAAGCTAACAATAATTGTTACAGGTCCGGAGTCTACTGGAAAAACTACTGTTGCAAAGGAGCTGTTAGAAAGGTTTAATGGTAAGTATATACCTGAATTTGCCCGGGAGTATGTGGTAAAACTAGATAGAAAGTATACTTATTTAGATATATGCCAAATTGCAGAGGAACAAAGAAAACAATTCCATAATGCACAAGTTGATGCTTCATTCAATACATGTGTTTTTGACACGTATCTGATAATTACTAAAATATGGATGCTATGGCACTCCAATAAATATGAAGAATGGATTGACCATGAAATCAAACAAACGAAAAATTGTTTGTATTTACTTTGCGAACCAGATATAGAGTGGGTGGCTGACAAAGTTCGTGAGAATGGAGGCAAAAAACGAAATAAACTATTTACTTTGTACTTTGAAGAACTTGAAAGATACAATTTAAACTATAGAATTGTTTCTGGGTTTGATAATGCCCGGATTAAAAATGCAATAAGTGCTGTAAATGACTATTTAATAGCAAAAAAAGATGCCTGAAACTAAATATGAATTAATTGCTAAGACCTTCTTCGGGCTTGAAGAAGTTTTAGCAGAGGAGTTGAAAATTACTGGTGCTGAAAACATCCAGCCTGGACGCCGGATGGTTTCTTTTACAGGGGATCAAGAGGTGCTTTATCGTTCAAATATATTCCTTAGGACTGCTCTAAGAGTACTCAAAAGTGTTAAGACTTTTAAGATTGAATCTCAGGATGATTATTATAACGCACTAGTTAATTTTGAATGGGAAAATTACCTGGGGCTACATCATACTTTTGCGATAGATGCTATTGTTTTCTCGAAAATATTCAATAATTCTTTGTTTGCAGCTCAGCGGGCAAAAGATGCCATTGTTGATAGGTTTAAGAAGAAATATCATAAAAGGCCTTTGGTTGATATTTCGAAGCCAGATGTTCAGATTAATGTGCATATTTCAGAAAATAAGGTCCATATATCAATGGATAGTTCTGGTGTTTCTCTTCATAGGAGAGGGTACCGTGATGATGAGGGACCTGCTCCCTTAAATCAGGTATTGGCTGCTGGCATGATATATTTAAGTGGTTGGGACCCCCAAACCCCATTTGTTGATCCTATGACAGGTTCTGGAACCATGGCTATTGAAGCAGCTATGATTGCAAGGAATATGCCCCCGGGAATGGTACGTAAGGAGTTTTGTTTTCAAAATTGGCCAGATTATAATAGAAATCTTTACAGGCAGATTATGGAGGGGATAGAACTAAATGATTTTAAACCACATATTTTTGCCAACGATATATCGGAGGAGTCTATTGAAATAGCTAGAGCAAATGCTCTTAAGGCTAATATTTCAAGTTTTATACGTTTTTCGAATAAATCCTTTAAAGTTTATGAGCCCAAAGCAAAGGAAGGTACTGTAATTATAAATCCACCCTATGGAGAACGCATGAAACCTGATAAATTGCTAGGTCTTTATCAAGAAATTGGGGATGTCCTAAAGCTTTGTTATTCAGGATACAAAGCTTGGGTAATTAGTAGTAACAAAGTTGCATTGAAATCGATAGGGCTTAGGCCTACGAAAAGACAAAAGCTGTATAATGGAAGCCTCGAATGTACATTTGCCGGATATGAACTCTTTCAAGGATCAATGAAAGACCATAAAACAAAATATGATACTGAATAAGTTTTAGCGTGTTGTTAAATATAA
>JBNKPU010000067.1:0-24698 GCA_050295515.1 Bacteroidales bacterium | reverse complement strand
TGAGATGAATCATAGCACCGCTATGGTGAACCGACCATAGGGAGTTCATGAATGCAATAAAAATAAAGTGAGTATGAATAACCGAAACAAGTAAGTGAAACGACTTATATTGAAGCAATTTCAATATGTAATAGATTTTCTCATGCATATTTCGGGTTAAATCCAGGAGAGCTAGCAAATAGAAAAGAATAAAACTGTAAAAAAACTTCATAAAAAAACCGGGAAGCTCTCGCTCCCCGGCAAACCACAAAACTACTAACTAAACCAACTTGGGCAAAATCTTTATATTTTTAATTTCGTTATTTTCTTCTTTATTAACGTTGCTTTCTGTATTCTATTACGCAAAGGTTAATCTATTGTTGTTAATATTAGACGAACATCCGCTTTCATGTGACAAAAGTAATTTATTTTTCAATAAACATTATAATTCTTGAGCTAAAGTATTAACAACTATACTCTGATCGGAAATTAATACATTTAATACTATTTTGCAACACTTAATATCTTTCTTAAGTTTTTAATGTTTTTTTCTATTGCAGTACCTATTACAACAACATCTGCACCAGCATTAAACACCTCTTCTGCCATCTGCGGTGAACTTATGCCTCCTCCCACAATTAGTGGTATAGAAATATTTCTTTTTACTTCTCTGACTACTTCAACCGGAACATGGTTTTTGGCTCCACTCCCTGCCTCAAGATAAATAATTTTTTGCCCCAACTGTTCAGCTGCCAAGGCCGTGGCAACTACAATCTCTGTTTTATCTGCAGGTATTGGCTTTGTGTTGCTCATATATTCTACTGAAGAAGTTTTACCACCTTCTATCAGGATATAACCTGTTGGCAATACCTCCAAATTTGAATCTTTAATATATGGAGCTGCCAACACATGGTTGCCAATTAAAAACTCAGGATTTCTACCAGAAACCAAAGACAATAGCAATAGAGCATCGGCTTTTTTACTTAACTGGACATGACTGCCAGGGAAAAGAACTGCTGGAATGTTGGTGTGTTTTTTTATTATCTCAAGCACCGGATCTATAGATGTTGTCAGAAGACTTCCCCCAACAAAAATTAATTGCACTCCTGATTCATTGGCTTCAAACACAGTACTAATAATCCCTGGAATACTTAATTTATCAGGATCGATTAGTAAAGCTATCTTTTTGCCTGGAGACGATATGATAGAATAGCAATTCATAGTTTACTTTATGCAATATACTACTACATAATTATCAATCTGGAAATAGCGCAATAAAAATTTATCGTGCCAGAATTTATTGTCCACCCACCCCATAATTTCTCCACATTCATCGGGTTCAAAGGGCTCAATAGTCAGGTTTTTTCGAAAATTAATATCTTGCTTGTCCAATAACTTATACAATGCTTCTTTTGCACACCAGTGTATATAAAGGTGTAAATTTTTTCTGTTATCCTCAACGATATATTCATCACTGTTCAGGAATTTATGAGAAACCCGATCAATATTTTGCACCATAAATTCAAGATCAAATCCAATCTTTCTATTCTTGCTCAACATAATGCCAGTAAGGCTTCTTGAATGCGATATGCTAATATGTTCGGCAGAATTGAACAAAAAGGGTTTACGCTTTTGGTTGTAGACAATTTGAGTTGGGACTCCCTTTATTTCTCTTAAAAGCCTCCTTACACTCATCCATTCCAATTTTCGGATTGTGCTCTTGTAATTATCCAGTTTCTCTTCTTCTCCTTCAAAAAAATGTATGCGTGAATACATTTCATCGAAAGATTCTTTAATCTCCCAAATGCCTAGTTGACAATCGCCATATACTACTTGGTTATAAATAAGCGGCATAGATCTATATTATTTCCAGAGAACAGTCTTCGTCAAATGTACAACATCCTCACCAAAAAATTGAATTGCCGGAGCAAGTGAGTCTTTATTAGGTCTTGAGGAAAAGTAAAGAGCCCCGCTTAAAAAATGATTAGAGCTATCAGTCAGATAAAAACTCATATTAGAGGCAGTATTGCCTTTAATTTTATATAATACCCCATAAACTTTGTCATTTGGTCTTAAAATTGGCACTTCGACTATATCGTCTGCCATTTGGGTGTGTTTATATGCTATGCTCCGAATATCTTCACTTAATGTGGAAATATTTGAATTCAAATCCTTATAGGTAAGATGAACCTTAACTTTATAGTCTGGAATTTCAACATTGTACCAACACTCATTTGCTTCATGCTTTACAATTTTTATTGAACTATAAACAGGCATCTCAAAACTAAAGGGGCAATCACCCTGAAAATTTTTATATTCCTTTTCTGGAAAATCAATCCTAAAATAGCCCCTCGGCTTAGGTATTGGATCTGATTTGCACGATACTATTGCAATAAAAACCACAAATAAAAAGAGCCAATGTATTTTCATCCTTTAGTCTCGTTTAATTGATACGTGTATAAGCTTTATCCGCCTTTGATCGACATCCCTGGCTTCAAAAGTGAAGTTCTTATATTTCAATTTATCTCCAATTCCAGGGATTTCTCCTCTTAATTCAAGGATCAGTCCTGCAAGGGTGTCTGCTTCTCCTTTAACATCTTCAAAGACATCATCTTCGACGTTGGCTATCTTATAGAAATCGTTGAGCAATACTTTTCCTTCGAAAATAATATTGTTGTCATCTATCTTATCATAAGCCTTTTCTTCTGCGTCTGACTCATCAGAAATTTCGCCAACTATTTCTTCCAGAATATCTTCTAATGTCACAATGCCAGATGTGCCTCCATACTCATCAACAACAATGGCCATATGAATATGCTCTGCTTGGAACTCTTTTAGCAAATCGTTAATTTTCTTGTTTTCAGGAACAAAGTACGATGGACGGATCAACTTCTGCCATTCAAAATCTTTTTCCTTATTCAGGTAAGGCAATAAATCTTTAATGTACAGAATTCCTATAACTTCATCGAATGTTTCTTTAAAAACAGGGATACGTGAATACCCTGATTCATTTACAACATTAAGTAATTCGCCATAATTAATAGTGTCCTCTACCGCAATAACATCGAGACGAGACCGCATGATTTCGCTAACATAAATATTGCCGAACTTGACAATGCCTTTTAATATATTCTTCTCCTCTGCTAAGGAAACCTCTGTAAGCTCCAATGCATCTGACAGTTCGTCGATAGATAGGTTGGATTTCCTTTTCGAAAGCTTTCTGTTAACTATGCCAGTGGATTTAATTAACAATGCACTCAATGGGCTGAATAATTTACTGAAAAAGAAAAGCATTGGAGCAATAAACAAAGAGAAGCTTAATGGACTTTTATTGGCATATACTTTAGGCAATACTTCGCTAAAGAATAAAATCAGAAAAGTAACAACCACTACCTGAATGGAAAACCCTACCCAATTAGGAACATTCTCGAAGCTAAATAAATTACCTGTCAAAAATGTTGATATCACCACAATACCAACATTAACAAAATTATTTGCAATGAGAATTGTAGCCAAAAGTTTATCTGGGTGAGCCAATAAACCTTCAACTGTTCTGGCACCCCTGGATTTATATTCCTTGAGTTTGTCTGAATCTGCAGGACTAAGTGAAAAAAAAGCCACCTCACTTCCTGAAACAAGGGCAGAAATCAACAACAATATTAAAATTGTAAGTATTCCAGCTAGCACACCGGCATCAAAACTGCCCGGCCTGAAAAGGGATGCAAGTACTGGTTCTATCTGCTCGTAAGGATCGGGATCTTCCAAAATTAGTTATAATTTGATATAGACATTAGAATGGTAAATCATCATCAGGCTCGGGAGTAGTAGGTGCATTGTTTTCAGATGACATACTTGTACTTGAGGGCTGCGATTGAGAAATGTCATTTGAATCACTTTTTTTGCCCAACATCTGCATAGTATCACATACTATTTCTGTAGTATATCTTTTATTACCTTCTCGATCATCCCATGAACGTGTACGGATTCTTCCTTCAATATAGAGTTGAGAGCCTTTTTTAACGTACTTTTCAACAACTTCGGCCAACCCACGCCAAACTACAATGTTGTGCCATTCTGTTTGGGTTACCCTTTCGCCATTTCTGTTGTTATACGTTTCTGATGTGGCAAGGCTGAAGTTTGCTACCGGAGTTCCACCTTCAAGATGACGAACTTCTGGATCGTTTCCAACATTGCCTATTAGAATTGCTTTGTTAATTGACATATTAATTTTTATTTGTGGTAAAAATACAAAACATCTTATTTATTACAATAGATGTATTTGTTTTAAGCAACAATCAAAATTTACTATTCTTTCTTATTGATCTGCTCGAGATACCTTGTAATAAGTCTGGGGAATGCGTATTCATTAAGACTGGTGAATTTTACCACCTGATAGGAATTGGTAATTTCTGGCATCTGATCTCCTAGACGAATAGTAATATATTTAGCATGGATAACCTGATGAGAAAGAATATGTTTTGTTTCTCTTGAAATTGATTCAATAACATATTCAGAATTTTCAAGTAAAACATGATCATTTACTGCTATTAACAAATCATGGTCATTTAGTTTTTTATCCGTTTCAATCAAAGGAAATTGAAATAATCCCTCCCAAATATCCTTGCCTACTCTTTTTTGAATGATTACATTACCAGTATTCAATAGGATCAAATAATAAAAGTGCCTTACCCTTTGGTTTATTTTACCTTTTTTAACAGGATAGTCAAAAATATTTCCGGTAGCATAGGCTCCACAACCGCTTTCTAATGGACAGCTATTGCATTTAGGCGCTTTTGGTGTACAAATTGTTGCCCCTAATTCCATCATAGCCTGGTTATGCAAACCAGGATAGTCAAGGTTAAGGATTTTGCTCGCCAAATTATCAAACTCCTTTTTCCCTGCTGAAGTATCAATTGGGGTACTTACTTCGAAATAACGGGATAATAACCGGAAAACATTTCCGTCAACCACAGCGGCCGGGAAATTATAGGCAAAAGATGCAATTGCAGCAGCAGTATAATCTCCTATACCTTTTAATTTTTTAATCTCTCCCAACGAAACCGGAAATCTCCCATTATATTCTTTTACTATAGTTTGGGATGCTTGGTGTAGATTCCTGGCCCTGGAATAGTAACCCAATCCCTGCCACATCAATAAAACCTCATCTAAATCAGCAGCAGCCAAATCCTCAACTTTTGGGAACCGGGCAACGAACTTCTTATAATAAGAAAGTCCCTGATCAACACGGGTCTGCTGCAGGATTATCTCAGAAAGCCATATTTTATAAGGATCATTAGTGGTCCTCCAGGGTAAATCCCTGGCCTTATCTTTGTACCAAATCAGAAGTGATTTAAACATATCTTAATGCAAGAGAACTAGTTAAAAT
Source organism: Bacteroidales bacterium (assembly GCA_050295515.1). Classification (GTDB taxonomy): domain Bacteria; phylum Bacteroidota; class Bacteroidia; order Bacteroidales; family UBA10428; genus UBA10428. The sequence goes on along the minus strand of JBNKPU010000067.1, from coordinate 19,333 downwards.
ATTAAATAATTAACAAAATAAACCGAAATGTGTTTTATTAATCAAACTAAATGCTTTATATTTGCACTTCATAATTTTTAAAATACGTAAATAACTGATAATTAAAGCGTTTAAAAAATGACCAAAGCAGATATCGTAAACGAGATTTCGAAAAACACTGGTATTGAAAAGATAACAGTTCAAAAAACTGTTGAAGCATTTATGGAGGTAGTAAAAGACTCTCTAACCAAAGAAAAGAATGTATATTTGAGGGGCTTTGGTAGTTTCATCGTGAAAAAAAGAGCACAAAAAACTGCCAGGAACATTTCGAAAAACACAACTATTATCATACCTGAGCATAGTATTCCTGCATTTAAGCCTGCAAAATCTTTTGTAAGCAAAGTGAAAAACAACATTAAATAAATATTATTCAATTAAATAATAGAGATATGCCAAGCGGTAAAAAAAGGAAGAGACATAAGATGGCAACGCACAAGCGTAAAAAACGTCTCAGAAAAAACAGACACAAGAAGAAGAAATAATTCACTTTCAAGAAAATTATAAGATAAACCTAAAGCTTTTCTGCTTTAGGTTTGTTCTTCTATTCTTATTCGCCCAAAAACCAACAAATACTTCACTGTAATTTCTTGAAATTGTGAGCAAAGAACTGGTAATTGATGTTAAAGCCAATGAGATAGACATTGCTCTCTTAGACGACAAGAAGCTCGTTGAGTTAAACAAGGAAAAAAGCAATCCAAAATTCTCAGTTGGTGATATTTATCTGGGCAAAGTCAAAAAAATTATGCCGGGGCTAAATGCAGCCTTTATTGATGTTGGCTACGAGAAAGATGCATTTTTGCATTATCTCGATTTAGGGCCACAATTCAGATCCTTGCAAAAGTTGTTGAATGCTACCTTAAATAAGAAGGGTAAGATTCCTGCTATGCAAAAATTCAAAAGGGAGCCTGATATTGATAAAAATGGTAAAATAAACCAGGTGCTTGCTGCCGGTCAATATGTTTTAGTCCAGATTGCTAAGGAACCTATATCTACAAAGGGGCCTAGATTAACCTCCGAAATTACTATTGCCGGAAGGAATATGGTAGTCATGCCTTTTAGTGACAAAGTATCCGTGTCTCAAAAAATTGAGTCTGCAGATGAGAAAAAAAGGCTTAAAACATTGGTAACCAGCATTAAACCAGGTAATTACGGTGTAATAATTCGAACAGCAGCCGAAGAAAAGATGGTTCGGGTTCTTGATGAAGAATTAAGGAATCTTTCTAAAAAGTGGGAAAATGCCTTTGAGAAATTAAGAACTTACACCCCACCTCGTCTTGTTATTAGCGAGCTTAACAGGACTGCTGTGATTTTGCGCGATGTACTTAATTTTAGCTTTAATGCTATTCATGTGAACGATGATTCTTTACACCGCGAAATCAAAGAATATATCAGTACAATTGCTCCTGAAAAAGAAAAAATTGTAAATCTCTATAAAGGAAACACTCCCATTTTTGAGAAATTTGGTATACTCAAACAGATTAAATCTGCTTTTGGGAAAACCGTGTCTTTTAAAAGTGGGGCTTACCTTATTGTTGAACATACCGAAGCCCTGCATGTTATCGATGTCAACAGTGGCAACAGGGCAAAGACAGTCGATAATCAGGAGACCACTGCATTAGAAGTAAACCTGGCAGCATGCGATGAGATTTCCAGACAGCTCAGGCTCAGGGATATGGGTGGAATAATTGTTATTGATTTTATCGATATGCAAAACCAGGACAATAAATTAAAAGTTCTGGAACGGATGAAAAAGGCTATGGAAGAGGACAGTACAAAACACTCTATTCTTCCTCTGAGCCGTTTTGGTTTAATGCAAATAACAAGGCAACGTGTTCGTCCTGAAATGCATATTAATACACGCGAAGCCTGCCCAACATGTGAAGGAACTGGTGAAATTTCACCAAGCATCCTTATAATAGACAGAATCGAACATCACTTGTCTGATTTAGTGAATAACCACACTCTGAAAAAACTCACTATTAGAGTCCACCCTTTCATTGCATCACATATTACTAATGGCTTTTTTAATTCGATAAAACGTAAATGGAGCAGAAAGTATCATGTTTCAATATCAATAACAGCCATTAGCTCATACGATTTTCTCGAGTACCATTTTTTTGATCGTAATGGTGAGGAAATTTTCAACGATTTGAAGTAATCAATCTGAAAATATTTAAAAGCTGTTCAAAGTTATGAACAGCTTTTTTTTTACCTACTTAACAGATTTTAACATGAATTGCATTGTTAAATCAAAACATCTATATACTTTCATGTTTTAATTATTGTTAAAATTTTTAATTTCGTATTTCAGAATTCTAAAATCATGAAAAAACAAGGTGTGAGCAAGACCGTCCTACTCGTATTTTTAATCTCTGTATTTAGTTTAAACTTAAGCGCAGATGTAAACAAGCCGGTTAAATGGCAAAAAACAATCGAGGATCTAGGCAATGGCATTTATGAAATAAGTTTTTCGGCCAAGATAGATGCCGGATGGCATTTGTATGGCTTGGTTATACCTGATGGGGGACCGTATGCAACAACGTTTAATTACAACGATAGTTCTATTTTTAATTCAATAGAAAAGCCCATCTCGACACATGAACCTGAGAGGAAATTCGACGAAACCTTTGATATGGTTCTCGAACTTTTTAGTGGTTCTGTTACATTTAAACAAAAGGTAAAACTTAAGGATAAATCAGCCAAAATTACTGGTTACATTGAATTTATGGCATGCGACAATGCTACTTGTCTGCCCCCTACTGAAGATGAATTTGAATTTATTGTTGGTTCAAAAAGTGTCGCCCAAAAGGATGATCCTGAGAAAAAAGAAGGGACAGAAAAACCCTTGTTCCAAAACAATAAACTTGATCTTGGAAGTAGTGATAAAGAAAAGGCTGAAGAAATAAATGCAATTAAAACAAGTGAAGGCAGTTCTGCAGAAGTTGTTGAGATTAAAAAGGGGGATGAATCTGAATCTCCTATTGAGCCAGAAAATAATGAAACTGAAAAATCATTGTGGAGAATTTTTCTTGAAGCCCTGTCGAAAGGAATCATAGCTATATTCACACCATGTGTTTTTCCGATAATACCTTTGACTGTTGCCTTTTTTATGAGGGATAACACTCCTACAAAAAGAATTTTCCAAGCCTTATTCTTTGGCTTTTCATTAATTGCAATTTATGCATCAGTAGGTCTTATTGCCGGTATTTTCCAAATAGACCTAACCGAAATGACTAAAAACTGGATTGCAAATGTTATTATTGCTTCTATCTTAATCGCATTTGCCATTTCTTTCTTTGGTGTTTTTGAATTGGTACTTCCTAGTAAGCTTTCTACTAAACTGGACAGTCAGGTTGACAATGGAGGTTTATTGGCTCCCTTCTTTCTTGCTTTGGTTACTGCAGTGGTATCGTTCTCTTGTGTGGGGCCAATTGCCGGTGTTGCTATTGGAGCAGCAATGAATGGTGAGATAATTTCGCCAGTAATTGCTATGATAGGATTCTCAGCAGCTTTTGCCCTTCCTTTTGTCCTGATTGGAATCTTTCCAGGCTTATTAAAAAACATGCCGAAATCTGGAGGTTGGTTAAACTCTGTAAAGGTATTCTTTGCTTTTATTATGGTTATTGCCTCCTTTATTTTCCTCGGAAATACACAATGGGGAATATTTAACAGGGATGTGATCCTTTCTTTGAACATAGTAACCTTCTTTTTATTAGGATATTATTTGCTTGGCAAGATTAAATTCTCTCATGACAGTGATATACCCCACATAAGTGTTCCCAGGTTATTCCTTGCAATTTTATCTTTTGCTGTTGCAATATATCTTGTGCCTGGATTATTTGGAAGCCCCTTAAAAGCTTTCACTCCATTCCTTCCTCCACAGGAAACTTCTGGTTTTCAATTAGCATCTGGTAGTGGAACTGCGGGTAATAGTATTTCAAATGAAATCTCTAACCAAAAATTGTGTGATGAGTCACCAAAATATGCAGACAAATTGCATTTGCCCTATAACCTTTTGGGCTACTTCGACTATAATGAAGCCTTGGCCTGTGCCAAAGAGACGAACACACCTGTTTTAATCGATTTTGTTGGACATACCTGCAAAAACTGCAAAAAGATGTATGCTGAAGTATGGTCAGATAAAGCTGTCCAGAAAAAACTGTCAGACGAATTTGTTCTGTTGGCTTTATATACAGACGATAGGACAAAGTTACCTGAAGAGGAGTGGATAACCTCAACATTTGATGGAAGGGTAAAGAAAACTTTAGGCAAGAAGAACCTAGATTTTCAACTCAGTCGATTCAACAGCAATGCCTTGCCAATGTATGTGATTGTTGATCCGGAGGGTAATATTATTACAAAGAGTAAAAAGTATTATACCTATAACAATGATGTAAATGCCTTCCTGGAATTTCTGGAGGAAGGTTTGCAAGAATATAAATAATTTGAAATGCTGCCTGATAGTATAGAAAATGCCAGAAATCAACATTTATCATTTAAAAGTATGATATTGCTCATTTTCGGATATTTTCACACATTAATCAGAAATAATTAAAAAAGAATTTATAAAATTGTTGCGTTAACCCATTTGATTTAAACTGTTTGCAGTTTTACTAAAAATAACACTCCTGATGGACAAACAACACATGAGCCATGGCAAAAACTAAACAAGTAATTGAGCTGGAAGAAGTTGTAGTAAAATTTGCCGGCGACTCTGGTGACGGTATGCAACTTACCGGAAACCAGTTCTCTGACACCTCTGCCTTTGTAGGCAATGACCTATCAACCTTCCCCGATTATCCCTCAGAAATCCGTGCTCCTCAGGGCACTATAGCAGGTGTTTCCGGATTTCAGGTACACATCGGACACAAAGAAGTACAGACTCCGGGCGATCAAGCCGACGTGCTGGTAGCTATGAACCCTGCTGCACTTAAAGCGAATTTGAGCTGGGTAAAAGCCGGAGCAACTATTATTATTGATATCGACAACTTCGATAATAAGTATTATAAGAAAGCAGGCTACGTAGAAGATCCTCTGGGAGATGGAAGCCTTGAAGGGTATAATGTTGTAAAAGCCCCTATTTCGAATCTGACCCGGGCTACAGTGATTGACTTTGGCCTTGATAAAAAAACGGCCGATAAAACAAGGAACCAATTTGTAGCAGGTATACTCTATTGGTTGTTCAATAGGGATCTTAAAATTGGTGAAGAGTTTATTAAGTCAAAATTCTCAAAGAAACCTGAACTTATAAAAGCCAACATTGCTGTTCTTCATGCTGGTTTTAACTATGCTGAAACTGTTGAAGCGATGTCGGTGAAATTTCAAGTAAATCCGGCCTCAAAAGGCAAAGGCTTATTCCGAAACATTACTGGGAACCAAGCTACTGCCTGGGGATTGCTGGCTGCGTCCGAAAAAGCAGGAAAAAAACTATTTTTGGGGTCCTATCCTATTACTCCTGCAACAGAAATTTTGCAAGAGCTTTCTAAAATGAAAGGTCTCGATTGTATCACCTTTCAAGCCGAAGATGAAATTGCGGGTATCACCTCTGCTATAGGTGCTTCTTTTGCCGGACGTCTGGGAGCTACTTCAACCTCTGGTCCAGGATTAGCACTAAAAGGTGAAGCTATTGGACTGGCTGTTATTACTGAATTGCCTTTGGTGATCGTTAACGTTCAACGCGGTGGCCCATCAACAGGCCTTCCAACCAAGACAGAACAAAGCGATTTATTTCAGGCTTTGTATGGAAGAAATGGAGAAAGCCCATTGGTTGTCATTGCAGCTTCATCTCCTGCAAATTGTTTCAAATTTGCTTATTATGCTGCAAAAATTGCCATGGAGCACATGACTCCTGTGATATTGCTAACCGATGGTTATTTGGCCAATGGTTCTGAACTGTGGCCAATACCTGATTTAAGCAAATACCCTGATATTTCCCCTCCTACTGTAGAAGACAATGATGAAGCATATCAGCCTTATTTAAGAGATAATGAAAGATTAGCGAGAAAATGGGCAGTGCCCGGTCAAGAAGGTTTAAGACACCGTATTGGTGGATTAGAAAAAGAGGACATTAGCGGTATAGTTTCTCATGAGTCCATTAATCATGAAATGATGGTTTTTAACCGTGAGGAAAAAATTGAAAGAGTTGCCAACTTTATTCCTAAGCAAGAAGTCTTTGGGAATAAGTCTGGTGATTTGCTGGTTATTGGTTGGGGTGGAACATATGGAGCCCTTTATACTGCTGTAAAAGAATTGCAGGATGATGGATATAACATTAGCTTATGCCAGTTTAATTTTATTAATCCTCTGCCAAAAAACACAAAAGACTTATTGCACAACTTTAATAAAAGAATTGTTTGTGAGTTAAACCTAGGACAGTTTGCAACATATTTACGCTCGAAACACCCTCAGTTTGACTACTTGCAATATAACAAAGTGCAGGGGCTGCCATTTTTCATTTCTGAACTTAAAACAAAATTTAAAGAAATCTTAGAGGAGGCATAGTTATGGCATTTGAAATTAATAATCCTATAGTAACCCCACAGGATTTTAACATCGATTATCCTGTAAAATGGTGTCCGGGTTGTGGTGGACATGCTGTTTTATCTTCCATTAAAAAGGCTCTCCCTTATTCAACAAATAAGAAGGAAGAAGTAGTATTTGTTTCTGGTATCGGATGTTCATCCAGGTTCCCTTATTATATCAATGCATATGGGTTTCATAGTTTGCATGGTCGGGCTCCTGCCATTGCTTCCGGGATCAAAATTGCCAATCCTGACTTAGATGTTTGGATCATCACAGGCGATGGTGACTCTATGGCCATTGGGGGAAACCATTTCATACATTTATTAAGAAGAAACCTGGACGTAAATATAATTATGTTCAATAATAAGATATATGGACTTACGAAAGGGCAATATTCCCCGACAACGCCATTTGGAAGTGTGACAAAAACATCACCCGATGGAACAATTGAGAATCCATTCTTGCCAGGTGAATTGGCAATGGGTGCCCAGGCCACTTTCTTTGCAAGAGTTGTGGACACTGATCCTAAAATGATGACTGAAGTATTCACACAAGCAGCGCAACATAAAGGCACTTCATTGGTGGAAGTCTATCAAAACTGTGTGATTTTCAACAATAAAGTCCATGAAGATATTACCGGTAAAGATGTTAGGGATGACCATCAGATTTACCTGAAACATGGTAAACCCATGATCTTTGGCAAAAACAAGGATAAAGGTATTGTCCAGGCTGGATCTAAATTTATGGTAGTCAAAATTGGTGAAAATGGCGTTACCAAAAAGGATATACTTGTTCATGACTCACAAAGTCCTGACGATACCAGACATTATATGCTGTCTCGTATGACCTTGCCTGATTATCCTATGGCAATGGGGGTTATTCGTCAATGGAAAACCAATGCTTATGAAAACGTTTTGCATAAACAGGTTAAAGAAACCAAAAAGACAACTAAAATAAAGAACGTAACTGATTTATTGAACAGCGGAAACACTTTCCGAATTGATTAATGTTTCTTTTTTAAGAAAAAAATCCTCGAAATTCGAGGATTTTTTTTTACGGTTACTGATCTGTAATTGTTAATTCAATAGACACTCAAGCTATGTCATAAAATAGTTTTCAAGTATCCATTCAAATTGAACAAGTATATGAAGTACTATCAGAAGGTCCAGGCAAATTGTTAACCGCCCAGAACAATTTAGACTTTTGGATTTATAATAAACTTAGGTTTTAAAGAAGCCCAACCAGTTTTTATTAAAACCTTATTTTAAACCCAGTTTGCCAGGTCCTGCCAAAACCAAAATATACCCTGTTACGCGGACTACCATTTTCCCCCAGCGCACCATACATGGCATCATCATTGTTTGAAGCATCATACAATATGTTTGATTCTGATTCGGAAATGTATTCTGTATTAAGAATGTTGTTTACATTTAAGTTCCATACTATTTCAGTACTCAATAGCTGAAAGCTATAGTTAAACCCTGCATCGAATAAATTATAATCGGGCAGCCTCCATGAAAGTATCCCAGGTTCAATAAAAGCCATCTCATCTGCCACATCAAAATCTGCATAAAGCCTACCTGCATAGTAGTAGCTCAAGAATAAATTCAAGTGTTTAAGTGGATGACAAATAGCCTCCAAGCTAAAAGTTGTTTGTGCAGCATCTGGCACCAGAACATCTTTCATATAAAGGGTAAGCTCTTCCGTTCTATCTTTATATTCGGCATCTTCGGGAACGATAGTTGCTTTGAAATTGTCGGTATACCTCCAATTTCCAACAGAAAACATACCACTGACACTTAAAATCCGAACAGGTTTAAATGTAAAATCTACTTCCACTCCCTGATGCAATTGCTCAATATTGTCGAAGTGAGCCACACCATCAATTAACACTCCTCCTCCAACATCAATTTCTGAGCTTCTGCTTATTTGTCGGTTTTGCCATTTTGTTGAATACACATTAACATTTGCACTTAATGTACTATAACGAATACCATAACCAGCTTCAAAAGCATGAATTTCCTGATTCTTGCTGTTGGGATTTATATCATTAAGATAGTTAAGAAATACATTTTCGAAGATAGGTTGTTTGGATATGAATCCGCCATTAATAAAAACATTGTGGTAACTATTAATATTGTAGTTTATGCCTGTTTTAATATTCCCTCCAAGAAAATTTTGCCACTCGGTTTTCTGGTATGGGTCACTATCTGAATAGTTAAAATAATCGATTCGCTTAAAGCTCTGGTTTGAACCGGAAACCGAAACAAATGCAGAAAGGTAATGATTGACATACTCAACTTGCGTGTATAAACCAAGCCAATTAATCAGTCCCAGGTTGTAATAGTCAATTTTATTGTCATCAGATTTACCTTCTGTAGTCACATAATGCTCAGGATTGTTTATATCATCATCATCAAAATAGGCATCCAACCCCAATTTATTCTCAAGTCTACGGTAATGTATGCCTTTATATTTTCTTCCATCGACGCCCATTGTTAGTTTCAGGTTTTTATTTAGCTTGTGGCTCATGTTAGATATTACCCCATACCAATTGTGGTTGTTCATTGCTGTATGTCGGATAAGTCCATTCCTTCCCGATTCTGCTATGCTTTGCCCTGCATTAAGGCCCGCATAGTCAGGATTGGCTGTTTCACCAGGTCCTTGCCAGGGAACCTGATCATCGCTAAAAGTGCCAACAGGTTCTCCTGAATTCCATTCTTCTATAGCATTCCAGTTTACTCCCATATCACCTAAAAAAACAGCTGAGTTATAATAATTTCCATTCAACCGCCCTAGCCCATCAGTACTTCCACCCCTTCCAAAAGAAGCATAAACAGAAGTATTTAGCATAGTCCTATCTGAGATATTCCAATAATGGTTTAAGTATATTTTAGGTTTGTGATATGTATTCTTTCTCCAAGAAAACTCCTTGTCTTTTAAGTTGCTGCCATTATATGTGCCCCACTTTGGGTTGAACTTAGTGCCCAGTCCATTTTCTCCTAGCAGAGTAATATAATTCACTCCATCGTAGCTGCCATATTTTCGTTGATGGTGCCATTGCGGTGCGCCCAGTCCTGTTAAGAGAATAGTGTGTTTCTTATTAAATGTTTTTGAAACAGAAGCAAAGTAACTATATCCTCTAAATTGCGTGCCATCTGCATAACCATCACCACGTGTATGTGCCCCCTGTAGGGTAAACGCCCAGCCTTTTTCTCCCAAACCTGTAGAAAGCATCAAAGCATATTTATTGTAATTGTCGTTTCCAATTTCAAAAGAGAAATTACCGCCCTTTTTCATTTCCGCAGCATTGGTGATAATATTAATAGTACCTCCAACCGAGGGAATAGCGAGTTTGGATGCTCCCAAACCGCGTTGCACCTGAACCTGGCTGGCAATATCAGCAAGCCCAACCCAGTTAGCCCAAAACATACGACCATTTTCCATATCGTTAACAGGGACACCATTAACCATAACAACTGTATTTCGCTGATCGAATCCTCGAACATTTATTCTCGAATCGCCATAACCACCCCCCTCTTTAGTCACATAAACCGAAGGAGTATGCCTGAGTATCTCAGGAAATTCCTGATTTCCAAGTTTAGTTTGTATTTCTTTAGTCCCAATACATGAAACGGCAACTGGAGTATATCGATCTCTTGCAAGAGCCGAAATAATCTTAATTTCATCCAGCCCTACAGAATAGGCTTCCAGCTCTATTGTACCCAAATCAATCGTTTCATCTTCCTTAACTTCAATACTAAATTCGCGAACAACATAGCCTATGTAACTAATATGAAGAGTTAAAGAACCAGCATGAAGTTTCTCTAATAAAAATTCCCCATCAACTCCTGTGATCGTTCCTTTGTAACTTTCATAAAGTATAATATTTACCCCGGTAAGAGCTTCTCTATTAGATTTATTAACAATTAAGCCTTTTACACTACCTGTTTGAGCATGAATAAATAAAGTAAAATAAATTAGTACAAATGATGTGAGTATTCGTTTCATGGAATGTTTATTTTTTTTTGGATTTGCAGCAAATATAATAACTCGTCTAAGAAATAAGAATTTATTATACAGTTTAATATCAGTGCTTTACTAAGCAAACAAAGTAGATGGAACATTCTTTGTCCATTTTTATTTGTATAATTGTCTAGTTTTATAAAAAACAAGGACTTAAACCAAATCAATAAAACTTTTCAATTAATGATCTCCCGGAATTCTGCGATAGCCCAAGCATCAAAGTTAGCAGCAGTACTAGCAGTTGTCTTTATACTAAGTTTTTACAGAGCCTATTCAATTCCAACCAACTGGGTCGACAGTCTTAATAGCAGGGTACTAAATAAGACGCTAAACATATACGATCCTGATATTTTTTTAAAAAAAACAATTGCAGACACCAATCGCTTGAATCAGTTTGTTGAATTATCTGAACAAAACAACAATTTCCAGGCACTATCCTTTGCATACAATATGTATGGTAAAAACAAACTAAATCACAGCGAATACTCTGAGGCAATCCAATATCACTCCAAAGCATACAATGTTGCATTAACAACCAACGACGATTATCTAGAAGCTCTTTCTCTTAATATGATGGGGGTTGTCTACCGACGAAAATCGGCTGTAAAATCTTCTCTTGAATATTACATGAGAGCCTTACGGACCGCAGAAGAGAGCAGTATAAAAGACAACTATATGCTGAAAAGCATTGCTATCTCATGTGAAGGCATTGGTGGGGTATACCGTCTCTTAGGGCAATATGAGCTGGCAATTTCCTATTTCAAACAATCGCTAAAGTTCGAGGAGCAGTTGGAAAGCTTGCTTGGTATGGCAATCGACAATCACAATATTGGAAAATCATTTGAACTTATGGGTCTCTTAGACTCAGCAAAGTTTTACCATGAAAAATCGCTTTCTTACGATGAAAGGATGAATTCAACTTTTGGGAAAGCTGTATGTTACAACAATCTTGGAAAGGTTATGATTCTCAAAAAAAAGTTTAAACTAGCGCATCAATACCTGGTACCTGCCTTAAAAATGTCTGAACAAGCTGGCGATAGTTCTTTTATTGTAAATTCAAATATAAATTTGGGGTGGTATTATGTTGAAACAAAAAACTACGATAGTGCATACTTCAGATTAAAAAAAGCCTTAGAAATTGCTCGGCGCATTGATCATAAAGAAGCACTAATGCGAACTTATGAGTTGCTTTCTATTCTGGAACAGCAAAAAAACAATTTTCCCTCTTCTTTAAATTTCTTTAAACTTTCGAACTCCTATAAGGATAGTATTTCCAGTGAAAAGAACCAACAGTACCTAGCAGACCTGACTATTCTCTACGAGATTGAGAAGAAGCAACGCATGATAAAAAAACTCCAAGACAATGCTGAACTAAATCAGAAGATTCAACAAGGCAAAAATGTACTCATCGGACTGTTGGGCCTTGTAGCACTTATTCTAGTGATGCTGATTATTCAAAAACTTCAGTCAACCAAAAAGAATAAAGTTATTCATAAGCAGAAAGAGAATCTCTATAGTATGGAGCTTGAGATGAAAACCCTCCAAACTGAAAGGCTACTTGCTGAGAACAAACAAAAAGAGTCGGAGAAACAACTTCTGGAAGAGAAGCTTTTAGCCAATGAGCTTGCCAAGCAGAATGAAATTAAGGCAATGCAGAAAGAAATTGACCATAAAAACAGGGAACTGGCTGCAGCTGCAACTTATGCCATTAAGAAAAGTGAGAGCCTGAAGAAGCTACATGAAAGTATTGAGAAGCTAAAAGACAAAACCGGCAGCACTTCTACAGACTTGAATAAGCTGCAAAAAGAATTGAAACAACATATTAATCCCGAAGCCGATTGGGAGAATTTCAGCTTGCATTTCGAGACTGTTCACCCAAGTTTTTTTAAGAACCTTAAGCTCAAACATGCTAATATCACTAATAATGAACTAAGGTTGTGTGCTTATTTGCTAATGAACCTTAACAATAAAGAAATTGCTTTATTGTTATTTATTTCCTCCGATGCTGTTCAAAAAGCCAAGTATCGACTGAAAAAGAAATTTAATTTAGCTAACGACGATAATCTCTACGATTATTTGATAAAAATAGGATAAAATCTCAATTCTATATCTTCGTTCCCAACCGAATAAAACTTATACCTCCCTCTTCTCACAGGGTTGATTGTTTTCTTGTATCTCGCATTATCGGAAATAACCACCAAAACACAATACATCATTTTCCTACTGTATGTCAACCCCTTAGAGATACACACTAACTTTTATGTCCAGTTTTTTATCCAAGCATGTCCGGTTACTGTCCGGTCATTTATTTCTCATTTAAGCCTCGTACGCACATATTTGTATCGCTGTTAATTAATCAGCTCTGTTAAAAAAAACTTGTTAAACAAATAAATGAAAGTTATGAAAACAAGAAATCTGTTTTATCTGGGAATAATCATTGCACTTAGCTTTACATCTTGTTCAGAAAATGACGTTCCTAATCCTCCTCTTCCTCCTGATGCAACAAATGTAGTAATTGTGGATTACAATATATTCACACCTAGAACATGGTATGCAGATTCTGTATACCTGGTACCTAATACAGTGAAAATTGATGCCTCTCTTGTAATAGAAGCTGGTTCAATAATAAAATTCTATTCCGGTTCTGGTTTAGAAGTTTGGGACAATGGAACTATCAAAGCGATTGGCAATAAAGACAAACAAATATTATTTACCTCCATTAAAGATGATATTGGCGGTGATCACAATAAAGATGGTAATGCAACTTCTCCACTACCTGCCGATTGGGATTTAGTAGATTTAGGTTCGCAAAATGGTTCTCAATTTCAATACTGTATATTTGTCTATGGGGGTAACGAAAGTTATTCCGGAGTACTTGAGTTAGGTGAAAATTTCTCAAAAGTAGAGTATTGCCTGTTTGCATTCAACAAAACTTCTGTAAGTGCTGATGTTTTTTATGGTGCACTTTCTGCACAAGATGCAGCAAAAGAAACCGTCATCAGAAACAATCAATTTTATGCAAATACAGTACCCTTAAGTATAAATGGCCATATTAATATAGATAACTCAAACGACTTTATAAGTTCGGTTGATTCTTTAATACCCAATACATACAACGGAATATTTGTACACGGACAAGATATTATTACCAGCAGTACGATTTGGGAAGAAACAGAAGTTGCATTTGTTATCCAGTACGACAATTTTGAGATTTGGGACAATTATACGCTAACCTTAGGCGATGATGTTGTTTTAAAGTTCTTTACCGGAGCCATGCTTAATCTTCAAAATGAGACTGTATTAATTTTTGGCGAGAATGTATGTTTTACTTCGTTCAAAGATGATGTAAAAAAAGGGGATACCAATGGTGATGGTGATGCCACTAACCCTCCCCCTGCAAATGAATGGTTAGGTGTATACAATGGAAACGACTTTTTTACCTGGAGCAATATTCTGTTTTCAAAGAATGCCTTTTAGATTTATCCAAAACAAAAATACTCACTCGGAGTTTCGGCTCTGAGATAAATAACCAATAAATATTAATCAAATTCAATCACATGAAGAAAACGTATGAACCCAAAGCCACAAAAATTTTATCATATGCGGCTTTTCTCTGTTTCGTTTTGAGTATCTCCTTTACGTCGACAGTAGTTGCCCAGGAAAGTACAAACGCATCTGGAGGGACTGTTAAAAACTCAAATGGTGAAGTTAGTTACTCCATAGGACAAATTGCCTATGAAGCGCAAAGCAGTATTGCAGGAAGCATAAATCAAGGAGTACAGGTTGCTTATATTGTTACGGAGACTACGCATATTGACAATTATGAGTGCTTGTCGCATGACATTTCTGTATTCCCTAATCCAAGTACTGATTATCTCAATTTAAAAATTGAGAATTTTGAGAATAGAGCAGTATCTGAACTTTACTATCAACTTTTCGATCTGAATGGAAAACTTATCCTCAATGGTATGATAAAGAGTTCTGAAACAAAAATTGACATGCAATATCAGAAAACCGGAACTTACTTAGTAAAAGTATTATCCAACAATAAAGAAGTGAAGACCTACAAAATTTTAAAAAAATAATAACTAAAATTTCAAAAATTTAAAATCATGTATAAAAAAACATCCATATCAATAATAGCAATATTTGTAGCTATAACAAGCTTTTGCCAATCTCCTCAAAGCTTTAGTTTCCAAGGCATTGTAAAAGACGCTAGTGGTAATGTGCTTCAAAACACATCTGTAGGAGTACAAATAAGTATACTGCAAGGTTCAGAAGGTGGATCTGCCCTGTACACCGAAACCCATACAGTTTCAACAAATTCCAATGGCTTGCTAACGCTTTCTATTGGGGACGGCACTGTTATAGCAGGGGATTTCACCTCAATAAACTGGGCTGCCGATAAATACTTTATTAAAACGGAATATGATATTAACGGAGGAACAACATATACCTTAAGTTCAACAAGTCAGCTATTAAGCGTACCCTATGCATTACATGCAACCAACTCGACAAATGCAACTAATGCAACCAATGCTGAAAATGTAAATTTTGATAACCTGCCCACAACCTATCCTGAATTAAAAATTGAAGATTCTTTAATTATAGGTAATAGTGGAGTGCCTATTATGGGTATTGTTGAAGTCACGGGAACTACCGATGCTTCCGATAATTTTATTGAAGTAAACTTTCCCGCTGGTTATAATAATACAAACTCATGTGTGTTGAGTGTACAGATATTAACTCATCCGTTTATTAATGCCAGTACTAATTATGGGCTGGGTTACTCTGGCACCAATGGAACTCTTAGTTACGAACTTATGTATGCTATGACTTTAGCTTTACCTCCGGCAAAACCTGTAATTACAAACAAAATTAAGCTGAATTATCCAGATGAACTAAAAAATAAAAGCTTCTCAGTTGTATTAATGAAATATAAATAAAACATTTAATAATAAACAAGTGTAGCATTATACTCTACTTATATTTTTCGCTTTATTATTTGTAATTAAAAGTGATTGATTAAGTAAAACAGAAAAAGCTTCTGGGTCTTTGTAGTGGCAGGACGATACTATTTTGTCCTGCCATTTTATTTAATGAAGAAATCCTGAATCTCCAATTTTCACTATTTTAACAGATCAATGACCATCTATCTTAATGAAATAGTAATTTAGGTTGCAGAAAAAATAAACCATGATTGGACGCTAAATTCTTGCACCCTCACGACCAAACAGTACTTACTATAACTAGGATCTAAAAGCGCAGGCTTACTACTACTTCTGGTGGCAATATTTCAATTATTGATAACAATGGCGACATATGAGTAAGTAAAAACCCTATCAATGATGATTGGTTAGAAGGATTAAGAAGAAAATACCTTAGCTAAATGTCATTTGATTATTAAAAAAAACACTATATCTTACTTCAGTAAATAAACCTGTAAAATTTAAATGCACAACAGAAGCGCATATTATTTCTCAGATACATCTTTTAGTCTTTTGATGCAAAAAAGAATCAGAAAAGTACTGGTACTTTGCAGCAATTATGATTTTTTTACCCTGGAAGAAGATGGACGAATCGACGAACAAATTTTCAATGAGTATGTTTCGTTAAATTTAAGGTATCCTCCGGTATTTCTTCATGCCGATTCTGCAGAACATGCACTCAATATTTTAAAAATAGAAGATATTGACCTCATTATCCCTATGTTGAGCATAAAGGATGTCGATACTTTCAAATTTGCCAAACAATTAAAGGAAGAATACCCCGAAAAACCAATTGTTGTATTGACGCACTTTTCAAGAGAGGTTTCGTTAAGGTTAGAAAGAGCTGATTTAACAGGTATAGACCATGTATTCTGCTGGTTGGGGAATACCGACATCTTCTTGGCTATTATTAAGCTTATCGAGGATAACATGAATGCCAATAATGACATTCTAGACATTGGTGTTCAGGCTATATTATTGGTTGAAGATTCTGTCAGGTATATTTCATCTTACCTGCCCAGTTTATACCGCATTATTCTAGAACAGTCGAAAGAATTTATGCGTGAAGGCTTAAATGAGCACCAACAAATGCTGAGAAGGAGGGGCAGGCCCAAAATATTATTGGCAAAGAGCTTTGATCATGCCCTGGACCTTTTCAACAAATACCAAGGACATATTTTAGGGATAATCTCTGATGTTAGCTATAAGTACAAGCCTAATAGAAGAGATACTAAAACAAAAGCTGGCCTTAAGTTTTGTAAAGTAGTAAAAGGTGTGGACCAAAACATCCCATTTCTTTTGCAATCTTCAGATTCTTCAAATGAAAAAATTGCCCATGAACTTGGAGCAGAGTTTTTAAATAAGTATTCTGAAAACCTGCTCATTGAGCTTAAGGAATATATTTTGGCAAATTTTGGTTTTGGACCTCTGCTTTTTATCGATCCAAAAACCAAGAAATGCACCTATTATGCCGAAGATCTTAAAGCTTTTCAGGAAACAATACTTTCTATACCTGATGATACTTTAGAATACCATACTCGACGCGATGATTTTTCGAAATGGCTGAATGCCAGGGCTCTTTTTCCTATAGCACGCAAATTCAAAGAACTGGGCTACGACGATTTTAAGTCACCTGAAGCCATTCGCAAATACATATACGATGCAATTTCAAGTTTTAGGGTAAGCAAAGCCCGGGGAATAATTGCCGAGTTTGACAAAAGCCGCTTTGATGATTATCTGTTCTTCTCCAGAATTGGAGATGGAAATTTAGGTGGCAAAGCCAGAGGATTGGCCTTTATTAATTCAATAATCAAAAAAGAAAGACTTTTTACCAAGTACCCTGACATCATAATTTCGATTCCGGCAACCGTAGTGCTTACGACAGATATCTTTGAAGAATTCATGGATAAAAACAACCTGTATTCTATAGCCCTTTCTCAGGCATCTGACGAAGAAATTCTTAACCAATTTGTTAAAGCAGAGCTACCTACAAGTACTAAAGAAGACTTAATAACCATTGCTGGTTTGGCAAAATCACCTATTGCAGTAAGGTCATCAAGTAAATTGGAAGATTCTTTCTATCAGCCTTTCGCTGGTATCTACTCCACTTTTATGGTGCCCCGAGGACATAATTTACAAGAATCTGTTTTTATGTTGGAACAGGCCATTAAATGTGTTTATGCCTCCGTGTTTTATAAGGTAAGCAAATCATATATGTTGGCTACATCAAACTTGATTGATGAAGAAAAAATGGGCATTATTCTGCAGGCTGTTTGTGGATCGACGCATGGCAACTTGTATTACCCAACTTTTTCGGGGGTTGCCAGATCAGTAAACTACTATCCGATAGAACCGGAAAAATCCAATGAAGGCATAATTGACATTGCTTATGGCCTGGGCAAGCTCATTGTAGATGGAAGCACCTCGCTCAGGTTTTCTCCCAGACATCCCAAAAGGATTATGCAGCTTGCAAGCCCAGAAACAGCATTAAAAGAAACACAAAAATATTTTTATGCCCTCAACCTAGATCCCGATAAATTTCATGCATCGACAGATGATAGTGTTAACATGGAAAAACTGAGGATTAAACAAGCTGAAGGAGCACCTGATTTTCACTGGGCTGCATCAACATACGACTTCAACAACAATGTATTAAGAGATGGTACTTTTTATGAGGGCAAAAAGGTTGTCACCTTTTCAAGCATGCTTAATCATAACAAATTTCCCCTATCTGGCATTTTAAGGGATATCCTGCAAATAAGCAAAGAAGCCATAAATTCTGATGTTGAGATTGAATTTGCAGCAAACCTTACCACCCCTGAAGGTGAACCAAAAGTATTTAATTATTTACAGGTAAGGCCAATTGTTCCTAGTGATAGCCAACTGATAGATTTAGATGTTAACATCTCAAAATCAAATGCTCTTTTACTATCAGAAAAAGCTATGGGCAATGGAATAATTAGTGATGTAAAGGACATAATATATATAAAGCCTGAAAGTTTTGATCCGGCGTTCAACAACAATTTGATCAAGGAATTGGATGACTTAAACCAAATATTTCTTGAACAAGGTTCTGGGTATGTGCTTATCGGTCCTGGCCGCTGGGGGTCAAGTGACCCATGGTTAGGTATACCAGTAAAATGGTCCAATATCTCAGCTTCAAGACTAATTGTTGAATCTGGTCTGTCAAACTACAGGATTGATCCCAGCCAGGGAACTCACTTTTTCCATAACCTGACCAGCTTTGGCGTTGGCTATTTTACAATTAATCCATATATCAATGATGGCTTCTGCGATTTTGAATATCTTGATTCACTACAAGCAAAATATGAATCTGAAAGAATCAGACATATACATCTTGAGAAAAATCTAAAAATTAAAATTGACGGCAGAATCAATAAAGGGGTGATTTTTAAGGCTTGAGGCACTAGCACTCTTTAACATCTTGCCGCAATAGCATTAGTGTTGTTGCAGGCTTCGCCAATAAAAGCAGATATCAACTTTTACAAAAATTCCAGCCGATTGAAGAGATGCAAAATATTGCTTGTTTTCTTACAAAAAAGTTTTTTGGACAGTCTACTAACCTGAGTTCGATTAAAATTAGCGAACTCAAATTTCAGTAAATGATTGATTTACAATATAAATTTTTGAGACATAGCGAGCTATGGTGATAAAATTTAGAGCCGTAAATCGATTATTTAATGAAAAGCTATGAATTTCACTTATAAATACCGATTTTCTGCGTCATATTTGCTTAC
>JBNKPU010000066.1:0-16691 GCA_050295515.1 Bacteroidales bacterium | reverse complement strand
TACTTTACAATATCGGGATATACCTTTTTGAATCCTGAATACACCCTGGCTTCACAAAATCTGGCACCACCAAAATCTACAGGGGCATAAGCTGCAGAAAAATCGAAATCTTTATCTTCTCCATTGAAATACCCCATCTCCTTTGCAAAGGATATAACATCTTTAGCATAAAGACAATTCTCACTATCATTCAAGGGAAAGGTAGTTATTCTTGACTGATTGGCATGCCCGCTAATATATCCATCAGGTATTTTCCTTGCCACTCATACAGCTCCTTTGTTTCCGACACCTTTTCCAATCAATTCCATGATCCAAACTTCGTTTGGGTCGGCAATGGAAAAAGATTCACCAGAACTATAATAACCATATTCTGTAACCAGTTCATTCATAACCTGAATAGCTTCACGAGCAGTTTTTGCCCTTTGAAGAGTGATATATATAAGACTGCCATAGTCAATAACACCAGTTGTGTCAACCAACTCTGGACGACCACCATAGGTAGTTTCACCTATAGCAAGTTGGTGCTCATTCATGTTACCAATCACCTTGTAGGTTTCGGGTACCTGTTTAATCTCTCCCAATAATTTTCCGGTATCCCATTCATATATTTTCAACATTTCACCTTTCTTATGTTTGGCCGCTGCCCAATAATATAATTCTCCATAAAGAGTGTGGCTGTCTGCAGCATAAGTAATCATGGTTGAACCATCGGTTGTAGCACCTTTAGTTATTAAAAAATTGGTGCAGCTTTTGCCTGAAAGATTAACGGCAAAAATCAGAATAAATAAAATAACAATTTTTCTCATAGCAAGTGGAATAATTTATAATATTAAATTTTTATCACAATAATTCTTTCGAATATCAATAATTTCAATCAATTCACAATATTTTTCGATTTATAATTGTCTATTTGACTATTAGTCCCTACATTTGTAACAGAAAATAAAACAAATTCACTTTTATAATTTTTAGTTGCAAAGTACAAATCGTTAATGGTTTTATTTTAAGTAATAAGAAGATTAGTTAGTAATTAGGTTGTTTTTCATGTAGTTAGGGTGCAAGGCGGAGAAATCCGCCTTGCTTTTTTTATGGAGAATATATTACTCCTCCCGTTGAATTAGTTTTTGCTCCTGTTACCGAAGCCAACGTATTTATTTCATTTTGTGAACGTAACACTCCTAAAAAAGCAAACACCAATGCTTCTTTAAAATCAATTAGTTCTTTTGATGGGATAATTATTGTCTTGTTGGAAAAGTCCCTGATTAGTTCCAAAAGATATTTATTATACGCACCCCCACCTGTCACCAATATTTTGTCACCCAAAAAGCCATCAAAAGATTTTGCTATTTGAAATGCAGCGTGTGAGGTATATGTTGCCAACAAATCCTCAATAGACAGTTTGTGATATTGTCTTAAAATCGGGAACACATTTTTTTCGACCCATTCTTGCCCCAATGATTTTGGTGGATCCTGACTATAATGTATCAAATCATTTAACTGCCCCATAAGATCACCGATTACAGAACCTTCAGATGCTAAATCTCCGTTGTTGTCAAAAGGCAATCCAGTTTTTTGCGACAAGAAGTTAAGCACAAAATTCAGTGGGCAAACATCATAAGCGATTCTATTGCCTACACTTGAGTAACTAATATTTGCAAATCCTCCCAGGTTTATACAAGCATCATAATCCCCAAACAACATCTCATCACCAATAGGAACCAAAGGTGCCCCCTGCCCTCCCAGAGCAACATCCAGGTCTCGAAACCCACACACAGTGGTTATCCCGGAAACGTTGGCTATATGCGCTCCTGAGCCAATCTGCAACGTATATCCCTTTGAGGGTTCATGAAAAACTGTATGACCATGAGAAGAAATAAGATCCACAAGCATATCGAAACTCTCAACAAACTTAAGAACCTGCTCTCCAATAAACCTTCCAAACTCCACATCAATTTCCTGCAACCTTCTACCTGAGCAAGTATAAGCTTCTTTTAACAACTCTACCTGTTGGTTTGTATAATCAATATAGTGTGTGCCTAAAACCTTATAACTCCATTGACTATTTTCCCTGATGAAACGACAAAAAGCCATATCAAGCCCATCAAGACTTGTGCCCGACATAACACCGACAACGTAATAAACTTCTTTGTTCATTTCTTTCAATAATAAAACTTCCCGTGAAATGATGAAATATTATTCCTCTCATCCATTATATAGAGCTTCAATGCATGAAGATCTCTGGTTTTTTCAACCCTTGAAGGATCAATTCTAAAAATCAGGTTGTCAGATTTTTCATCATATTCAAACAATACCCACTTATCATCGATATAACCATTGTAGGTTTTTATACCGGAAAGATCGTCGGATATCTTAAACGACAACTTATCCCCTGCTGCATACCAGCTATTGTCCTTAAAAGAAATCCTTTTTATAACTGGCCCTACAGTATCGGCAACAAGTGCATATTTACCAAAACCTTCAACCTTAGCAGTTATCCAGCCATCTTTATATCTCCCCCCCTCACTGATTACTTTTCCTGAGGTATCGAACCGGGCAACAACAAGCTTTCCAACAGTAAGATTATTATCAACATCGATTTTTATTGACAACTCAGGATATTTGTGCATGGGGACCAGTTGATTACCAAACCTGAAGAACGATGATTGATATATAGTTGAATCGGATCTTGTCTTTTGAAAATCCATATAAACACCAGAATACAAAGCTCCTTCAGGTATTTTGAAAATTGCACCGCCCTCTTCAATGACATGTCCTTTTTTACAACTTAAAAACCTGCATTCATTATATAAGGGCTTAGCTAAGCCAATATCTTTTTGCTTAACATTAAACAATAAAGTCGACGTATTTCCATACGCATCAGAGGCAACAATCTTACATGATTTTAAAGATGTGTCAGATAAAGAAACAATTCCATTACTGAATTGGGGGCTATAAACCCCTAGATGGTTGTTGGGCTCAACAAATAATTTGTGGACACTTGCTCCTTGTGTCTTTTTTGCGGCATAATCGCAGTAGGACTTGATGTACCGCGTCTGAGAAAAACTAATTTTGTCGATTTGCGCAGAATATACTTTCACATCATTAACGAAAAGCTCCAAACTAAACACACCACACCTATTAGTGGTTCCATTTAAATAATCGTATACCTCTACACCAAAAGCAACATTGCCAACAGCATGAATGGGATCCTTAATACTGTATTCTCCAGAAACACCCCTAAGATCAATCGCCTCTTTTTCAGAATTGTAAATTTCTTCAATATTTGCCCCGTTGTATACAACAAGCTTTTTAATAAGCGGCGGAATGCTATCAACTATAGGTAAACCAAACAACAATCCATTCATAGGAACCTGATTTTTGTCCCTGATTTCAAAATGCAAATGAGGGCCACCTGACCTTCCAGTATTACCAGATATAGCAATAACCTGCCCTTTGTTAACAGGAAACCTGTCTTTCTCGAAATACTGATCAACTTCAAACGACTTCTTTTTATATTGCAAATCATTTATCCACTCCTCAAGCTCTGGGAAGAAATTTTGAAGGTGCCCATATACAGATGTATAACCATTTGGATGGGTAATATACAAAGCATGTCCATACCCACCTGCCTGAATTTTTGCCCGCGAAACATATCCTTGTTCAACTGCATATATTTTTTTACCAGTCTCTCCTTGTGTTTTTATATCGATTCCAGCATGAAAATGCGTACTCCTGAGCTCCCCAAAATTTCCGGAAAGCAATATTGGAAAATCTATAGGGGATTGAATATTAAATTGTTGAGAAAAAAGCGACTGTGAAACAATTAAAAATAGACCAGGAAGTAGCACTTTACTTATGATATTTTGCATTTTTTTCTTACCTTTAATTCGAAACGAGCGGTAAAACTAATGTATTAAAAGTACTGTTAAAAATTACTTAAACTTTTTTTTTATATTTGCCAGTTCGATTTATAATTTTGTAGTATCATTATGCAGAGTAAATGAACGATCAAATTACAATAGAATTAAGACAAAAAATAACGAAGATTATTTCTCTGTATGAACAGGAAAAAGAAAAGAGCCGTGATTTTCAAGAAAAAAGTAAAGAATATCAGGCTAAAATTGATGAACTAAAAACTGAAAACGAAAAATTAACAATACGATATAACAACCTTAAGCTGGCCAAAGGTATTGAAGCATCAACATTAAGCAATCATGATGCTAAGCTTAAGGTAAATACAATTGTGCGGGAGATTGACAAATGTATTGCTCTTTTAAATAAGTAGATACGATAATATGGACGAAAAGCTTTCCATTAGGGTGAATATAGCGGACAGGTATTATCCGCTGAAAATTAACAGGGACGAAGAGGAACGGATAAGGAAAGCTGCCAGATTAATAAATGAAAGAGTTCTTCAATATAAACAACGCTATGCAGAAAAAGACAATTTAGATTTTTTGGCTATGACTGCATTACAGCTTGTCACCAGAATGGTTGAGCTGGAAGAAAACCAGAACGTAATCCCATTAGTTGAAAGTTTAAAAGAACTCAACGAAGAATTAGAAGAATATATAAAAGAAGAAGAGTAATTAGGTTCTTTAACATATAAAATGAAGATATTGCCCGCATAGGTTCTTCAGCTATTTGTGAAACTCAACACTTTCTAAATTGGAGTGAACTCGGGTCATCAAAAGCAGGCCGCACTCACTTTGTGAGATCCCTCGGGAACAGCGGAAGTTTGACATGGTTCGGCAACTCCACCCATGATAACTGGGGTTTCAATAAATATTGAAGATTTGTGCGGGTTTTTTTATGTAAAAAAATAATATATGGATGCAATAACAACAACAGCGGACCCTGGTTTTTTAATCCAGGGTATTATTATAGGAAGTATCTCCTTTCTGATTGGTGGAGGTATATCTTTTTTATTATGGAATTTTGCGATGAAACGCAAAAAAGATTCGATAATAAACGATGCAAAAACCGAGGCTGAGGTAATTAAAAAGGATAAAATCCTACAAGCTAAGGAAAAGTTTTTTCAACTTAAATCAGAACACGAGAAATACATTAATGAGAAGAACAGCAAAATTAACGCTGCTGAAAACAGGGTAAAACAAAAAGAATCAAGTATTTCTCAAAAAATTGAAGAGAATCAACGTGTAAAAAGAGAAATGGACTCTATTCGCAACAACCTGAACACACAGCTTGAGTTAGTTGAGAAAAAGAGCGAAGAACTTGAGAAAATGCACTCGCAACAGGTTGAACAATTAGAAGCCATTTCAGGTCTGTCTGCTGAAGAAGCAAAAGAACAACTTATCGAATCACTGAAGGATAAAGCAAAAGCTGATGCCATGGGATATATCAACGAAATTGTTGATGAAGCTAAAATGACAGCCAACCAAGAGGCCAAAAAAGTTGTCATGAAAACAATCCAGCGAGTTGCAACAGAAACTGCTATAGAAAATGCCGTAACAGTATTTAATATTGAAAGTGATGAAATAAAAGGGCGTATTATTGGACGCGAAGGCAGAAATATTCGGGCACTTGAAGCTGCTACAGGTGTTGAAATTATCGTTGATGACACTCCTGAAGCAATTATTCTTTCAGCTTTTGACCCGGTCAGACGTGAAATAGCACGCCTTTCTCTCCACCAACTGGTTACTGATGGAAGAATTCACCCAGCCAGAATTGAGGAAGTAGTATCGAAGACCAAAAAGCAAATCGAAGAAGAAATTATTGAGGTTGGAAAAAGAACTACAATAGACCTTGGCGTACATGGGTTACACCCTGAACTAATCCGTTTGATCGGAAAAATGAAATACAGGTCGTCCTACGGACAAAACTTGCTTCAACACTCTCGTGAAGTTGCTAACCTAAGTGCCATTATGGCTTCTGAGCTCGGACTTAACCCAAAACTTGCCAAAAGAGCAGGATTACTTCACGATATTGGCAAAGTACCCGATGAAGAACCAGAATTACCACACGCAGTTTACGGAATGAAACTAGCCGAAAAGTATAAGGAAAAGGCAGACATCTGTAACGCCATTGGTGCCCACCGTGACGAAGTGGAGATGACAAGCATTATATCTCCTATAATTCAGGTTTGTGATGCAATTTCTGGTGCAAGGCCCGGAGCAAGACGTGAGGTTGTAGAATCTTATATAAAAAGGCTGAAAGACCTGGAGAACTTGGCTTTATCTTACCCAGGTGTCACTAAAACTTATGCCATTCAGGCAGGAAGAGAACTTCGTGTAATAGTTGGCAGCGATAAAGTAACTGATAAAGATGCCGATTCGCTATCTTATGAAATAGCTCAAAAGATTCAAGATGAAATGACATACCCAGGTCAGGTTAAAATAACAGTCATCAGGGAAACCAGGGCTGTTAGTTATGCCAAATAGTGATTTGGATTCACAGAATACAGAAAAACAAAATATAAAATAAAAGCACCATGGTTCAAAGACTATGGTGCTTTTTCATTTGAAAACTTATTTCTAACCGCGAGATTTTTATTTATTCTTCAATTCTGTTTTACTAATAGCTAATAAAATATCCTCAAGCAGTTTAACCTTATCTGGCATATCAATTTTCTGGTAAGCAATAACCAAATTGGTTATCATGCGTATGATTATACTTTTATTATCACATGGAGTGTAATAAACATCTTTTGGCTCAAGTTTTTGTTGCGAAATAAAATGAGTGACCTCTCTCCTGTTCAGGATTGTCCCCTTATTATAAGGATTAATATAAAACAATACATCATCAGCCATATTAGGTGCGTCATAATGCCTGAACTCATTCATATAGGCCAAAATAAAACTTTTGGGGAGATTGACTCCGTAGATTGGCAATTCTAAGCGTTGAGCAATTGCCAAATATATAATACCTAAAGAAATCGGATTCCCTTTTCTTGTATCTATTACCTGGTTGATGAATGAATTTTGAGGAGAATAAAAATTGGCTGTATTACGGACAAATCTATTCAGGTCGTAAACAACATAATTTAATAACCTGACCTTTTCAATTGCAGACAAGGTTCTGCTTTCTGTCAAATAAATATCTCTTGAAATATTCTCAATATTTCTCTCAATAGATGAATATTCAACGCCTGGGTATTGAAACTGAGCAACATAAGTAGCCCCTTCCAGCAAATTTTTTGCCCCTGAAGAAATCCATTCTGTAAGTTTGGATTTTGCACCTGTAAATTGAATATGGTGGATTATCCCCTCAAGCCTTTCCTGTAAAACATTGTTAGGCGCTCTTTCCCAGGCTTTCTCTAATTCAGGAATGACATGCGCACCTTTTTTAAATAGCTCTCCTCTAACTGCTTTCAAGACCTCTGCATCATTGTCTTCCAGCAATGCGATTAATGTGTTTACCTCCTGATTCATAATAAGATGTAGTTTAAACTTGTCTGAAAACAAATGTATATATGTATGTTTTTTATCACATGAATAGTTATGAACATATATTTATAAGTTACTGAATTATTTGGGATTATAAAATATCAACAGAACAATTCACAGATAATTTGGAAATGTTAAAAATATTATTTATACTTGTAGTCGTTTTGACTATTTGATAATTTATAAAATGAATTTACTAGGTATAGATTTAGGCAGCTCAAGTATCAAATTGGCCGTAATTGACAGCCAATCTGGAAAAACTTTAGCTAAGGCACAATATCCGGAATCGGAGATGAAAATTGACAGTCCACACCAAGGTTGGGCTGAGCAAAATCCCAACGATTGGTGGAAAAACATTAAATCTGGCATGCAAATCATTGCCAAGTCAATTGATCCAAAAACAATTGGTGCTATTGGAATTTCTTACCAGATGCATGGGCTGGTCTGTGTTGATAAAGATGAAAATGTACTTAGGCCATCAATAATATGGTGTGATAGCCGTGCTGTAGAAATAGGCAATAAGGCATTTGCTGAAATCGGAGAGGAAAAATGTTTGTCTTCATTATTAAACAGTCCCGGAAATTTTACTGCCTCAAAATTGGCCTGGGTAAAAAACAATGAACCGGAAATCTTCGAAAAAATAGATAAAATCCTTCTCCCTGGAGATTTTGTTGCCATGAAACTTACAGGAGTAGCAAACACCACTATTTCAGGCCTTTCTGAAGGAATATTATGGAACTATAGCGAAGATAGCCCAGCTTCATTTTTAATGGACTATTATGGTATTCCAGAATCAATGATCGCACCAATAACAGACACTTTTGGGGATCAGGGAAAAGTATCAAAACAGGCTGCTGATGAACTTGGACTTAGCGAAGGAATATCTGTATCTTATCGGGCAGGGGACCAACCCAATAATGCTTTCTCCCTAAACGTATTAAATCCAGGCGAAATTGCAGCAACCGCAGGAACCTCTGGTGTTGTATATGCCATAAGTGAGGAACAGAAATATGATCCAAAATCCCGCGTTAATGGTTTCGCCCATGTCAACTATAAAAAACAATCACCACGTTACGGCATATTGTTGTGCATAAACGGCACAGGTATCTTAAACAGCTGGATGAACAAAAACGTAGGGACACAAAAATACTCCTATGAAGAAATGAATGAAGTAGCAGCAAATGCTTCCATTGGATCAGAAGGCTTGGTTGTATTGCCTTTTGGAAATGGAGCCGAACGTGTACTGGAAAATAAAAACCCAGGAAGCCAGATCAGCAACCTGAATTTTAATGTACACTCAACCCCTCATTTACTAAGGGCTGCCCAGGAAGGCATTGCCTTTTCTTTTAAGTATGGCATCGATCTAATGGAAAAATTCAATGGCCTTGAGCTTAAAACTATTCGTGCTGGCCATGCCAACATGTTTTTAAGCCCTATTTTTAGGGATACTCTTGCAGCTATCACCAAACAACCTATCGAAATTTACGATACCGATGGTGCAGTTGGAGCAGCACGAGGTGCTGGAGTTGGTGCTGGAGTATATAGTTCATTTGAAGAAGCATTTTCAACTCTGGCAATAGTCAAAACAATAGAACCTGATTTATCAAAGGCTGATGAATACAGCTCTGCATATAATAATTGGAATAACATTCTAGAAAAAATAAATTAATTAAACTAACAATTATGAGTATTGTAACCGGTAATAAAGAATACTTTAAAGGTATTGGAGAAATTAAATTTGAAGGTAAAGAGTCAAAAAATCCTCTTGCATTCAAATGGTACGATGAAAATAAAGTTGTAGGCAATAAAACCATGAAAGAGATTTTCAGGTTTGCCGTTGCCTACTGGCATTCATTCTGTGGCAATGGAGGTGACCCATTTGGAGGTTCAACTTTTGATTTTGAATGGAATAAGGGAGAAGATGCTATCAGCCGTGCAAAAAATAAGATGGATGCAGCATTTGAATTTTTCACTAAATTAGGTACGCCATATTATTGTTTTCATGATTTTGATTTAGTGGAAGAAGGTTCAAGTATTTCTGAATCTGATGCCAGGGTTAAAGCCATCGTTGACTATGCTAAAGAAAAGCAAGCTGCCTCGGGTGTGAAACTGCTATGGGGTACTGCAAATGTATTCAGCAATGCACGCTACATGAACGGTGCTGCAACAAACCCTGACTTTGCTGTTGTAGCCAATGCAGCTACTCAAATTAAAAGAGCCATTGATGCCACAATTGAGCTAGGTGGTGAAAACTACGTTTTCTGGGGTGGACGCGAAGGTTATCTTTCTCTCTTAAACACCAATATGAAAAGAGAAAAAGACCATCTTGGAATGATGCTCTCAAAAGCACGTGACTATGCAAGGGCAAATGGTTTTAAAGGAACTTTCCTGATTGAACCAAAACCTATGGAGCCTACTAAACACCAATATGATTTTGATTCAGAAACAGTTATTGGTTTCCTTCGTCATTATGGACTGGATAAAGACTTCAAACTTAATATTGAAGTAAACCATGCAACCTTGGCAGGCCATTCATTTGAACATGAACTACAAGTTGCTGCAGACGCAGGGTTTTTAGGATCTATCGATGCTAACCGAGGCGATTATCAGAATGGATGGGACACTGACCAATTCCCAATAAATGTACAGGAAATTGTAGAAGCTATGCTTATTATTATTCAAGCAGGTGGTTTCTCAACAGGTGGTGTAAATTTCGATGCAAAACGCAGAAGGAATTCAACTGATAACGAAGACCTGTTTATTGCTCATATTGCGGGAATGGATGCATTTGCAAGAGCACTTATTGTTGCTAACGATATTTTAGAAAAAAGTGATTATCTTAGCATCCGCAAAAATCGCTATGCTTCCTTCGATTCTGGTGCCGGTAAATCTTTCGAGAATGGAGAGCTTAGTTTAGAAGATATCAGAAAATGCGCTGAAGAGATTGGCGAGCCTAAAGTCATTAGCGGAAAACAAGAATATCTTGAAAGCTTAGTTAATCAATATTTATAATTTAATAAATCGGATACATGGGTTTTAAAGTAATTGAAGAGGAATTTGGAAATTATCAGATCATTAAACTTATGAATTCCGATACCAAGGAATATGTAAGCATACTGCCAGATTTTGGCGGTATGCTTAATTCAATGGAACTTTTATTCAATGATGAGTTAGTACCTGTTCTTGATGATTACAAGTCAGCAAAAGAACTGGACGACACTCTTGATAGTTCTTTTAAGGGAAGCAACCTCTTTCCATTTCCAAATCGGATTGACTCAGGAAAGTATACATTTGAAGGCAAAGATTATCAACTATTTGTAAACTTTCCAGATGAAGACAATGCTATTCATGGATTGGTCTTTAAACAAAAATTTGATGTCGTTGATAAAGAAGAAGATCACAACAGAGCTACCCTAACTTTACAGTATTCTCCAAATACTGATGTCCAAGGATACCCTTTTAAATACAGAGTATTGTTTAAATACTCATTTAGCGCAGTATCTGGGCTAGAAATTACAACAGAAGTTGAAAACATCGACAGTTGTAATATACCAATTGGCCTTGGTTGGCATCCGTACATTAAATTAAAATCAGCAGTAGACAACATTTCTTTTCAATTTCCAGGAGAAGAAAGTTATGAGGTTAACTCCAAAATGATTCCAACTGGAAAAGCTATTCCTTATTCTGAATATAATAGTGCAAAAGTTATTGGATCCGACAGTTTCGACACCTGTTTTAAGGTCTCAACCCTCAAGGATAAAGCAGAAATCATTCTTGAAGATCCCTTATTAGAAGGTGGACTGAAAATCTGGCAAGAAACCGGAAAGAACAAGTTTAATTATTTACAAGTATATACTCCAGATCATAGAGAAAACATTGCTATTGAACCAATGACCTGTATGCCAGATGCTTTAAACAACAAAAAAGGGCTTATTGTTTCAACTCCAGGCGAACTGCTTACTCTAAGTTGGGGAATACAAAAGAAATAGCGATTCACACACTCCCCAATATCCATCTTTATATGTCTATTGCCATTTAGTTTACTATTTAACTTTTGTTGGTTTAATTTTTTTTTGAAAAAAAAATAATTTAATAAAGTTATTTACTACCTTAAAGGTAGAAAACACAATGCACTCATGAAATATTTTCTATTTCTAACTTTTATATTCATCAGCATTTCATGTAATATTTATTCTCAGACTAACGGTAAATTTAAGTTTGATCATATTACTGTAGATGATGGACTTTCTCAAAACACCGTTGAAAGATTTTACCAAGACAGTCATGGATTTATATGGATTGCTACACACGATGGGCTTAATAAATATGATGGCAATAAATTTATTAAATATAAATTTGATCGAGAAGACACAAACAGCTTAGCATCCAATTGGGTATCATCAATTATAGAAGATTCTGAAGGGAACATCTGGATAGGCAGCCTGGAAGGCCTGAACTTGTATAATCCTAAAACAAACAAAATCGCAAGGATTTCTGCAGAAAAATATAGTCCTATTGGCGCTACGGGAAAACGTGTTTATGATCTAGAAGTAGACAAAGACAATACTGTCTGGATTGGCACAGGCAATGGCCTGGTAAGCTACATCCCAGAGACAAAAAAATACAATATATACCAAATCGACCAAACCGAATCAAACAGCAATGCAATTTTTGATGTCCTTATAACTGCAAATAATAACTTATATATAGCTGTAGAAGATGACCCGATCTACCTATTTGACAAACAACAGAAAAAATTTACACGAATTGAATATAAGCAAAAATATTTTGGTGCCAATTTTAAAAAGAATCTTACAGAAATTGGAGAAAACAATATTTACATCGCTTCAGAGGGTGGAGCTCTGCATATTTACAATTCACTTGATAAAAGCATAAAGTTTTTTGATGTAGGTCCAAAAAGCCTAAGCAACAATAGGATTAATACAGCACCTGAACTAACCGCAGATGGAAAGATCTGGATTGGAACAGATGGTGGAGGCATAAACATATATGATACAATAGACAATAGCTTTTCCTATCTTAATTTTGATTCTCAAAATCCAAATTCCATTAGTGGGGGAGGCATTTTTGATATATTTGAAGACTTTGACGGAAACATTTGGATAGGTCACTTTGGTACTGGAATTAGTCTTTGGAAGAAGTACAAAGAGAAATTTACGGCCTATGTCCCAAACCCATTTGACAGCCTTTCAATAACAAATGGAGTTGTTACTTCCAGTTATAAGGATAGACAGGGGCGAATTTGGTTGGG
Organism: Bacteroidales bacterium; assembly: GCA_050295515.1. Lineage (GTDB taxonomy): Bacteria > Bacteroidota > Bacteroidia > Bacteroidales > UBA10428 > UBA10428. Next base: position 4,013 of record JBNKPU010000066.1, on the reverse strand, counting down.
CTTGGATGGTGGCGGATTGGAACAGTTTAAATCAAATACCTCAAGTTTTAAGCACTATAAACATAACCCTAACGATCCAAAATCTTTGGCTGGTAATATTTTAATTTGCATAGCGGAAGATAATTTCGGGAACCTCTTATTAGGAACTTACCAGCAAGGAGTAATGGTGTTTGATCCGGAATCTGAACACATGATTGGTCAATTTACTGTTGAAAACGGTCTCTCTTCAAATAATATATGGGATATTCATAAGGGACGAGACGGCAAATACTATTTTGCTTCATTAGGTATGGGTATCGATATTTTCGATCCTGCCGACAGTAGTTTTGCCTATTTGTCTGTAACGGATTCAGTCAATCCGTTTTTCGCCACTGTACCCATATATATTACAGAAGACAATCAAGGAAATTTCTGGTTTGGCAGTGAGGGAGGTGGCATGGCCATGTATGATTTAAAAAATGATACTTCTATTGTTTTCAAATTAAAACCAAACGATCTAAACTCCCTTTCAAACAATGATGTAAAATGCATCGTGTTTCTTGAACAATATGCATGGATAGCCACAAACGGAGGTGGATTAAACAGGCTCGACCTAAGGGATTATTCCTTTAAAACTTATACCACAAAAGATGGACTATCTTCAGATGCACTTATGGGAATCTTAGTGGACAAAAACAACATGCTCTGGATTAGTTCGGTGTATGGGCTCATGCGATTTGACCCTAAGACCGAATCATTTACAACTTTTGATAAAGCCCAAGGATTACAAGGCAATGAGTTTAGATACAACTCACAATCGATCTTAAGCACTGGGGAGATGATTTTTGGAGGATTAAATGGTATAAACGTATTTTCACCTGAAAACATCAAGCCTAGCCCAATACAAGCACGAGTTGTATTTACCGATTTAAAGATTATGAACAAAAGTGTCTCTGTTCAAGATAAAAACTCTGTTATCCACCAACATATAAACTATGCGAGAAAAATAAAACTGAAGCATAAACACAGAGTATTGACACTTGAATTTTCTTCTCTTGATTATACCTCTCCCGAGAAAAACCAATATAAATATATGCTAAAAGGTTTCGATAAAAAATGGATTGAATCAGGCAACCAGAATTATGTAACCTATACTAGCCTTAATCCCGGATCATATACCTTTCGTTTAAAAGGAAGTAATAGTGATGGTATATTTACCAATGAAGAAAGAAGCATAGATATTAGAGTGTTACCAGCTTGGTATGCAAGTAAAATATTTATTGTTTTTGTTTTATTATTGGCAATCTACTTAGCTTATTACTTTTTAAAACTACGCGAAGACAAAACAAAAAAGGATAAAAGTATCTTACAGAAAAAAATTAGTGAAAATCAAGAAGAACTCGAAAAAAAGATCAAAGAAATTGAAAATCAGAAAACTGAAATTAGACTCAGGGATGAACAAGAAAGCGAAATGAAATTCTTGACCGAGGGACTGGCAAAATTTGGAGACATTATCACCAAACACAGAAAAGATCTTTCAAAATTATCAGTGGAACTTGTTACTGAACTGGTTAAATACATCGATGGAAATGCCGGGATAATATACCTCGCTGAAGAAGATCAGAATAAAAAGATTACTTTAAGACCAAATGGCGAATTTTGCTTTGATACTGATTTGGAGAAGAATGAATTTGAACCAGGTGAAGGTTATATTGGTACTTGCTTTAATGAAAAGAAAAAAATAGTCCTGGACAATATACCCGAAAGTTATTTTGTCCTGAGATCAGGATTAGGCAGCATTTCACTAAATTATAGCATATTAGCACCTATAATTAGCGATAATATATGTATGGGCGTTATGGAAATTGCATCATTGAATAAACTAGCGGATTACAAAATAAATTTCATTGAGAGGTTGTCTGAAACCTATGCTTCTGTAGTTGCTGTAAACAATATTAATGAGGGCAACAAGAAGGTACTTGAAGAAAACAAAAACCAAGCATATGAACTATTGGCCCAAGAAGAAGCAATGCGTCAAAATTTAGAAGAACTTCAAGCAATCCAGGAAATTGCAAAAAAAAGAGAAGAATCGCTAGAGTTAGAAATAGAATCAAAAGACAAGGAGATTTCTGATTTGCGCAAAAGATTGGCCGAATTTGAAAGGAAAAGAAAATAACAATATAGTTGAATTAGGCTGTACCCCCTTATTCTGCAACAGATTGTTAATCGTTTATTTTTTTTTACACAAAAAATAAGCTATTTTTCCAGAAACATCCCAACTATGAAGAAGCTTTTTTTTGTACTATTCATTTTACTTCCTTTCTCTCTCAAATCTCAAGAACTTCCATTTAAAAATTTCACACCTTTTGAAGGTCTATCAACACTAAAAACATCTTGCATAATACAAGGACCTGATGGCTATATATGGGTGGGGACAGAAAATGGGTTAAACCGTTTTGATGGAGTAAATTTTAAAATCTACACAAAGGACATTAACGACACTAATTCCCTGCCTGGAAATGTTATAATGGACCTTATGACCGACAACTTTGGAAACCTCTGGATTGCAACTGATGGTGGTGTTTGTGGCTATAATAGCAAACAGGATATTTTTTTTCCAGTCCCAGACAAAACACTCGCCACAGCTTATTGTAAATCTATAATAAAAGCTAGCCAAAACAATTTTTGGGCAATAACTGGTGGAGATATAATTACTCTATACGACAAAAATTGGAAAGAAATTGAGGCAATTAACAATGACCCGACTGACAACGACTACATTAAGAATGTATCTTTTTACTGTTTAGCTGAGGATAAGGATGGTTTACTATGGATTGGGACACAAGAGAAAGGTTTTTACTCATACGACCTCACATCTAAGAAGTTAACAAGTTATGAGGAATATATAAATGAAAAGGAAATATTTCAACTTTTCCCCGACAGTTATGGAAATATCTGGATCGGAACCCACGGAACCCCTAATGTTTTTATAAAATCTGAAAACAAAATTTACCCATTAAATTCACCTGACTGCCCATATAATCTCCCACCATATTCAATCTCACACTTTTTTGAAGATGATAAAGGTTTTATCTGGACATGTAACTGGAAAAACGGAATAACCAAGTATGATATTAAAACTGATAGATACACTCTTTACCAACACTCTGACAACAACAAGTATTCTTTTAGTAAAGGATCTGTTGAATATACCTACCAGGACAAGGAAGGCAACTTTTGGTTTGCAGGAGCAACAACCGGACTAACTGTTACTTATGCAAACATTAGGAAAATCAACAAATTGTCTGACATGAATTTCCCTGCTGCTGGCATTTTTCAAAGTCCAGCTACAGCAATTACAAAAGACATCTCTGGAAATTTTTGGTTCGGATCTGATGGTAATGGAATTTCTATTTGGAACCCTCGTGATGGCATAATTCGTGAATATATCCACAATCCAAATGATTCGACTACATTAGGAGGGCCTTCTATATTAGCTGCCTTCACAGATAGTAAAGGAAGAATATGGTGTGGAGGATACAATTCGTATTTAAACCTTTACGATCCTGAAAACAAGTCCTTTAAAATTTTTAAACCGGAAGGAATACCTCCTTATGTTATTTCTGGTTCAGATATTAGAGCTTTTGTTGAAGATGAGGATGGCTTAATATGGGTAGCCACCAATGGTGGGGGTGTAAACACCTATGACCTAAATACTTTTGAACACAAAACATATAACGTTGAGTCTGGTTTTGCCCACAATTACTGCATTAGTCTTTTGAATGACAATGAAGGCAATATTTGGGTTGGATCATATGATGAACTGACCATTTACAATAAAAAACATGATTCAATACGGGTTTTTACAAAAGATGAAAAAGACCCCAACGCTTTACAATCTAATTGGATAAATAGTCTATTTAAAGATTCAAAAGGCCGCTATTGGCTAGGCACACAACTTGGCCTTTCACTTTTCAATCCAGAAACTGGAGAATGTGAAAACTATTTTGAATCTGATGGTTTAGTAAACAATT
>JBNKPU010000065.1:0-25972 GCA_050295515.1 Bacteroidales bacterium | reverse complement strand
AGAAGTAAATGGTTGGAGTAGATGTTGAGTTTGTATACGAGAAGAGCCGATGTGCCACAGCCATTACAGCTCCATGCCCCGCTTAATGTAGGCTGTGCTCCGAATTTCAAATTATCGCCTTCGTCAATAACCTTAGAATCCTAAAAGTCGGGTATCCCAAAAATAATCTTCGGTTCTTTCAAGCTTTACGTTTTTAGCAAATTCAGGATGTTCTGCATTTATCAAATAATTAAATTCATAGGGTATTACAGCTGAAGGAACTTTTAAAACTAAGGAATCCTTTGACTTATACCACTTTGCCCCAATCTCCTGCAGCACTGAATATGCGGCCATTTTTCTCCAGTTTTTAGGTAGGTCACCAATTGATACTTGATTAAATAGTCTATCTTCTTCTTGAATTGATATAACCATAACTTTGTAATTCTCCGAAGGCTTGATTGAACCTCTGTGGACTACTAGTTCCAAGGTAGAAAGAGAACGATAGGAACCTGTATAAATAACACGCTGCCCATCATAATTCCATCGGTTGGGACTTCCTGATGCTGTAAGCTTATCCGAAAACTTTTGTCGTGATATGCGAAATACTTCCATGTCTATACGTTGTCGCCATATTCCATTGCAGTTAAGCGGTCCTCCACAAACCTAATTCCGGAAGTGGTGTTTAAAAAAGTTACAGGAGAAGCTCCATCAAAAAAGAAGTTCTCAGTGTTCAACCACTCATTAAATGCGTCGGTACTACCTATTACTTCCTGTCCATGTTTGAAAAGTGACATCAATAATAATAAGTGCTCTTTAATATTTGCCTTGAACTGATTCTCAGGCTTCTTATAATTTCTTAAGGTACGCACACTTATATTCAGCCAATCCGATATCACTTCATCCTGTAAAGAGGTGTATTCCTTAAAGGAAGTTACATAGGACCAGTTTATATCATAGTTGCGCATATAATTTATTACTTGACTCTCCGAAATATTATCCGGTATTTGATTAAATACAGATAAATGCCTTGCTCCCATAATAAATACTATTGATGATCTTTAACAAAGATAGGTAAAATTGCCGCATACTACAAGTATTTATGCCGTTTTGTTTGTTATGGATTTTATTTTTCCATTATGATACTCCTTGTACTTCTTTTTAACCCGAATTCTGAAATAGGATTACAAGAAACATCTACAAAGCTTTTATTTGTTGCATAATGAGGAAAAATAAACTGCACCCATATGGTTGATCTTTCAATTAGCTATTCAGACAAGATATGACTCCCTTTGGAGTCATGAGTTTGATGAAAAGATTTGTTGATTCAATTCAGGAAAGAGAAGCATTATCAACACTTGATTTGCCAGGAAAAGGTTCAAATCGAGGATGTGAACCGAACCCTATTATAAAATCTTTTTAGCTAAGCATTTAGACAGGGGCTTGGTTGGTAAATCCTGCCAATAGAAAAGTGTTAAAGATTGCCTTGAATACAAAAAGAAGGTTTTGGCTCGATGAAATTTTTGCAAAAGTCGAAAATATAAGCCCTCCTTTTCAAATGTTTGATGCATAATTTGGTTTTGTATACTTTCTTGCTATTACAAAACAGGCAAAATAGAGCCCAATGCAATAGAAAATTAGGGTACACTTTAGTTTCAGAGGATTTTTTTTATAGGATGGTGCGTTTCACCATTAGTTACCCGTGGGCGGCAACTATCAGTCGAGGTGCGACTTCTTATCGGTGGTTAAAGTCGCGTCCCAACTTGCCGTTAAAATAGGTCATGGTATAGACTGCTCCACATAAGGTGGATGCTTCTTTAATCTTTAAACTTTTCTGTAAGTTGTTAAAGCAGCTTAAGATCTAGCCTTGGATCACACTCTGAAAAGGCAAAAAGAGCTAATTATGAGCAATCTATTCAGGCATTAGGTTGTTTTTAATGTACATCTCGTTTTGTAAATCGGTTAGTTCTTTAACCAAGCACAGGTATCTGTCATTAATTAATTCATGGTTGTTGTAAATGAAGTTTAAGAAATTCCCGAATTTTTCTCCATCAAATCCAGTAACACGAATAAACTCTAATTGATCATTTATGAATTCCTTAAAAGTTTTAGTATGTTCTTCTGTTGCATCTTTAAAGTCTTCAATGTTTAGTAATTCTAATTTGTTTTTATAATTATTCTCCAGTTTTGATAATTCGCGGTTAAATTGTCTGATGCCCTCTTCATGCCACCTTGCAGTATTAACCAGCACAAAATGATAGTTGTTGATTTTATCTACAAATTCAGAGTGTTTTTCAAATTGAGAATGAGCTTCACAAAGGTCCTCACAAATCTGAGCAAACTTATTATGCATTGCTTCTGAGGTTTCTTTGGCAATATGCAGATTAACCAGAAAGGCTTCTTTGTCCAATTCTTCTAACTCTTCTTGCTGGGTTGTAATTTCTTTGTCTAACTGATCAATAACTTTCTGAATATCCCTTCTGTGGTATTTTACATTGTCAAAATCAAAATGTTTGGTGTCAATTTCTTTGTTTTTAATTTGTTGCAGAACTACTAAATCATTTCTGTCCAATTCCAATTTGTTAAATTTCAACTTTGATTTTTTACTGTAGATATCTCCCAAATATTTTTTTATATCTGAGTACTCCTTTGTTCCATTTAATGATTTCAAATCAACAGGATGGATTAACCTGTTGTTGTAGAAATCCTGGAAGATATCATCAATTTTAAATTTAGATTGTTGGATTTCTAGTGCCTTCACATATGTGTCTGGTCCAACTGTCTCAAAGTTTTTTTCTTTTCCATAATCTACCTGATATAGATGATGTGAGATTTTAGTCTGCCAGAGATGATAGTCCTTGAAGAAAACATCAATTTTTTGATCTTTTATCTCAATCTGTGATTCAGAAAGTAATTCCAGCCTTTTCTCCCTTTCCTCCCTTGAAGGGTGAGATGCCCATTGATCCTTAAATATAACCCTGGGTTTAATTGTGTTTAGGTCGATACTCTTGTCGGTAATTATTGGCAGATTATCATTAAAAGAAAGTTTAAATAATTCCCCGATTCTTTTGATTTCATATGAGTGGTTTAGAAATATATTTTCTGATTTTTTATTTTCATTTATGAGAAGGTTGAGACCATTGAGTGTATTATTGAATGCTGCACTTCCAAATTCAGTGCGACGTAAAGCTGACACCATATTGTCTTTTCCTGCAACGGTTGCAGCTATTTGATCGGCATGGTATTCCATTTCTCGTGACAAGCCCATATAAGTCTTGTTAATAAGGTTATATGCTTTGCTTAATAAAAACCTGACACTTTCTACCAGTTGAAAAGTAATATTGGCAAAAAATCCGAAAATCCCACCTACACTAGCCCATCTTTCTAAGATAATATCCCAACGGTCGTGGTTATTCACAAGGTTATAGATTACGTTGTTCACAGTATAAACATAAATTCCCAACCGCATACTTTTTTGAGAAAAGTGTCCAAATTCATGTGCTAATATTGCTTGCAGCTCAGATGTGTTTACACAGTTGATAAGTCCTAAACCGATGTCCAGGTTTTTTCTAACAGGAAAGAAAAGACTCCAAAAACTCGAGTTGTAGAATACACTGGCATTTACATCATGCCTTATGAAGACCTTCTTAGGTGGCTTGGTTCCTACTTTCCTGGCAAGATCTTCGATCATGATATGGAATTCGGGACAGTCCTGTTTCTTCATCTGAATTCGATATGGATTGTCGTTTTTAAACCTGGCAAAAACAAACTTGATCATGAAAAGGAAAAACATGAGCCCAAGAACAATCACCCCCAGGCCTAATGCCAATGCCACAAAACTTAATCCTTCTGTTATAATATATCCGCCTGCGATGATACTAAGAACTAATAATCCAATCGAAATAGAAAGCAGAAGCAAGTAGAATAGAAAGAATAAAACGATTGCCAATGTAACTTTTAGGATACTTCTTTTAAAGTCTTTAGATATAATGATTTGTTCTATCATGAGATTGAAAGGTTTGTGCTATGGATACCTCCCTGGATGATGAAAATATCACAATTGATAACATTTATTTCATTTTTTCAGATGACAATAAGAAAAGATTATAAAACTAAATTCTGTATGTTTTCTTTACCAATATATAAATTTTTATTTAGTATCTGACATTTTTATAATAGATAGACCTTGGATTATTTTTCTCCTCATTGAATCTTAAATCAGGCAGGAATATATTACATCTATAAAATAGAATAGGGCTCCATGTGGGAGCCCTATTCTTGCTAAAACCTTAGATTATGGATTGTACTATATATATAGTCTATTCTGTTTCCTCAACCTTTTTTTCTTTGCTTTTCGAAATGCGTTCATATATTGTATCTCCAATCAGGTAGCCAAACACTCCTCCGAACAGAGTTGTTGTATGCCAATTAGAAGTAATGGGACATGTACCGCTGGTGCATCCAATGAATTTCCAGTACAGGAAGCCACCAAGTAATCCTACTGCAATACCAATTCCTATGGTCAGTACTTTCTTATTTTTCAATAATTTGTCCATTTGCGGATTAGTTGATTTTTAATACATCCACAATGGCTTTTTTGAAGGTGTCCTTTGGCAGCGCTCCCATGGCCATTTGTGGTTGTCCTTCAGATGGAATAAAAAGAATACTCGGAATACTTTGGACACCAAACATACCTGCAAGCTCTTGTTCTTGCTCGGTATTTATTTTATAGATGTCTAGCTTTTCCCCGTATTCTTCTTTTAGTTCCTCCAAAACCGGGGCTACCATGCGACAAGGGGCACACCAATCTGCATAAAAGTCAATAATTGCTGGTCGTTCACCTTCAAATTTCCATTCTTTGTTCGACTCAAAATTGAATACTTTGCTTTTGAAAGTGTCTTTCGTTAAATGTTCTAATGCCATTTTATTTTGTTTTTAGATTATTATTCTTTTTTCCTCTTTTTTGGTCAAAAACAATGCCAAGTATCAAAATATGTAAATATGTAAGAAATAACATATAAAATACCTGTTTGTTCATGCATAATCTGTCGGATCTGGCAGTAAAGCTGACAAAAAAACTGCAATAATTTTAACAATCAAGGAGAATTTCAACGGTCAATAGTGCGGCATTTAAAGAAAACAGGTATTTTCGCTGATCTAAAAACCTTAATTATGGTATTTGAAATCTCAACAGAGTACATCGAGCTTTTTAAGCTGCTCAAAGCAGTTAACCTTGTTGCAACCGGAGGTCATGGCAAATTGGTTATAGAAGATGGCGAAGTGCTGTTGAACGGGCAGGTGGAATACCGCAAGCGTGCCAAAATTAGACCTGGTGACCAGGTTGAATTCAATGGAGAAGTAATAGAAGTTCAGTAGCTGTCAGAATGTCAGTGTAAATACGGTTTCCTTATCAATTATTGATTGGGCAGTTATAGAACCATTGTGGAGTTTAAGAATTTGTCTGCTCAATGCCAGGCCAATACCTGAGCCACTAGGCTTGGTTGTAAAGAATGGGATAAATACTTTTTCAAGTACTTCGGGCAAAATTCCGGGACCATTGTCAATAACCTGAATGGTAGCCCGCCCTCTCTTATTGAAGAAACAAATCAGCTTTATTTTACCTTCTTCTATATTATTCATTGCCTGTACAGCATTTTTAAGCAGGTTGATCAACACTTGTTCAATTAAATGCCCATCGGCTGTTAGGGTAATATTTTCAGGTTCTGTTTTAGTAACAAATTCGATGTTTTTTGCTTTTATTTCCTCAGCCATTAAGTTGCTTACATTGGCAACAATATCTTTTGCCTTACAAATAGTGAAATTGGGCTGAGGGATTTTTGTGAGGTTCCGATAGGTGTTAACAAAGTGGTGCAGCCCTTCGCTTCGTTTATGGATTGTTCCGAGTGCATGTTTAAATTCTTCCACTGTTTCACTATCCAGTAGCATATTTCCTGATTCATCTTGCGGGAGGGATTTTGTGGCATCAGATAAGGTTGTTGAAATACTTGATATTGGGGCTATGGAATTCATGATTTCATGAGTGAGCACCCTGATCAGTTTTTGCCACGCTTCAGTCTCTTGTTCTTCAAGTACAGATTGAATATCTTTTATTGTTACCAGAGTAATTACTTTATCTTTAATCTTAAAATTTGTGGCATAAATTGTCAATTGCAGAAAGTCATCATCGTCTTGTACCTTAACAAGTTCATTTTGTCCTGGTCTTATCTTGAAAAGAACATCAACCAGTTCTTTGCTCAGTGTCTCTAATCCCTGAATATTCCTCAATCCAGTAACCTGAAAAAGTTTTTTTGCAGATTTGTTGATTAACTCAATCGTACCATCTGCCCTAAAAGCTATTACCGAAACGTCTATATTCTGTAAAATGGTCTGCAGGTAATAAAAGTGTTCTTCTTTTTCTGCCCTGACCCTCTGAAAATCATTGATAACTTCATTAAAAGCATTGTTCAGTTCTTCAAAAGACTTTCCCATTCCATTCATGTTGAAAGTTCGGGTAAACTCAGAAAACCGGATAGATTCCAAAAAGCTGGATAATTCCCGGTTGGTCTTATCAATAAAGCGAATCAGTGATAAAATCTGAAAAACTATTGCAGACCCTACAATTACAGGAGTAAAAATATAAGTAGTTGTGAACGATCTGAAAAACAAGAATATTGTCAGTGCAATAATTATGACCCGGACAACAACTTTGACGCGAAAATTTTTAAAGCCCATATTTCTCCATTCTTCTATAAAGTGAAGTGCGAGTCAGTCCAAGATCCTTTGCGGCCTTGGTGATATTGCCCTGGTGCTGTTTGAGCACCTTGGTGATAATTTGATTTTCGATGTCATCGAGGTTATATGTCTCAAATTCGAGTCCCATTTGTTTTTTTCTGCCGGAAGTAAGGATAAAATCATCGGGTTCAAGCATGCTCGATTCAGCCATAATAACAGCCCGCTCTATGGCATGTTGTAGTTCTCTGACATTGCCAGGCCAGGAATATATGCTCAGTTTCTTTTTGGCTGGGGCACTTATTTTGCTGATTTTCTTCTTGTATTTTTTCGCATAAACAGCTAAAAAGTGTTCCGATAGAATTTCAATATCTCCGATACGTTCACGCAAAGGGGGTAGGTGTACTTCAACCGTATTAATCCGGTACAGCAAATCTTGTCTAAAGCTTTCATTTTCTGCCATCTCATAAACGTCATTATTGGTGGCGCAAATTAACCGGACATCAACTTTTGTGGGTTTATTGGCACCAACACGTGTAACTTCCCTGCGTTCTATTGCAGTAAGCAGTTTTGCCTGCATAGGAAGCGAGAGGTTTCCGATTTCATCCAAAAAAATTGTACCACCAGAGGCTACTTCGAAACGTCCGGGTTTATCGGTTTTTGCATCAGTAAAAGCTCCTTTTACATGACCAAACAATTCGCTTTCAAAAAGGGTTTCAGCAATAGAGCCCAGGTCAACACTTACAAAAACACCCTCATGCCTTAGGCTGTTACGGTATATTGCACGGGCAACCAACTCTTTGCCGGTTCCATTTTCGCCAAGGATTAGAATGTTGGCATCGGTTTGGGCAACTTTGCGTATTGTAGCAAAAACATCCTTCATTTCATCAGACTCTCCAATAAAATCTTTGAAGGGCTCATCAGCAATTTCTGAAATGGCCTTTTGGCTTTCGCGCAAACGGCTGGTTTCTTTTTTCGATCTTCTTAATTTTAAAGAGGAGCTAAGGGTTGCTAAAAGTTTTTCGTTTTGCCAGGGTTTTAAAACAAAGTCTGTAGCGCCAGCTTTTATTGATGATACAGCTTTTTCAGCATCACCATAGGCAGTTATAAAAATAACAACAGCATTTGGATCAAACTCAAGAATCTTGGCCAACAAGTCAAATCCTTCCTGTCCACTACTGGCATCTTTGGTAAAATTCATATCCAGTAGAATAACATCATATTCCTCAACTTTGAGCAAATCAATAACCTTGTCAGGACTTGATAAGGTAGTGATTTTTTCTACGTGTGGCTTTAAAAGAAGCTTGAGGGCAAAAAGAATGTCCTCATTGTCATCAATGGCCAGGAATTTACCTTTTATATCTTCCATGTAATTGTATTTTTGGAAATTGAAAACTGTTATTGCTTCAGGACCAACCTGAAAATAGTTGAACTGGTTTTAAAATAAGCCATACAGCCCATGACTGCATTCACTTCTGAGCTTGCAATGTACGAATTCGTACTCTTTTTGTCACATATTCGAACAAATATTTCATATTGTTCTTTGTAGATTCAGGTTTAAATGTCACTATTACAGTCTAGTATATGTATTGGCATAATAAATGCAAGTAGTAGGCCGAAATAAATACTTTCACATGATTCGAACAGAAAATTTAACTAAAATATTCAGGCCCAATGAGGTTGAAACCGTTGCTGTCAAGGATGTTAATATTGCGGTTGAGGAAGGCGAATTTGTTGCAATAATGGGCCCTTCTGGCTGTGGCAAGACTACCTTATTAAATATTCTTGGATTTCTGGATAAGTCCACTACAGGTAAATACTGGTTCAAAGGTAAAGATGTTTCTGGTTTTACCGATTTCCAAAGAACAAACTTGAGAAGGGGTAAAATAGGATTTGTATTTCAAAGTTTTAATCTGATTGATGAGTTGACAGTTTATGAAAACATAGAATTGCCTCTTGTCTATATGAAGATGAAAGGAAGCGAAAGAAAAAAATTGGTGGACGAGGCTATGGCACGTGTAATGATTTCGCATCGAAGAAAAAACTATCCACGTCAACTATCAGGTGGGCAACAACAGCGGGTTGCTATTGCCCGTGCTGTGGTAGCAAGGCCTGAACTAATCCTGGCTGATGAACCCACAGGCAACCTGGATTCCCTAAACGGGGCAGAAGTTATGGACCTGCTTGCTGAGCTGAACAATGAGGGAGCAACAATTGTGATGGTAACACACTCACCATCAGATGCCGATAAAGCCCACCGAATAGTGCAACTCTTCGATGGACAGGTTTTATCAGAAAATATTCGTAAAGCAATATAAACTATTCGATATGGAAGATATTTGCATACCCGTTCCGGATATTACAGGAGGCTCCAATGCTGAAATAACTGTGCAATTGCCCAATAATGGAGGTGAAGTAAAATATAGGCTTGAAGCGTTTATTTGTGGAAAGGAAAGTGGAGAAAATGAAAGTAGCAATGAAGAGGTATTCAGAACCTTAAAGAATTTTGTCGACAATTATGACAAATCTTGGGAATTGATACAGTTATTTGCTCCCATTGGGAAAGAGAAAAATGTCAAAGTTTTGTATAAATTGCGTTAAACATATATTAAACTATATATCCAATGAATTCTAGAAAAACTTTTTTAATACTTATTGCGGTAATATTATTTATAAATACATATGCTCAAAAACCATGGTCATTAGAAGATTGCATCAATTATGCCCATGAAAATAATTTAAGGATTAAGCAAACTCAATTGCAAGCCAATATTGCAGAAAACAATTTGCTTCAATCTAAGGTTAGTATTGCTCCAAATTTAAATGCCGGAATTTATCGGACCTATAGTTCCGGTCATTTCATTAATCCTGCAACAAACGATTTTGTTGGAAGTAGCACATGGTCTGATAGTTATGGTGTTTCAACAAGCTGGAACCTCTTTTCCGGATTGCAGACCTATAATTCAATTAAAGCCAATGAGTATAATGCATTGAGTAAAATGTCTGATGTAGATAAGGAAAAAATCAATATTTCCTTAGAAATAGCCTCAGCATATTTGGGAATACTTTTTAATATGGAGCTTCTTTCAGTTGCACGGAATCAGCGGGATGTGACTGCTCTACAGGTTGACCGCACACAAAAGCTTGTGGACGCGGGTAGTGTTGCCAAAGGGGATTATTTGGAGATTGCTGCTCAACTTTCAGCTGAGGAATTAAATGTTGCAAATGCAAATAATGATTACAACCTATCAATATTAAACCTAACCCAATTATTGGACCTTGATTCAGTTGGCAATTTCTCTATTGTTGAACCAGATAGTATTCAACCAGACTTTAATGCTCCAATTACAGATGTAGCTTTAGTATATGCTGAAGGCTTAAAGTTTCTACCACATATAAAAGGTGCTGAATATAACCTGATGACTAATAGACGGATTTTGGCTATTCAAAAAGGGAAATATAGCCCATCTATAAGTCTTAATGGTTCCTGGCAAACATTGTATTCAAATAGTGATGATATTGTTTACTGGGATCAATTGAATAACCTTACATCAAAATATGTTCGTTTAAGTTTGAATATTCCAATATTTAATCGTTATCAGGTTAAAAATTCGGTCGATAATGCAAAGGTTAATGTATTAAGTTCTGAAACAACTCTGGAGCAGACCAAACAACAATTGTATAAAGAGATTCAACAAGCCTATAACGATGCAGCTTCAGCGCAGGTGAGATATAATGCAGCCACCGAAGCAGTCAAATCTTATAAAGAAGCTTTTACCTACATGGAACAAAAATCTAAAGCAGGGATGGTGAATTTTGTGGAATACAATATAGCCAAGAACAATTATATAAAAGCAGAGTCGGACCAGTTACAGGCAAAATATGCATATGTGTTTGCTGTGAAGATTCTTGATTTTTACCGAGGTATACCAATTACACTCTAGAACCGATTAAAGGGAGTAAGCCATAAAGAAGAAATCCAATTATAGACTGGAAACCATAATGTGAAGTGACTTTTGAGCCTGTGGCAAACCGCTACAGGCCTTTTTCAAATGCAAAGTAAGGAGCTGTCTGGAACCCAGTATGGAACTGACCGGTTTTATTAAACCCAAGGTCGCTGTACATGTCATTAGCAGTAGGCAGACCACTGTATATATCACTTCTAACAGCAGCATAACCATTATCCTTGGCATAAAGTTCGGTGTATTCCACTAAGCTTTTGTCAATGCCAAGCTTTTGCCAAATGGGATGTACTGCTAAAAAGTTGAGGTAAAGCACCTTGTCGTTATTTATTTGCCATTCAATGTTTTTGTAATCTTCGGGTGGTTCAGTGCTTAATATGACCATGCCTTTTGCAATACCTTTGTCTTTGTATATGTAAACATTGCCATTATCAATAGCTTGCTTTAAATAACGTGTACCAGGGTAGGCATTGTTCCAGTGTTTGAATCCTTCATCGTTGAGGTATTCAACGCATTCCTTCATCAGAAACAAGACTTCTACTAAATCACCTGCTTCGGCTTTTAAAATATTCATATTATAAAGGCTATAAACGGTTTCTTACAAAACTATATTAAATATACTAATTCTTTTTAATTTTTTCGGATAATAATTCTCACAATAAACAACAATATATGAAGATTGTTTTTAATTCGTATATGCACCATTGATCATTATAACTAATAGAACAAATGTTTCTTGTTATAAATAAGAGTGGTAAATAATTTTTGTGGTTTTTTGCCCGTTAGTAAAATGAATACTTATTTTTGCCTCAATTTATGGCTATGAAAAACAATATCAGAAATAGTTATCTCTTAATTATTCTATTTGGCATTATTGTATCTTGTTCAAGGGATGAAGTAATAACCGACCCTTCTGCCAGGCTTCTGTTTTCTGCCGACACGGTAACTTTTGATACCGTCTTTACGCAGGTGGCAACAGTAACCAAGGCTTTCAAAATCTATAATACGAACGATAAGTCTATTAAAATCTCAAAGGCTTACTTAGAAAAAGCTGAAGATTCTAATTTTAGGATTAGTATCGATGGTGCAAATGCCGTTGAGTATTCAAACATCGAAATTCCACCTCATGACAGTGTTTTTGTTTTCGTAGAAGCTACACTTGATCCTGTTGGCGGCAACCTTCCTTTAGTTGTTGAAGACGCCATTGTTTTTTCCTCCAATGGAAATACCGAAGCTGTTATCCTGGAGGCTTTTGGCCAAAATGTTCATTTGTTGAGTAATGAAACTGTTGAAACTACAAGCTGGGAAATGGATAAACCATACTTAATTTATGGTAACCTTACTGTTGAAAAAGACCATACCTTAACCATTAAGGAGGGGGTACAGGTATATTTACATCATAATTCCAGTGTGGCAGTGCTTGGAAAACTTCTTGTGGAAGGAACACTTGATGAACCTGTAGTTTTTACAGGAGACAGGTTGGATATGGGATACGATTTGTCTGCAGGCAGGTGGGGAGCTGTCTATTTTGATCCGCAAAGCAAAGGTAACAAGTTGGAGTATGCCACCATTAAAAACGCATCAGCAGGCATACAGGCTGGTTATCCAAATGAGGATGGGGAAGCTCCACAAATAGAACTGGTCAACACGCAGATTTTAAACAGTTCCTTTGCTGGGATACTTGCCTATGGTGCTGAAATTACTGCTTACAATACTCTTGTTGCAGACTCGAAATTCTTTGGTTTTGCAGCATTTATGGGGGGGAAGTATAACTTTTATCACTCGACCATTTCTGTAAATGGTGCATTTACGTTGCAAGCAGGCAGGTTTGAAGTATATGAAAGATCTGGCGATGGACTGGCTGTGGCGTTGCTAAATTATTACTTTCCGTATTATACTTATGACGATAACTACATTGAGGTTAAAAAAGTGGTTAACAATGATCTGTTAGAGGCTAATTTTTATAACAGTATAATTTATGGCAATCAAAGCAATGAATTCGATACTGTTGATAACAATAAAGCTGCCTTTAATTTCCATTTAAGCCATTGTATTGTCAAAAGCGACAGCATGGAAATTCAAAGTCCTGATAATCTTGATAATGTGCTGATCAACAAATATCCTTTCTTTATAAATGACAGTACAACTATGGGGGTTTTGGATTTTGCATTGGATACCCTTTCACCAGCGAAAGATTTTGGCGACCCTTCTGTAGTAAAGGTCCATTCTCAGTTACAATATGATTATTTTGGTGTTGACCGCTTGGCTGATGGAAAGCCAGATCTTGGACCTTTTGAAAGGGTAGAATAGCAATGAAACGATTTTTAATACTGGCAGCACTTATACTGTTTTTTCATGCTGTATATGGACAACAAATAAAAGATGGGAAGAATATTCGTATTCTGTTTTATAATGTCGAAAATTTGTTTGACACCATCGACAATGCCCAAACCAACGATAACGAATTTTTACCTGAAGGCTCAAAGAACTGGAACGGTTACAGGTATTGGAAAAAAATCAATCAAATATTTCAGGTAATCGCAGCTGCTGGTGGTGATACTCCCCCAGAGATCATAGGATTTTGCGAAGTTGAAGATTTTCTCCCTTTGTATCACATTATCAATAATACTCCTTTGTTGAAATATTCCTACAAGATTGTCCATTATAATTCACCCGATCATAGGGGAATAGATGTAGCACTTTTAATACGCAAGGACGCAGTAAAACTTATTTCAAGCCGGCCTGTCCGTGTAAGTTTAGACACTTCAGGTGTTGTGACCACGAGGGATATTTTGTATGCCTCGCTATTGGTTGGAAGCGATACTCTCCATACTTTTGTTAACCATTGGCCATCCCGCATGGGAGGACAGGCTAAGTCTGAGCCGAAAAGAATGTTGGCAGCATCAACCCTGAAGGCTCTTACCGATTCAATAATCAAAACAAATGCCGAAAGTAAAATCCTGGTCATGGGTGATTTTAATGATGAACCTGAAAATAATAGTCTTCGCTCTCTCGAAGATGGTTCATTAATTAACCTGTCACGGGTTTTGAAAAAAGAGTGTGACTGTGGCACCTACAAGTACCGAAATAATTGGAACATGATCGACCAAATTTTAGTTTCAGAAAATCTAATCGATGAAAGTAACAAAGATGTCCAGCCAGTTCTTTCAATTATCAATAAAGATTTTTTATTGG
Organism: Bacteroidales bacterium; assembly: GCA_050295515.1. Lineage (GTDB taxonomy): Bacteria > Bacteroidota > Bacteroidia > Bacteroidales > UBA10428 > UBA10428. Next base: position 12,110 of record JBNKPU010000065.1, on the reverse strand, counting down.
TCGATGATCAAACATACGGGGGAGAAAAACCTTTCAGGACATATTTAGGCCCAAGATACCAGGGAGGGTTTAGTGATCATTTACCTATTATGCTCAAAATCAACTTGAAGTAAAAAAATCAGGAAATTCTTTTTTGCTTAGCCTGTAAATCAATTTCGGATAGGCTTATATTTGTAGTTTTTCAATCTGGTAATCTTATGAGGTTTATACTAGCCATTGTTGAACATAGAAGATTAGGTTTTATATTTTCACCATATTTTGTCCGGCAAGAGTCTGCTATGGGAGTATTTGATGTGTATGATAAAATTACACTTCAGAAACTGGATTCATATACCAATATCTTATCTCCAGAGCAGGTACAATTGGTTAAGTATATCGAGAATTATAACGACAATAACTTGTTCAAGCTTTTCTGTAAAAAGAAAATTACGCCGCATGATTTCATGAACAAGATCGATGATGAATTATTTGAAGTACATATTCGTCCCTATATTGAAAAGCAAATGGCCAGATGCCTGGATGTTTTGTCGTATAATCCTGAGCCTATCTACCATAAGACCTTGCCCAAAAAGATTTATGAATCAGATAGGGCAAAACTTGTTGATCAGGACTGTAGTACAGTTTTCAATTTTAAAAAAACACCTGAAGGGTTGCAGTACAAACTGACTATTGAAAACAATGGAGAATCAGTTAACCTGAATGGAAAAGAGTGGATAACACTGGTCAACGACCCGGCATGTATAAGTGTAGATCAATATTTGTATGTATTCAGGGATATTGACAGCAAAAAGGTTCAACCTTTTTTTGAGAAAGATTTCATACAAATCCCCCGTCAGGCAGAAGAAAAATATTTTAAGTCTTTTGTCAAAGCTGCCATTTCCAAATACAAGGTCAATGCTGAAGGATTTACTATCGATGACCTGGATGAGGCTCCAAAACCAGTTGTCTCCCTTGAAAAGAACCTTCGAGGTCAATTATCACTGGTTCTAAAATTTATCTATGGGAGCAACAGCATCTTTTATGCCAATAGAAAATCAGGTATGAAAGTAAGCTGTACCATCAATGGGGATGATGTTCATTTTTTGAGGGCTCCCCGTGATTATAGCTTTGAAAACTCGTGTATTTCTAAACTGCTGTCATTTGGTTTGCTCAATAAAGACGGAGCGTATTTTGAACCTATCTCAAAGAATGATATAGAAAAGGGCACTTTTGGGCCGGTAACCTGGTTGAATTATAATAAGGAGCTGCTTCGAAAAGGAGGATTTGATGTTGCCCAGAGCAACTTGGAGAAAGATTATTATCTGGGCAATTTCGAATTGAAATTTGGAGTTTCAGAGAAATCAAATGATTGGTTCGATATTATGGCCACTGTAGAATTTGATGGTTTTCAGATACCCTTTGTGGATTTCAGAGAGAATATTGTTAGCGGCATCAGGGAGTTTGTTCTTCCAAACAATAAAGTTATGGTCTTGCCCGAAGAGTGGTTCGAATCGTATCATGATTTAATGAATTTCTCAAATACCGAGGGCAAGCTGATGAAGCTAGGCAAGCAGCACTTTTCAATCCTCAACTCCAAAGAAACAAGGATAACCGGGAATTTTAAGAAGAATATCAAGCAGCTGCTAAATAGTGAAAAAGAACCTACAGAAGCCCTTCCAGCTGGCGTAAATGCGGAACTCAGAAACTACCAGTTGCAGGGCTATTCCTGGATGTACCGTTTGTACAAAAACAGTTTTGGAGGATGCATGGCTGATGATATGGGACTTGGGAAAACTCTGCAGACTTTAACTCTGCTTAAGCGTGTTCTTACAGAAAATGTATCCGATATTCCTGATGAAAACACTAAAGTTGCTACACAGCAATTGAGCCTGTTTGACAGTCCTCAGCCCGGTTTAACAAAAACCAGTTCAAAAGCTTCGTTGATAATAGTTCCTACATCTCTTGTACACAACTGGATGAATGAGTGCAAGAAGTTTACCCCTGAAATTAAGATTAATTCATTTGTTGGTCCATCTCGCGGCGACCTGGCTCCTTTGGTTGAAGAAAGTGATGTAATTGTCACCTCATATGGTATTCTTAGAAATGAGATTCAAAGCTTTCTTGAATTTCAATTTCTATATGCAATTCTTGATGAGAGCCAAATGATTAAAAATCCCGGATCTAAAACTTTTCAGTCAGTAATACAACTAAAAGCCGATCACAGGTTAGTATTATCAGGAACGCCAATAGAGAATTCCCTGTCTGATTTATGGGCACAGTTTAGTTTTATTAATCCAGGACTATTGGGCAATCTTGGATTTTTTCAAAACGAGTTTCAGCATCCGATTGAAAAGCTTCATGATGAAAACAAATCTGACAAATTGCAGCAATTGATTGCCCCCTTTATTATGCGCCGCACAAAAAAACAAGTCGCAACAGAATTGCCGGAACTTAGTGAGCAGGTTATTGAATGTGACATGAATGATGTTCAGGAAGTTTTCTATGAACGTGAAAAATCAAAAGCCCGGAACCTTGTACTGGAAAACATAAACAGTATGGGGCTACGTAGAGCTTCTATGCAGATTTTACAGTCATTGATGCGTTTGAGGCAAATTGCAAATCACCCTGTTCTGATCGATGATGATTATATTGCCGGCTCAGGCAAGTTTGATGAGATCAAGCGCTTTTTGGAAAACCTCTACCGCGAAGGAAACAAAGCTTTAATATTTAGCTCATTTGTCGGGCATCTGGAGCTTATTTCTGAATGGTTGAAAAAGGAGGGGATTGATTTTGTTACCCTGACAGGTGAAACAAGGAACCGCGAAGAAGTCGTTAACCAATTTCAAAATGATGATTCCAAGAAATTCTTTCTCATTTCCCTTAAAGCGGGTGGAGTAGGGCTTAACCTAACAGCTGCAAGTTATGTGCTCATGCTGGATCCCTGGTGGAATCCTGCAGCAGAGAGACAGGCTATCAACAGGGCTCATCGAATCGGGCAGGATAAACATGTTATGGTGTACCGTTTCATTGCAAATAACACTCTGGAAGAAAAGATTATTAAACTGCAAGAAAGAAAATCAGAGTTGGCAGATTTATTTGTTAACGAGAACTCGTTTAAAAATTTTTCTGAAGAGGATATTCTTGAACTGTTTGATTAGAAGTGACCTCTAAGCTTTGAATAAACAGGGGCTTCTTTTGTGGGTTTTATAGTTGTGTCTGTATTATCAATTTCTGGTTGGTTTACAATATCTACATAGCGACTTATTGTTTTATGAACTTTCGGATCTGGTATTCTTGTCCACTTTCATACCTTAAGAGATACAATCCGGAAGGTAGCTGGCTAATGTTGACAATGTCATTGTTTGATTCGCTGATCAATATCTTTCCAGACATATTGGTAATTGCAATATGGTATTCATCAGTACTTTTTTTACGGTAGAGAGTAATAAAATCTTTAGCCGGATTCGGATAAATAAAAAACTCTTTATTGTCAATTTTAGCTATAATTTTATTTGAGGTTGAGGTCGTGTTTAAAGTTTCATTGAGGTCTTCAACCTGCATGTTTACATAGACAATTCTGTCACTGATAAAATCTTTAAGACCATTAAATTCTTCTTCATATGTATTTGTTGTTAGGACGGTAACTTTATAGATGGTATCTGTGCTTGTAATGATTGTATCATATATGGGGGTTTGTAAAGTGGTGTCAATTACACAAACTGTTTCCCAGTCAATACTGTCAGGTATTTCCCAGCCACCCTCGTGAGGGACAAAAAAAACATTTTGCATGTTGCATGAAAATTTGTTCGTGTCATAGACTGTGGCTGAGCCTCCCGAAACCAAAGATTCTTTATACGACTGATAGGTGTAAAACTTATTCTTATCATCTTCAACAGCTTGCATGATAAGGCTATCGGTTTTATCAATTATGGGGAACAACCGTTCCTTTGTAAAATTGTTGTTCAGGATATCCATATAGGCTTCGACATACATTTTAAGAAAAACCGGCCTGTCCAATAAGTTATCAATAAGAGGCTTTTTACCATACCAACTGGTTGTTAGTGAGGGGGGATCTAATGCGGCAAAGGATAGGTTGTAATCCCATGGAATCCAATGGAATATATTCTTGCTTGGTTCGTCGTAGATGTAAAAATTACGCCCATGTGCATAATACGAATCCCAATTGATCAATATCTTATCGATAGCTAAAACCTTCAGGAAATCTTCAACATCAAAAATGTTTTGTATAAAATCTTCAAAAACAGCATCAGAAAGGTTGACCTTATTTATGACTTTTAGAAATTGCATGAAGCGGCTCCAATCATCCTCATCTTCGTTCGTTTTCAATTCAATGGAGTCTTTATAGAACTCAGGATCAGAATCAATATATTCCAGGTTTGTAGCGGCCATGCTTTTATAAAGGTTACCTCCATCATTCGGGAAGTTATATTCCAGAAAACGGCGATCAACTTGTTCTACCAAAACATAAAGGCCCCAGAATTTATCATTGATATAAACTTTGGCATATGAACTTCTGGAAGCTGCCAATCCCTCTGTCCTGAAAAGATTATAAGCCAGCATATCACGCATAAAACTCGGATCCTTTAAGGCATTCTGCAAGTTAAATTTAATAACACCTTCATATTCCTGATCGGGGTAATACCTGTTTATGTCCACTTTTAGCGGTTTTTTAACTTTTGCCCCGGCATTTAGGGCCGAATAATAACCTTTAATCCGAAGACCAACTGTGTCCAACAAATTGCTGTCTATCAGTATTGAAACCGGACGGTAGAATTTGATTCTTCCTTCGTTGGACCTGTCATAATCAAACTCTAATGCATCCCAGATAAAAGTATTGTCAGAATATATTCTGATTTCATGAATATAGCTTTCATCAAACAAACTAGCTCCATTTTGACTAAACCCTTGTGGGGTAAGGGCAAATAGAAATAAAATGAAGTGGAAATAGATTGTTTTATTCATCTTCAAGGTTTTGGTTAACTAAAGTAGTAAAATTTAGATGAATATAGCCCATTATTGGTTGCGCTAATTTTTAATGGGCAATAAAAAATGAAGGAGTGAAGGAATATCTATGATACCATGAATATTTTAAATTGACGTAGCGTTAAGATGCAGGTTGTCAGGTAATTAAAGCTTTGTTTACATATTACATTAAAACTGAAGAGATGCTAAGAAGCTAGTCCTTAAACAATTATTTTTGTAGCTATAAATTTGAGATTGCTATGCTATATAATCGAAAGAGCAGGGAGTTACTGCTAAAGGAGTTACATGAAGAAAGGTTTAATCGGATTACCTTTTCATTTTATCGCTATGTAATTTTAGATCCTCCCCAGGAATTCAGGGATAGAATTTACCGGGATTGGGAAAAGCTTAATGTAAAAGGGAGAATTTATGTTGCAAGGGAAGGTGTCAATGCACAAATGAGTGTGCCTGAACATAACCTTGACCTCTTTCTCGAAAACCTTGCGAGTTATGAAGAATTTAGGGATATGCCCATCAAATATGCTGTTGAGGATGATGGTAAATCATTTTTCAAGTTAACGATTAAGGTAAGGCCTAAAATTGTTGCAGATGGCTTGAACGACAATGACTTTGATGTGACAAATGTTGGCAAGCACCTGTCGCCACTCGAATTCCATGAATTAGCACAATCAGAAGAATCTCTGGTTATTGACATGCGAAACCACTACGAAAGTGAAGTGGGTAAATTCGAACGTGCATATTGTCCTGATGCTGACACTTTCAGGGAAGCTATCAATATTGTAACCGAAAAATTTGAGGACCACAAAGACAAAAAAGTCTTGCTATATTGTACAGGTGGCATACGCTGTGAAAAAGCAAGTGCATATTTAAAGCACCATGGCTTTAATGATGTTAACCAATTGCATGGTGGAATAATTGCTTATGCACATGACATAAAAAAAAACAAGCTGAAATCTAATTTTATAGGCAAGAATTTTGTTTTCGACCAACGTTTGGGAGAAAGAATAGATGACCAGGTAATTTCGAAATGCCATCAATGTGGAGCCCTTTGTGATACGCATACCAATTGTGCCAACGACGATTGTCACCTGTTATTTATCCAATGTCCATCTTGTGCAGAACAATATGATGGATGCTGCTGCAACGATTGCAAAGACACTATTCAATTGCCAGACGAAGATAGAAAACTGCTTAAGGTAAAAAACCATTCCCGTTATGCCGAAAGTAAAATCTTCAAAAGTAGGTTACGTCCCAAATTGACTTTTGCAAAAAAATAAGCAGGTTTTGAGTTTTTGGAATGATATAAAAGCCCCTTTCTTTTCCCTGGCACCCATGGAAGATGTTACAGACACGGTTTTCCGTGAACTGATTCTGAATATTTCTGATCCTTCAGTATTAAAAGTGCTTTTCACAGAATTTACATCAACCGACGGACTGATGGACCACAGAGGGTTTGAAAGGGTTTCGGAGAGATTGGTTACTAACCAAACAGAAATTGCCTTGATCAAGCAGACGAATGCCAAACTAGTGGCCCAGATATGGGGTAACGATCCTGAAAAGTTCTGGCAGTCTGCTGAGTTAATAACCAGAATGGGGGTGTTTGACGGTGTTGATATCAATATGGGGTGCCCTGTAAAGAAAGTTGTAAAGAAAAGTACTTGCTCCGCACTCATTAAAATGCCCGAACTGGCCAAAGAAATTGTTCAGGCAACGATGGAAGGTACAAACCTGCCGGTTTCAGTAAAAACAAGGATTGGTTTTAATGAAGTTGTTACTGAAAAATGGGTAAGCCATTTGTTGGAGGTAAAACCAGCAGCTATAACAATACATGGAAGAACGCAGAAAATGCAATCAGATGGATTAGCTGATTGGAATGAGGTTAGAAAAGCTGTTGATTTGAGAAATGCAATTTGTCCCGAAACAATAATGTTGGGCAATGGGGATGTATTGTCCTATGCAGATGGAATTGAAAAAGCCAAATCGACAGGTGTTGAAGGAATTATGGTTGGTAGGGGAGTGTTCCAGAATCCATGGATGTTTAATGCAAGTACTACTGTAATACCTCTTGAAGAAAGGTTAAGGGTGCTCGAGCAGCATATCAGGCATTATGAAAAAACCTGGGGAGGAACAAAAAACGTGAACACCCTCAAGCGTTTCTTTAAAATCTATGCCAACAGTTTTCCAGGTGCGGCTGATTTCAGGGCAAAGCTGATGGAAACCAGGGGATATAAAGATATCTATCAGGTTGTTGATGAATTTTCAAAAGTGGGGGTGTAAGCACAGGGAACTGTGTTTTCAGGTTATTCGTACTTTTTTGGTTTTTGTTTATTTCTTAGACGCATCGCAACTCCTAGCTCAGAACTAATAATTAAACCAAAACCGCAGCAGAAATTCACCCACTGCGGCCATAACATTTAATTTATAGGTATTATTGAATAATTGCTTTTTGTAATTCCCGATAGTTTCCAATATTCAGTTCAATGTCAAAGAAACCTTTGCTCCGACTTTGGCAAATTTTTAATAATACTGATTGTGCCCAACAGTATTGATCAGGTTGATCTGAACAAAACCTGCGTTTGCTGCAGAAATTTCAATGCTCGAAAAATCTGTTGTTGGATTAGGGAATATTTTGACAATGAAACCAATTTCAAGAATTGTATCTATTGATTTAGTATTGAATTATATCTGAAATTATACGATAAATTGAAATAAATGTTTTTGTTTTTTTGGAGCCGTCATTATCTTTTTTTTAGGTTTAACTCGCTGCTTTTCTTTAGCATCAAGTTATAGGCTTCATCATAATCATTACGAATCTCGCCGTCCAGAATAGCATCCTTAATGGTGTTCTTGATGATTCCAACCTCTCTTCCCGGACCAATTCCGAAGGTTTCCATAATCAATTCACCACTTATTGGAGGCTGAAAGTTCCTAATAGCATCCTTTTGCTCAATTTCAACCAGTTTTTTTCTTACCAGTTTAAAGTTCTTCAAATAACGTTTAACTTTTTCTTCATTTTTTGAGGTGATATCAGCTTCGCACAGAAGCATCAGATCATCCACATCATCCCCGGCATCGAAAAGGAGACGACGGACCGCACTATCAGTTATATCCTCCTTAGACAGTACAATTGGTCTTAAATGCAAAAGCACCAGTTTCTGTACATATTTCATGGGCTGTCCAAGCGGCAGTTTTAATCTTCTGAATATGCCAGGAACCATCTTTGCACCCAAAAATTCATGCCCGTGAAAGGTCCAACCTGATTTATCGTCCCAGCGCTTTGTTGGGGGCTTGGCAATGTCATGGAGTAAGGCCCCCCATTTTAACCAAATATTATCGGTATGTTTGGCTACATTATCAACAACTTCAAGCGTATGAAAAAAATTATCCTTGTGCCCGCGTTTTTTTCTGACTTCAACTCCTTTCAGGGCTTGGAGTTCAGGGAATATATGATGTAAGATACCACAGCTTTCTAAAAGTTTTAATCCAACAGATGGATTTTGAGTATCCATTATTTTGTTGAATTCATCAATGATTCTTTCTTTGGAAATGATTTTTATCCGATCGGCATTGCGGGAAATGGCTTCTTGTGAGTTTTCTTCAATAGTAAAACCAAGTTGGGTGGCAAAGCGAATGGCGCGCATCATCCTAAGCGGATCATCGCTATAGGTAATATCTGGATCAAGAGGTGTGCGGATGATTTTATTTTTGAGATCATCTAATCCATTGAACGGGTCAACTAATTCTCCCCAACTTTCTTTATTGAGTGAAATGGCCATGGCGTTTATGGTAAAATCACGCCTGTTCTGGTCATCTTCAAGAGTGCCATCTTCAACAATAGGCTTACGGCTATCTCTTCTATACGATTCTTTCCGTGCACCAACAAACTCCACTTCGTAATCGGGAAGGTTGACCATTGCGGTACCAAAATTCTTGAAAACGTTGACAGGACAGTTGCCCATTCTTTTTCCAACTTCTCTGGCTAGCTCTATTCCACTGCCTAATACAACAATATCAATGTCTTTGCTTGGTCTTTTCAGGATTACATCCCGAACAAAACCACCAATCACAAAACAGGGTTGCCCAGTTTCTGCATTAATTTCAGAAATGGTTTTAAAAACCGGTATTTGAAGATATTTTTCCATATTTATTCAAGAGCGCAAAAATACAATTTATCCCATTCAAACCTAACATAGTTTACAAGGAAAAACATTAGACATATCCTGATAGGGGGTGTTTTTAAGAAAAAGGCAAGTTGTACCCCATAATTCCAGGAATGCACATCGTAATAATCGAAATGAGGCAAGCTGGCACTGCTTCATTTGCTGAAATTTGCTTCTTTATTTCTTTGGATCCAACTGTATTTCCAGCATTGGTTTTAATGACATGCACATGCCTTACTACCTGATCAGACAGCCTTTTCTGCTGCGTGCCTAATACTTTCAGGGGCACCATTTGAAACCGCTTTGAACAGATCGGTTTCGTACTGCTTTGAGTAAGCAAAGCCCAAAAACAAGACTATTACAAAGTATACAGGTTTGATTTTTTGTCGGTTCATAAATTAGTACTATATGTAAAAAATGAGAGTAGGTAGTTTAAAAATATTATTGATATTTGAGTTTTCAAATGTATTACATACGCATTATTGACCATCTACAAGAATTGATTCTTCATTTCCAATTTTTGTTTTTTGTCTGGTATCTGTAATTTTATCACATATTCATTGACACTAAGGAACATTTGTGGCATTCCATATGTTATATAATTAATACAATAAAAGACATACCATGGTAGAGTTTTTAACCAAAGATAGTTTTAAAGCGAAGGTGTTCAACTTTGAAGCAAATAAAGAATGGAAGTTTGAAGGTGACAAACCTTGCTTAATTGATTTTTATGCAGATTGGTGCGGACCTTGTCGTATGGTAGCTCCAATACTGGAAGAATTGGATACTGAGTATGAAGGCAAAATAAATATTTACAAAATAGATACCGAAGCAGAACAGGAATTGGCAGGAATGTTTGGTATTCGCAGTATTCCATCGCTCCTTTTTGTTCCACTTGGCGGACAGCCTCAAATGGCCACAGGTGCATTGCCTAAGGATAGTTTTAAAAAGGCGATAAAGGATGTGTTGGGGGTTGATGAATAGGGGAGTGGAGCTGGACGTCGAATTATATATTCGGAAGTTTGAAACATGTCAACTATCGTCATAAAATTGGCAGATACAAAGTGAAAAGTTGCCAGCTTTTCTGACTTCGGAAGATGATAGAAGTTGTGCATGATTTTGAGCCTGTAAATAATAAGTGCCCTACTTTTTTTTCATTTTATTACCCAAGAAATGGTACTTAAACATTGAATTTGCCTTGCCGATTTTGTATCTTTGTTTTAGTGGGATCATATTGGTTTACTGGAATACTTTTTTGCTTTTCAGAAATTTATTTTGGTTCAGAAAAACCCTTAGCGCCATGTTACAATATATTAAACAAAACATCAAGGTTATTGCTATATCCTTTTTATTGATATTCTTTTTGTATTCCTGCGAAAAAAAGAATGATCTACCCCTTTATGAGCATATTGTAAGTATAGAAAAAATTAAGAATTATTCATCCGAACAAATAAGGGCATTTCTCGCATTGGCCCGTATCCAGCATCCGGAAATTGACACAATCATTCCTCCAAAAGGCAAAAATGTTAAAATCTACAAGCTTTCATACCGCACAAGTTTTAATGGGGAGTTGGTCACTGCTTCCGGCTTGGTATCTATTCCTGACAGTATAGCATCATATCCCTTATTAAGTTTTCATAATGGCACAAATACCTGCCATGATAATGCTCCCACGGTAAATTATAACAGTCAGTTATTTACTCTCCTAAGCATGATGGCAGCTCATGGATATATAATCTCTATACCTGATTGCCTGGGATTTGGAGATTCGGATGTGATGTTACATCCCTATTTGCACCGTGAATCTATGGAACAGGCTGTTGTTGACATGCTTCTGGCTGTTCAGGAATTTATTCGTACCGACCAAATCGAAGCTGCTTTAAATGGTGATCTATACCTGATGGGCTACAGCCAGGGAGGATGGACAACATTATCCATGCTCGACAGGCTGGAAAAATCCCCAATTGAAGGATTGGTGCCAAAGGGGGCTGCTTGTGGGGCAGGAGCTTATGATCTTTCGTTTATGGGCGAGTATATTTTAGAACAGGAAACCTATCCAACTACATTTTATATGCCTTACTTTATTGAGTCGCGAATTGAAAATGGATTAATAACAGAAAGTTTGTCGACATTCTTTAAAGAGCCTTATGCAAGTGATATTCCTAACTTGTTTGCTGGTAGCTATTGCAACACTGAAATTAACCAAGAGTTTCCAGAAGAAGTTGCTTTGATTATGCAGGATACAATGATATCAGATTATCTTATCTCTGCTGATTTTAATGAATTGAGGAGGGAGTTGGAAATTAATTCGGTAAAACCCTGGGCAACTCATGTCCCTGTTAGGTTTTACCATAGTAAAGGTGACCGTAGTGTGCCTTCTGTTCAATCACAAAAAATGGTTGAGAGTATGAGGTCGTTAGGGATTCCATCTTCGCAGGTAAGCCTGGTTTATCACCCGGCAGATACACTGGACCATAATGACGTGATTGTACCCTGGGGTGTCGATGCCCTGTCGTGGATCAATGAAATGGATGCTGTTAGTGAGATGGTTACCGAAAATGTGGTGTCAGAATAAGGTAATGGTATTAATGTATACAGGTTATTGTTTCAAAAGTCACATCTCACTGCTTTCTGACTTTTTCAGCAGGACCTAATTAATATACTTTTATGCTTCATGGAAGGGCTAAAGTAAGCAATGACACTTGAAGATATATAATAAAAACGTCAACAAAAACAACTCCTCTTTAACTTAAGAAAACGTTTTTACGAGTAATCCAAAGCTATTGCAACCCAACAGAACAATACAATACTTTTCATCATTAGTATTAACCTGAGTTCGATATAAAATTAGCGAGCTCAAATTTCAGTAAATGATTGATTTACAATATAAATTTTTGAGACATAGCGAGCTATGGTGATAAAATTTAGAGCCGTAAATCGATTATTTAATGAAAAGCTATGAATTTC
>JBNKPU010000064.1:0-21530 GCA_050295515.1 Bacteroidales bacterium | reverse complement strand
GTATTAGTTCCGATAGTTTAATTGCAGTATCAATCTGACTTGTATTACCCGTAAAAGTTGAAGAGTAAACAATTTGACTGAGACTTAAACCAAGAAAAAATATAAATTTTCTGATATACAAATGCCCGTATTTTTAATATGGCATAAATGTAAAAAAAGATTTTATGGTAAAATAACTATTTAAAATCTAACCTTAAGGTTCCAATAAAATTTATACCAGGAGCAGGAACACCCGAAGCAAAGGGCTGATAAAAATTATTGGTGACATTTTCAACTGCCAGTTGAAATATAACTTGATCCACAATTTTGTAGGAGGCATTTATATTCGCTGTATACCAACCTGGATATCCATATTCAGTCCCTTCATCATGCTTATCCTCACCAGTTAAAGACATATCCTCAATTCTTTTCCACCCCGCATACATAAAATATATTTCTGCACTAAAATTCTTTATTTCATAAGAGAAGTTTGTCCTTCCAAATACGGGGGGAATATGGGCCAAAGGCAAATCTCCGGTCAAGTCCCTACCATAGGTATAATTGAGAGTACTTTTAAAGCTAATGCTTGAGTTCAAGTCAGAGATCATATTCATGCTAAAACCATGAATAATACCTTCTGATGAATTAACATTAACATAAGTGCTTCGGTATCTGCCCTGGAACAACAAACTATCTGCTCCATCCGAAAATGCAAAAGGTTCCCGTACAATAACATTGGCAAGGTAATCAACAAAATAATTGGCATTAATTTGTATATAGCCATCGAATGTTTTTGAAAACCCTATCTCTGCATTATAAGATTGCTCTGGATTTAAATCAGGATTTGGCAATGTGAGTTTACCTGATGTTAACCTAATCTTAGCCAAATCATCCAGGTTAGGACTTCTAAATCCATGGGAAAGTATTAAGCTGATTTTTGTATCCCGCCTATAATCATAGATTAAACTAACATTCCCTGTCAAAGACATATTACTCAACGATATATCCTGAAAAGATCCTGGCAGTTCATAGTACATTTTGCCGAAAGAACTATTTAAAGAATAATATTGTGAGCGAATTCCAAAAGATGCTATTAGTTTTTCATGTATATACCTCTTATACAAACCATAGGCTGCAACATTCCAGGTTGTTGCTCCAGCATCAGGATATCTTGATAAGGTAGGCAGTTCAATACCTGTAATAATGTTTTCTTTTGTGGCCCCAGAACTTACAAGGTTTTGATTTAGATCAACTCCGTAGTTCAAGGTATTCTTTCCATCAAGAAATTTCACAAAATCAAAATTGCCAGAAAAAACCTGTACTCCTTCTACCTGCGTAAAAAGGGTGTCTTCATTAAAATTTCTAGTATAGCGACTTTCTTCAATATTTTGGTAGCCTAGTGTTACAACAAAATTCGAGAACATACCTTGTGTAGCTTTAAACAAGGATTGAGTAGAGACCATAAACCGCTTTTGTGGACCATAATACCATTCTGCAAATTCAGGTTCTCCCCCCTCAATATTATTGAGTTCATCATGCCTGTTAATATTGCTTGAACTAGAATATTGAATATTTAGAATATGATCAGAAGAATGATCTGGTGAAAACCTAAATTTTTGCACCAAGTCAATTTGGCCATAACTGGCCAGGTTCAACACATCAGGATTTGGGTTCTCTACTATAGAATCTTTATTATTAATTCTTTCGACATACCATTTTTGCAATCCCCACTCTCCATAAAAAGGATCTCTTCGGGTGCCCATTTTCATGTTACCAAATCTACTCAATGTAAAACTACTAAATGATGCGACCGATTTTCCTCCTATGTTAAAATGCAAATGGTTTTTATAGGTATTGGCAGCTGTTGCATACTGTGTATATGCCCCTGCCTTCATAATAGACTTGCTGGTATCCGCCAATACTGGATCCTTTGTAATATAATGTATAACCCCTCCCAAGGCATCGCTTCCATATATTACACTCGAAGGTCCATAAATTATTTCTGCACGGTCAAGTATTGCATTGTCAATGGTTAAAGAGTTTTGCAGATGTCCACTTCGATATATGGCATTGTTCATTCGAACACCATCAACAACAAGTAAAATTTTATTGGCTTCAAAGCCCCTTAATACAGGACTTCCTCCTCCTACCTGACTCTTTTGAACAAAAATATTTCCAGTATATGTGAGCAAGTCAGCTGAATTTTGAATAGGCAAAGAAGAAAGTTTTTTTGATGCTATAACATCAACTTTACCGGCAATATCATGCTGTATTTCCCTGTGCTTGGTTGCAGTAATAACAAATTCTGGTATTAGAACATTCTTTCTTTCGAGGTGTATCTCCTTTTTTGAAACAGCCACTGCATAGGGTAATTGCAATGAAATAAAAGAAGAATGCTGAAAAAACAATGTGTCAGAAACATTAAAATGAGATAAATCTGCTGTGCCTGACTCATCTGTAATGACCGATTTTAGCTTGGTTGAATTATAAATAGCCACACTGGGAATTGGGTCGCCAGTCGACGAGCTCACCAATTTAACCTTCTGTGCAATAGATATTTGAATAAATAATACACTAATAATAAAAAGAAAATAAAGCTTCATGTTTTTGCACTTGTGTAAGCTGAAATTGAGGCAATAATCATACCATAGATTGCAAAAGGTCCTTTCATAAAGAAAATTATATTCAGTGAACAATACTAGTTTGTTAGTAAATCATGTTTACCACAAAGAGCATATTTATTATTTTTGAATATAGACTATAGAATGGCGGGCATGGAAAAAAGAATCTTAATAACAGGTATTACACTAGCTACTAGTATAATTGTTATTATAGTTGTGTTTTTTGTTCAAACCAGTTCAAAAGAGAATATCAACCCAATTAAAACAATTCCGCAGGATGCTGCCCTAATATTGAAAGTTAATTCCTTTGACTTGCCCTCGTCCCTGATAAACAAGAAGTATAAAATTTGGGAAGAATCAAAAAAATTTGTGACTGTTCAAACCCTCAATCATCAAATAGAAGTTATTGATTCTCTTGCCAAACTATTTCCTGAATTATATAGTATGTTATTAGAAAGCAGTTTTTATATCTCCGGTCATATTTCCGGAGGTAAAAAAATGTACTTTTTAAGCTTGTTTAGTATTTCAAAAGGCATCAAAGAGAAAACATTGATCAATATTTTCCAGGATCCTAGGTTTACTTCAGATTTTTCTTCCAATAGCAGAAAATATGAAGGTAAAACTATATTTGCAGTAAAGAATAAAACCAATAATAATCAGCACTACATTGCATTGATAAATGGATTACTAGCTTATAGCAGTTCACCAATCCTGATTGAAAATGCTATCAGACAAACTGCATTATCCTCGTCTTTACTGGACAATGAATCTTTTATTAAGGTCATTAATACTGCAGGCAAAAATAAAGGAGCCAATTTGTACATCGATTTTAGTCAATCCAATGATTATTTATCTCTATTTGGATCGAAAAACCTTTCTGGACAGATAAATAATAAATCAGTGTTTGGAAACTGGACAGAACTTGATATTAACTTAAAAGATAATTTATTGCTTTTTAATGGTTTTACCTTAGGCAACGATTCTTCAAATACTTTTATTTCCACTATATCATCCTTTGAGCCAGTAAAAATTGAAGCGGATAAAATTTTGCCTGCCAGTATATCTACCTATATAAGTTACAGTTTATCTTCTCCCCATGGTAAATATGGGAGATATAAAGAATTGTTTAAGGAAAAAGGGAAATTGGAAAATTATGAGGCCAACCTTAAACAAATGAATAAAAAATATGGAGTCAATTTCGATGATTTTTTCCTAAAGATTCTCGATGATGAAATTACATATGCATATAAAGAACCTTCTGGGAACCAAGACGAAGCTCATTATTTGCTCTTAAAATGCAGAAGTGGTACAGAAGCTGAAAAAGCATTAGAGGATCTTAACATTAAACTAGAAGCTTATTTTAATCAAGGTTTAAAAAGTAAATATAGCCCCGATTCCGAGGTTGACCATATGGTATATAATATTCCAATATACCCTCTATTTGGAAGGCTTCTTGGAGATTTTTACAAAAGGTTTGAAGACAACTACCTTGTAGTTTACAAAAATTACATTGTAGTATCAAACACTTATAAAAACCTCGCCAGATTTTTATATGAGAACATGTTGCAAAAAACACTTTCCCATGACGAAATCCATCAGCAATTTTCATCCAGCTTATCAATAAAATCCCATTTGCTAGCTTACACAAGTCTATCCAGATCATCAGCTTTTTTTAAGGATATTCTCAATGAAGAAATAATTTCCGATTGGAAAAAACATTCAAAATCGTTTAAGAAAATCCAATCAGCAGGCATTCAAATAAGTGAAGTAAGTAATTTGCCCTATATCAATCTTATTGTAAACTATCAGGAGGATTTTAGAGGTAAGCCAAGAACAGTCTGGGAAAGTTTAATGGATACAACCACTAATTTCAAACCCAAATTTGTAACCAATCATTATACCAAACAAAATGAGATCGTGATTCAGGATAATGCCAACAACCTATATTTAATAAATCAGTCCGGCAGGATATTATGGAAAGTACCTATTGATGGAACGATAAACTCAGACATTTATCAAATAGATTTTTATAAAAACGGGAAACTTCAACTCCTGTTTAGCACCAAAAACAAATTGCATTTGCTCGACAGAAATGGCAATTATATAGAAAGATACCCAATAAAACTCCGTGAAACTGCATCTACTGGCATGTCTCTTTTTGACTATGACAACAACAAAAACTACAGGATATTTATTCCTGGCACAGATAAACAAGTTTATGCTTATACTAAGGATGGTTCAATAATAAACGGATTCGATTTTAAAGGCAGTGATCATATAGTACATCAACCTGTTCAGCATTTCCGGGTCGGTGAGAAAGATTACATCGTTGTTGCAGATGAGAATTTTACATATATTCTCGACCGAAAAGGATCTGAGCGCATTAAAGTAAAAGAATCCATAGCAAAATCAGCAAACAATACTTATCACTTATTTAACACAGGCGTACAGGAGACATCTTTTATTACAACAACATCAGCTAAAGGTGAACTTGTTAAAGTATATTTTAACGGTAATGTGGAAAAGAAAAAAATCAGGGATCTTACTCCTGAACATTTCTTCGATTTTAAAGATATTAATGCCGACGGAAAACAAGATATTATAATTTTGGATGGTAAAGTATTATACACGTATAATTTAGATGGCAGTAAAATATTTGAAAAGAAACTTAATGATGACTTTAATCTGCCTCCAGTGTATTACCACTTTTCTCAAAACGACAGAAAAATTGGCCTTGTATCGCAGAAAAACCAGACTATTTACTTGATAAACAATAATGGAGATATTTATAAAGATTTTCCACTTGAGGGAACTACACAGTTCTCGATTGGCTATTTTGATATAACAAGTAGCAGATTTAATTTAATTGTTGGTGGAAGAAATAACTTTTTATACAATTACTCCGTAGAATAGGGAACATAAGGAAAAAATACAATGATTAAGAAGTACAAAACACTAGTAGCAGTTTTTCTGTTCATCTTTACGGTCCAGAGCTGCAAGCAGGATGAAATTGATAAGGATTTATTTTCCGGGCTGTTTGAACTGGAATATACAATGGTAGCACCATTAATCTATGGTGATTTGTTATTACAGTCATTTATAGATGGTGATTCTATTCTTATTATTGAAGAAGACAGTGTTTTCACAGATACCTTTGGATTTCAGATAGGAGATGAAACCACAGATTTTGAGCTTGATTTTTTCGATCTCCATTACAGCAATAAAAATTATTTGCCAGTTGCTTTTGATTTGTGGTTTGTTACGTATGATTCTGTTACAAACTCAAACCTTGACACTATTAAGTTTGGTGAGATTGGAAAATTTCTGGAAGCCGCCCCTATTGATGAAAACGGAAACGCTATTGAAGAACTTGTTGACTCTGTTTATGGTGTATTGAGAATTGACAATGCAATGGCAGAAAATATATTAAATGTAGCAACAAATATTATTATTGAAGCCAGGTTGCACTCTGATACTACTGTTGTTATTCCTGTGAACGAAAAGAAAAAAATATGGTTCAAGTACGGTTTCGAAGCCAAAGGTAAATACCTGATCAACACCAACATATCATTTTAATGACGAAGAAAACTGAGAATATGAATACAAGATATTATAAACCAATAGTCGTCTTATTCTTTGTTATAATAAGCTTATCGGGTTTAAAAGGGCAAAATAACACGATGTATTATATGGGTACCGTTCCTCAATCGTATTACTTGAATCCTGCTACTCAACCACAATGTGGGCTATTTATTGGTGCTCCAGTGGTTTCTTCATTATATGCAGGTTTCAACAACACAGGCTTTAGTGCTTCAGACTTTGTATTTAAAGATCCTGAGAGTGATTCGATAATCCACTTGTTCCATCCAAGGGCTGATAAAGGGGCTTTTTTAAACGGTTTAAATGATGTCGAACACTTTAACGCAAGTATTGCTACCAATTTAGCTTCATTTGGTTTTAGAGTTGGAGATCTATTTATTGCATTTGATGCAACGATTAAGGTAGAAGAAAACTTTTCTTATCCAAAAAGTGCTTTTGAATTTTTACTTCAAGGAACAGAGGATGGAAATGTCATAGATTTGGAAAAATTGGGTTTGGACATTCTAAGCTATATGGAATTTGCTGTTAATCTGTCAAAAAACTATGGAGATCACTTATCGTTGGGTATTCGGCCAAAGCTATTATTTGGATTGGGTACTGTCTATAATGATAATTCTACATTAAACCTTGAAACAAGAGCCTCTGACTATTTATTGAACATAGATTCAGAGATAAAAACAGCCCTCATTGAAGGAATACCTGTACCTGTAGATGAAAATGGAGCTCTTGACCCTAATGGAGAGCTTGATCTAAGCTATTCTTCCATATTTGGAAACGGCTTTGGACAATTATTCAAAAACAAAGGTTTCGGACTTGATCTTGGCGTTCATTTTAATCCAATAGATCAGCTACAATTATCGGCAAGCGTGCTTGATCTAGGATACATTAATTGGAAAACTGGAACAAACATATCAACTTTCAATGGCTCATCCTCTTGGGAAGGAGCATATTTTAATAGAGATAGTGTATCTCTAGACATTAAATCCATTTTGGATTCGTTAAAAGAGAATGTTGAAGTTACCGGGAGTACATATTCTTTTGCTCGGTCATTAACCCCAAAAGTAATACTAGGAGGTAGATACTTTCTCTCTGATGGCTTTGATATAGGCTTATTGTCAAAAACATCTTTTTATAGGACCAAAACAACTCAGGAATTAACATTATTGGCTGACCTTCATCCTACCAAAGGATTCTCCGTATCTGGAAGTTATTCCTTAGCAGGCAAATCGAGAAGTACCTTTGGTTTGGGACTTGGATTGAAGTTTTTATGGGGCAACTTATATATGATTTACGACTATATTCCTCTTAAATACAATGTTATCAAACAAGATCCTGAAATACCGGTTATTGGTGGTATACCATTTCCGCTTGACTACAGTAAAGCTAATGTAAGAATTGGGCTCAACCTTATCTTTGGATGTAGAAAAGCTAAGAAATTAAAACAAGATAAACCATTGTTTAATTCAAGTGAATGGATGTTTTAATTTAACAATAAAAATATTTCCTTCATCTTTATCTTTGTACCTTTGTTTTCTAATTGAAAACAAAA
The DNA here is from genome assembly GCA_050295515.1 of Bacteroidales bacterium. GTDB lineage: Bacteria > Bacteroidota > Bacteroidia > Bacteroidales > UBA10428 > UBA10428. The sequence goes on along the minus strand of JBNKPU010000064.1, from coordinate 13,781 downwards.
TCAATATATTTTTCTCGCATGTTTAGGTATTTTCTGATATTTTTAGTCGTTTATTTGGCTTTTAAACTTATTCAATCTTTCGCCAAACCCAAAAGGAAGAGTCAATATTATACTTCATATAAAAATACTGGTTATCGAAATAACCAACAGCGAAAAGAAGGGGAAACAACAATTCAAAAGACTCAGGAAAACAAAGAAAAAAAGATTCAAAAAAACGAGGGGGATTATATCGATTATGAAGAGGTCTGATCAAAAGAGTTCTTCATTTTTTTCGCAAAACTTGATGCAAAAATAAAATCGTTTAATTCAACATCCTTTGAGTTAAGGATTTCTTCACTGTTGCCTTCCCAGCATTTATGGCCATCATGTATAAATACAACCTTTTCTCCTATTTCCATAACAGAATTCATGTCGTGAGTATTAACAATGGTTGTTATGTTGTACTCATGAGTTATATCACTTATCAAGTTATCGATAACAAGAGCAGTTTTAGGGTCTAATCCTGAATTTGGCTCATCACAGAACAGATATTTCGGATTTAACACAATGGCCCTCGCAATAGCTACCCTCTTTTGCATACCACCACTTAATTCGCCTGGCAATAATTTATTTGCATTATCTAGATTTACACGGTTCAGGCAAAAATCAACTCTCTCCTTCTTTTCTTTTTCCGTCATGGATGAAAACATATCCAATGGGAAGCGGATATTTTCTTCAACTGATAGAGAGTCAAACAAAGCACTGCCCTGAAATAGCATGCCCATCTCCTTTCTCAGGTTACGTTGCTCCTTCAAGGTCATTTTAAGAAAATCCCTATTATCATAAAGAATACTTCCCTGCTCAGCAATGTGTAGCCCAATTATTGATTTCATCAATACGGTTTTGCCAGAACCACTTTTCCCAATAATCAAGTTCGTTTTACCGGGCTCAAAAACCACATTAATATTATGTAAAATTTGCTCATTATTGAAGAATTTAGATATTTTTTCAGCTACTATCATTTTGCCAGCAATAATTGTGTGAGTATAACATTAAACAACAAAATAAGGATTGAACTCGCAACCACACCACGAGTACTGGAATGTCCAACTTCCAGCGCTCCCCCTTTTACATTGTATCCGAAATAGGCTGGAACTGTAGTTATTATTATGGCAAATACAATCGCTTTAACGACTGAATAAGTTATATAAAAAGGCACAAACCAATATTGGATGCCATAAATATAATCTGTTGATGAAAGTGCCCCTGTTGTAATACATGCAAGCCACCCCCCAAAAACACCAACAATCATGCTTAAAATTGTTAGAATTGGATTAAACAAAACCGCGGCAATTACCTTTGGCAATATCAGATAGCAAGCTGAATTAATACCCATTACTTCAAGAGCATCAATCTGTTCAGTTATTCTCATATGTCCAATCTCTGAAGCAATATTAGAACCAACTTTACCTGCAAGGATTAGTCCTACAATTGTAGATGAGAACTCTAACAACATAGAATCCCGAGCGGTTAAACCAATCAGATACAAAGGAATTAAAGGATTTTCCATGTTATATCGGGTTTGTATTGTAATTACTGCACCCATAAAAATTGATATAATTATTACAATACCAATTGAATTTAAACCCAAACTCTCAATTTCACGAAAAACTTGTTTATAATACATTTTTCCTTTTTCGGGTTTAGCTAATACTTTGCCCATTAACAGAAAATACTTGCCTGTTTCTTGAATTAATTTCATGAGATAAAAAATTAAGCCCTGATTACAACACAAATTTAGTAACTTAAGTTAAGTTATTACTGCTAATTCTGTTTTCAATTATAAGTAATCCAATTTATAGCTTGATCTATCAAAAATAATGGTGGTTTAATGCCCAATTTTATATATTCGTGCCAAATAAACAAAATTTATTATGAATAAAAACTTTTGTGTGATAATGGCTGGTGGCATTGGAAGTAGATTCTGGCCATACAGCCGGTCAAAATACCCAAAACAGTTTCTAGATATTCTTGGTACAGGACGTTCACTACTACAAGCAACATTTGATAGGTTTTCGCAGATTATTCCAACAGAAAACATACTTATAGTATCAAATGAAGAATATGCTGATCTTATATTAGAACAGCTCCCTGATTTAAAATCTAACCAGGTTTTATTAGAGCCTATGAGGAGAAATACAGCTCCCTGTTTAGCATATGCAAATTACCGGATTAAGGAGATTACTCCAAATGCCAATATTGTTGTAGCCCCATCCGATCATATTATCCTAAAAGAAAAGCAATTTATAGATGTGGTTCAAAAAGGAATGGACTTTGTTGAACAAAACGAAGCCCTTCTAACACTAGGTATACAGCCCAGCAGGCCTGAGACTGGATATGGTTACATTCAAATAAATGGGGATAAAGAAAACATTGAACTGAATAGTAGCATTAGAAATGTAAAAACATTTACTGAAAAACCTGATCATGATTTAGCTCGAAAATTTTTAGAAAGTGGAGACTTCTTCTGGAATTCAGGAATGTTCTTTTGGTCATTGGATTCAATTAATAAAGCTTTTAAAACCCATTTGCCAGATGTTGATTCTCTCTTTAGTGAAGGTATTGGTAAATATAATACCGATAAAGAAAACAATTTTATAGAATCTGCATATTCAAAATGTAAAAATATATCCATTGACTATGGAGTAATGGAAAAATCTAAAAATGTACATGTAATGTGTGCAGATATCGGGTGGTCTGATCTAGGTACTTGGGGATCACTTTATGATATCTCTGATAAGGATAAAAGCAACAATGCAAGTAATGGAGGTAAAAGTTATTTGTATGACTCAGCCAATAACCTGATCAACATCTCAGACAAAAAAATAACTGTAATACAAGGACTTGAAGACTTTATTGTTGTTGATTCCGATGATGTGCTCTTAATTTGCAAAAGGCAAGAAGAACAGCGTATAAAACAGTTTGTTAATGATGTAAAACTTGATTCTGGTGAAAAATATACCTGAGGGAAATAGATATTAAAAAATGCAAAAAGGCTATGCAATGCATAGCCTTTTGTTTTATTATAACCTTTAATAATCAAACATTAGAATTCCCAAAGATCATGTTCAATATTAAATAACCATTCTTTTAGTTTATCAGACTCCAGCAATGCATCTACTCCAGCTGAATAATTATTTATCCAACGATTGTTGTAAACATTCGACACTGCATAAATGTTACTGGCAAATCTACGTTGCATAAAGAAATCATCAAATGAAATACGTTGCGAATCGTTAAAGCGGTTATAGACTTCGCGATTAGCCAATAAAGGTCTAATCTCTGGGAAGTATACCCACATGGTCATCATTCTTTCAAATTTATCTGTAGGCATGCCATTATCATCCAACCTAAAGAAGGTTCGAATAGGACATATACCAACAATCCTAACTTTCATTACAGAGTGATTCTTATCGAAAAACCATTTCTCCTTAATCAACAATTGTTTAACCTCATCGGTTTGTCTATCCTTATCAACAATCATTGGGATAAGTTCTCCTGTTAAAGGATCTGTGGTTGGTATTGTGTCAATACCAGCATCAAAAGCATTATTAATTTCTTCTAAAGTCATTTGGGCAGCAAACTCATTAAGCTGATCATTAGTTGAAAATGCCCTTATACCCTCGTTATCTATGCCATATAGTATTAAACTAACAAGGCTCAATCTACCTCCAATAGGTTTGGTAGGGTAATATAGCGGAAGATTTTGCTTTTGCCTAAGGTCTATCATTCTATAAACGACTTTTGACCACATTACATCCGCTTCGCGGATATACTCGTACGGAACAGGAATTTTATTTGGAATATGTTCACGATCGTAGACCTCAGTAAGATGATCTTGGGCAGAAGCCCCAAGAAAAATTGCCAAAAGGCCTATAATAACACTTAATTTTTTCATGATAATTTTCTTAAAGGTTATTCTATTTTTAACTGGTCAGGGACAAGGCAATGGTTTGTAATTCTCTTACCTGGCCATCCGGACCGACAGCTTTAATTTCTTCAATATACAATTTTTGCCCTTTATTAAGAGCCCTTATCAAGTCTTTTTGTGCTTTACTAAATTTATAACTTTTAGAAGTTGCTTCCTTCAAAAAACCGTTAATCGTTGTAGAAACAGTAAATTCAATAACTCTAAATTTCAGGTCAAATTCAAAGTTTTCCATCTCTGCTCCGACACCAACCTGTGCTAATAGAAAGTTCTTTGCTATACCACCACTTTTTTTCCCGGCAACTTTTGCAACAGGGTCTGGAACAAGTTTTACCCGAAACTCCTGTCTTTTAATCATTTTCTTATCTCCTTCAATGTTTGCATAAACTGAAACAAAACTATTGCCAGGTCTCTTGGGATTAATAATATATGATCCATCCCCTTTTCCTTTTCTTGATTTGCCGTTACTAATGCCAATAGAAACTTTCTCTGGCTGCACTCCAGCTACTGATACATCAACAGGATTGTCAACTCCAACATAAAACACATTCATTTTTGTAGGTGAAACTACAGCAGAGCCTTCCGCGACCATAAAGGATCTTTTAAACGGCTTAGAAATAGTATCGCCAGATGGTCCGATAACCTGTATAATACCTCCCCAATGGCGACTACCAATTGATCCTCCCTTAAATACATACTCTGCTTTTCCAGTATGATCAGCCTTTATCTTGGTATAATTTAATCCGGGCTTTTTTGTATAGAGGGTTACTTCATCATCAGTAATAGTTGAATCATAAGGATTTTTACTTTCAGCCACATATATTACAGGAGTTGCAGTTGTATCAAATGCAGCCAGGAAAACAGAGGCTCTGTATTCATTCCCCTTAATAATATAATTCGAATTAGGAATAACAGTAGCATCCAAGTTGGTAAACTTAAATGTACCTTCATCAATTTTATTATAGAGATACTTTAAGGCTTCTGCTTCTGCATTACGCACATTGATCTGGATGGCAGACATAATTGATAAAACTCCGGCTATAGGCAAATGTTCGAAGTGTGCTCTTGACCAATCAAGTTTATCTCCACTCTTATGGTCAACACCATCAGCAGTTTCGAGACTTGCTTCAATTGAGTTTCGAACTTCTTCACTAGCTGATTCCTCTAAAACATCAGCCATAATCCATTCTTTATACTCAATAATTTTTTCTTTTAGGTCAGAACCTGCCTTATCATTGGCATCACCTACCATAATAACAGCGGGAGCATCGGTATTATCCTTCTTTTTGATGTTCTCTATCTTCAGATGACCATGTTCGAATATTAGGCTTGTGTCCTCTTTGGCATAGTCGAGCATTTCGTTTTTCCGATCTTCAATAAACCCTGCAATCGAGTCTGCTCTTCTTTTAACCTCTGTGGCAAGATCATACCATTTTTTTGTCTTTTTAAAGTTTGTTTGCAAAGCACTGCCAAAATTAACCATGACAAGGTCATTGGTTTGCTCAATTGTACCTATTGTGCTTTGTAATCCTTCGTCGAGTACAGCAAAAGCGTTTAATACCTCATTCGATACGTTCAAGGCTAGCATTGCCATTAAAACGAGGTACATCATACCTATCATTTTCTGTCTCGGGGTTTCTTTTCCGTGGCCCATCTCTTAAATATATAAGATGTTGTGGTTTATAGTATTAATTATTTCTTTTTGCCAATAGACATTGAACTAAGCATATTGCCGTAAAAGCTATTCAGCGAGGCTATACTTTCTTGAAGTTTGGACATTTCCTCTTTATATTTGTTGGTTTCATCAACAGAGGCTTTCAGATTTGCAATCATTTCATGCAAACCAGAGTAAAGTTGTTGTGAACCTTTCATTTGTTCTGAGGTATCCTTGATCTGAGCAAGGTAAACAGAATTTAGTTGAGAAAGATTGTTTTTCAGCGAAGAAAGTTGTTCTTCATACTCCTTATTACCTTGAGCGATACCTTGATGTCCAGATTGAATAGAGTTTGCAATCTCTTTATAGCTTGAAGCTACTTCCATTCCTGATGCACGAATATGGTCGGCAGTTTGATGGTAAGCACCTGATAGCGAAGTAGCCGATTCTTTAATAGCATCGACACTCGATGAATAGGTATCATGAAGCGAACCTACAGATGTTGCAGCATTTTGAAGGTTAGTAACAAAGTCTCTCGTTGCAACGGTAGCTGAAGATATTTCAGCCATAGCCTTAGCACTTTCACCAATTTGGTTAAATCCTTGACCTAGTTTTTGCAGGGCTTCATTGTCAACACCAGAAGATGTAAGTAGGTTTTCTATTTTTTCAATTGGCCTTTCACCTGGAGCATAAACATTTTCTTTAAAATGTTCTAACTCGTCCGGATCACTCATGCCGGCTAATTCAGGATATACCAATGTCCAATCTAGATCTTCGTGCAATGGTTCAAAAGCCGAAAAGAAGAAAATGATAGCTTCTGTTATCAGACCTGCTGTAATTACGATTGTACCACCAGCCCAATGATTAATTTTAAATAGAGCCCCAACAATCACAATTGAAGCACCAAATCCGTATACTTTAGCCATAAAGTTCTTCCAACCGGAAGTCTGGACTATATCTGACACACTCATCATAACTTATAAATTTTGCTGTTTTTACTATTCTATTAAACTGACTTAGTTACTGCCCAAGTATGAGCGTACACACCTAAAGCCTATATATGACTTTGCAGTATCCTGATATTCGAAGGATCTCACACCACATTGCAGATAATATCCAATATCCTTCCAGGAACCACCACGAATTACCTTTCTTTTAAGTACAGCTGGATCTTCTGGACGAGCATTGTACTTATAATCTGGATTCAAATCGTGTGAAAATACATATGCTGATTCATCAAAAGCGTTAGATGTCCACTCAGCAACATTACCAGCCATATCATATAATCCGAACTCATTAGGTTGATAAGTACCTACAGGAAGTGTTGTTGATCCACCATCATCAATATAGTTACCTCTTAATGGTTTAAAGTTTGCAAGGAAACAACCTTGTTTGTTACGGGTGTAATAACCTCCCCATGGATACATTGAATGGTCAAGTCCTCCTCTTGAAGCATACTCCCATTCAGACTCAATTGGAAGTCTGTAATCGTGAACTCCTGGTTGACCAGAGGCACGCAATGCTGCATTCAGATATCTTGTTCTCCATATACTAAAGGCTGATGCTTGTTTCCAGGTAAGTCCAACAATTGGATAATTATCATATGCAGGATGCCAGAAATACATGGTTGTCATAGGTTCATTATAAGAAAAGGTAAAGTCTGCTATCCAACAAAGTGTATCTGGATAAACATTAACCATATCACGAATAATAAAGCTAGAACGGTCTTCTATTTCATTAGTCTCACCATCAACATTTGTCACTAATCCGTCGTATTCCTTGGTTTCAAAATTATACCTGTTCCCTCTGTTTGCTGCTTGTTTGAGATCTATCCAAAAATACTCATACATTAACTTTCTAGTATCTATCTCCTTTTGGTCAAAAAATCTTTCTTCTTGAGGGATATACATATCACTAAGGATTTCATTAATTTCCTCATCTCTGAAATCGATCCTCAATTCCCAGTTAATCCTTGGAGGATCAAGAGGATTACCATAAGCATCTTCTGAGAAAACAAAATCATCTAGCTGTTCACCTAGTGTTCTTCTCATGATTGAGTCACGAACCCAATATATAAATTGTCGATATTCGTTATTAGTGATTTCTGTTTCATCCATCCAAAAGGGTTCAACAGTTATCGTTCTTGTGAAATCACTTTGAGCCCAGGGAACACTTTGATCGTTTATACCCATCGTAAAACTACCTTGTGGTACGAATAACATTCCAAAAGGATCTGGTTCAAAGTACCTGGCCCTTCCAGGAACACCTGTCAATTCACCTCCGCGGTAATTGCTACAACTAGTTGTGATTAGGACAGCTACAACGAAACCAATAAAAATCAGCTTTTTCATAATCAAGGAATTTATCTGAAATAATTTAATTGTCTATCTAAGTTAAATAAATTTTTTAAAAAAATTATAAATATCTAATACTCTTATATCGCTCTGGTTGTTTCTCGTTTCCCAGTTTAACGCAATAATTTAATATAAATTCGTGCGACCCATTTGATTGGCTGGATAATGCAGAGGTTTGAAAGTCATAGGCATAGCCTATCTTTGCACCATCAAAAATCATTAATCCTACCATACCAATGACAGCTGAGCTCACTCTATAAGAAACGCCTCCCCATATTCTTTTATTGTATTCAAGAGTACCATTTAAGTCTAATGTAGCGGTTCTACCGTCTGAATAAAGCATAACAGAAGGCTTCAGTTCATAGGCCGAATTACTCATTTGAAGTTTATACCCAGCAGTTGCATAATAATGGGGAGTTAAGGTAATTTTTGTTGTGCTGCTTGCTACCTTTTTTGAATAGTCAAATTTTTGTGCATATACATTAAGTACAGAAGCTCCCAAATAAATATCTTCAGAACGATAAAAAACACCACCACTAAAGCTTGCTGCCATTATATTTTCAGAACTAGAAGGAGGAATATTCGGATCATTCTCTGGCGAATCCCCTGGAAGTCCAACCCAAGTTCCTTTAAGTCCTCTTTGTATAAAGCCTCCCTTAATTCCAATACCCAATGTGCCATCGGCTACATTAAACCTGAAAGCATAGCCCAAATTGAACTCAGTATCTGTATTAAAACCTATCTTATCCTGATATATGTTCATTCCAACACCATGTTTACCACCGAATAGCTTAAATGGAACCTCAAAATCCAACAACGTGGTCTGTGGCCATCCTGGCAATCCATTAAAAGCATCTTTACGTATTATATTGGCACAAAGCATATCTTTACTTCCTAAACTACCAGGGTTTGTTCTTGAATAATCGTACATATAATAGCTAGCCACAGGTAATTGTTGAGCGTTTATACTAATTCCCAACATGAAGATCAGCGCCAGTATGTAATACTTTCTCATTTGCCTTTACTTTATTGAACCCTTATATTATAAAGGGTTCTGAATAATCAAAGTAAAATAAGTAAAAATATCGTATCCACACAAGCCAAGTAATCAACATGCTAAAAGAATACTTTGATTTATACTTATTTTTTGTTCAAGAGGTTACTATTTATTAAAAAAAATTAAGAATAATTTAATATTGCCCTCATAAAACGATAAAAACGAGGCTACATTGCCTAAGATAAGGACTTTTTAGCCTAGCTTTTGAAATACCTTCCACCAAATATCAGGTACTTCATGATTGCAAGCAGTAAGATAATCTTCATGTGAACAGGCTACAACAACCCTTGAATCATCTTTTGAATTTGGCACCTCCAGCCACCAACGTTCGGTTTTCATGCTTTTATAAAAAGCCATGTCGTAATCCATATCGTCATGGGCCACAATAAATGTTTTATAGCTACTGCTATTTGCATCAGGTTCTTCGATATACCGACAAGACAAACCATCAATAAAATACCATGCCATTTGTGCCGCAAGCGCTGCAGAATGATTTTGAATATCCTTTAACTGGTTAACTTCAAATATCCCAAAAAGTCTTACTTTATCGCTGGTACCTGCATAGCGCGCCAATTGGCAGGCCTCTTCGGCATAAAATCCATTAGGAGTTGGCCTAAAGTAACCAGGTGCATCCGATTTACGGATAGCTCCCATATCAAAGCTCACAATATCAGAATCTCTAAGAAAAGGTTCAATGAGCTTAATGTTATTTCTTACATCACCCAACCGTATTGCATCATGAAACAAGGTATTTATAAGTTCCAAAGATTGCTTGCTTGTAAAATACGCCTGGTGTCCAATGTTTGTGAATTTAAACAGTTTTTTCTTTTTTAATAATAATTCGAGAAGATATGATTCTGAGTTCGATTCAATGGCTTGTGTATCAGCATCAATTTTTGAATCGATACAAGCCAGGTTAATTTTTTCCTGATAACTCTCGAAAGATTGAAATATTGGTAAAGTCAGGTCCTGAGTCCCCCCTAGAAGGATTATATTCAGATTGTTGCCCAATAAAACAGAGATTGCCTCACGCAAGGCAAAATAAGTATCTGTATATGAATTGCCAGGCTTAAGATTTCCCAGATCAATTATTTTCAGGTTAGTCTCCTGACCTATTAAACTGTAAAGCTCTGCCCTGATGCTATTTGGGCTTAGCGCAGCTCCTTTATTATAAGAATTCCTGTCTTCGGGCACTCCTAACAGCACCAAGTCAAACTCACTTAAATCCGGCAGTTCTGAATTATCTGTTTGTACTTGTATGGAATGACTGAATAAACCCTGCTTTTTTAAAAAGTATTCATCGGGTTTCTCTAGTTCTACAGGATCCAAAAAATCTATTAGTTGCATTTCTTGCGTGATTTATTTGGATTTCTTCTTACTGCTTCCTTCAATAATTTTCATGCAATCTTCTTTAGAAAGTTTTGCAGCATCAGTTCCTTTAGGAATTTTGTAATTTTTCTTCTGGTAAGCAATATAAGGTCCCCATCTGCCATTTAATACTTGCAGATCTGGTTCATCATCAAAAGTTTTAATATACTTGTTCCTATCTTTTTCTCTTTTCTCTTCTATCAGTTCAATAGCTCTTTCAGAAGTAATCGTATATGGATCGTCAACATTTCTTTTTAATGAGCAAAATATATTGTTGTGTTTTACATAAGGACCAAACCTGCCAATGGCTACTGTCATTTCTTTTCCTTCATATTCACCTAAAGACCTAGGCAGGGCAAAAAGTTGCAAGGCTTCTTCAAGGGTGATTGTTTCAATATGCTGTCCTTTTAGTATACTTGCAAATTTTGGTTTTTCTTCAGACCCCTCTTCCTTAAGTCCAATCTGAATAATGGGACCATATCTGCCCATTCGGGCCAATACTGGTTTACCTGACTCAGGATCAATTCCTAGTTCACGCTCTGCATTTTTATAATCAGATTCCACAAGGGTTGTCTCAACTTGCTTATGAAAAGGTTTATAAAAGGAATCTATCATTTTTTTCCAGTCCATTCTACCTTCAGCTATATCATCGAATTCTTTCTCAACAGAAGCTGTAAAATTAAAATCTAGAATCTCCTGAAAATTCTCTATTAAAAAATCATTCACAATCATCCCAATGTCATCCGGGAATAGCTTTGCTTTTTCGTTACCTGCAATTTCAGTTTTCTCGGTAACGTTTAAATTGCCACCTTCCAATGATAGTTGTGTATATTTCCTTTCCTTACCGGGACGGTCTTCTTTAATGACATAACCCCTGTTTTGGATCGTGGAAATTGTAGGGGCATAGGTTGATGGTCTACCAATTCCAAGCTCCTCTAATTTCCTGACCAGACTTGCTTCGGTATATCTTGGAGGATTAAGTGTAAATCGCTCTGTTGCTGTAATTTTATCCCTTGTAAGACTTTGTCCAATTGTTATAGGAGGCAATAGGCCTTTTTGTTCTTCTTCCTGCTCATCATCTGTTGATTCAATATACACTTTTAGAAAACCTTCAAATTTCAACACCTCGCCTTGCGCAACAAACTTCTCATTTACCCCTGACACATCAATATTCACAGTAGTTTTCTCAAGTTGAGCATCGCTCATTTGAGAGGCTATTGTACGTTTCCAGATTAACTCGTATAGTCTTTCCTCATTCGATTTCCCTGAAATACTTTTTTTATTGAGATATGATGGCCTAATAGCCTCGTGAGCTTCCTGGGCCCCTTTTGACTTTGTTTTATATACTCGTGAAAAGGCAAATTTTTCACCATATTCTTTTGTCACAATATCACGAGCAGCATTAACAGCGAATTCAGATAAGTTAACCGAATCGGTACGCATATAAGTAATATGACCAGCCTCATAAAGCCTTTGGGCAACAGCCATAGTCTGCGAAACAGAATATCCAAGCTTGCGACTTGCCTCTTGCTGCAAGGTTGAAGTAGTAAATGGTGCTGCAGGAGATTTTTTAGCTGGTTTTGTCGTAACATTTGAGACTGAAAAATCTGCATTTTTACATATCTCCAAAAACTTTTTTGCCTCCTCTTCTTTGGAGAACCTAGTTCCCAGCTCTGCATTTAATTTAGCCTTATCTCCATCAATATCAAAAACACCTTGGACTCTAAATGATGACGAAGGCTTAAATTTAATGATCTCACGTTCTCTTTCAACAATCAACCTAACAGCTACACTTTGCACACGACCTGCCGATAGAGATGGTTTAACTTTCTTCCATAATACTGGTGACAATTCAAAACCAACAAGACGGTCCAAAACCCGACGTGCTTGTTGGGCATCAACCAAATCCTGATTAATTGTCCGGAAATTTTTCAAGGACTCTTTAATCGCCTTTTCAGTAATTTCATGAAAGACAATCCTACGTGTTTTTTCTTTATCTAATTTCAATACCTCGGCTAAATGCCAAGCAATGGCTTCCCCTTCGCGATCTTCATCGGAAGCTAGCCAGACGACTTGAGCTTCCTTGACCAGTTTTTTAAGTTCCGTCACTATCTTTTTTTTATCAGTGGGAACAACATATTTCGGATCATAGTTTTTTTCAACGTCAATACCATAATCTTTCTTTGCAAGATCACGGATATGTCCCATACTAGAAGTCACCTGAAAACCTTTTCCCAAAAACTTTTCAATTGTTTTTGCTTTTGCAGGTGACTCAACAATTACCAGATTATCAATCATCTATAATACTTATTTTTTCCAAATACAATGTTATGTTCAAAACTATTTACAGAACAAAATTTGAAATTGTTACTTTTCTATACTAAAAAACTCTAAAAATGGTTTTATAATTTATGAAAATTCCATCGTAAAATAATAATTAATATTTTTATGCCTTGAAAACCTTCAACTAGTAAAATAACAACTTTTCATTTTGTTTGGATGGCAAAGATGATAAAAAAATTTAGGGGAACTGAATAAGAACAAAGGAAAATTAAATAATGGAAAGCAATATAAAACATTTTCGCAAATATAAATTGATATTTTGGACCATCTTCTTATTACCAATTTTATTTGCAGGAACCTTGTTTCTTCTAGCGGCAACTGGCAAATTAGGTTTTATGCCTCAAATAGAGGATTTAGAGAATCCACGGATAAACCTTGCATCACTAATTATTTCTGAAGATGATCAAGTAATGGGATCTGTTTATGCAGAGAACCAAAACCGCACTTTCATTGATTATGAAAGATTGCCTGAAAACCTGGTGGATGCGCTTCTTGCGTCTGAAGACATCCGTTTTTACAGGCATTCCGGTGTAGATCTTAAAGGAACTTTCAGGGCATTTTTCTTTTTAGGAAAACGAGGAGGAGGTAGTACAATTACCCAACAATTGGCCAAATTATTATTCCACGAACAGGCAAGAACCTCAATTGAAAGGTTTAAGCAAAAAATCAAGGAATATATTATTGCTGTAAAACTTGAAAAATCATATACCAAAGAAGAAATAATCGCCTTATACTTTAATCAATATGATTTTCTTTATCAGGCTGTTGGCATAAATTCTGCCGCACAGGTTTATTTCAAAAAACTTCCTGATTCTCTAAGAATAGAAGAATCTGCTGTTTTGGTTGGAATGGCGCAAAATCCATGGTATTTTAACCCTAAGAAATTTCCAGAAAGAGCTTTGGAAAAAAGAAATAGGGTATTAGGACAAATGTATAAATACGAATACATCGGTAAAGATGAATTGGATTCACTTTCATCGATTCCGATAAATATTAATTTTCAAAGAATAAGTCACAATGTTGGTCCGGCAACTTATT
>JBNKPU010000063.1:0-15717 GCA_050295515.1 Bacteroidales bacterium | reverse complement strand
CGCGCTTTTGCAAAGTTTGCATCCTCTCTAATCAATACTAATCTCTATTTGCTTCTAATTTATTTTAATTCTAAATAACCCTAAAAAGCATACCTAACCTAACGATTGTGTAACCCGACAAAAAATTATGCGTATATATACTCAAAAAATGATGTCGGTCATCATAATTAAATGATCATAATCATTATTTTTGCACCAAGTATAATAACCACAAACCACAAAATTTCCTACGGAGGAACGAGGGCAATTTTTTTAACTAAATGTTTGGATTATGAGTGTAAGAAAACAACCCGTTACTTGCTTAGTTAAGAGCAAAAACTGTTACTTCAAAAATGCAATTGCAATTAATACGAAAGTACATCTAAGATTCTAACAGGTATTCGAGAAAGAAACTGTTGCGATCATCCCTTTTTTGCATTCCTCTAAATACAAGGTGGAGTCAGACAAAAGAGAAAATCAAGACTATTTCAATCAGTTTATTGCAACATTTAGAATCAGGTTAGCAAAAAAGTACTATACTCCTGGTATCTCAAACAACTACTTATGACAAGAATTCTACACCTCCCAAATTCCATAATTATATTGACCAAAAAGCTTTGGCGAATAGTAAATACATGTATACACCCAAAACAACCAAGTTTATACGCAAACCATATTCAAAGCACAAATCCTTCCCTTTCAGGAGAATGTGTCATGCAATTGCATGATGGAGAACACTCCGTTAAGAAACGACATATCAGTTGTCGTTTTAGGATTGTGTCAGCTTGCAGGGGAGGATCCCATCACAGCATGACGGATGTGGGTAAAAGCGAAATACCAAACAATACAAACAACCCTAACTCAAGAACTTTTACAAAGCATACGTTAACCACAGCCCTGGTTTCCATCTTATTGTTAATCCTAACCACCCTCCATGCTCAGGATACAAACTTATTCTACATCAACGGACTGGTAACTATTCTGGATAGCACCGAGGTTTCTTCTACAGGTCCGGTCTATACCGATACGGAAACCGACCTCGACAATGGAGGTACTATTTATCTCTACGACTCGCTCTATAACCTGGACGAACTACTATTTGAAAATTCTTCATATGGGAAAATAACTAATGAGGAAGGTAATTTTGTAGAAGGTGAAGAAGAATTATATTTACTAGTTACAGAATTAGGAACAGTTGTTTTTGAAGGAAACTCAACCCAGAATATCTCAGGAACAGGTATAATACTTTTTAACGATATCAATTTAGATGTCGGAGATACTTTAAAACTGCTCTCAGACAGCATCAATACCTTAGGTCAAATCTATTTTACAAAAGGCTTTCTGGAACTCAATGGCAAAGAAATTAATACATATTATCAAGAACCAACCTTTCAAGCCCGAACCTCTGGAACACTTGTTGGCGAGTGCAACGAAAGCCGTATAGTTGACATAACAGGTACAGGAAGTGTCGATATGCTAAAAGTTGTGGGAAGTTCAGACACAGCAAGTGTAAGGCAGTTCCGCTCACTGGGCATCGTACCCTACAATGCAAGTAACGTCACCCGTTTCAAACGATACCATTACTTCGATACTACCGTTACCGATACCAGCATAGGCAGGGTATTCGAGCTGGTTGAATACAACAACAGCGGCGCAAGCAATATGCACATTTACTACCTCGACAACTCAGACTTGCTTGGTAGCATGTATGAAGATTCCCTGGCTGTATGGTTTTATGCACCCATGCTTACCACTCCAACAAAAGAAGGGGCAGATACTAGTGGTGGCTATAAATACGATACCCTGAATACCGGATTGACCCATCTGTATTATCCTTCCTATGAATACTTTAAGCCCAAGGGCGATTCAATTGAGGGCCGTGTACAACTCTCCCATGACTATAGGTACACCGCTGCAGAAATCAATTGCGATGAGCTGCCCGATATTCAACTGCCGACAACAGATACCGTTTGCCTGGGGTCCGTATATGATCTTTATCCGTTTGCCCATAAACCAAATAATTTTCAAAAGTATGATTATCTGTACCAATGGGGCTGTTCAGATGAATCCCTTTTAGGTAAGACAACCCGACCGGCACCAGACATTAAATTCATTGCCGATTCTGGTTATATTGATTCCACAATTAAGTTCTGGGTAGATGTGCGCGATTTCAAAGGCTGCCATTCCAGCGATACCAGTTACATTACAGTAAAGGCACCCAGTAAAATAGGGTTGAGCATTTTTAATGCCGACTCGGCTTTTATGACCACCAGTATGTGTGTGGGAACACCTTTTATTATTGTAGATACGATCAACTACGATCCTGATATCGAAAGGCATACCTGGTGGTTTGGTAACGATACACTGGACGAAAAACAAGGAGTCTTGCATGCCCAAATCGATGAAGTGGGCACCACCAGCATTAATGTAAGTTACATCAATGAGTTTGGCTGTAAAACCGATGCCAAAAACTGGGCAACCTATCAAAACCCGTATCCTGTTGCCGATATAGGTATTGATGAGACCGTTTGCCAGGGGTCTCTTGTTGAAGTTTTGAACAATTCTACTATTCAAACCTATACCGGCAAAGATGGTCAATCAAGCTCCATAATAAGGTATACTTGGAAGTTTGCAGAATCAGATTCAATTGTGGTTACCTCAACAATTTCCAGCAATACAAGCCTTTATTTTGAAACTTTGCCATTGAATTTAATGCAAGGAAGTGAAGTCCGTGATCCGGAACTAAATATTGCTTTTACGGAAGACGGCTGGGAGCAGCTTATTTTAGAAGCATATTCAGGGGCAGGCTGTACAAGTTCAGATACAATCTTGTTTTATGTTAACCAGGCGGCAGTTGCTGATATCGATACTTCGGCACTGAGCAATGTATGTCAGGGAGTTGCATCTGTTTTGGTGCCAGGAGATAGTTGTGCCAATGTTATGGATGGGGGATATGCCTGGACCGTCGATCCATTTCTGGCCAAGATAGTTGATGACACGGCAACTCATATTTTTCCTCGCGATGGAAACTTTCCTGTTACACTGGAGGTAAAATCAGACAGTGGGTGTAAGGCTTCAACTACAGAAATGGTAACCATACATCCGAACACAAAAGCCGATTTTGAATTTACCGACCATTGCGTTGGATTGAATTCTGTTTTTTACGATACACTTACTCAGGGTTCAAATTCAAATACATGGTATTTTGGAAATGGTGAGAGCCAGACCGATAGCAGCATGGCCAATTCAGTTGCCACCTCATATGATACGGCCGGCACTTACACCGTAACATTAATTACCGATAATTACTGGGGTTGCCGGGATTCCATATCTAAAGAAATTGAGATATATCCTTTGCCGGTAGCGCATTTTGAATCAGATTCGATTGCCTGCATCAATGCACAGGACATGTTGTTTACCAATTACATAGAGCCAGGTGCAACATACCATTGGGATTTTGGAGACAATACAGAGAACAACATTCCACATCCGAATAAAAAATACAGCCTGGCAGGCAAATATTATGTTAACCTGTCAGTAAAATCAGTTCACAGTTGTACAGCTTCGGCAATAGACAGTATTATTATACGTGATGTTGTGCCAGCCTCATATAATCCTGCCAATGCATCGGTTTGCCAGGGCTCGCCTTCAAGTTTTGTGCCTGTTACTACATCAGGTTTGTCCGAAGTTATTTGGACCTTGGGTAATGGTGATGTTATAACCAGGCCGGTCACTAATCCAAATGTCTCCTATACTTACCCGGCATCAGGTTCTTATGTAGCATCCTTAATTACTGTATCAGAATATTCCTGCATGGATACAGCCACTTACCAGGTACTTATCCATCCAAATCCAGAAGTTACTATACAGACAACGGGTAAATTCTGCGAGGGAGAGGAGATATTATTTACATCAACAAGTACACTTAACCCCGATGAAATCAAGAGCTATACGTGGTTATATGGCGATGGCAGCCTGCCAGGAATTAAAAAGACGGTAAGCCATTATTATCCATCCGGCAACTACGATGTTGTTTTCGAGGTAGTTACCCAACAATCCTGTTATGGTTACGATACTTTAAACCTTGATGTTGGTACCAATCCTGCATTTCCATTCAACCCAACTACACCAACGTGCGAGACTAGCTATGTATTAGATGCCGGGCCCGATACCCTGGATTATTTGTGGCACGATGGTTCTACAGGAAATACCTTTGTGGTAACTGAAAGCATGAGCTGCTCACTTACCATTACTAATCCAGCTTCTTCCTGTTCAACCACAGGAACCACAGAGGTCGAGCTTTCATCTGTAATAGATCCCGGTATTGACGATGTTGTAGAAAATTGCGGACCGGTAATGCTTAATGCAGCATATCCTATGGCAGAACATACCTGGTCAACCAGCGATTCAACCCAAATAATAAATGTAAATACATCAGGTACCTACTCAGTAATAATTAAAGAAGGCGACTGTGTTGGTTATGATACAGTTGATGTTATAATTCATGAGAACCCTGAGCCTGTGCTTGACAATATTTCCAAGGCATGTGGCGGTAATGCTGTAGTTCTTGATCCGCAGTTGGCTACCGGAACTTTCGAATGGAATACCGGAGATACTTCACCAACTATCGAAACAAGTGTTCCTGGTTTCTACCATGTTACTGTTACCAATGGATTTGGCTGCACCGGAATGGCACTGACCAACCTGACATTCTACCCCATACCAGCCGTACAGCTTGGAAACGATATTGAAGTCTGCTCAGGAGTTGATGTCCTGTTAAATGCAGGCAATCCGGGGGCATCTTATATATGGGAAAGTGGCGATACAACAGTTACCCATGAAGTACAAAGCAGCGGTGAATTCCATGTAGGTGTTACCAACCAATGGGGATGTACCGGATATGATACCATTCAGGTTGTAATAAATCCCTTGCCAGTTGTGGATTTAGGTGGTGACCGTTCTGCCTGCCAGGGCGAAAGCCTGTTATTAAATGCAGGAACAAATGGACAATATTTATGGGTTACAGGAGAGAAAACCCGCGAGATTGAGGTAAACGCCGAAGGTTTTTATTGGGTCCGGGTTACCGATTCAAACTCATGTTCTGCTTTATCCGAGCCTATCAAGGTCGATTTCAAGGAAGCCCCCTTCGATCCATTTTATTTCGATTCAATTTCAGCATGTAGTTTTACCTTGCTTGATGCAGGCAATCCAAATTCAACCTACCTATGGTTCGATGGCAATACAGGTAGAAATTACCTGGTGAATGAATCGGGTGGTTATCGTGTGCAAATAACCAATAATGCCGGTTGCGGTCTTTCAGATTCGATCTATGTAATAATTAAGCCGCAGGCCAATCTGGACTTGCCCGAATCGCTTGAGATCTGCGAAGGTGGATCAGACTTTATTACTGCCGACTACTTTGGCGATGATTACAGTTATAACTGGAATGTTGGAAGCAGCGAACAATATATAAGGGTGGAATCTGAAGGTACCTATGTTCTGAATGTTATACATGACGAAGGATGTGTTAGTACTGACTCCACTATTGTAGTTGAAACTCCATCGCCGGAAATTGATTTGGGCGACGATATATTAATGTGTGCCAACTCTGGTTTAGCTTTAAATGCTGGTAATCCTGGAAGTTTCTATACCTGGGGCAGCAGCAATGGCTTATATGCTTCGGAGCAAATACTCGAACTGGCCGATACAGGTACTTATTGGGTGTATGTTACCTTGCCCAATGGTTGTACAGGGAGCGATACTGTAGAAGTATTGCCTACCAACCTGTCCATAGAGCCCTTATTCCTGGCTGCCAGTCAGATTGCTGTTGGTGATACGGTAAGATTTGTTGATCTTTCTGTTCCTGAGCCAGACACTTATTTCTGGAATTTTGGGGATATGACATCCAGTACAGAAAAGGAGCCTATGCACATGTATTTGCTCGAAGATGTTTACACAGCACAGTTAACGGTGGGCAATGGAACCTGTTCGGCATCAATAACCAAAGAATTAACAGTAGCGGGGTATAATCCCGATTACTTGAAAAAATTGGCCAGGGAAATGGAAAAGAACAGGCCAGAGCTGATCACCATAGTTAATTCCAAGATTTATCCAAACCCGGCAAGCGACTATGTGAAAGTAAAGCTGGAGATATCTAAAGCATCAGATATAGCCATGTACCTCTTTGGGCTGAATGGCCAGTTGGTGAAGATGGAAAAATTCGATGCAGTTGAAGAGCTTGAACACAGTCTTGATGTTTCAGGACTTTACCAGGGTATGTATTTCTTAAGAATCTCAACAATAAACGAGGTTAAAACCTTTAAAATATTAGTAATCAGATAACAAATAAAAATTACGATATGAACAATAGAATAGTTTTTAGTGCAATAGCCTTTTTATGCTACCTATCAGTCGGAGCACAGGTCGGCATTGGGACAAAGACACCAAACGATGCCGCTATGCTTCATATAAAGCATGCTTCGAAAGGATTGCTTATTCCTTCAAGGACTGATGTCACAGGGATGGCATATAATGATACTGCTGTAGGCTTATTGTTTTTTAATTCAACAGAGAAGAATTTCTATTATTGGGATGGAGCAGAATGGAGATGCCTTAGTCCTTTAGTTGCAACACAGACTGATAAAGGGATTGAAGATCCTACTGTAACATTATCAGCCCCTTATACGACAGTAGACGGAAACTTCACAGGTACATTTACAGGGCATCATTATGGACAAGGTGCTACACCTATAGGTGGTATAATCATGTGGTATGGTGAAACGGCTGGATCATTTGATCTAAATGGACTTGGAATTGGAGATTTAGATGGCTGGGCACTTTGTAATGGAAAACACAATACTCCTGATCTAAGGGGGCATTTTGTTGTTGGTTACTCTGATAGTTTGACATCACGTACTGAGGATGAAGTTAGTTATACAGAATATGATTATGGGGGAAATCATCGAAATAACGAAGCAAATATTGCAGCCTATGGGACAATTGGTACAATTGGTGGAAATAGAAATTCAACAATTGATGAAAATCAACTACCACCCCATACCCATACAGTGGTTGACCCTGGTCATAATCATCCAGATAATTTTGCTGTTACATCATCTGGAAGTACTCACAAACATACAATTGATGGTGCTGGAGGAAGTGGAAGTACAAGAGGGTTCGATTGGACAAAAGGTACTGGGGATGATCATGATTCACACACTGACGGGGCGCATACTCATGGGTTAAGTGGAAGTGTCAACAATAATACTACAGGTATTACAATAGAAAACACTGGTTTAGGTAGATCTTTTAGTAACATGCCCCCATATTATGTTTTAGCATTCATTATGCGTGTAGATTAAGAAATAATAAGATAGATTGTTGATTTGTGAAGAGGATTTTTTTTATACAGCTGTTGATTGTTATTAGCCTGGTTGAGCTCATGGCCCAGCCCTGTCTTTCGGGTTACCGCTTTCGAAGGGCAGTTGAAATTAACTGTCCTGTTGAGGGGCAAAGTGGGATTGTCTATTTTGAGTTCAGGGCATCTGATTGGATAAGTGGAGGAAAACTCAGGAACAATTGTGCCGATATACGCTTCGTTTCATCTGAAAATACGCAATTGCGTTATTGGATCGATACCAAAAATGATAAATCAAACAACCAGGGAGTATGGGTTGAACTGCCTTCAATGCCTTTGAATAAGTCGTTAATTTATATGTTCCATGGCAATGTTAGTGCTGTTTCGCAGGCCGATACTGCCATATTCGAATTGTTTGACCATTTCGACAACGGACTGGATACTGATACCTGGAATGTTTTTGGTACTCCGGCAACATATACATCAGGCAGTACACTTACAATTGGAAGCAATACCAGCCTGGTAACAGATAAGCAAGTTGCCAGAAATTATACAACCTATGCTTTTATAAATAGTATCAGGTCTACAGGTGGAGGGGTAACTGCTACTCTGGGGCAATCAGCCACAGCAGATCAAGGTTTTGGAATGAGTTATGATTTTGATAATTTGTTTTTTGAACTGAATGAACTGAGCGATGCAGATCCTTTTCTTCCACTGGATATAAACGTGGACAACTCATTAACAACCGGATACCGTGGTATGTGGTCATTTTCATGGAGGAGTACCGATAAAAAGGCTTCTGCCATTCTACCAGAAAATGGAATACTTGAAACCAAGGTTGATTCCACAAAGGGTATCTTTCCAGGTTTACATAGTCACCTGTCTGTAAAGGGCAATGGCGAAATGGATGTTGACTGGATTGCCTTGTGCAAGTTTAATGATAAATTATTTGAGGCTACACTGTCTTCAACGGAGGATGAACTATCTACTGGCGATATAGCGATTACTGGCACCAATGTATTTTGTGTTGGGGATTCCGAAGCCCAATTAATACTAAGTGCCACCCAAATTGATGGAGCAACATATACCTGGTTACAGAACAAAACAATCTTAGTGGAAAGTTCAACAGAATCAATTTATGATGGAGGAACGATACAGCTGAGTCAAAACGGAACCTATGAGGTTCATGTTGATGTTGGAGGATTTCCCGATTGTGCTACACAAATTGCAAGTATCGATGTAGTTGTTGACCCGGAATTGGATATTGGATCGATTAGTGGATCAATAGATACCTGTGAATTAATAAACAGTGGTACTATTCAACTTTCGAGTTATTCAGGCACTCCTGATTATTGGGAATACCGTGAGCTCCCCGGATCAATTTGGAATACCCTGAACCACAAACTTGACTATTACGAGTATTCTGGTCTGCAGAACAGCTACCAGTTTAGGGCACATTTAGATGCCGGTGCCTGTGGTGCTGGTTATACCGATACTGCAACAGTTCATATTTCACCCACCAGCGATGGAGGGATCCTTTACGACGATAGCTTTGTATGCTATGAAAGTGCTGATACTGTGTTTGTACAAAGTTTTACCGGGAATATTACTCAATGGGAATCACGTGTACCCGGAGGAACATGGTCACCCATTAGTCTCACAAACGATACGCTTGCTATTGCATCACTTACCGATTCAACCTGGTTTCGTGTTCAGGTACAAAGTGGAAATTGTCCTGCAGCCTATAGCAACACTGTATTAAAGGCCGTAAGTCCTAAAACTGATAGTGGCAGAGTAACAGGTGGAAAATATGTATGCTACCAGAACAATCTAAAAGACACGCTCCGTCTTACAGGTTATACAGGAAGTGTTATGAAATGGGAATCCTCTATCACTTCAGAAGGTCCCTGGGGTTCTGTAGATAATCCTTCAGACATTTTTATTTACCAGGGGCTGGTCAATACCACCTACTTTAGAGCCTTGGTAGAAAGTCCGGGTTGCGATGCCAAGTATTCACAGATCGACACTGTAATAGTTGAATCACGTCCTGAAGGTGGCATCTTATCAGGTTCGGCAACTGTTTGCGCAACAGAAAATAGTGGCCAGTTAAAACTTTCCGGTTACAATGGAAAAATACTGAAGTGGATCGTCTCTGCTGATTCAGCCAATAGCTGGGCTTCGGTAGATCATCTTTTTGATACGCTTTCATATAGTAACCTACAAAAGCAAAGACAATACAGAGTAATCCTCAATACCGAAAACGAAACCTGTGCCAACGATACTTCAACTTTTGCTACAATCAATGTATCTCCGGCAACAGAACCAGGTTCATTGTTTACTCCAACAACCCGGTTTTGTGCAGGTCAAAATATTGGGGCAATAAATATTATTAACAAACAGGGCAATGTAAGGTTTTGGGAAAGTTCATCCAATGGCCAACCACCGTGGACAAATATTAATTTACAAGAGGATTCCCTGGTATTTGAAAACCTGGAATCAACTACTTTTTACCGCGCTTATGTACAAAGTGGTACATGCCCGGTTTTAAAAACCGATTCCGTTAGAATTGGGATCGACCAACTTTCTGTTGGTGGAAACATCCTGGGGAGCAAAGAAGTGTGTGAGGCTGTCAATGAAGGTACGCTTACATTGGTTAATTCATTTGGTTCAATTGCATGGCAAAGTTCAATTGATACTGTTACCTGGAAGACTGTTGATGATAATGTTTCGGAATATGCGTTTGCTGGTCTGGATACCACAACATGGTACAGGACAATACTTAAAAGTGGAGTCTGTAAGGAGGATACATCTACATTTACTAAAATTACAGTTCATCCATTGCCAGATGTGGCTCTCTCAGCAGATGATGTTAACCTGAATAATCCTACTGTATTTGTAAATTCGACAACGGTTGCCGAAGGATCTGTCCAGAGCTGGTTCTGGGATTTTGGGGACGATGAAAGTTCAGTTTCTAAAACCCCTAAGCACACCTATGCCAATCCGGGATCATACCTTGTAAAATTAAACGCCACTTCCAATAAAGGGTGCCTCGATTCAGCTTCAGCTATTGTCAATGTACTCGACTTACCAGATGTGGCTTTTGAAGCAGGCAATGCATGTCTGCATATTCCAACGGTTTTTAATAACACTTCCGCTGTTATGTCAACCAATACTTATTACTGGAATTTCGGCGATGGGAGCACTGAAACATTGAATGATAATGCAAGTTTTACATATACCTATGCAAATGCAGGAACATATACTGTAACATTAAGAGCGGTTTCAAACTCCGGGGGAGAAGATTATGTGTCGCATGATGTTGTTGTATATCCCAGGGCAACAGTTGACTTCGATTTTGATAATGTTTGCACTGGTTCAGAAGTCCAATTTACAAATCGTACCCAGCCAACCAGTTTAAGTATGGCTTTCGCCTGGGATTTTGGGAATGGTGAAACCGAAAGCCGCACCGATCCTTCAACACAATACAGCGAACCTGGAAACTATATGGTAACCCTTGAAGCCACTACGGTTGATGGGTGTGTCAATGATCTGTCAAAACCGCTTACTGTATACCCATTGCCTGTTGCCGATTTTACAGTAGAGGATGTCCCTTACCAGCAAGAAAGTGTTTTCTTGAATGCTTCTTCCATTGACAATGGCAGTTTAAGCTATGAATGGTTGTTAGGCGATGGAAACTCAACAGACACAATTGATCCTGTGTATGTATATGAATCTCCCGGTGTATATACAGTCAGGCTAACGGCTACCTCTAACCAATTCTGTTCACATTTTATAGAAAAGGATGTGAAGATTTTTGCATTGCCAGTTGCTAAATTCACTTTTGATAATGTTTGCATTGGTGATTCGGTGTATTTCAGCAATGAATCAACAATTCCATCAGGAACACAGCACTTCGAGTGGATGTTTGGCGATAAAAGGACCTCTCAGGACGATAATCCGGTACATTTATACGAATATCCGGGAATATACACTGTAAGAATGATCTCAATTTCAGATAAAAATGCCCGCGATACAGTATTCCACGATGTAGAAGTATATGATCTTCCCGGGATTAGTTTTAGCTTTAATGAAGCTTGCGATGGGTTTATAACACATTTTGAAAATGGTTCAAATGTATCAGATGGCAATATAGCTTCTGTTTTATGGGATTTTGGAGATGGCTCCAATTCAGTACAGCTCAATCCGGACAACCTCTATCTGAATCCAGGCATTTATCCGGTTAATCTGGAGGTTATTTCGTCAACTGGCTGCAAGAATAATCTCACAGATCAAGTAATCGTACATAGAAATCCGGTTGCTGACTTTACAGCTATCTATGTTTGTCTGGGCAAAGAAACAAGTTTTGACAACCTGACAACCATGGACTATACAGATAGGCCATATACTCTAACCTATCAATGGGACATGGGTGATAGTCAAAGCTCAACTGCAAGGGATCCGCAACATGACTATGATATTGCAGGAATTTATCCGGTATCGCTAAAAGTCTCAACAGATGCTGGTTGTGTAGATTCGCTCAAGCGCAATGTAGAAGTATTTGATCTCCCGGCTGCAAATGCTGGACCAGACACCACGGTAACCAAAGGGTTTCCAATAAAACTTTTGGCATCAGGAGGTATTTACTATGAATGGTTGCCGGAGGAAGGACTTTCAGATGTATCAATTCCTGATCCAACAGCCCGTCCTATGGAAACAACCTTGTACTCTTTGCGTGTTACCGACGAGAACAATTGTATCAGTTATGATTCTTTATTGATTACGGTTGAGGATGAAATGCGTATTATTCCTTCAAACATATTAACCCCAAACAATAACAATGAAAATGATACCTGGAATATTGTCAATATAGATAGTTACCCTGAAGCAGAAATCATGATTTTTGACCGTTGGGGAAAAACAATATATAAAACCAGCCATTATTTAAACGATTGGCAGGGGACCAATTTCAACGGAGATATTCTTCCGGATGGTACGTATTACTATGTTATTGTTCTAAGCAAAGAAAACAATATGATTTACAAAGGAGCAATTACCATTTTAAGGGATAAATAGATACGCAATATTTTGCATCTAATTTTAAAAACAGAATGATTAGGTGATTAGGTGATTAGAATCAGTGGGGGTAGGGAACAAATGGGCAAGCATAGGAAAAGAAGATAAGATTTAATGATGATAATATGAAAAACAGCATTGATAGAAAATGAGGAGATGGACAACTATATTGATTTTATTGTTAGAGTTTGCTTATGCCAGGGGGCAACAGGTGCCCCTGTTCAACGCGTCTATAATTAACCCGATATTGGAAAATCCGGCATTGTCTGGTGTAAATGCCTATTCGCAAACTTTTTTACATTATCGGCAGCAATGGATCGATATTGAAGGTGCACCTGAAAGTGCCTTACTATCTGTCGATTGGCCTTTAAAAGATGAAAAAAGTGGCTTAGGCCTAATATTATCTTCAGACAAAACAAATATTCTGGGACAAACCGGTATAGCTACTTCATACAGCCATGGAATAGAGCTGGGTGCTGATCAATATATCAGATTGGGCCTATCTTTTAAACTGAACCATAATACAATCTATTTTGATAAGGTAAAGGCTGAGGATCAGTATGAGTCAACCCTTTTCAATTATTTTGAATCGGCTACAGGCTTAAATTCGAATTTTGGTGTGCATTATAGATACAATAATTTACAGGCAGGAATTACAGCTTTAAACATGGTGAATTCAAAGCTGGAATACAGCAACAATACAGAAGAAAAGAAACTATATTTTCAATATATTCCACAATACCTGGTTCATGTAAATTATACGTATTGCCTACCCAATGAGATATGCCTGAGGCCCGAGTTGGCTTTGCGCGATTTACAGGGAATGCCTGCTCAGTTCGAAGCCAGTATCCTGGCAACCTTTCAAGGAAAATATTCGGCCTCGGTTTTATACCGAAACAATAACAGCCTTGGATTTGTTGCATCTGCCTTGGTATACGACAGGTTAACAGTTGCCTATTCCTACCAATTATCTATTGGTGATTTGTACGGATATAGTGGCAGTTCCCATGAAATAACACTCGGTTATAGGTTTTACACTTCACATTTTCAGGATCAGAAACCTGCGGATGATGAAAAATTGGATCAGGTTATTGAATTTGCTCAAAAGCAGGCTGAAGACAATAAGCAACTCCAGGAAAAAAACCGTGAACTACAACAGAAACAATCAGAATTGAATGAAGAACTTAGAAAAGAAAAGGAGGAAATAGCTGAACTTCTACGAAAAATGGAAGAGGAGAGGGCTACAGTGGAAACCGCTCGCACCGAAGATGAGGCCGACATTAATGATATTTCGGAAGACATGTTGGAAAATCAGAATGAACCCATTTACCTCATTTTAGGTACATTTTCAGATATTCTGTCTGCAAAAAAATATCAGCAGGTATTGAGGCGTGAGCATCAGTTAGGATCAGAAGTGTTAAAACGGCATAATTCCGGGGATTATATAGTCTGTATAAACAGGAAGTTTGATTCAAAGAGTGAATTGAAACGCGAAATTATAAGGCTTAAAAAGTTGACCGAGATTTATAATTCCAGTGTATGGATTTATGTTAACGATTAAGAAATTGAAATATATTAGTGTTTTGTCTGTATTACTGAGTACATATGCCTCTTCGCAGGATCTGGAAAAATTGCCCGATTCGCTTTATTTCAAAGCCAATGGAGGAGTGAATTTTGGGCTTTCAGGCTATGCTTCATCTGGTATGGATGCACGTCGCGATCCTTTCTCCTATATATTGAACGCTAACCTGGTACTTAACATTTCAGATGCAATCTCAATGCCGTTTAGCGCTATACTCAGTTCAGGAAGCAAAACATACAATACACCTCATTATAACATTGTCGGAATAAGCCCGAAATACAAATCAGTTACTGTACACGCTGGTTATAGGAATATGCAGTTTTCGCCTTACACACTTAATGGAATAAGTTTCTTTGGGCTTGGTGTGGAACTTGAACCCAAAGATAGTTTCTGGAAGTTTAAATCCCTGGGTGGACGTTTTGCAAAAGGCATTCCATTTAGAAATGACATTACAGGCCAGGTCGAACTACCGTCATTTGAACGGTGGGGCTGGGGAGGTATGTTAACTTTGGGAAATAAAGATTATTCAACCGACCTTATCCTGTTTAAAGCTACCGACAACCACCGATCTGTAAAGATTCCGGATACTTTGAATATTACACCCAAAGAAAACCTGACCTTTGGGTTTAACACCAAACTAAAACTGGCAGAAAAACTTACCTTGAGCAGCGAATTTGCTGCCAGTGCCTATACAGAAGATACCCGTATGGAAGAAATCTTCTACGATCGTTATAGTTACCTGAATAACCTGGGGAATTTATTCACACCTCGCTTATCAAGTACTTTTAGCAAAGCTGTAGGTGTTACCCTGTCATACACAGAAGATAAATATACTCTGGGAGCTACCTTTCAAAGAATTGACCCGGATTATATAACACTTGGATCCACCTATATGAACAACGACTTCAGGAATATAACATTCAACCTGGCCCGGTCTTTCCTTGAGAATAGAATAATATTTTCAGGAAACTACGGTGTGCAGAAAAACAACCTGAATAATGATAGGCAGACAGACGAAAACAGAATAATATCTTCGGCTCAGCTTTCATATAATGTTACTGAAAAATTGAATTTAATGGGTAATTATTCAAACTATTCAACCAATAGTGAACCCTCATACTTGAATTTCATTGACTCAGTAAGGTATGCCCAGGTAGCCGAAAATTATGGCGGCATGGCATCCTATTCAACCGGCAACGATGTAATATCGCATAATTTCAACCTGAACCTTACACTCCAAAAATCGGATATGCTGAACAATACGGCAACAGAGGTGACTGAAATAAAGACAAGGACGAAAAATGCCGTGTTGAGCTATACATTTAGTTATCAACCTTTAAAACTAAGTTTAAATAGCTCGCTAAATGCTACTATATTTGAATCTGCCAATATGAACTCAACAACCATTGGTCCGGTATTCAGTTTACAACGTCCTTTTTTTGAGCGGAAAATAAATACAAGCCTGGCTTATTCTTTTATGAATTCAGAAAGCAATGGCCTGAACAATACAACATCTATTATTAGACTGAATGCCTCCTATAAATTGAAGCCTAAACATACCCTGAAATTCGTAGGGGCAATGACTTTTATGGGAAGAATGGTCAGGGATGAAGAAACAGAAGAATTTGTACAAAAAAAATCTGGTGAGTACAGGTTTACACTTAACTATGCCTGGAATTTTTAAATATAAATCAGAACTCGTCCGCGTTTGTAACGCGGATGGCAT
>JBNKPU010000062.1:0-24776 GCA_050295515.1 Bacteroidales bacterium | reverse complement strand
AACCAACTACAAATGTTTCTGAGGTTCCAAGTGGAGTTGTTGCATCGTCTTTAAACCAGGCATAGGATTCTCCACCAGTTACTGACCCGGTCAATGTAGTATCAACTCCTGGTTCAACTATCACGCTTGCAACTTCCTTTGCAAGTTGGTAATCATCGGTAAAGGCGGCAAAGGTTGCAGCAGAATCATGGTATTGTTTTACATCATCAAAGGTAAAGAAGTTACCAGTCAGTTGAACTTTTGCCTGACCGTCTGGCAGGTCAACAAATGGTAGGGGTCCTTCCAATTTATTTTCCTGTAGGTATAAACGTACAAGTCCGGTTGCTCCACTAACTGTTGAAGGAACAGTACCTGTAAAATTACTTTGGTGTAGGTATGCTTTTGTTAATGAAGGCAGTTCAAATAGTTCTGCAGGTATTTCTCCTCCAAGATAGGACTGTTGGAAGTTTAACTCATAAGCGTTTACCATGCTTTCGATACCTGCAGGAATACCACCGGTCAAGCCAGTGAATTTTAATTGCAAACGACCAATTTTTGTGCAATTCCATAGTTCAGCGGGTATTGATCCGGAAAGGTTTGGTGCATCCTGAATTTCGAACCTTGTGAGTTCTGTCAGTTGTCCAATCTTAGGTGAGAGGGTTCCTCCATTACCACCAAAATTCATTTGATTAAAATACAATTCAGTTACCCTGCCTCCTGTAACAACGACACCTTCCCACTTATCTATGCTATCAGTCAACCAAGTGGAAGTATTTAGCCAATTAGCACCGTCACCTGCTTCGTAAATAGCTACAAGAGCAAGTGAATCGCGTTCACGACCAGAGTAGTTCGCACTTAGCTCATAAACAGTCCTAATATCAAAATTGGCAACCTGAGAGGATTGTGCTTTACAGGTGTAGGTACCTTCATCATTATAGCCAACTGCAGCAATATCCAAAGTTTCGGAAGTTCCTACAGGGATTGTTCCGTCATCTTTAAACCATGCATAGGCTTCACCACCAGTAACAGTACCTGTCATAGTATATCCTGCTCCTGGTTCAACAACAGCAACAGTAGTTTCCTTTGAAAATTGGTAGTCATCAGTAAAGCTTGCAAAAGTTGCAGCAGAATCATGATATTGTTTTACATCATCATAAGAAAAGAAGTTACCAGTCAGTTGAACTTTTGCTTGACCGTCTGGCAGGTCAACAAATGGCAATGGTCCTTCCAGTTTATTTTCCTGTAAGTATAAACGAACAAGTCCGGTTGCTCCAGTAACAGTTGAAGGTACAGTACCTGTAAAATTGCTTTGGTGCAAATACGCTTTTGTTAACGAAGGCAGTTGAAAAAGCTGAGCAGGAATTGGGCCTCCAAGATATGTCTGCTGGAAATTAAGTTCGTAGGCATTTACCATACTTTCGATACCTGCAGGAATGCCACCGGTCAAGCCAGTGTATTTTAACTGCAAACGGCCTATTTTTGTACAATTCCATAACTCGGCAGGGATTGAACCTGTAAGCGTTGGTGCATACTGAATTTCGAAACGGGTAAGTTCGGTTAAATTTCCAATTGAAGGAGATAACGTACCACCATTTCCTCCAAAATTTATATCAATTAATCTCAAATCTACAACCCTGTTATTTTCAACAATAACACCTTCCCAGTTAGATACTGAATCAACCAACCATTTTTCTACACCGGTCCAGTTAGCACCATCGGCTGCATTGTAAATATCAACGAGAGCAAGTGAGTCAGCCTCAAGCACTTGTGCATCTGATTTTTTCCCAAATGTCACGAGTGCGAGGAAAATAAGTAAAAAAGTAATTCTTTTCATAATAGAAGATTTTTGTTTTACATCGGATTATTAGTTAGTTTTTATAAATCTATTTAGGGCTATTTTACCAGAATTATCTGTAGAGTAAAGGATATACATACCTGCTTGCAAACCGGAAATATTAATGAGCTTAGCAGTATTATCAGAAAATAGTACAGTTTGTCCATACATATTCACTACCTTGATTGAAACAGGAAGTTGACCGTCAGAATAAAGAACTGATAGTTCACTTGATGCAGGATTAGGATATATGATTAACCTGTTATCCTCATCTACTAAAACTGGATCAATTGTCACAGGAAAAGAGGCAAACTCATTTCTAAGTGTATCGTTACCCTCAAGGGTATAAGAACGAGAACCTGCCCCAATATTTTCCCAAATGTCTCCATTGCGATAGTTAAAGTTTACAATTTCGCCAATCGCAAAACCCGGAACCGAGGTTGTGTACAATATTTTCGAATCTGAAGTGCTCATTTCTGTCATTGCAATTCCTGTTGTCCAATCATCGTCCATTCCCATCAGATAGGGATCAGCTATCATACCCACATTATTAGTAAGGTAATTTGTAAGATCCAGGATAAAGACTACTGAGTTGGTCCGATAATTAAAGACTGAATCACCAGATAATTCAGATCCGGAACGAGCAATACTAAGGTTGGCATTTCCGCTTATCAAAGAATCTGTTATGTTCTCCACTGGTGTAAGGGTAATGATGGTTTCACCCGAAGCTCCGGTTGTAATAACTGTATCGTAGCTAATTTCAATAATTCGGTTGTACACTTCCCAATTGAAGCTGCCATTTGTAAGTTGAATAGTTTTTGTCCAGGTATCATCATCGGCAATTTGATCCCCGTTTAATCCATCATCGTTTAAAATTACAGGGAGACTTGAAAAATCACCCTTTACAACAACTTGAGCCAGAGATGCTGAACCATCAACAACCCTAATATCAAGTGCCACACGGTCAACAACCACTACATTTTCTACCGGAACATTCTCAAACGACAAAACTGCAGCTCCATATTCAGCAGCTAATGATCCCTGTCCATATGAGACAAATATAGTATCCGAATCCCACAAAAAATCGTTAAGTACCAGTGTGATTTTTTTCGAGATGCTTTTATCGATCTCACCATCAACCAGAACTATTTCTTCAACAGTATAAGAGTTAGTCCCGCTTATTGTAAAGTCAGTAGGATCAAATGTTTCAGGATCTATATACTGGTCAAATTCAAGAACAATACCTTCTCCATCAACACGTGTTATAGCATCCACTAAAACAGGTGTTTCACGGACAAAATTGGATACTTCTCTTGTGCTTATAGAATTTAGTTCACCATTATTATAATCCACTACTGTACCTTTAGTATAAGATAGAGTAATAGCTTCCCCTTTAAACAACGATTCTCCTAGTTCAAGTACAAGGCTTTTGTGTTTTCTTCCTGTGCGGCTTATAGCATTTATGGGAACTTCAACACCATCACGAAAGACAACAAACTCATCTTTCTGACCTGTGGAAGACAAAGCCATTGGTTTATTAAAATCCATGTAGACCTTATTTCCATCGTATGAAGTGTATATTTTTTCACATACCGGCGAAGAAGGGACAAAAGTCAAATGAATAGGTTTTGTGAATGTGTTTTTGTAGTCAGCATTTTCATCTGCCAACCTAATATATTCATTGCTCACCAATACGGTATAGTTACCAGTGTCGCTAGCACTTACATTATCAAACGTACGGGTTGAACCTGTAATGTAGGTATTGAATCCATTTTTATACCACGTATATGTACCGTTAACTCCAGCATCGGAACTTTCCAGGGTAACACTGCTTCCAGGTTCTACCACAACCTCACGGGCATCACCTACATCATGCTGGTCACGAGCTTCAAAACCATATCCCATGTCCACAAAAAAGTCAACAGTAGGTTCTAAAGTTTCCCATGAAATTTGGTTTCGATAAACCCATAAAGCTGTCCATGGATCTGTAACAAAGTCAAACAAAGGAATACTATCGAAATTATTATCACGGAAATTGAGATACTTTAAATTAGTGCAATTGCGTATGCCACTACTTATAATACCGGAAAAAAAAGCCCCCTCAAAATCCAATGCTATAATGCTAGGATGATATAACTCATCCGGGACTTCAGTATTTGTTAGACCAACGTTACCATTTACTTTAAACCACTCTAAAGCGGTTAACCAACCAACTTCTTTGGGTATATATCCATTCAAATTATTTTCTCCTGCAGATCGACGGCTAAGTGTTGGGTGCAAATGGATTACTCGCCAGGTAGAATCAGTAGTATTACCAATTTGCCTCTTGGCCAGGGTAACACCAAACCAGTCTTTTACAGGACCTTCCAACCAATGCCCCAAACCTGCATTCGGATAGTCAGCAGTATAATAGGTAAGCACATCATCTGAAAGGTAATCTGTTGAGAAATCACTAACTGTTTCAGAAGTCCAGCCTGGTCCACCGGTAGCATGATAAAAGGCTACCAGTGCAAGTGAATCCTGCACCGCACAGCTCGTGTAATCGGTATAATCCTGCGCATTAACCTTAATTACAAAGGCCAGGATAATGGATAAAATGTAAATTCTGTTTTTCATGATTGTCATTTTTGGGTTACAACATCCATTTCAATCAGATAACTAGTACCTTCGTAATGGTCAACTGTTGTTGGGTGAATAGTATTTATTCGTAGCATCCCATAGCGATAGGGATTAGAAGAAGCAAAATCGGTTCTAAAACCAATGATATCGCCTACTTTAACATCCTGAATATCGGTACTGCCTTTTTTTACTTCATATAATTCAGTAATTTCAGATAGTGAAGCATTGGAAAGGTTATCGAAATCTTCATCAGTTATTTCAGGTATTAATTTGAATAGGGTTTTGTTTCGTACATTCATTTTGCTCCAAAAGTACCCACTATAAGGGGCAACTAATTTCGAAGACAGCCCATCAAAGAGAAAGATTATATCCAGAGATTCCTGTACAGCTTCGTTAGCTACTGTTAAATCCTCAAAATTTGTGAGATCAGAATAAACATAACCATCGACAGATGAAAAACCATCTGTTCTGGTCGGAGTTTGAGTATATAAAACGACACTGTCATACTTTACAATGGATGGAACCATAATCATGTCAAAATCTGTCGTTTTCTTTCCATATTCATCAATAAGCGAGAAAGTAATTGATGCATCAACAGTATCCTGGGAAACTATATAATAATAGATGACATCAATCTCGCGTGTACCCGGCTGAATTGTCCCGAAAGAGTGGTCAATAAACGGGTCTTTGGAATCGCTATCGATAAAATAACCAGTGCCTCCTCCACCTGATATGGTAGAAACAGATATCACAGATTTAATATCATAATCTGAAGTAGCCTTTATTGAAAAAGTAATTGTGTCGGATATTGCGGCCCTGTTGGATGAGAGTAGGGCTACTGTAAACTCTGCAGGTGACTCTTTATAATCAATCCTGTACCCGTCAATAACATTATCGCAGGAAACCATACCGATAATTACAATCAGGGTTAAAACTATTTTAAAAGTTATCCTTTTCATAGGTGTATTTGTCAATTTCTTCATTGTACTTTGTTATTGATCATTATTTTTCCACCAGAACATGGTATTCCAATGGGCAGCATACCAATTTGAAAAGTTTGTGCCAAAATCAGCATCCCCCTCTTTAACAGGATAATCAGCTTTATAGTTTGGCTCCTGAAAAATTGGCATCTGCAACCAATCCTGACCTTTTGACTGGAGCAGCCACATCAATGCCTCATTTCGGGTTTCCTGGTCAACTATTGGAATATCAAAGCCTGTTGCATTGGCATTATCAACATTTTCTTTATTGGTTGATGTTTCAGAGTTTGGATAGGCAGCCCTTGACGGAAATTTTGTTGCACTTCCGGTAGTATTGAATGCTTCTGCACCAGATGATGCTCTAAACTTAGGAAGCATCGTACGACGATGGTCAAAGTAAGGTTCAAACATCATTAAATAACTGGCAATCCATTTTTGTTCAGCAATTAAGGTAAGCTTATCCCTACCTCCAACATAGTTTACTTGTTGTTGTGACAAATAGTCTTCCAGGGATGAAACTGATCCGTCAAAAGCCCTTGTATATTTATCGCTTGTGAAAGATGCTCCATATTGTTCAAATGAAGCTTCAATGGCACTTTCATAATATTGTTGTGCAGACAGGTTATCTGTCAACCAACCTTTTTCTGCAGCTTCGGCCAGAAAGAACAACATCTCAGCATAAGTTGCCAATGGCATGGGAACAGTAGCGCATTCAAGTGTAGCAATTCCCTTGTCATCTTCTGTTCTAAAATACTCACCAAGTTTAGATGCATAATTAGATCCACTGTTCCATGAAGAAGCATAGGCATTATCGGTAGTAATTCCGTATATATGCCCAGCATACTTGTCGACACCCGGATTTGATGGAATAACATTTTTTGTAGAATCTGTATGGACTTTTGCAACAGGTTTTGCATAAATCATTAACCGTGGATCGTTTATTGAAACCAGGCGCTCAATAAATACATTGCTGTATGGTGCTTCATCGAGCTTTGATGATGCTAACCAGTAATAACTGGATTTATACTGAACACCATCATAATGAAACATGGCATTATCAAGATTTGATTCCATAACCGGATATTGTTCTGGCTGGGATATGATTTCATTTAACAAAGCCCTAGCAGAATCCGGTGCAGCATCGGACATATACATGGCATACCGGATAAGGAGTGTATTCGCGAATTTTTTCCATTTTAGCATATCCCCTCCAAATATCAAATCTGTTGCAGCATCTACTTGTGAAGTAGGATCAATATCTTTTCCAGCACTTTTCAATTTTGAAATCAACGTGAAATAAATTTCCTCCTGCTTATCGTAAACGGGATCAATTGGAGTATCTTCGACAATTGATTCAGAATAGGGAATGTCTCCATAGAGAAGAGTTAAACTGAAAAAATCATAACATTCCCAGATAGTTGCTATCGATTGATAATCAATATCGCCATTGGCTATTGCAGCTTTTCTCAATTGTTTAATAAAGCGAACTGCTTTATATCCCTGAACCCAGGAAGAACCGTCATGTGAATCATCAAATGCATGCCAGGCCTGATGCCTGTTTCCTTGACTCAGACTAATTGTTTTTCCATGGTATTCACAAACAGCCGAACCCACATTCCAATGTATGTAATCCCAACCGTAAACTACTGTATGTATCATATCCAACATAAATTCACTGGGTTCAAAATCATATTCAGCAGTCGATTGTCCACCTGTAGATGGACTATTTGGATTAATGTTCAGCTCATCTTCCCACGTATCGCAAGCGTTGAAAGAAAGTATAAACAATAAAACAATTGAAGTTTGATATATTATTTTCTTCATGATTCTTCTTTGTTAAAATTTACAACTCAGGCTAAACCCCAAACTCCTTACAGAAGGCATATTGGAATTGGCATACCCGGGAACTTTTGTATCAAATCCAAAATCGTTCTTTTGAGCAGCTATACCAAAAGTCTCTGGATCTATGTGTTTGACTTTTGACCAAACAGCCAGGTTTCTACCAATAAGTGCAACAGTTGCAGATTGAATAAAAGTTTTATCCATCCAATGTTGTGGCAGTACATAAGCAATTCTCAATTCCCTAAACTTAAGATAGGTATCATTTACAAGGGTGTTTTCAGGAACTACTTCTTCCATTTGGTTTGCCCAATATTCTTGTCCTGATTGTCCTCCAATCTTTCCGAAGCTTTCAATATCCTCCAAAGTCAATTTCCTATAGGTTCCGTCCTCTTCTTCAACCATACCATCAGGAACAATTCCAGTCCTGTCGTTTAATAGTGTAGCCTCTGATAATCCATATAAATTCAACCTGCGCTCAATTTCATTGTATATAAACCCTCCATAGCGCAAATCGAATAAAAATGATACACTAATGTTTTTATAGGAAAATGAGTTATGCAACGAGGCCATCCAATCCGGATTATAATTACCCAACTGGGTCTCTTCAGTTAAACGTGTATCACCTGACAAACTATATAGCCTTTCGCCATCGGGTGTCTTTTCATAAGATTTGCCATAAAAGGTACCACGTCTTTGACCAGCTCTATCATCAATGGCTAGAAATGCATTTACTGCCTGT
This sequence comes from Bacteroidales bacterium, assembly GCA_050295515.1. Lineage (GTDB taxonomy): Bacteria > Bacteroidota > Bacteroidia > Bacteroidales > UBA10428 > UBA10428. The sequence goes on along the minus strand of JBNKPU010000062.1, from coordinate 16,783 downwards.
GTTTTGGTTTTTACAATATCATTGAATTCGATTAAATAAGAACGGTCTAATGACCAGTTGAGCTGGACATCCCATTGGAAACCATTTCCCTGCTTAACTGGGGTAGCATTAATTGTAAGTTCCACTCCTTTACTTTCGATCTCACCTACATTATCTGTAACATAATCATCCCCTGTTGTACTACTAATTTTGGTTCTGAGTATCTGGTTTCTTGTATAGCCCTTGTAATAAGTTATATCTATGCCCAACCTATTCTGAAAAAATCGAATATCGGTACCAAACTCTGTACCTGTTGTTTTTTCGGGTTTCAAATAAGGATTTGTTTTAGCATTATCTACTACGACATATGCCAATCCATCTTCTTTTGATTCAAGGGTATATTTTTCCTTAACTGTAAAATATGGAACCGGGATATCATTTCCAACCTGGGCAATGCTCCCCCTCACCTTCCAGAAAGTTAATACATTTGGAAAAGTAAATATTTCAGACAATATAACGGAACCAACTGCAGAAGGATAGGAAAAATGGTTGTTGTCTGGATGCAGTGTTGAAGACCAGTCGTCCCTACGTGTTATATCCAAGAACACTTTTCCTTTGTAATCCAAGTTTAGAAAACCATAAAGACTGTTTCGTTCGAGCTTAGATAAATAATCCCCAACAGTTAAGTACTTATCCCTGTTGTTTAGGTTATACAAATCGGTATAAGTTAGCCAATAGGTTCTGCCTTCTAAAAACTTGAATTCACTTCTGAAATGCGTGCCTCCAAAAGAAGCTCTTGCTGTGAAATTACCAAAGAATTTTTTCTCATAGGATGCCAGAAACTCTGCTGTCCTGTCCCAATTATTGACCATACCCTTTTTATAAAATCCTTGTATAGCATTTATGTTACTATAAGCACTTTTATCGTAATACTCATTATTGGTGTAATTTGTACCAAACCTTCCCATAACATTTAAATTGGGCAGGATTTCATAATTGGCATTAACGTTTGCAATAACTTTACTGTCGATATATGAAAATGGATTTTCGTACAAGATAAAGTATGGATTATTTGTACTACGGCGGTAATTCATTTGCTGAATTCCTTCCTGACCAGGCACCCAATAATCCTCTAATGCACTAATATCAATACCCCGCGGAATAAACCTGACATCAACCTGTCTGCTGTTTTCACAATTGGTACGTATATAGTTAATATTGGTTGTAATGGTAAATTTGCTATTCATAATGAATTGGGAATTTAATCCCAGATTATCCTTTACCAGTCCCGTATTCGGCAGTATACCTTTTTGATCTGTATGGCTGTAAGAAAAGCGATAATTTCCATTTTCACTAGAATTACTAAAAGATAGGTTGTTGACAAAAATATGCCCTGTTTGATAAAAATCTTTTACAGCATCAGGATATGCCACCCAGGGTTTATTGCCATCAAACTGAGGCCTCAATTCCCCGTCGAATTCAGGACCCCAACTATATCGGGTATCATCCCAGTAGGGCTCATCGTTTGTATTACCATCGAGGTAGTTATAGGATCCTCCGCTACCTATACCAAATTTATCCTGGTATTCTGGAAGAACTAAAGGACTTTGAAAAGTCATATTGGAGTTGAAATCAACAGATAGGCCTTTAGATCCTTTTCCTGATTTTGATGTTATAAGAACTACACCTGCTCCTGCTTTAGAACCATATAAGGCAGCGGCTGCAGGTCCCTTTAATACTGAAATGCTTTCGATATCATCAGGTGCAATGTCATTAGCATCACCAGGTATTCCATTTATAATAAAAAGAGGGTCGTTGTTACCGGCAAGTGAAGATTCACCACGAATTACAATTCTTGAACCACCACCACCAATAGAGCCGTCAGCTTGTATGATATTAACACCCGAGACCTTACCTGCCAAGGCATTTACAACATCTAGCTCCTTAACCTGAGCAACCTGGTCGCCCTTGACCTCTTGTACAGCATATCCTAATGCCTTTTCATCCCTTTTAATACCGAGGGCAGTTACTATTACCTCGTCAATTGATTCCAATGTTGGGACAAGAAGAATATCAATTACAGAATTGCTTTCGACTTTCCTTTCTTCAGTATTGTAACCAATAAATGAAAAAACAAGTGTAGCTGTGTCAGAAGGTACTTCAATTGAATAGTTCCCATCTAGGTCTGTGACCGTACCTGTAGAAGTCCCCTTTAAAAAGACATTAACCCCGGGAATACCCATAGGATCATCAGGAGTTGTAATTTTCCCCGTTATTGTTTGTTGTGAAAACAAGTATGCTGAAAGGGGAAAAACTACTAAAAAAAGTAATAGTATTTTCTTATGCATATCTAGAGTTTATTAGTTAGAGTACTTTTCATATTGAGCTGTAAGGATAAGTTTAATTTTTCACGCATATTTTAGGTTAATCAGAAATTAATGTGAAATCATTGTATATTGATTATGTGCATATTAGAACCAGCATAAAACTAAAAAGATATACTTTCGCTAATTTTTGAATTCTTAACAACATTTAATGGTATTTTAGCATCTTTCTATTAATAGCGTCTTAATAATGTAAAATTAATGTTAAACCATTCCAAAAATTTATTGTATGCTGAAGTTTAAAAAACCATCTACACCAGGAACAAAAAACATTGGTATACAATTGAAACAAAGCATTTTATACAACACAATACATTCCAACACGTTTCTAGTCAAGTATGATTTATATTGATTTACACTACTTAATTAATAACTGGAGGAAGGTTGCACTGGTCCCATGATGACACATCACTTCCCATTTCAAGGACCAGATTACCCCCTTTCAGGATATCTTCATGTAGAATCCAAGCCTGATTGAAAACTTTACCATTTAGTTTTGCTGATTTGATATAGCAATTTGTTTTGGATAAATTTTTTGTCTCAATAGTAAAAGTTTTTCCATTTTCGAGATGAAAAACTGTTTTCTTAAAATAAGGAGCTGTTATTAAATAATAAGGCATACCTGCATTAGGGTAAAGACCAATCATATGGAATACTAATCGGGATGACATAGCTCCTGAATCATCATTACCTGGAATGCCTGATTTTGAACTATTATAATAGGTATCAATTATCGAGTGTATCCTTTCTGAACTTAAGCCTGGCTTGCCTATCCAATGGTATAGACAGGGGGTAAGAAAGGAAGGTTCGTTTCCTACCTGATAATATCCATTGGTAAAGAAAGTATCAAGCCTTTTTCTAAAAGCCTCATGCCCACCAGTCTTTTCAATGATTCCGGGTATATCATGGGGAACAAAAAATGAATATTCCCATGAATTACCTTCGTAAAAGAAACCGCACCACCAACAAACACAATTAGGCCATTCTTGCGCTAAGGGTGTATATCGGACATATTGCCTTTGTCCGTTTTCAATTGAGCAGGGAACACTGTCGATCCATTGTCCCAGGGCATTTTTAGGTAAAATAAATCCTTTGGAACCATGATCTTCAATGTCTCTCCAAAGGTTTTTCCAATTCTGTGATTGGTTTAAGAAGCGGTGGTATTCGCCATTACGTCCCAGACCTTTTGCTACCTGAGACAAACAGTAGTCGTTGAATGCATATTCCAAGGTGCGGTTTCCTGCCCGAACATAGCTATCCGAAATGTACCCAAACCTGTTATAATCTACGAGTCCACCCCGCCCCTCAGCTTCTCCATTTCTCCCTGGAGGAACTGTAGCATCTTTGAGCATTGCCTTTAAAGCCAAATGATAATTAATTCCTTTCAGGTTCTTAACATAGGCATCTGCAATAAGCACTTCTGCGTTAGATCCTCCCTGAGTACGTCCGTTACAATTCCCACTTCGGGCATCAGGCATATACCCATCGTATTTATAGATATTAAGGAGTGAATTAACAATTTCTGCTTGCTTGCCAGGAGATATTAAAGTTATTAAAGGATGTGAGGTTCGGTATGTATCCCAAATGGCATAAAAATCGTCGTAATAGGGCTCGGCCTGCCAAAGCGGATTCTCACCTGTGCGGTCAACCGGCATCAACATAGTATGATAAAGGGCTGTATAGAACATTGTCTTTTGTTCTTCAGATGCTGATTTGTCGATCTCTATCCTTTCAATCAGCTCCTCCCACCTGGATTGTGTTTCCTTCAGTACTTTTTGAAAACTCCAATGTGGTATTTCAAGTGAAATATTTTCTCTTGCCTTAAGGGCACTTATAAATGAGATTCCAATTTTAACCTGAACAGTGTCTGAATGTTTATTATCAAAATGTAGATAAGCTCCTGTTTTTTCACCACTGTCAAATTGCAAAGAAGCTAACGGAAAGATTTGATCCCCCTTCCAGGTACCAAACTTGGTAAATGGCTGATCGAAAATGGCATAAAAATAAACTGTATATGCTTTTCCATTGTTCCATCCTCCACGTATGCGTGTATAGCCCCGCACAGCTGTATCTGAAACAATCTCTATTTCGGACCCAACAAATTGCTGTGCTTCCCGGGCATCGGGAATAGCCTCTTCACCCAAAAAAGCACCTAAATCAATCTTTACTCCTTTTATTGAAGGAAAAATATATCGGTGAAAGGCTACTTTGGGCGATGTGGTAAGTTCAACTTTAATATCCGAATCATTCAGTAATACACTGTAATAGCCAGCCTTTGCTATTTCATTTTCACGTATGGCCTCTTGTTTAATGGATTGAAAATCGTTACTAAAAGGCATTAGCAACACATTCCCATATTTAGGACCGCCTCCTGTACCACTTACATGAATTTGACTAAATCCATATACTGGTTTGTTTAAGTCCGGACTGTATCCACTATTGGCAGAAACATTACAATCGGGCCCGGGTTTAACCATACCAAAAGGTGATGATGGACCAACGAATACATTACCATCGCCTTCCGATCCAATAAAAGGATCGATATATCTAAAGTATGACTGCCCTTGAATAATCGGACAGGCATTTAACACAAGAAAAAATAATACTGTAAAGTACCAAGGTTTCATATTCTTTTTTATTTATGAGAGGTAATCACCTCATTAAACAACAGATATTTTATTCATCTAAAGAATAAACTGAACTAGCCCAGATCAATTTAAACCCTTGGTTTTGCACATTTACAACACCTCTTCCATTCTCACCGGTCGGTTTTCCTGTAAAGATTTCTTAGCAGCAAGTGCAATAGCTACTGCTATCATGCCATCCTTTCCGGAAACCTCATTGTTTTGACTACTGTTTAGCAAGTTGCAAAATGCTTTCATTTCATTGGCATATGCTACTGTATATCTTTCCATAAAGAAATTCAGCGGTAAAGAACGATGTATGCCTTCGCTTGTATAATATCTATGGTTTTCAGGGAAATTATTGTCTACATTTACCATCCCTTCAGATCCGAAGATTTCCAGTCTCTGATCATAACCATACACTGCTTTTCGACTGTTATCAATAACACCCAATGCCCCATTCTCAAAGGTCAACGTGATAATAGCTGTATCAACATCGCCCATCTCGCCAAGTTCCTGATCAACAAGTACTGCTGCACGAGTATAAACTTCAACAACTTCGCTACCAACTATATATCTGGCCATATCAAAATCATGTATCGTCATATCAAGAAACATACCTCCTGATACAGCTGAATACTTAGCAGGAGGTGGTGCAGGATCCCGTGATGTTATTTTGAGGATATGGGGCTCCCCAATACTGCCTTCCTCAACCATTAATTTAACTTTTTGAAAATTAGGGTCAAAACGGCGATTAAAGCCCACCATTAATTTGACGTCACATTCTTCTACAACCTCTAAGGCATTTTGTATCTTTTCGAGTGATAAGTCAATTGGTTTTTCACAGAATATATGCTTTCCAGCCTGTGCAGCTTCTATGATATATTGTATATGGGTATCGGTTGGAGAACAGATAATTACAGCTTCAACTTCTGGTTTTTGAATGATTTGACTATAATCACTGGTTACAAATCCGACACCATACATATCAGCCAGCTCTTTGGCAGAATCCAAATCAGTATCGGCAATACCGACAACTTCTGCTTCAGCTACATTTTGAACCAGTGTTGCAACATGTACTTTACCAATTCTGCCAGCTCCAATAATACCTAGTTTTATTTTTTTCATTTTACTACTATTAAGTACAACTATAAACTTAAAGATTTGATATATTGACGGTTTCTATAGGCACATTCCTTGGGATTACCCATACCTGGTAATACATCTTGTTCAACTACAATCCATCCATGGTATTGCTGTATTTTTAACTCATCCACTATCGACCTGAAATCAACAGCCCCTTTTCCAAGTTCACAAAACACACCCTTGCTCACCGACTTGAAATAATCGTAATTCAACCGCTTTGATTCATCGGCAACTATTGAATCAAAATCCTTAAAATGAACATGCCAGATTCTCTTGTTATATTTTTTAAGTGCTTGCAATGGATCTCCGCCACCAAACATATAATGCCCCATATCAAGAACCAATCCAACAAGGTTAGGATCGGTCAGGTTTAAAAGCATATCAATTTCGTCAGGAGTTTCAACATAACCGGCACAATGGTGATGAAAAACTGTACGTAATCCAGTTTGCTCCTTTATTTCATAGGCAAGACGGTCAGCACCCTCTGCAAAAATTTTCCATTCCTCCTGATTAAGCTTCATACTGTCAGTAATCCTGCCGGCATTCAATGTACGTTCTTCTATGCTGCCATTTTCATCAGCCAAAACTATAAATGCATTCTCAAAACCTGATTCAGCCATAAGTCTGGCCGTTTTAAGTGCTTGTTCAATTCCTGCATCATGCCTGGTTTTATCCTTTAGAAGTACTGGCACAAATGCTCCTAAAAGTTCAAGGTCACGCTGTTTTAATTCATTCTTTAATGCATTAGGATCTGTTGGCATAAAATCCCAGTCACCTAGTTCAGTACCTTCGTAACCTGTTTCTTTAATTTCGTTAAGTACCTGTTCGTACCCAGCAGCTTTACCTTCCAGTTCGAACTCAAGTACTCCCCATGAACATGGGGCATTAGCAATTTTAATCATATCTTGTTCAAAATGATTTGTTAATCCTTAAAACTTCCTTGTCCATTCATCGTGCCAGCGCTCAATAACAACTTTTGTTTGTGTATAAAACTCAACGGCATGACGCGACTGCCCATGTAAGTCTCCAAAAAAGCTTTCTTTCCAACCACTAAATGGGAAAAACGCCATGGGTGCAGCTATACCAATATTGATGCCTATATTTCCTGCCACTGCATCATGTCGGAATTTACGTGCAACTGATCCATTCTGGGTGAAGATACAAGCAGAGTTTCCATATTCACCCTGGTTTACAAGATCAATAGCTTCCTCTAAACTGTCAACATGCATCAAACTCAGAACTGGTCCGAACACTTCGGTTTTGTGCAGTTCACTTCCGGGTTTAACTTCACTTAGAATTGTTGGTTTAATAAAATAGCCTTCTCCAAAATCTTCTATTGTAGTGTTTCTACCGTCAAGCAATAATTTGCATCCACTATTTATGCCTTTTTCTATCAGGGATTCAATATGCGATTTGCTCTCCATTGTGATTACCGGTCCCATATCTGTTTTTGGGTTGATTCCATAGCCGGTAATTTTAGATTTTGCTGCTGCAACCAGTTTAGTTGTAAACTCCTCTTTGGCGTCACCAACTGTAATAACCAACGAAGCAGCAAGACAACGTTGCCCGGCACATCCGAAAGCACTGTCGGCTATAATTTTAACAGTAGTATCCATATCTGCATCGGGCATAATTACCATTGGATTTTTGGCCCCACCTTGTGCTTGTACACGCTTACCATGCTGGGTGCCTTTTTGATAAACGTATTTTGCCACAGGTGTTGAACCTACAAAACTAATGGCATCGATTATGGGATTTTTTAAAATAGCGTCCACAGAATCCTTCCCTCCATGAACCATATTTAAAACACCATCTGGTAGATTTAAATCTTCAAACAATTCAAAAATCCGTGTCATTGTCATCGGAACTTTTTCTGAAGGTTTGACTATATATGTGTTTCCGCACGCAATAGCATATGGCATAAACCAAAACGGAATCATAATAGGAAAATTAAAGGGAGCAATACAGGCACCGACACCCAATGGTTGCCTAATCATATATTCATCAATACCTGTTGAAATGTCTTCAGAGAATTCACTTTGCAAAAGTACCGGAATACCACAGGCTACCTCAACATTTTCTATAGCCCTGACAATCTCGGCTTTTGACTCAGCAAATGTTTTTCCACTTTCATTTGTACAATGTGTGGCTATTTCATCTGCATGGTCTTCCAAAATCTTTTTCATTTTGAACAAGTACTGTATCCGTTTTGTGGCCGGTGTGTTCCTCCATTCGGCAAAGGCTTTTTGAGCCTTGTTGGCAGCAAAATCAATATCTTCCTTACAACCAACAGATACTTTGTACATTTCTTTTCCGGTAGCCGGGTTTATTACCTGAATAGTATCAGAACTTTTGCTTTCAACCCACTGTCCGTTTATATAATTTTTTAATACTTCCATAACTAATTCTTCTGTAATCTCTATTATTGTCTTTTATTGCTTATAAAAAATATCGTTGTTTTTTCTTGTTGTCCATATAGGTTTTATAGGCTTCATTCACTGAATCAATTTCAGATGTCCCTGCAACAGGCACTTCCCACCAGGCATGTCCGGGTATTGAGCTGTACAAGTCGGTATCGACAACAATAACCGTTGTCTTGCTATTGTTTTTTGCCTTCAACAGGGCTTCTTTTAGCTTGTCAATTGTTTTCGCTGTTAACACTTCTGCACCAAGACTTTGGGCATTCTTTGCCAAATCTACAGGCAAAATATCACCAGAGAGCTGCCCAGTTGAATCATCGCGAAAGCGGTATTTTGTACCAAAACGCTGAGAGCCTAATGATTGGGACAATGCACCTATACTGCCAAACCCATTGTTGTTAAGTAAAACTATATTGAACTTAACACCTTCCTGAATAGCTGTAACTATTTCAGTGTTCATCATTAAATAGTTACCATCGCCAACCATAACCCATATTTCCCTGTCAGGAGAAGCCAGTTTAGCTCCCAGCCCTGCGGCACACTCATACCCCATGGTAGAATAGCCATATTCCAGATGAAATGATTTGGGATGGGTAGCTCGCCATAGTTTATGTAAATCTCCAGGTAAACTACCAGCAGCACACAAAACAGTATCATGGGGCATTGCAATTTCATTCACCGCACCAATAACTTCTGCCTGTGTTACGACATCGGTTTTTTCTACAGTAAAAACACTTTCCACATATTCATCCCATGATTTGCTCAATTCCTGAATATGACCCTGATAAGATTTGTCTGTTATATTGTTTGGCAATAAATCCGATAATTCTTCCAGACAAACCTTTGCATCTCCTGTCAAACTTATGGCACTATGCTTATGTGCATCGAATTCTGCAATGTTTATATTAATAAATTTTACATCCGGATTTTGGAATGCAGTTTTCGATGCTGTGGTAAAATCGCTGTACCTGGTACCTATTCCAATTACCACATCGGCATTTGTAGTTATTTCATTGGCTCCAGGTGTACCAGTAGCCCCTACTGCCCCAAGGTTCAGCCTATGATCATAGGGTAACCCCCCCTTTCCTGCAAAGGTTTCTGCAACCGGGATTCCTGTTTGTTCAACAAAGCGTTGAAGCACCTCCATTGCTTCGCTGTATATAACACCTCCACCACTGACAATGACAGGTTTCTTTGCATTTTTTATGGTTTCGGCAGCATGATGCAAAACACTATAGTCGGCACGTGGACGACCAATTGTCCAAATCCGCTTTTTGAAAAGTTCCACAGGAAAATCAAAAGCCTCTGCCTGTACATCTTGCGGAATACTTAAAGTCACAGCTCCGGTATCCGATGGAGATGTCAATACCCGCATTACTTCGGGCAGGGAAGTGATCAATTGTTCGGGCCGATTAATGCGGTCCCAGTATTTTGAAACTGGTTTAAAGCAGTCATTAACGGAGACATCCTGAGAAAATTCAGACTCGAGTTGCTGCAGTACTGGCGCAACCTGACGTGTAGCAAAGATATCGCCCGGAATCAATAGCACCGGCATACGGTTAATTGTTGCACAGGCTGCTCCGGTTACCATGTTAGTAGCACCAGGGCCAATAGAGGAGGTGCAAACATATGTGCCCATCCTGTTTTTCATCTTTGCATAAGCAATAGCGGCATGAACAGAACCTTGTTCGTTCCTGGTCATTATGTATTTAAAATCAGGTGTCTGCATTAAAGCCTGACCAATACCTGCCAAATTTCCATGGCCAAATATGCCCAGACAACCGGCAAAAAACTTATGCCTGATGCCGTCACGCTCAACATACTGGTTGTCGAGAAAACGGATCGTTGCCTGCGCAACTGTAAGCTTTATTGTTTTTTTTGTTTCTTGCTGAACCATTTTCTTAGAATCCTCCATTTGTCTCAATAAAATTAATTGCTTCAGTATACGTGGGATTGAAGTTTGAACAGCCAGGCTTTGTCACTAGAATAGCCCCACAAGCATTTCCCATCCTGCAGCATTTATACCAGTCCCAACCATTGAGGTATCCAAAAATAAAACCGCTTGCAAATGCATCACCGGCACCCAACACATTGACAACATCTACTGGAAATCCAGGAACATCAATCCTATCGCCGTTTTGCAGGTATACAGAAGAACCTTTCTCACCTCTTTTTACAATAAGGGCTTCAATTCCAAGTTTCATAATATCTTTTATAGCCTCTTCTATGTTCCCCTTAATCTCGGGAGCAGATATTTGCTGGTTTTTTATTTTAATTTGGTTTGGGTCTTTAAGCATGGTTGCTAAAATTTCTTCCTCTGTACCCAAAGCCAGTTTGCTATATTTTAAATAAGCACGTGCAGTAACACCATATGAGCGCGGATCATGCCATTGGTCAGCCCTAAAATCTAAATCAATTAAAATGGGGATATCATTTTGCACAGCAACCTCTGCGGCATAGAAGGCAGCTGATCTTGAAGGCTCAACATTTAGTGCTGTGGCCGAAATTTCAAAAAGCCGGGTAGACGATATATCCGCTTTGATTACATCATCAATATTAACCTTCGAATCGGCACAATTGTCACGATAATAAACCAGGGGAAAGTTATCCGGAGGTTCAATACCCAAAACAACAGCACTTGTACGGCTGCCTGGCTTACGGGGAATAAGGCTTGTTTCTACCCCCTCCTCATTAAGGAACTTAAGCAAGAAATCAGCAATCTGGTCATCCCCAACTGCTGTTAACAATGCCGATTTTAGCCCTAACCGCCTTGTTCCAACAGCCATGTTTAAAGGAGACCCTCCCACATAGGCATTAAACGCCTTAATATCAGTAAACGGCGAACCTATATTGGCCGAATACAAATCGATAGAAGACCTTCCGTAAGTTATTATATCATATTTCTTTTCTTTCATTTCTGAGATTATTTGTTCATTTCTAAGGTGACCATTGGCAAGCGGGGATCCATTCCCTTCCATGTCCCATATACCCACTTATGATCAGGGTCATCTGTATTTGCAAGGCTCTGATCACTTCCTGCAAGAAAATTGAGGTAATAAACATTGTACCCATGTCCGGCGACTACAGGGTGATAGCCTTTTGGAACAAGTACCAAATCATTGTTTTGAGCTTTGACCAATTCGTCCAGGCTTCGGTCATCCGTATATATTTGTTGCAAAGCAAATCCCTGAGGTTTATCAACCTTATAGAAATAAAACTCCTCAAGGCTAGCTTCGGTTAAGGTTCCTGTATCGGAATCGGTTTTACGTGAATCATGTTTATGGGCAGGAAATGAGCTCCAGTTCCCGGAGGGAGTATAGACTTCAACACAAACAAGTCTTTGGCAATTTGAGCCTGGAGGCAATATAGAATTTATCTGCCTGCTGGCATTGTCCCCTCCCCTGAATTCAACACCATTATTATGAACATCTAAAGGGGTGATATATTGAATATCAAATTCTTTATCTGCAGGACACCATCCACAAGCAATATCCAGCTCCTCACTTTCTGCATGCAGAGAAAATTCGGTATTAATCGGTAAATAGACTGCATGGGGAAGACCACTGAACACATCTGACCTTCCGTTTTCAGTTTTCCATTCTCCTTTTATGGTAACAATAGAAAAGTTGCCACTGATCAACACAAAAATATATTCGTTTTGACCGGTATTCCCCTCAATCAATTGACCTTTCTTTAAAATCCGGGCTTCGAAATTCAGATAATTCCAACCCGCAGTTTTACTGGTTACCTGTTGATATAAGGATTCATTTGATGGTTTTTGCAACAGTGAATTATTTTCAATCAGCATTTGATTTCAGTTTAATGATTATTAACTATAAGATCCCGGCACTTGTCTGTAACAAACTTTTTAAGACAGTCCATATACTCCTCACCTGGCACAATCATATCGAACATTTCAGGATTAAGAAGGAAAAATTCGCGATGTACGCGGGTCCAGATCAGCCGCATATCTGTTGCTATATTTATTTTACATACACCAAGTTTGATAGCCTTTCGCAGCTCATCTAAACTTGTGCCCTTTGCACTTTTCATCAATTTGCCCCCAGCATGGTTTATTCTGTCAATTTCAATTGGTGGTATAGCAGAAGCCCCATGAAGAACGAAAGGAAAACCTGGAAGCGCTTCATATATTTTGGAGAGTATGTTTAATTGTAAACCTTCTTTTTTATTGAATTTATAAGCCCCATGACTTGTACCAATAGCTATAGCAAGACTATCGCACTTTGTTCTTTCAACAAACTCTTTAGCAAGTATGGGATCTGTATATTTTGCCTCTCTCTCCGAAATTGAAATATGGTCTTCATTGCCACTTAAAACACCCAATTCTGCTTCTACTGCAATACCTTTGGCATGTGCCATTTTTACTACTTCACTCGAAATACGTATGTTTTCTTCGAATTCCTCATGCGATGCATCAATCATTACAGAATTATAATACCCCGAATTTATTGCCAGCTCACAAGCATTAAGATTTCCATGATCGAGGTGAACAGTGAATTCAACGTTGGAGTAAAGCTTTTCAGCAGCCCTGATGTTGTATTCCAACATTTCATAGTGCAAATACTTTTGGGCAACCGGGGTGATCTGGACAATTATGGGACAGTTGCTTGCTGAAGCCCCTTGAAATGTGGCTAATATTTGTTCCGCATTGAAAACATTAAAAGCTCCTAAGGCATATTTCCCATATGCTTTAAGATACAATTCTTTGATTGGAGCTCTCATAGTATTCTCTTTTAGTTTTCGTTGTCTTTAGTTTATCCTATAGACTACTGTAATCCAATTACTTTATGCTTTTATTATTTGAATGATAAAAGTAATCATGCTTTAAAGTTGAAATGAAGCTGTAATTATCAACTTTTAATGGTATTTTACCCTTTTATGTGTCAATTATTGTTTTTTTGCTAAATTTACCCATGGCAATAACACTTGTTCTACATGAAACCATTTTTTCAGAAACTGGAAACACCATCCAATGAATCAATACTTTTTATTGATGAAGAAATCCCACATTTCATTGTCCCCTGGCACTTTCACCCTGAAATTGAAATATTGTATGTGGTTAAAAGTACAGGCACAAGCTATATTGGAGACGGGATTAATAACTTTTGTGAGGGCGAAATTTCCATAATTGGTGAAAACACGCCTCATTGGTGGAAAAGTGATCCATATTATCATCAGCATAAAAACAACCTGAACACGAAGGCCTTGATAATCCAATTCAGAAAAGAAGTATTTGGATCTAATTTTTTGGGCTTGCCTGAAATGAGGGCTATAAAAACATTAATTGAGAGATCGCAAAGAGGGATACAATTTACTGGCAAATCACGTGATGTTTTTGGAAAAAAAATGTTGAAGATTTTCCATGAAAAAGGTATACGGAGAATTACTGAATTTATTCTATTGTTAGACAGCATGGCTGCCAGTGATGAGTTTAAATACCTTACTAGTGTTGGTTACAATAAAATTATGAACACATATGATTTTCAGCGCTTCAATAAAATCCAGGAATTTATAATCAGGAATTTTAACCGGCAAATAACCCTTAATGAAATAGCAGATCATGTAAGCATGTCATCCACTGCATTCTGCAGGTATTTTAAAAAAAGAACCGGAAAAGCATTTTTTGGTTACCTAAATGAATTCAGGATTGGACATGCATGCAAGCTATTATTGGAGAAGAATATCTCAATATCGAGAGTTTGTTATGAGAGTGGATTTAATAACATGTCTCATTTTAACGAGCAATTTAAAAAGATTATAAAGCGTACACCTTCACAATACCAAGCTGAACATACCGAGAAAGATTTTTTTATGCTCTGATCAACAAAGCATTAACAGTTGACAATTAAAAAACCTATGAACCACAGCGTTCTGCTTTCCTTTTATACCTCTTCAAGAGAACCTATTAATGCCGCCTTGCAGCTAAATGATAATTTAGCAGTACATTTTAAACGTCATCGCAAGACCCTATACAAATATTGCAGTACGAAGAACAAATATCAATTCAAACGACACTTTAACGAGAGAACTAGAGGTTCGGGGCGTGGCGATCTGTTTCCTTTTACACCTCACCGAGTGAACCTATTATTGCCGCCTTGCAGCTAAATGATAATTTAGCAGTACCTTAGAACCGTCATCGCGAGACCCTATACAAATATTGAAATACGAAGCACAAATATCAATTCAAACGACACTTTAACGAGAGAACTGGTGGTTCGGGACGCGGCGATCTGTTTCCTTTTATACCTCTTCAAGAGAACCTATTAATGCCGCCTTGCAGCTAAATGATAATTTAGCAGTACATTTTAAACGTCATCGCGAGATCCTATACAAATATTGTAGTACGGAGAACAAATATTAATTCAAACGATGCTATAAAGAGAGAATTGGTGGTTCGGGACGCGGCGATCTGTTTCCTTTTACACCTCACCAAGAGAATCTATTAATGACCCCTTGCAGCTAAATGATAATTTAGCAGTACTCTAGAACCGTCATCGCGAGACCCTATACAAATATTGAAATACGGAGAACAAATATTAAATCAAACGATGCTATAACGAGAGAACTGGTGGTTCGGGACACGGCGATCTGTTTCCTTTTACACCTCACCAAGAGAATCTATTAATGGCCCCTTGCAGCTAAATGATAATTTAGCAGTACTCTAGAACCGTCATCGCGAGACCCTATACAAGTATTGCAGTACGAGGAACGACGCATAAGGTAGCTAATGGTATATATCCAAGTAAATTTATTGATAGCTTAACAACAGGAATAAATTCCGCATGGAATGGAAAATATGCGCACCTTCTTTTTGAAGTTTTGCTTCGTTATGTGAATTAGCTAAACCATACACATCAAAACCTCCTTTTCGGGCTGCAATTACACCGGAAACACTATCTTCGACAACAACACATTCATTTGGTGTATAGCCCATTTGCTTTGCTGCGTGTAAGAATATTCCCGGATCGGGTTTCCAGCTATCGATATCGTAAGAACTAAAAATGCGTCCTTCGAACTTCTCATATAATCCTGTCAAGGTCAGGTTCAGTTTTATTTTATCATGGGGTCCACTTGAGGCAACACAATAATCACATGATATATTATTAACCAGGTCAAGCACTCCAGGAACTGGTTTTAGATGCTCCTTAAACTGCTGGTAGGTTTTCTTTCTGAAATCTTCTTCGAAACTTTCTGGCAAGGGCTTACCAAGTTTGTTTTGAAGATAATCCAGGGTATACTTAAAAGAAACCCCGGAGAACTTTAATATTGCATCATCGAAAGGCATATCAAATTCAACTCCAATATCCAATGCCATATTAATCAAAACTTTGGCTGATATGGTTTCACTGTCCACCAATACTCCGTCGCAGTCAAAAATTATACATTTATATTTCATGGGTATCAAAGATAAGCAAATCAAGATATTTAATTTTAATCGTTGGATAACTCCCCCTCTGCAAACCTTTACGTTTTAATTTCCTTTTACACGTCATCGCGATACACATATTCAAATCTTCAAATCAACCAATTAGCCCATCAATCCCCCTCTACCCCAAAAATCAAATTACAAAACCATGTGTTTAGGTCTTTTGCCTCCCTATGAATAATAAATGTTCTGGTCGCTCATAGGCCCCATGCAGTAAGTTTGCGGACGCCATATCTTTGTTTTGGATGTTTAAACCAGGTTCAAAAAAAATTAAACGTGGTATCATCGTTTTCGGGATAGGTTTAATCCGAAATATGCATTAGAAAATTTATTACATATTGAAATTGCTTCAATATAAGTCGTTTCACTTACTTGTTTCGATTATACATATTCACTTATTTTTATTGCATTCACGAACTCCCTATGGTCGCTTCACCATAGCGGTGCTATGATTCATCTCACCAAGGCCTTCTATTTTTGCATTTTCAACCTTCATAACGAAGTTCTAATACATAATCCAGGTTTAATTTTATCAGTAGTATAAATAATGGCTTAATCGGGCGTGCCATTCACACTTTGCTTTCCTGGAATTGCCGCTTCTACCACCCTGGTAATTTAGGAAAAGTCAGCGTCCTGCGCCATTAATTAGAGTCTGTCTATAAATATTAAATATTAGTAAATCAGATTATTATCGAGAGTTGTTTTAATTTTACTATTATTATATTTAAAACAAAAATGCAACTTTTCGAAGATTTCAAGATACGCTTTGAGCAACCCAATTGG
>JBNKPU010000061.1:0-12560 GCA_050295515.1 Bacteroidales bacterium | reverse complement strand
CAACGGGTTGCTTTGCCTAATCCGGCATCAGGTTGTCAGGTTTGATGTATAGTAGAGGCTCATCCGACTCCAAAATGCCCATGAAAACACATCGCAAAGACCGTTCCGAAATCTAATTACACGGGGTTTAGGTATTGCTTTACCTGTTCCAGCAGCAAATGATCAAGTCAAGATGTTGAAGAGTATGTTCCAATAGTAAAAAAAGATTTTGGATACAACCCTTATTTTACTCACTGAACTTTTCAATAGGTATTTTAATAAGTACAGGCCTTTTGTATTTTCCAGTAAAGTACAATTGTCCTAATACAACAATTCCTTCATCATTTTCATCCTGGATGACATCCCGTACTTCTATATTATTGGAGAACTTAATATACTCAGTATGCAAGGCTTCATCATCACCTTCGCCTGCTACTGTGCTGTATTGATAGAGTGCAACGGAATTAGAGTTTGTTGTGCTGGCCAGCATTATATAGTCCGAGGCTCCTTTTGTAATATTGCGCGATACAACTTTGGCGTCTGGAACGAGTTCGTAGAGCTGGTTCTGAACAAACCCGTTGAAATTCTGACTTGAATTTGGATCAACTTCGATATTGGTGGAAATGTAATTGTTGCCGCTATAATAGCGGGTCATGGCAAAGGTGTTTCCTTCTTTGTTTACTAAAGAGCTCAAAGCATCCCTGGCCTGGAAGGAATATATATTTCCACCAGTTAAGCTAAGGTTGAGGTCAAAGAAGACGGCCCTAAGGGAATAATTGGAGAGGCAATTTACAAAATAGCCGGCTTGTGTGCCATTGTCCCATTCTCCAATAAAAAAGGGCAGTTCATTATTGGTTTTGTTTAAATGACCCTGGATCAGAGCAACCTCATCGGCATTTACATTTAAATCTGTGCTGTTAATTAAAACACCTTCATTATTATATAAAGCTATATATGAAGTCCAATCGTCATATTTATAGGCAAGTACTACAAATTGATCTGCCCCTTTTGAATAAATAGCCAAAGGCATTTGTCTGATTCCAAGTTCAGTATTTCCACCAATCTGACCTGAGTTGATATCAATATTAATTAGGTTTGTGCTGTTTTCTCCGTCTTTGGCAACAAATGAATATTCGCCTCCCAACTTAACGATACCAGCGGGTGCTTGCCAGGCGGTTTCAGTTGTCCACTCTACCTCACCAATATTATTGGTTTTATAGATTGTTGCTGTTGGATATTCCGATAGGGCGCTATCGGTTTTGACACCGTTCAGGATCAGGAACCCCCCATCATTGGTTTGCACTATTGATACAGGGTAATAAGATAAACTTATGTCTTGGTCGTTGTATATTTTAATAATATGGTCTTCAGGTTTTATATCCTTTTGGTTGACCTCGCAGCCGATTAGTATAGTAGCCAGTAATAATATGTAAAGTTGTGGTTTCATTTGAAAATCTTTTAATAATTAGACCTTAATGCTTTTTTGGAGCCCTTGCATTTGGATAAACACAGTCCAGGGCACCTCTGCCTTTTCCTCTGCCACTGCCTCCAGATCCTCCACCAATAGAGAACAGAATGGACAAGGAAACATTTAAATTGTGTTGTTTAATATCGCTTTGCGAATAAGTAACCCCCGAGGTAGTGTTATACCTGTCACTCTTATTGGTGATGATATGCAATCCATAATCATATCCGGCGGTAAGCACAATGTCAAAGTCTTGAAGTGCAATATATGCTCCGGCAATTGGTCCGGCAGAAAACCTGGGCCTAATAAAGGAGTGGTTGCCTGTTCCTCCTTGTCTTAATATAAATCCAGGAGTTCCTTGTCCACCGATAAATGGTTTAAGTGCTCCTGAACCAACAACCCATTTAACTTCCAGGGGCATTTGAATATATCTTAACAAATAGGAAGAAACTTGTTCAAGTTGCTCATTGTTAAAAATAATTTCGTCGGTTTTGCTAAAATTATAGGTGTAAATACCAGGTTTAAAAGCTAAAAAGAAGCTGTTAAATGCAAATTCGCCGTGAAAGAAAAACTGACTGCCCAAATTGCTGAACATTGGTGAATAATAACTTTCGTAGGTAGTGCCCGACATATCTTCATAGAGCAGATATGTGTTGGCTTCGTAGATATTTGAGAAGTTAATACCGCCTCCAAGTCCATAGGTAAACTTTGGAGGGGCTATTGAAAATGCATTGAAATGCAAAGAGAGTAATAATACTCCGGTTAGTAATTTTTTCATAAAACGTGGTTTACGTATATAATAACGAAACAAACGTCAGATAGTTGCGTTTGGTGATTATAACTTTTTTCTAAACAATCAAATCGTTAAATTGTTTCTGTAAAAGTAATAAAATCAAGATTGTATGGTTTTTTAGAGAGCGAAATTCGAATTGACAGTCGAATAATTGAAGAATTGTTAAACCAATTATTTAATGTTTGATTTTAGTGTATATAATTGGAAGTGCAAACTAAATAACAAAGTTATTATTTAGCTTATTACACCTTTAATTTTTAATAACCGGGACATGTCTGACTGAAGTGATTTGGCTTCTTCAGCAGCTGATTTTGCAAAGTCTTTGTCATTGCTTGCATATAAAATCGAACGGGATGAGTTGACCAATAATCCACAATCTTTTGTCATGCCGTACCGGGCGACTTCCTCTAATGAGCCCCCTTGTGCTCCTACTCCTGGTACCAAAAGAAAATTGTCGGGTGCATATTGCCGGATATTGGCAAGCATAGAGGCTTTTGTCGCACCCACCACATACATGATATTGTTTTTGTCGCCCCACTCTTTTGATTTTTCAATAACTTCTGCAAAAAGAGGCTTGTTTTGGGCATTTGTGAAGTATTGAAAATCGCTGGCACTTGGGTTGCTTGTTAGTGCTAAAAGAATTACAAATTTATCTTCAAATTCCAGGAAAGGTTTTACCGAATCTGCTCCCATGTATGGAGCAACAGTAACTGAGTCGAAATTGAGGTGCTTGAAAAAAGCTTCGGCATACATTTTTGATGTGTTGCCAATGTCACCTCTTTTGGCATCTGCTATTAAGAAAATATCCGGATAATTTTCTTTAAGATATTGTACAGTCATCTCAAGGTCCTTCCACCCTTCAATGCCTCTCGATTCATAAAATGCCACATTGGGTTTGTAGCATACTGTATATGGGGCAGTAGCATCTATAATTGATTTATTGAACTCAAATAAAGGTCTTTCAAAATTAAGCAGGTGTTTTGGAATTTTATTTATATCGCTATCCAGTCCAACACAGAGGAAACTCTTTTTTGTCTTAATCTGCTCAATTATATTTTCCAGTTTCATTCAATAATTCTGTTTTATAATATATTTTGTCTTATGAAAGCCCACTTTCTTTGAGTCTTTCTGAATTTTCAGCCATCTGGAGTTTGTCGATCACTTCTTGTAGATCTCCATTTACTATAGCCTGCAGGTTGTATAAGGTAAGAGTTATCCTGTGGTCAGTTACACGTCCCTGCGGATAATTATAAGTCCTGATTTTTGCAGATCGGTCACCAGAAGAAACCATTGTTTTTCTTTTGGCTGCAATTTCGTCCATCCTTTTTTGGTACTCAAGGTTATAAAGCCTGGTCCTAAGTTCTTTCATGGCTTTGTCCAGGTTTTTTAATTTTGATTTTTGATCCTGGCAAGTTACAACAATACCTGATGGTATATGAGTAAGTCTGATAGCAGAATAGGTTGTGTTTACAGACTGTCCGCCAGGTCCCGATGAGCAATATTCATCTCTTTTAATGTCTTCGTTTTTTAATTCTACATCAAACTCATCGGCCTCAGGAAGTACAGCAACAGTTGCAGCGGAAGTGTGAACGCGTCCCTGCGTTTCTGTTTGAGGGACCCTTTGTACGCGATGTACGCCCGATTCATATTTTAGGGTACCATAAACTCCATCTCCATTAACTTCAAATATAATTTCTTTAAAACCACCTGCAGTTCCTTCGGTTAGGCTGGTTACCTCGGTCTTCCAGCCTTTTCCTTCGCAGTACTTTATATACATGCGGTATAGGTCGCCGGCAAAAATACTGGCTTCGTCTCCTCCTGTTCCGCCACGTATTTCAACAACAGCGCTTTTTGAATCTTCCGGGTCAGTAGGCAATAGCAGGATTTTAATTTTGTCTTCCAGGGGCTCAACCTTTCCTGAAAGTTCATCAAGCTCCATCTTTGCCATTTCGCGCATCTCCTCATCCTTTTCAGTTGCAAGAATGCTTTTGGCGTCCTGTATATTGCTTAAAAGGTTTGACAATTCCTTGTAAGCTTCAACTACCGGCTCAAGGTCTTTGAACTCCTTGTTTAGTTTTACATAGCGCTGCATGTCAGTGACAATGTCAGGCTGGGTCAGTAATTCGCCAACCTCTTCGAACCTGTTCTGTACACCACGAAGCTTTTCCAGAATAAAATTATCGCTCATATTTTTCTCGGGCTTTAATATTTAAATTCACCATGCTCACTTTTTATTGTAAGCTTCTTTTTGTCAGACTCTTCAACCCTACCAATGATCTGAGCATCGACATTAAATGATTTTGAAATGTCGATTATTGTTTGTGCATACTTTTCTGGCAAATAGATTTCAAATCTGTGTCCCATATTAAATACCTCATACATCTCATCCCAATCGGTTTCAGACTGGTCATGTAATAATTTAAACAGAGGTGGGGTAGGGAACATGTTGTCTTTTATAATATGAAGTCCATTTACAAATTTTAGGACTTTGGTCTGCGCACCACCAGAACAATGAATCATTCCATTAATGTGTGGGCGAAGTTCGTCGAGTACCGGCTTAATTATTGGAGCGTAGGTGCGTGTCGGTGACAATAAAAGTTTGCCAGCAGTCATGTTTACTTCAGGTACCATTTCGGTCAATTCCATGCTGCCTGTATATACCAGAGACCTTGGGATAAGGTCGTCATAGCTTTCCGGGTATTTACTTGCCAAATGGCCATTAAACAGGTCATGTCTTGCCGAGGTTAGTCCGTTGCTTCCAATGCCTCCATTATATTCGTTTTCATAAGTTGCCTGGCCAAAAGAAGCCAGTCCGACTATAACATCTCCGGGTTGAATTTTGTTTTCGATAACCTCGGAGCGTTTCATCCTGCAATTAACTGTTGAATCAACAATTATTGTGCGTACAAGGTCGCCAACATCTGCAGTTTCGCCACCAGTAAGGTAAACTTTTATGCCATATTGATCAAGGCTTTCCAACAGTTCGTCGTAGCCTTTAAGAATATGCATGATAATATCACCCGGTATCTTGATTTTGTTTCTACCAATGGTTGAGGACAATAAAATGTTGTCGGTAGCCCCTACGCAAAGCAGGTCGTCTATGTTCATTATCACAGAATCCTGGGCAATACCTTTCCAAACAGAGTAGTCTCCGGTTTCTTTCCAATAGATATAAGCAAGTGAGGATTTTGTGCCGGCTCCATCGGCATGCATTACTGAGCAATAATCCTTATCTCCAGTTAAAAAATCAGGGAGTATTTTACAAAAAGCATTAGGGAACAGTCCTCTGTCAAAGTCTGCTATTGCTTTATGTACATCTTCTTTTTGTGTTGAGACTCCCCTCTGGCTATAACGATCAGCTTTACTCATAATGTTTTAAAATTTTGTGGTGCAAAAATATAAAAAGTTAACGAGTTATGAAGCAGGAAAAAGGGGATTCATGAAATTTACTGTTTTTTACCTTAAAGCACTATACTTTAAAATGTAGAATCCATGATCGGACTACAAGTTTGTTTGGGGCGGTAAAAGGGCATGAAGCAGAAAAAAAACCATCAATATTTTGATGGTTATTAAATTGAAAAATTCAGTTCGTGATTGATTGTTGTTTTTATTTTATCTGGTCAAGGAATTCCCTTCGGTATTCTTTGTCTTTGAATTTCCCATGAAAGCTACTTGTGTAAGTAGAGCTATCCTGGTCTTTAATCCCTCTTAAGGTTACACACATGTGGTCTGCAGTTATTGCAACAGCTACATCCTCGGTTTGCAGTACTTTTTTAAGTTCTTCAGCAATTTGAACAGTAAGCCTTTCCTGTACCTGAGGCCTACGGGCAAAGTAATCTACTATCCGGTTTATTTTGGACAGCCCAATAACTTTGCCATTTGAAACATATGCCACATGAGCTTTTCCTGTAATTGGAACAAAATGGTGTTCGCAAAATGAGTGCACCTTAATATCTTTCTCAACAAGCATTTCTTCATAGTTGTACTTGTTGTCGAAAAGTGTTATGGATGGTTTGTTTTCAGGATTTAGTCCGCTAAAAACTTCGTTGACATACATCTTGGCAACCCTTATTGGGGTGTCTCTTAGGCTGTCGTCTTTCAGGTCAAGTCCCAAAACGCGCATTATTTCCTCAAAATGCTTTGAAATGATCTCAATTTTAGAGTCATTGTCAAGGGCATTTGAGTCAATTATAAGTTCTAATGCATTGTTAGTCGTATTGTCAGAAATAACCTTGAGGTTATTGCGTGCTCGATTAAACTCTTCCTCTAATTTAAGAGCATTATTATTTTTCGGAGCCATGGTCCAAGGATTTTATTTGTTATTGATAATCTTTAAGCCTTTCCATTAATTTTTTTCGAGTGAAAAAAATCCGGCTTTTTACAGTGCCAATTTTCAAATCAAGGTGATCGGCGATTTCTTTGTACTTATATCCTTGAGTATGCATGACAAAAGGTATTCTGAATTCGTCTTCAAGTTCAGAAATTGCTTTTATAATTTCTTTAGTGGCAAACTCAGATTCTGGTGAATCCCCACGGCTTTCTTTATTGAGGTTTAAATAATAAAGATCGTCCGTGTTGTCAAATGTTGTGTTAGCTTTGTTAGCTCTTCTATAGTTATTAATGAAGGTGTTTTTCATTATTGTAAATGTCCAGGCTTTTAAGTTTGTGTTATCAACAAACTTATCGCGATAAGAGATCGCCTTTGCAAAAGTTTCCTGAAGAAGGTCTTTTGCATCTTCTTTGTTTGCAGTAAGACTTAAAGCAAACCTTTCGAGGTTTTCGCTTAGGCTTGTAAGCTGGTAATTAAATTCGATAGCTGTCATGGCTGTTAAATTTTACTGGTTAAAATGTTTAACAAATGTACTGAATAATTAAACATTCGCCAATTGCTAAAACTTAAAACATCATAAAAATTCTACTAAATACAAATAAAAAAACATGCTAAAGGTAACTATAACAGGCATATATGAATTAAATTTCAAAATAAAGACTAAATAAAAGCAAGGGGTTTTATTGTTTAAAGACAGTTGAGAAGTGTTTAGTTAAAGTTAAACAAAAAAAGCTTAAATGGAGATAATTATCCCTATAGCCCTTTCTGGGTAGGTCTTATGCAATTTTTTCAATTTCTTCTATGAAAGAAGTTACTGTGGGAATAATTTTAATGTTTTTGAAAGAACATGATTTTGAGGCTGCTTGTTGGCCTGTTATATAAATATTTTTATCAGGAAAGGCTTTGTTCAGGCTAAGGATGTATTCGTCAACCTCATCGTCATCCATTGAGCCAACAATACTTGTTACAATAAAATCAGAAGGTTTAAGCTTTTCGATGGCCTGGATGCTTTCAATAGGGAGCATAGATCCCAGGTACACAACTTTTTGTCCACGTTTCTTCAACAAATAATACATAAACAGCAGTCCAAGTTCATGAAGTTCCTTCTCAGGTAAATAAAGTAAAAAAGATTTAGAGCCAGGATCGTCGGTTATGGTAGTGCTGTCTATAGCTACAATTAGTTTTTGGCGAACAAGATTAGAAATAAAGTGTTCCTGTGCCGGTGTGATTGTTCCCGTTTGCCACATTATTCCTATTCGCTTAAAAAATGGATATAGTAAATTAAGGACCATGTTTTCAAAACCCATTTGAATAATAGCCCTAGATATTATTTTGTCAAAAAGATTTTCATCCATATCGATCATGGAAATATAGAGATTCTCGAATTGGCTGTCTGAATCGTGATGATCTTCAGTAAGTTTGGTTACAAGGGATGAAATTTCGTTGCTTGTCAGTTGGGCTATTTTGGATATTTTTAATCCGTTCCTGTTTAATATTGAAATATTTAGGATTTTTTTTAAATCACCATCACAATAAGTACGTATATTTGTGCTGGTTCGTTCAGGATTAATTAAACTATAGCGTTTTTCCCAAATTCTGATAGTGTGAGCCTTTATGCCCGAAAGCCTTTCCAAGTCTTTAATTGAGTAACTTCCCATACTAATAATTATGCAAATCTTTCCTAACTAACAATCAATTTTGTTAAAGGTTTTAAAAATTATTGTTAAAAATTTAATGGTTTGCGTTAAACAAAATCTCTGCTGCAATATAATTAAAGTTTTCTAATAACTGAAACTCCGTCCCTTAGGGGAATGATGCAATTTTCCACCCTTGTGTCGTTTCTGATCATTTTGTTGAAGCTTACAATTGATTTTGTTTCCGGGTCTTGGTCTTTTTCATCTTCAAGGACTTTTCCGTACCATAAAACATTATCAGCTAAAATTGTCCCTCCGCTTCTCAGTTTGTCAATTATACTGTTGTAGTATTCAATATATTGTTTTTTATCTGCATCGATAAATACGAGGTCAAATTCAACATCTAGTTTTGGGATAATTTCAAGGGCATCTCCCCAATGTAATTTGATTTTTTCTGAAAGGCCCGATTTCTCAATGTATTTTTTTACAATGGTTTCAAGTTCGTCGTTGATATCAATAGTGTATAGCTGTCCGCCGGGTTTAAGCCCTTTTGCAAGCGATATGGCAGAATACCCGGTAAAAGTTCCGATTTCGAGAATGTTTGTGGGAAAAAATATTTTGCTGATTATTTCAAGAAGTTTTCCTTGGGGATGCCCAGATACCATTCTTGGGTTCAGGATTTTTATGTGAGTTTCCCTGTATAGCTCTGACAATACCGGGTCTTCAATGCTGCTATTCTGTGCAATATAATTGTCGATGTCACTTTGTGTATACATTGGGTTTTTGTATTAATAAAAGGTTAATATTGATATATTGTCTTGACCAAAGATCGTATTTGCAACATCCAAAATTTCCTCAGAGCTTATCGCTTCGATCTTTTTGGCAATGGTTTCCAGGCTGTCCACTTTATTGTAAACCAGCAAACTTTTGCCGATGGAAAGCATCTGGTTCTCGTTGTTTTCGCCAGAAATTGCCACTTGTCCGATAAGTTGTTTTTTTGCCTTGGCAAGCTGTGCAATGCCAAGGGGTACAGTACAGAGCTTCTTGAGTTCTTTAAGTGTAAGGTTAATACTTTTGGTTTGATCTTTTTTGTCGGTCCCAAAATATATGCTGATGATGCCCGTGTCGGAATACGAAGTGTAATTTGATTCAACATTGTAGGCAAGCCCCTTCTTTTCGCGTAGGGTCAAATTAAGCTTAGAATTAAGGGTTGGACCACCAATGTAGTTGTTGAGCAGGTGTAGGATAAGTCTCCTGTCATCATTAAAGCTAAATGCAGGTGCGCCCAGTAAGCAATGAGATTGGTGTGTTCCTTTAGAAATGTTCTGTTCGGTCTTTTTATATATGCTTTCATTGTAAGCAATTCTTTTTATGGATGATTTTTTTTCCGGAACATCTGTAAAGTATTTTTCAAAGTACTTTTTTATCTTGTTAAAACTGAAATTTCCAACAGAAGATACTACCATTTGATCGGTAGTATAGTGTTTGTTCTGAAAATTTAAAATGTTATTGCGAGAGAGTTTCTTTAGGCTTTCTTCAGTACCCAGAATATTTCTGGCAATAGGATTGCCTTTAAAAATCAATTCCTCAAAATCATCAAATATTTGATCAAAAGGAGAATCTTTGTATGAATTGATTTCGTCGATAACAACTTCTTTCTCTTTTATTATTTCTTTTGGTGGGAATACTGAATTAAAAACAATGTCCCGGATCAGTTCAAAGGCCCTGTCATAATAATTATTGAAGAAAGTAGTGTAAATACAGGTCTCTTCTTTAGAAGTATAAGCATTTAGTTCACCTCCAATATCTTCCATGCGGCTAAGGATGTGGAATGCCTTTCGTTTAGTTGTGCCCTTAAAAATAAGGTGTTCGATTAAATGTGTTATTCCATGTTCTTTTTCTTCTTCATCTCTTGAACCTGTATTGATAATAAGTCCGCAATGTGCCACAGGTGACTGCACTTGTTTGTGAATAAGCCTTATTCCGTTCTTTAGTGTGTGTGTGTGAAATTCCATCCCCGCTATATTTATGGCTATAAAAGTATAAAAACATCACAATTGTTGAATTGTTTTAAAATGTTGTTTTTCAGAAGTATACTTTTTCCATTTTTCATGGTGGCATAATCTTCAAAAAAAAAGCATTCTGTTTTTGGTAGTTATTATTTTTTATTTACATTTGCACCGCTGTTTAAGCACGGTGCCATAGCTCAGTTGGTAGAGCAACGGACTGAAAATCCGTGTGTCCTTGGTTCGATTCCGAGTGGCACCACAAAAACAGTGTGAGAGTGAAGAGCGAGAGCGATTAACCTCACACTGTTTTTTGTTTTATGTGCAACATAAAACCACTCTCATACTCCAACTCACGGGTCAAGCAATATTTCTGGGGATTTACAATTTCAAGCATAAATTTTAGATAATCGATAAAGGAAGAAAGGATATTTCTTACCCCTCTAAATTGACTTCTAAAAGCCTTTATTTTAGCATTAAAAGATTCTGCAGAAGCATTTGTGCTTCTATTGTCGAAGTAGTTTAAAATTGATTGATAATACTTTTAAAATTCCAGGACGCTAAATTTCCAAAGGAGATTTATTTTATAAGGTTGATCGACATCAACAAGAATACTGCTGTTCATAAGATGCTGGTTAAGTAGATTTTAAATGGTGAAGTATTAGAGCTAAAATTAGTTGAAGGGTAAATGGTTTTTAGTGAAAAAAGTTGATAAAAAATTTGCTGAATGGGAAATATTTATTAGAATTGTCTTCAGGATAAAATGAGACAGAGTCGATTTTATTAAACTTTTATTGTTCTCGAACCAGTAAGTCAATTATAGAGGACAAATCTCAACATATAACATTTAGGGCTAGTTGATTGAAAAGGGCAGATCCTTAATCGTGATATATTCCTGAGTCTTCATGAGATTCAGACTGATATAAAAGGGATTGCCTTGATGTTGAAATAATACGCTGATTTTTTTTGTAGACATCTAACAATAATTAAATCTTAACTAACATGAAAAAAAAATCTAACTACTCAATGTGTTTGTACAAAATCAATTTTCGAAATTTGTTCAGGTGCATAAATTTGAATTTAGTTTTAACACTTTTGCTTGTTTTTTCTGCATTTGTCACGATCTCTGCTAATACAGCTTATACTGGCATGCGCAATATTACTTCTATGCAACTAACAGCAGATATGGGAGCAGGATGGAACTTAGGTAATTCGCTCGATGCTCATGGTTCATGGGTGTCAGGGCTTGATACCGAAACTTGTTGGGGGAATCCCAAAACAACCAAGGCTATGATCGATGCAGTAAGACAAAAGGGATTTAAAACGATCAGGGTGCCTGTTACCTGGTATCAACATCTTGGGGGTGCACCTAATTACACGATTGATGCAGCCTGGCTCGACAGGGTTGAAGAAGTCATCAATTATGCATTTGCAAATGATATGTATGTGATTATTAACATACACCACGATGATTCCTGGGTTGTGCCGACTTACGCCCAAAAAGATGCAGTTGTCAATCAGATCACGAAAGTGTGGACCCAAATAGCCAACAGGTTCAAAAATTATGGAGACTATCTTATTTTTGAAACATTGAATGAACCTCGTCTGGTTGGTTCGGCAGAAGAATGGTCCGGTGGAACTGCAGAAGGGCGAGAGGTACTTAATGCATTCCATTTGGCGGCAGTAAATGCTATTCGAAATACTGGAGGGAACAATGCAAGTAGGCATCTAATGGTTTCACCTTATGGGGCAAGTGGTGGAATTGATGCTATAAATGATCTGGTAATTCCAAATAACGATAATAGAGTTATTATATCCTGGCATAATTATTATCCCTATAATTTTGTGATGCAAATACCAGGAACAACTAGCTGGGGAAGTTCTTCTGAGCAATCTGCCCTACTTGGCGAATTTGACAGGCTATATAATAAATTTATCCAAAATGGCAGGGCTGTAGTTATTGGTGAATGGAGCCCAACAGATAAGAATAACACTAGTGAACGTGCAAAATATGCAGAGTTTTTCATACAGGCTGCCAAGGCCAGGAAAATGGCCCCAATTTGGTGGGATAATGGTGATATAAATGGAGGGGACTCTGATGGAGGTTCGGCTATTTTTAACCGAAACACAGTCTCATGGGCTTACCCAACTATCGCAGACGCAATTATAAACAATATTGGGAGCTGTACAACAACAGCAATTACCCCATACTTACAAGTAAATGATGGAAGTTGGCAACAAACGTCCAGTGTAACGGTAAATTCAGGGGACAAAGTTAAATTTGGTCCGCAGCCCACATCAGGTGGTTCATGGTCATGGAGCGGTGGCGGCACATCCGGTACTTCCCGCGAGC
>JBNKPU010000060.1:0-5500 GCA_050295515.1 Bacteroidales bacterium | reverse complement strand
GTACTGTGATAAAAACTCATTTTCTTTATCTGTTTCGTTACTGTATATTGGCGCAACCAAACAGCCAACTACTGAAGTATCCTGATTTTGGTCCAAATATTCAGCCTGCTTTTCCAATCGTTCGGGCAGAGATTCGCCCTCGTTTCCCATTATAGCAATATAATCCCCTTTTGCTTCTTTTATTCCTTTGTTTAGAGCTTTGGCATATATCTGCGATTCTTCGTGAAAGAGTTTAATTCTTTTGTCCTTTTTGATACTTTCATTCAATGCTCCATCGAAGTCGACATCTGAATTTGCATCAATAAGAATGAGTTCAAAAGTTTTAAGGTTTTGAGATAAGATGCTGTCGATAGCTTGAGATAGACCTTCACCAGCTTTTGTAAATGGTAAAATAACAGAAATAGTTGGCTGCATGTGTTTTTTAGGTTATTTCGAAATAAAGTGCAAATTAACAGAATAATGATTAGACAAAAAAATTTGATAGTGATTATAGCTAAGTCATGTTTGAATAAAATTCAGGTTAAATCTACTTGGTGGTGTGTGTATTGTTTTGATTTTCACCAGCATGTAACAAAATTAATTAATCTGACCTGTTTTGTTATTTATTTTGATTTCATTTCTATTACATTTGAAGCCTTGAAAAGTAAGTTTTAATATGAATTATATTGATTTAATTTCCAAAGCAGCCAATCTGGAACAAAAAAATGTAGCCAACACGGTCAAACTGCTTGAAGAAGGGGCTACCATTCCTTTTATCAGCCGCTATAGAAAAGAGATGACCGGAAGCATGGACGAGGAAATGGTTGCATTTGTTAAAGATGAATTAAAACGGTTACAGGAACTCGATAAAAGAAGGGAAAGCATACTGAATTCAATTGAAGAGCAAGGAAAACTTACCCCTGAACTAAAATCAAAAATTGAAAACGCAAAGACCTCAACCGAATTGGAGGATCTTTATTTACCCTATAAACAAAAAAAGAAAACCCGTGCTACAATTGCCCGTGATAAGGGACTGGAGCCTCTTGCTGCAATTATAATGAAGCAACAAGAGTATGATATAGAAAGCAAAGCATCACAATTTATCAATGCAGAAGTTGAGACTGTCTCGGATGCCTTGCAGGGTGCCCGGGATATAATTGCCGAATGGGTAACCGAGAACAACAGGGCCAGGAATGCAATAAGAAGGTTGTTTTCTTACGAAGCTTTTATCAGCTCAAAGTTGGTTAAGGGAAAAGACGAAGAGGCTGCAAAGTATTCAGACTATTTTGATTTTTCAGAACCATTAAAGAAATGTCCCTCGCACAGGATATTAGCTATGCGCAGGGGAGAGAATGAAGGATTTCTCCGTATTTCGATAGGTCCTGATGAAGATAAAGCTGTTGAGCAACTTGAAGATATATTTATTAAAGGGTACCTGGATATTTCAGAACAAGTTCGAATGGCGATTAAAGACAGCTATAAAAGACTGTTGGGCCCTTCCATCGAAACTGAATTCAGGGGCAGTTCTAAAGAGGGCGCAGACGATGTTGCTATTGGCGTATTTAGCAAAAATTTACGTCAATTGTTAATGTTGCCCCCCTTGGGCAATAAAAGGATTCTTGCTCTTGATCCTGGATACAGGACAGGATGTAAAGTTGTTTGTATTGATGCCCAGGGAAACCTTATACATAACAGTACAATTTACCCTCATCCACCTCAAAACGAAAGGTCGCAGGCCAAGCACAAAATATCTACCCTGGTTGAACAGTATAAAATAGAAGCCATTGCCATTGGCAATGGAACTGCAAGCCGCGAAACAGAAAGCTTTATTAAATCAATACGTTTTAATAGCGAATTACAGGTGTTTGTAGTCAGTGAAGCCGGAGCTTCTGTTTACTCTGCATCAAAAGTAGCCCGTGAGGAGTTTCCTGAGTACGATGTAACCGTTCGTGGGGCTGTATCGATTGGCAGGAGGTTGATGGATCCGCTGGCAGAACTGGTTAAAATAGATCCTAAATCCATTGGTGTTGGACAATATCAGCACGATGTTGACCAGAATAAGTTAAAAGGCTCACTCGACCAGGTTGTGGCGAGTTGTGTAAATGCAGTAGGAGTTGAGCTCAATACAGCCAGCAAGCATTTGTTGACCTATGTTTCCGGACTAGGGGCCCAATTGGCACAAAACATTGTTGATTATAGGAAAGAAAATGGTCCTTTTGCTTCAAGAGCTGCTTTAAAGGATGTGCCCCGCTTAGGGCCAAAAGCTTATGAGCAAGCTGCAGGTTTCTTAAGGATCAGAGGGGCCAAAAATCCCTTGGATAACAGTGCAGTTCATCCCGAAAGCTACAAAATTGTGAGCCAAATGGCTAAAGACCAAGGAGTAACAGTTGATGAGCTAATTGCGGGCGATGAAATAAGAAAAAAGGTTGTTCTACAGAAATATGTGACACCCGGTGTTGGTATACCTACTCTTACCGATATTTTAAAAGAGCTTTCAAAACCTGGCCGTGACCCACGTTCGGGAATTAAAGTGTTTGAATTTGCTGATGGCATACATAAGCTGGAAGATGTTAAAGTTGGGATGACTTTGCCCGGTATAGTTACGAACATTACAAACTTTGGAGCCTTTGTCGACATTGGAGTAAAACAGGATGGACTGGTTCATATTTCTCAAATCGCCAACCGGTTTGTTTCAGATCCAAATGAAGTTGTGCACCTGCACCAACATGTAAAGGTAAAAGTGTTGGAAGTAGATATTGCACGTAAAAGGATACAGCTTACAATGAAGGATTTATAAGATTTTAACAGATGTCTGGGAATGTTGTTAGTGCTTGCTTAACTTATATTCAAAATAGAAAAAGGGGTCCGGATAATCTTTTGCTATAAAGTTGTCATTTGAATATTCATATACAAAGTAGTAATCACGATCCGAATAGGATGTTTTTATTTTTCTGCCAAAATCATCATATTTAAAATAAGCAGATCCTGTATATTCATTTTGGTAGTAATGCAATGTTTCTGTCAAATTGCCATTTTGGTCATATTCAAATTCATACATAAAAACATTCGGGCTGCTAGGATTATAATAGATTTGTTTTAATTTATTGTTGTCATTATAGATATAGGATCTGCTAACAGAATAATCATTTAGCGCTGTATTAAAAGATAATACTTCAATAGTTTGTCCACCATTTAAAATATTATAAAATTCGCTTTGAATTGTATCCTTGTTATTAGCCTTATGTTGGGCTTTAATAGTCCCGTCCGAATTGTATTCATAAGAAACAATAACAATACCTCTACTGGTTGAATAGGGATCTTGGGTTTGGATTAATCTTCCATATGAATCATAAACATTATCATAAAATGACTGAGAAGTGAACCGATCCAAATAATCATAACTTATTATTTTAAAAATATTACCATAATCATCAAAATAGTAGTCATTTGTAAAAGTTAAATCTATTTTTCCGTCAAGTGAGTCATAATCTTCATAACGCACCATGTTTGGGGATTTAGGGTGTAATGATTTTTGCTTCAGTATATGACCAGGTTCCTGATATTCATAAACTATATTTGTATTGCTAATATTGGATTTTATAAATTCATCCTGTTTGACAGGAGGGGTAATTTCCGATTCACAATTGAATAGAAGCGTGCTTGTAAAAATAAATATGAATAGATTTATTGGTTTCATGCTAATTAAAATGGGATTGAAAACATAAAAAGAAAATAATCACTGCCTGCTGTTATGCTTTTAATAGGGAAAAAATCATCTGATGAATATTCATACGAAGTATACAGGTCCTTGTAATCTTCCTTAATCTCAATAGGTCTTCCAACAAGATCTCTTTTGTAATTTGTAGATATAAGCAAATTTTCATACGTGCCATTGCCTGCATAAACAGATTTGATTTCTTCTACTTTAATCAAGTAATTGTTTTCATCATAAAAGTAGTTTATTTTTTTCCAAGGTTTATCGGCATTTACAGAGATGCTACTAAGCGTAGTTATTTGATTATTGATGTTGTAGGTATAGGTGGTTGTTTCCCTTAAAGATGTATCGGCGGGATTAAAGCTTTCTTGTGAAATCATGTTGCCGTCATTGTCGTAATGGAAATATAAAAGGACAAAACAACTATTGTTCAGGCTAACTTGCCATTTAACCATCTGCTTACTTTGGTTATAATCAAACTCATAAAAAATAAGGTTTGGATCTAGGTCGTCAATATGGCTAAGGGTAAGGTTCCCTCTGTCATCAAATTCATTTTTATAAAAGATTTGATTAAGGATTATTCCTTTTGATGAGAATATCCGTTTGCAATAAATGATGTTGTCTTTTGAATATTCATACTCATATTTTCCATAGATGACAGTAGAATCCTTGAAGGTTGTGTCATAGACAATTTCTGATTCTTTTATGCCTTCTTTTGTGTAGGATTCAGCTTTATATAACAAATGTCCAGGCTCAATATATGTTTTTTTTATGTGCTTCTTAGTTATAATAGGCTCTTCTGTATTTTTCTCACAAGATAAAATTGTGAATAGTGTGAGTAAAAGAAGGAGTTGTTGAGATATTTTCATGACAAACAAAAATATTACTGATAAACTATAGGCTAAAGAAAATAAAAATTAATGGAAAAAGGAATTTTTATTGCGAGATTCAATTGATCAATTCCCGAATTATATTTTTGTGTTCATTGTTCATGTTTTCACTTTTTGATTTTAAAATGCACCCAACGGAATCAATTTTATCTCCCAGGATTTTCTCCATTTTGCGGAATAAACTGCCTGTTGCCAATTTGTAAGTTGTAAAGAGTGCTATTTTTTTGCCTTTTAGGTCAGGCAATTGTTTGGCAAATTCGACCCAGGGTTTGTCCGGGTGTTGCAACATAATAAAGAGTCCATGTGTCCAAGCGCCCAGGAACACAATGTCGGCACCTGCTAATTGTTGTGCTTTATAGTCATGCACAGAATAAACATGGCTCTGAATGTTTTTGGACATAAGGTATTCACCAATCTCTTCCGCAAAATATTTAGTGGTGCCTTTTTTACTCAGGTGATAGATGACAGCTTTTTGCATAGGATTTATATTTGGAAATGCAGTTTATGAAATCTTTTGTAATAAAAAAAGCGATACATACTAAATTAAAATATTTAGGATGGTATTACATCTGCATTTATTTGTTTAACCCGGATTATGTATTAGAACTTCGTTATGAAGGTTGAAAGCGCAAAAATAGAAGGACTTGGTGAGATGAATCATAGCACCGCTATGGTGAACCGACCAAAGGGAGTTCATGAATGCAATAAAAATAAAGAGAGTATGAATAATTGAAACAAGTAAGTGAAACGACTTATATTGAAGCAATTTCAATATGTAATAACCTGAGTTCGATATAAAATTAATGGCTCAAATCGCTTATAAATATTGAGTTTCAAGGAATGTTTGCGAAAGCATAGCGGGCTATGGTAAGCAAATATGACGCAGAAAATCGGTATTTATAAGTGAAATTCATAG
>JBNKPU010000059.1:0-73861 GCA_050295515.1 Bacteroidales bacterium | reverse complement strand
TCTCGCTTCATCAGCATCAAACTGTTCCTGTGCACGTTCAACGAGTGAAACAATATCACCCATGCCCAGTATCCTGTCTGCCATACGTGATGGATGGAAAAGTTCGATCGCTTCCATCTTTTCACCTGCACTAATAAACTTGATAGGTTTGTTTACTACTGACTTGATAGACAAAGCTGCACCACCCCTGGTGTCACCATCAAGTTTTGTAAGTACGACACCATCAAAATCAAGCCTGTCATTAAATTCCTTTGCAGTGTTTACAGCATCCTGACCAGTCATGGAGTCAACCACAAACAATATTTCATGGGGATTGACTGCTTTTTTGATAGATTCGATCTCATCCATCATTTGTTCATCAATTGCCAAACGACCGGCAGTATCAATCAAAACAAGATCATGCCCCAATTTTTTTGCTTCTTTAATTCCGGCTTTTGCAATTTTTACCGGATCCTGGTTTCCTTCTTCTGTATATACCGGAACCCCAATCTGCTCACCTAGCACCTGCAACTGGTTAATCGCAGCCGGACGGTAAACATCACCTGCAATCAAAAACGGTGATTTACCCCTTTTATCCTTCAGGTGTTTGCTTAGTTTACCAGCAAAAGTTGTTTTACCAGAACCCTGTAGGCCTGATAAAAGAATAATTGCCGGATTACTTTTTACGTTAACATCAACATTCTCACCGCCCATCAGTATTGCCAACTCATCGTGGACAATTTTCACCATCATTTGCCCAGGTTTTATAGCAGTTAGGATCTTTTGTCCCATTGCTTCATCCTTAACCTTATCTACAAATGTTTTGGCTACCTTATAATTAACATCGGCATCAAGCAAGGCTCTACGCACATCCTTGAGAGTTTCTGCTATATTAAGTTCCGTTATTCTTGACTGCCCTTTCAGGACCTTAAAGGATCTTTCTAGCTTATCGGATAAATTATCAAACATCTTCTAATTTTCTTTTGCTTCACAAAAATAGTTATTCAATAGAATAAAAAAAACTACATTCTTTCAGGCATTTCAATACCTAATAAATCCA
Source organism: Bacteroidales bacterium (assembly GCA_050295515.1). Classification (GTDB taxonomy): domain Bacteria; phylum Bacteroidota; class Bacteroidia; order Bacteroidales; family UBA10428; genus UBA10428. Next base: position 72,822 of record JBNKPU010000059.1, on the reverse strand, counting down.
TGCCATTTAATAGTATTCTACTTACGGTATCTGACAACAACAACCTTAGGTTGCGTTTCGAATTATCAACTTCTTTGAGTATGGAATGGTCATGGTAGAACTGGTTGTATTCTTTAACCAAATCGTACAAATAGTTTGCAATTAAGGCTGGGCTGTAATTATCTCCGGCATCTTTTACAATTGAAGGAAAATCATGGACCATCTTTAGCAAGCTTTTTTCTTTGGTAGAAAGCACTATATTTCCATCCACATTGACTTTATAATCAACACCCAGTTCCGCTGCTTTGCGGAATACCGACCGGATACGAGCATAAGTGTATTGTATAAACGGACCAGTATTTCCATTGAAATCAATACTCTCCTTAGGATCAAAAGTCATGTTTTTAGTAGGGTCTACCTTAAGTATGAAATATTTAAGAGCCCCAAGACCTATAATCCTATAATTTTCAAGTTTTTCTTCTTCAGAAAAGCCTTCAAGTTTACCCAATTCATTAGCCATCTCATTGGCTGTAGCAATCATTTCGTCCATAAGGTCGTCAGCATCAACAACTGTACCTTCGCGCGATTTCATTTTACCTTCCGGCAATTCAACCATGCCGTATGACATATGGTATAATCCTTTTGCCCAGGAGAATCCTAATTTATCTAGTATTATGGCCAAAACCTTAAAGTGATAGTTTTGCTCATTACCAACTACATATACCATTTTATCAGGACTATAATCATTTTGCCTTAACTGGGCAGTCCCAATATCCTGTGTCATATAAACAGAAGTTCCATCACTACGCAAAAGTAATTTTTCATCGAGCCCTTCACCGGTCAGGTCAGCCCATACAGATTTATCATCGCGTTGATAAACAGTTCCCTTTTTTAAGCCATCAAGCACAGTATCGCGCCCAACAATATAGGTGTCTGATTCGTAATAGATTTTATCGAATCCTACCCCCATCCTATCATAGGTAACATCAAACCCATCATAAACCCATTGGTTCATGGTTTCCCACAGCTTATGTACTTCAGGGTCCTTTGCCTCCCATTTTCTAAGCATTTCCTGCGCTTCAATGAGCAATGGAGCTTCCTTGGTTGCCTGCTCAGAAGACATCCCTTTAGATTCAAGCTCTTTGATCTGCTTTTTATACTCCAAATCAAACCTTACATAATAGTCACCTACCAAATGGTCACCTTTTTTGCCTGATGATGCAGGGGTTTCACCATTGCCCCATTTCTGCCAGGCGAGCATTGATTTACAGATATGAATACCTCGATCGTTTACAATGTTTGTTTTAATAACCTCTTTGCCGTTCACAGCCAATATCTTGCTGAGGGAGTGCCCCAATAAAATATTGCGGATATGCCCCAAATGCAAAGGTTTATTCGTGTTTGGAGAAGAGTATTCAACCATTACTCTCTCTGCACCAGACTTGACAGCTTCAAAACCAAAATTCTCACTATCCTTGATACCTGTCAAGAAATCCAGATAATAAGCATCTTTTATTACCAGGTTCAGAAACCCTTTAATAATATTATAGCTGCTTACCAGATCAACATTGGTTTTTAAATATGCACCTATATCCTCAGCTGTTTGTTCTGGTGATTTCTTAGAAATCCGTAAAAAAGGGAATACTACCAACGTGGCGTCTCCTTCAAATTCTTTGCGGGTTTTCTGTACCTGAATTAATTTAGTTTCAGGCTCGGCACCGTACAACTCTTTAACAGCCATAGATATGCTGGATGTCAATACATCATTGAGTGTCATTCTAATGAATCCTATTTAATCGTGTTAAAAAATGGCTACAAAGATAATATAATGAATGACACAAAGAAGCGTTGAGCAAGCTTAATTGTACAAACATCTGGAGACAGTACAGAAAGTAAAAGATATATTCAACTAATTGAGGGAATCCCCATTTATTGAGCAAAGGTAGCCCAACTTGTACAAATCAAAGACCAAAAGGTTTGGCTTGCTGCTTAAAAGGTTTTTACGGAGCAAGTGCTCATATCTTTTATAGAAAAACTCAACAGGCTTGTTTAGTCTAAAACGTTCAATTTTTTTGTAATAAGATAGAATTGTGATATCATGGACCAATTTTTTCTCGTTACCATTGATACGCATTATACGCTTTAGGTTTTTGATTCCCTCCCTGGTTTTTCTTAAGAATTCTTCACTGGGTTCAAGTCCTAGATGTGCAACTGCATTATCAATATGGGTAATTGAGATATTACGTTTTTTGAGTTCGTACCCAAACAAGGTATCTTCGTGCCCATATCCGGTGATTTTCTCATTAAAGCCAATACTCAGCAATAACCCCTTATCAATTAAAAAATTATTGGTCTGGAAAGAGCGGTTTGGTTCGACTCTCCTATTGCGTGCAGGCGATTGTTCTCTTTTAATACCATAAAGCCAGTGCAACCTATAATTAGAAGTAATCTTCCCTTGCTCATAATAGAGCCTTCCACCATAAATTACCGGAGAGGAATCTGCAACACTAACATAATTTTTTATAAAGCTTTTATTCAAAATGCCAGAATCGCAATCCATGAACAGAAGCTTCTTATACTTAGCTTCTTGTGCCAACTTGTTCCGGATTTTCGAGCGTCCCAGGTTAACGTTTTCTTCAACATAATTCACATTGGGGAGTGTAACTAATTGCCGGTTTATTTCCCTAAACTGCTGGTCAGATGCATCGTCATCGACCAAAATTTCAAAATCGATATTTTCCTCTGCAGCTTGCCTGTGCACTTCTTCTACCAACTCACGCACATCGTAATTATAAACAGGAATAAGGACAGATAGCATATTCTTTAGGTATAGTTTCTAAATGAACGTGTAAAAATGAATAATATTATTCATCTTTAGAAAAATTTTATTAGGTCTTTTATCAACCCTGGTTATACTTTGATCAATAAATACGCAATTAAGATGAATTTGCTCGCAAAATGGTTGCTTTGGTGCATATTATTATTAACATTTTCAATCAGAACCGATGCTCAAATAATCAGCATATCCCATCCTGGATTGAAATTCAAAGAAATTACTTTGGGCTACCAATATGCCGATGGTGCCTATAAAATTAAATCGACACATTTAAATGAAAATGGGTTTGGACTGTTCGTCAATACTGGTCTTAAAAGTGGTATCTATTATATTTTTTATAATGATTCGATACTTAAAGAATTGTTAATTGATAATGGCTATGAAGAAAAAATTGCTATTAATTATAACATAGAAGAGAATGTTAATACTTTAACGGGCCCTGCTCCAACCATTCAATACAATAGTTTTCTGAAAGACCTTGTGGAACAAGATTCTAAGATGGAAGGAAAATCTTTAGGTAAAACTGTAAATGACAAGAAAAAACACCCAGCACCAAAGTTGGAAAATATTAATAGTCAAGGCTACAGCAAACAGTTCGACAGCCTTTTACAGAAATATATTTCAACTAGTACCAGCAACTTCTTAACTGCCTATTTACTGGCACAAACACAAGTGGAAATTCCAGAATACACTCCACCTGCAGAAACCCCAAACCCGGATTCTACTATCTGGGCATTTCAGCTCTCTTATTACAAGAAACATTATTTGGATAACCTTGACATATCAGACAAAAGGCTAATCCGCACTCCTATTTATACTAAAAAGCTAAACTTGTTCCTGGATCAAATGACATCCCAGAAACCAGGAAATTTATGCTCGGCTGTGGATTATATAATTAATAAAGCCTCTGGTGACTCAGCAACCCAAAAGTTTGTCGTTAGCTATGTTTTAAATAAATACGAAAAGCAAAAAAACGACCCCATTAGCGAATATGTTTATCTACATATCATTGAAAAACATTACCTGCAAAGTGGTTATAGCTGGATAACAAACAACGACATTGAAGTACTGAACAAAGAATATAACCAACTTAAGCCTGTATCTCTTGGTCAATTGGCACCTACAATTGTACTCAACGACACTTCTGGACAGACCATCAATATAAATGATTTAAAAGGAGATTTTATTGTGCTCTATTTTATGAACTATGAATGCCCGCTTTGTGAGATGATTACCAAGCAAGTCAAAAAGACAAGCCAAAAATTTGACTATCTCAACTTTGAAATAGTTACAATTTGTTTGGGCAACGATGAGGATGACTGGAAATCTTATATTAAAAGACATGGTATTGGAAACTGGATTAACCTGATCGGAGAAGATCAAATGGCAAACATTGCCCTAAAATACAACCTTAGGTATACCCCTACTATTTACTTACTGAATTCTGACAAGGTCATTATTGACAAAAACATGACCGCCAGCCAACTGAATAGGGCTTTTTTAAATTTTGCCCTGGAAAGCAATAGATAGATTTAAGATTTTAGAATACTTTGTTGCCCAAGGCTAAAGCAAAAATTGATGGAAGTGACCCTATATTATGCTAATGTATCATCGATAAAAAAAACTAATAACAACCCGGCAACTTTTTAATTTAGTAGTTTATGCCTTAGAAAAAAACATCAGTTACTCTTAGGCTTTTGCAAGTATGAATAATCGAAACAAGTAAGTGAAACGACTTATATTGTAACAATTTCACTATGTAATAGATTTTCTAATGCATATTTCTGGTTAAAGCTACACTTGGCATTTTTTAATCTGTTGTGATTTTTGTTTTATCGTTGAAAGGTTGACTTGGTTAAATTTAGTATATTGTTATATTACCAGAATACAAACAGAATAAATAAGCCTTTATGAAAAATTTAAGTTCAAAATCACTATTGGCTCTGATATGCTTCTTTTATATGCTATTATCATGTCAAAAGCCAACTGATGATTTCAACATTGAAATAGACAAACAAAAAGTTGAAAAAGCAATCCACAATAGTATTGGATGGGCAAAGGCCAAAGATATCAATTTGTTATATAGCGTAATAGCAAATGATTCAAATTATGTTGAAGTAGACCCTAACAATATGGTTGTAAGAGGATTCCAAGAATTCAAAAAAGCCGAAGCATTTTGGATGAGCCCTGATTTTAAAGCGATAAAATATGAAATAAAAGATTTAACTATAAACTTTTCAGAATCAGGTGATGTTGCCTGGTTTTTCTGTTTACTTGATGATATTAATGAATGGAAGGGACAGGCAGCCAATTGGGAAAATACCAGATGGACAGGTGTGTTAGAAAGAAGAAACAGTAATTGGACTATTGTTCAGATGCACTTTTCTTTTGCCAGCAGCTAAAAACACATATGTTTTACGATAAACAGTAAGAAACCCTATAATATAAAAAAAATGAAAATTGTAGATTTATCCAAACCCATTAAATATAATAAAGCAGACCCCTGGTTCATGAAAGTGAAAATAAAGTTTAAACCTCACCGAAAGGCAAAATGGCTGCTCCGGTTTTTAGGATTACCTTTTAAGCTTTTTCCAAAAGACTTTACGGGTTGGGCTGATGATACCATTGAGAAAATGGGAGTGCATTCCACAACCCATATTGATGCCCCATGGCACTATTCACCAATTACAGACAATAAAAAATCTAAAACAATAGATGAAATCCCTTTAGAATGGTGTTTCGGTGACGGAATAGTGATAGACATGAAACACAAAGCAGATTTTGATCCCATAACAATAGCTGATTTAGATGAATTTTTAAGCCAAAATTATTTAAGACTTCAGCCAGGTATGATTGTACTTATCAAAACGGGCAGGGACAAGTTTAATGGAACAAAAGACTTTCATAAAATTGGGACAGGTATGAGTGCCGAAGCTACAGAATGGCTTATCGACAAAGGTATCAAAGTTATGGGCATTGATTCTTGGGGATGGGATTTGCCTTTACCTTATATGCTAAAAAAGGCAAAGGAAACTGGAAATCCAGAATATTTTTGGGAAGCACATTTGGTCGGCAGAAGAAAAGAGTATTGGCATATGGAACAACTCGTCAATCTGGACGAACTTCCATACAATGGATTCAAAGTTGCTGTTTTTCCTTTAAAGATAGTTGGGGCATCTGCAGCACCTGCAAGGGTTGTTGCCATATTGGAGTAGTGCCATTTGCGATATTGATTCTTTTAGAGGGATTATTTTCATTACTCTTCTAACCAATGCCCGATATTTTCCACCCATATATTTTGGATCAGTGGATTGTCCAAAACACCGCTTAGAACAGACTCAACCTGAAAACCTTCCTCTTCCAGTACAGTCCGCCAAGTCCCTTCGCCATTTCCATTCATATCCACACGAACATGGTAGCCCGCGGTTGTTAGAAAAGGAATAAGCCAGACCTTTTTGTATTTGTTCTTTTTGATCTGGTGTAAAACATCTTGCAATACCGGATTTCCTTCTATAGTAGCAACAAAGAGGTGATTTCCGACCTTATTTAAAAAGAATTGCATAGCTGGGTAATATACATTGGCTTCATGTGAGGTGCCATGCCCCATAAACACTACAGCATCGTTTGCATCCCGATTTGCTGGCAAATGATCTAAAAGAGCTTGAGCCACATCAAGCATCGATTTGTGATCAAATAGTAGAGGGCGCCCAAGTACAATCCGTTTATTGTTTTTGGGCATAAGCAAAAATGAATTTACTGTTTTTTGTAATTCAGAATATTCAGCTCCAGGAACAATATGTAAGGATTGAACAATAATTCTCTCATATTCCTGCTCAAGCAGGTAAGAAATAGCCTCAAGGGGCGACAACACATTTTCTCCACGCTCCTTTAATTTCGTCCGGATAGAGCCTGATGTAAATGACCAAAAAATATTCAAATCAGGATATTTCTTCTTTACCTTTTCCTCAAAACCCGCATAGCTCCTATTTGCTCCGTTTATGCTTGTACCGAAAGCCACAAGGAGCAGGGCTTTGTATCCCTTATTACCAATTTTTGTAACCATCATGTTATAAACACATATCAAACAAGAAAGTTGTTGATTCAGATATATTAAAAAAGGGCTATACAATGTTTATTTACACATTATATAGCCCTTAGAATGCCAACAATAATTATAGCAGCCTACTCTATTTTTCCATTTGGAGGCTGTTGTTCATCCTTTACCAATACAGTAGTAATAAACAACACAACTGCAGATGCTACAAAGACAACCAGTAGCGATTTGAATGATTTTTCAACTATATCCTCCAGGTTGATCACTTCCCATATTCCCAAGATGGTGAGAACAGTAAAAATGACAATAATGCCTACTAGAATAAATCCTGTTATTTTTCGTATGTTGCTCATAGTTTAACTTTTAGTTGCTAATAAGACGGTTTATGTAGTTGAAAGTTACAAAATACATGTAAACCATAGTGTATCCGACAGTTAAAAATCTATTAATGGCTTGTTTTTACCGGTAAATGGCAGGTTTACATCTTTTTTTCAGTATAGGCTTCACCATCTAGCGGTTTTACATTCTTTTGGACATGGTATGCATTAGTTGGTTTTCCATCATAGGTGTAACTTTTACCTCCCCAGCTGAAATAAATCTCTCTAAATTCATGGATTTCGTCTTTTCGGTAAACAATATACCTTTTAATAGTCTTATTTCCTTCTTTATAGATCTCACAAGTGACTCCCTGACTGTATTTTTTCTTGAGTTCAGCTAAGTATACTTTTCTATCCGACTCACTTTTGAATTTCAGGTCTCCAATTTTGGCATTTTCACTTGCTGTTGTATTGCTTTGATTTGAAGCATTGACAGTTTTTTTACCGGCAAGGGCCTGCAACATATCATCAATCTTCTTTATTTGCTCTTTTGGATAAAGCTCATTAGGTTTAAGTGCTTGTGCAGCCATATATGATTTCTTAGCTATCTGAAAATCATTGGCCTTAAATTTAGCATCGGCATTGGCAATAAAATCGTTGTATTGTTTTTCTTGTTGTTCTTTTGCCACTATTGCCTGATTTTGTTCTGCCAGCATTTCATCAATCCGCTGTATCTGGGATTTGGCATGAACATGACCTGGCTTAAGAGTAAGCGTCTTTTGATAAAATTCTTTTGATTGGACCAGCTTTTTATCTCGAAAAAAACCATCTGCTGTATTAATAGCTTCCCTTACCTGTTTATCCAAAGACTCTTGCTCTGCCAACAACCTTTGTTGCTCGGCTATCAACTCATCAGCTTTAGCTATTTGCTGAACAGGATAACTTTCACCCGGAAATATTGACAAGGCCTTATTATATTCTCCCTTGGCCAGAATATAGTTTTTATCACTAAAATGTTGATCTGCTAAATTGATTGCAGCATCATACCTTTTCTGTATCTCTTGTTCTTTTATTTTAGCATTTACTGCAGCAGACAAAATTGTGTTGATTTCATTAATTTTTTGCTGTGGATATGTGTTTTCCGGAATAACCTTAGCTGCTTGCTGAAATTTGCCCCTGGCTTCCTCATAAGATTCATTGCCAAAAAGCTGATCAGCTTCAGCAATGTAACTATTGTATCGTTCAGTTACTTCTTTGCGGGCTAATCTGGACAATACCTGGTTGATTTCGTTTATTTTCTCATTGGGATATGGATTCTCTGGCATTTTCAACCTGGCCTGTCCATATACTGCTTTTGCCTCCTCATATTTTTTAGTTCCAAAAAGTCCATCTGCTTGTGAAATAAGCTTATTATAAGCCTCTTCTTCTGTGTTTTTTGACTTACTATCTATTAATGCGTTAATTTCATTTATTCTCCTTTGCGGGTAAGGATTTTCAGGTATTACTTTTGAAGCTTGAACTAAATATTGCTTTGCGTTATCATAGGCTTCGTTATCAACTGCAGTTTCAGCATCAGCTACAAGCTTTTCAAATTCTGCTTGTTTACCCTGTCTCGCTAGATCACCCAAAAGTTTATTTATTTCGTTAATCTTATCTTTGGGGTACTGTTTATCCGGGAATTCAGTAACTGTTCGTTGGTAAAGTTGTTTAGCCTGATCCAATTGTTGCTGGTTAAATAATCCATCGGCCTGTGCTATAACTTCATTGTATTTTTGTTCTATTTGTTGTTTTGCATTCTTGTCTATAAGTGTATTAATCTCATTGATCCGCTGGGCAGGGAAAGGATTCTCTGGCATCAATTGTCCAGCTTGTGTATAAAGTTGTTTGGCAGCATCGTAATCCTTCTCTGTAATGGCAGATTCAGCATCAGCGGCTAATTTATCATATTTGGCCAGGACCTCTTCCTTGGCCAATTTACTTTGAAGCTCTGTTATTTCATTAATCTTTTGGGCAGGATAAGTTTTCTCTGGAATTACTAACTGAGCCTGTGAATATAAGGTCCGTGCTTCGTCAAGCCTTTGCTCGTTAAATGCATTGTCTGCTTTACCAACGATGGAATTGTATTCTTCTTCTTTGACCTGTTTTGCAATAATATTGTCGATTTTAGTTACCTGGTTCTTAGGGTATACTTCAGAAGGGTAAATAGATAAAGCTTCAGCATATTTTACCTTGGATTCTTGATATTGTTGTCCTTTAAATAATCCATCACCTTCCTGAACCAACTGATTAAAACGGGCTTTGTTTTCTGTATCTTCTTTGATTTTAGCTTGTTGTGCCGCCAACAATTTTTGGGCCTCTGCTATTTTAGCATTTGCCTTAGTATCTGAAGGTTTTACAGCAAGGGCGGCCTGGTAAGCTGTAATTGCTTCTTCAAATTTTTGTGCCAATTTTAAAGCATCACCACTAACAAGTGCTTTTTCATAAGATTTCTCAATATCAGCCAAGCGCTGTTGTTCAGCTTCAACTTTCATGTTTTTAGCTTTGATAAGCTGTGAATTGGCATATTTATCTGAAGCTTTTAATCCTATAGCCTGCTGATAAGCTTCGATAGCCTTATCGAACTGTTTTTGCACTAGCAAGCCGTCTGCTTTTTGAACCATCTCATTGAACTGCCGTTCAACATCTTCGCGTTTAGCCCTGATTTCTTCTTCCTTTCTCTGTTCCTCTAACTTTTGGGCTTGAGCAATAATATTCCTTGGTTCTGAAGCACTTGGTTTCTGGGCCAAAGCTTGCTGAAAGAATGCCTGAGCTCCTACAAAGTCACCTTTTTGCATTGCTTCCTGTCCCTTCGCCATGGCATCTGCATAAGCTTGGTCTTTAGCCTCCTGAACCAACTTTTCCTGTTCCTGTCTTTCTAATCCCTTTTGTGCTTCGGCTAACTTCTGGGCAGGATATGCTTCTGCAGGTTTAAGTGTCTTTGCCTCTTCTAAAAAAATTTTAGCCTCTTCATATTTTTTTTGCGCTAGTGCAGTATTGGCCTGAGCAATTAACCCATTATATTTCTGATCAAGGTCTTTTTTTGCCTGGGCTTCCTGCGCTAAAACTGCCAATTGCTTGTTGAGCTCCTGAGCTTTGTTTTGAGAATAGGTATCGCCGGGCTTAATTCTAGTTGCCTGTTCGTACTTGGCAATAGCACCATTTAATTGACCTTGGTTAGCCATTTGATCAGCTTCTTTGATCAATTGCGCATATTTTTCTTCATTCTGAGCCTTGCTCTTTATGCTTTTATCTATTTGAGAAAGTTGCTTTTTTGCAGATGTATTATTTGGCATAATCTTAAGGGCCTCTTGGTATAGTTTTCTCGCTTCTTCGTAGTTTTGTGTCTTAAAAGCAGCATCAGCAGCATCCTTCTTTTCATCGAATTTATCTTGAAAACATTTCTCAATAGACGCATAAGCTTCTGCAATCCTGCTTTGCATTTTTTCAAAGTAATCACGATTTGAAGCAAAATTACCATCACCTTCTTGAAAACTTATTATATCTACGGGCTCCCTAAAAACATCGGTTTTGGCTCCCTGGCATGATTTGGTAAGAGAAATGGCAAAATCATTTACATATTTTTTCTGCAAATCGGGACCGATGTTAGTATTAAAATCAATTCTTTTCTGTATCATCCCAGGTTTTGAAACAATCAACTTGTATTCTTTTCCAAATTCAAGCTTAAAGGAAAACCCACCATCAGCTCCAGTAGAAATTGAATTTACTTTTGAACCTCCAATATACAGAACTGCAGCTGCGCCATCAACAGACTGACCTTCAACAGTTTCCACATAACCATTTATCTGCAAAAAACTTTCCTGGCAATAAATGCCGGTTACCAATAATAAAGGTAGCACTATCGAAATCAAAAGTCTCTTCATCAAATTCCTATTATTTCTTTTTAGTTGTAGAACAGTTCCATACCAATATTGGACTTTTTTTCAAACCTGCAAAATGAAATTAACCAAATAATCCATTTTTTCCAAACACCTGGCAATCCCCACTTTTTATAGGGTCAGTTGTAATGAACAACAATACACATAAAATTATCAATCATTGTTTTAAACGAAACTTTGGATAATAGTTTAAAAAATTATTGGATAAGTACTTTGTATGTACTTAAAGGTTTTGCTTCGCGATTGATAGTCATTATATAGATACCTTTTTCCATATTCATCTTAATTGGGTAATTTACAGACGGATCTATGACAGAAATTTTATCTATAAACCTGCCCGACAGATCATAAAATTTAAATTCAACACTTCCTTCAGGTTGTTCTTTGAACAACACCTGGAAACTTCCATCTGAAGGATTTGGATATATAGAAATATCATGCCCCAATTGACTAACATCCGGGTTTTGACCTTTTTTAGGCATAAAATCAAACATTAACATTTTAATTGCCATATGTGATGAGTGGTCTACTCCATCAAATTGAAGAGGTTTCCATTCGCCACCAGTCCATGTAAAAGAAGTGTTTTGATTAACATCAGCATCGACAGTTTGAAGTGCAACAGTATCGCCAGCATAAGCAATCTGAAATCCAAAATAAAAATCATTGCTGATTAATAAAGTTGAATCAAAATCAACATCAAAAGTTACTCCTGCATCCATCTCACTAACCAGGTATCGCTTTTCATAGACAATATTCACTGGTTTTGATCCACCTTCCCAAACAATAAAGTTAATAAACTGCGTATAGTTGGTTGTATAAGCTTTAGCAGGGAGTATTTGAGCACCATAAAGATATTTGGAACCTTTAATAGTAAAATGTTCCGCAAACATAAAGTTTTCCTGATAATTATGTCCTGCCAGGTATCCCCAACCTTCATTAAGCTTAGAATCCTTTAATATTTCGATGGTATCTATATTTGTTACATAATCAGCTGATTCTTTAAACAGTCCGGTAACATCGTACGATTGGCATTTGAGTAGCCCAAGATTCTGTGGGTCAAGCCATGCCTTTAATTGTTTATCTCGATCAGCAAAATCATTATAGGAGTGGCTGAACATTTGAAAGTGATCGTTTATCCCGTCAGAACAAGGACTTCCTCCCCCTGTTAAAGTACCTATAAGTAAATCTTCATCACTTATTAAACCAGCCCCTGAACTTCCAGCCTCTGTACTGCCAATATCGTAAGTTTGAATGAACCAGTGTGTGTTTTTGTCGAATCCACCTGAAGAAGCAGTACCAATAGTAGGCACATCGAAATCTGCCGAATATTTTTTTATATCCCCCTCTGGATGATGAATAATATATGTTGAGTCTGGAGTAATACCTGTAGCATCCCATCCAGAATAAAACGGATAATAATCAAGTGGAGGAAACTCAGATAATTTTAACAAGGTGAAATCCAATGAATCATAATAATCTCCATAAAAACCTGCCGCAACTATACTTGAACCACTAATTGTATGCTGCGGTCCGTCCATATTTTCACAATCCGGACTCTCGTAGTTAAAATAAAATGTTGCTGTGTTTGCCACATACCCATCTGTAAAACAATGACCTGCCGTTAAAACATAAGGTGTTGCATCATAGTTTAGGTTATTAATTAATGTTCCAGTACATCTTTGGCTTCCCCGATAAACTATACGCACAACTGAATTTTTTTGCAACCTTACATTGGTGTTTCGAATACAATTAACATTCATATGACACGGCTGGGAAGTATTATACCAGCGATCATCTGTTATAGACTTCAATTGTTCTCCTCGCGAAGGCTCCACCCCTATTGTCGATACAGAAAATTCTCCAAACCCTTCCAAATACATAGGCACCTGCAATTCAATGTAAATTTTCCCTGAGTTTAACTGTGCCAATGGCAGAATACCTGATTCTTTATTGTTCCTTGATGTTATTGCGCCAAGTACCTGACTTTGACTTTTGTTGTAAAGAAAGAGTTTGACACCCGGTTCCAAACGAAAAGGCGAAAGAATCAAATTCAGAGAAACAGCATCTTCGGCATTAATTGATAGCAACCAAACCTTTTTATTGACCTCTGGGTATTCTTTCCAAACTCCATATAGCCCGGGAGAAATATCAACTTCAACAGGAATTGCAAAAACATCGTTCTTTAACCTGGAACCATCCTGCTCTTTTCTCAACTGTAACAACTTGGACTTTGGCACATTAATATTGATTTCAGGAACAAAAAATGTATCTTCGGCAGGATGAAAAAAAGGAATGCCAGAACTTGTTATTTGGGCTAATGAACCAACTAGTGGACAAACCAGCAAATGGAAAAATAAAAATAAGTTCCTGAACATTATTATTTAGATTTACAGCAAAATTAAGGTTTTTAAATATTTTTCAATCATTATACGCCAATTAATCATTTAATGTTTTGTAGACAATGACAATAAAACTAAAATATTTATCAGTTATAATTTTGGTCTGCTTAAATTTATTTGGACAAGATCCTGATAAGCATTTATTTTATATTTCCACAGACTTTGCCAGCAATACAAATACGTTTGGAATTACTGAAACAACTGTTAAACAGCCAAATTTTATTACAACAATTAATTTTGTGTCCAAGCAAAACTATGATCTTGGGTATTCTAATGTTATAACTTTTAATTCAGATACGTCCTTGAGCAAGCCAAGCTATGAAAATGACCTGTATTGCGGTTACACCTTTAACCTAAACGATAAATGGTCAATCTATCCAACATATACACACATGTTTCATAGCAAAGGTTCACAAACCTATATTGCAACCTTTACGGATGTTTTTCAGGGAGATCTTAGCTACTATGGTGATTACTATAACGGAAGCTTAAACTTGGAATATTATCTAGGCGCAAACAACATGTTCTTTTCATCATTTCAGAGTGCCTTAGGTTTCTCTAAAGATGATTTATTTTTAAAAAACAGCGTGTTGGAAATACAGTTAGGTTTTTATTTAAACCTTTCTGACATTAATTATTATAATGAGTCAATTTATGATAATTATAAGCCCAAAGAGCTTATATCCTGGGTTCAAACTAATTACCCAGAATTGGAAACTTTTGTAAAGAAAAGATTGCCAATTGACGGATTGGAAACGACTAAAACGAAACTAAAGGAAATTATCAAAATTAGTGTTCCAGGTGTTTTTAAACCAGAATATAAACTGTCCAGCTTCGATTTATACCTTCCTATATATTATAATGTTGGTAATTTCATGTTTATTTTCATGGCCACGGCAAATGTCCCCCTGGCTGATACCCAATTTTATAAATTAGAGAACACATTTATGTTTAATGCTGGAATAAGCTATGCCTTCTACCTTAAATAAACAGCATAATTATCACGCATATCATATATCACAGTAGAATTAAAAGCGCTATTAATACATTTTTGTTGATCAATAAGCAACCTGTCAAACAATTCTTTGAAGACTTACGAAAAATTTACTTTAACAAAATTGTATATTGCTTTTAAGGCTGTTCACTTAACTTGAAGCTAAAAAAAGTTAAGTGTTGCTCTAACTTGCTCTGGGTTCAGATATAATAATATTTACAGTTCACCAAGTATCTGTCTATTAGATTAATTATTCTTTGAGCAAAAACTTATATTTTACGGATGAACCTGAAAAAAGAAAATATTTTTATAAATTGGGCGGTTATAAAAAAACTCTGTTAAACCGGCATTAAACAAAAAAATCATGAATCTATTTAAAATGTTTTCAACACTGGCATTAATACTGCTATTTTCTTGTAAATCAAACACAAATACCCAATCGGAATCTACAGATATTAACATACCTGTAGTAAAATATGAAGTTAAAATTGGAGGTATGACATGCAATGGTTGTGAACAAACAATTCAAACTTCTGTTAATAGCCTTGATGGTGTAAAAAGTACAGAAGCTTCGCATGTCGACGGACTTGCTATTGTTGAAGTTGAAGAAGGCAAATTTGATTCAGTTGCTGTTAGAAACAAAATTGAAGAATCGGGTTATACCTATTTGGGCTTTAACACCCTAAGTGAATAATATAATATTTTAGTGCTAAAATATCAAAATAAAGTCTATGAGTGATACTAGTACACCTAAGTCACCCAAACCACAAAACGACCAACCTGTAGATGCCAGACGTGTGTTCCTTAAACGTGTTGGTCTAATTGGAGCAGGCGTTGCAATTGGTTCTGCAGCTCTCTATTCAGGGCATAAATTCCAAGACAAAAAAAAGTTTGTTAGTGTTCTGGATCAAGATGGCAACCTCAGAGAAATTGAGAAAGATCTATTAACCGATGTAAAGCTTGACAATACAGCTTTGGCAAAAAGAGGCCGAGAAGGCATTCCTGGGAAACGCTGGGTTATGGTCATTGACCTGTCGAAATGTAAAAATGCCAGGGCCTGTATCAATGCATGTCAAGGGGCACATGAATTACGTCCGCACGAATACCACATCAACACACTGGTCATGCAGGACAAGAGAAAGGAACCTGCCTATTTTATGCCCAAACCTTGTCAGCATTGTGATAACCCACCCTGTGTTGCTGTGTGTCCTGTTGATGCTACTTTTAAAAGACAAGATGGTATAGTTTTAATTGATAACGAGCGCTGTATTGGTTGTAGATTCTGTATGGCAGCTTGTCCATATTCTGCCAGAATGTTCCATTGGGAGCAACCACTCAAATATGCTGAATACAAACAAAACAAAAAAGAGCATAAAGAAGCTATTGAACACGGAGAAATTGAAAAAGCAAAAGAGCTTAAATACAAGATTGACTATGATGTCGAGAAAAATGTTCCTCAACGTAAGGGTACAATCTCTAAATGCCTGTTCAGTGCTGATAGATTAAGGGAAGGCAAACTTCCTTATTGTGTTTCATCCTGCCCAAATGGTGTCTATTATTTTGGGGACGAGAATGAAGATGCTGTAACCAATGGTACAACCCAAGAAACTGTAAGGCTGAGCGAACTGCTGAAAGGTAATTCCGGCTATCAGCTTATGCCCGAACTTGGGACAAAGCCCCGGGTTTATTATTTGCCCCGTAAGGATAACTTTGTACCAGAAGATATCAAAGAAAAATTATTGCATAACGATTCTCACGCCTAATTAAAACACTACTATGAGCAGTCATAATTTTCAATTAACGAAAGATAAAGCCAAACTAGACAAAATAGCTTCAGATATAATGAGACCTGTGGGTTTGAATAAAAAATTTCATATCTGGATGGGTTTTTTAACCATGTTTTTATTGGTCGGTCTTTTTGCTTATTCTATTCAGTTGAACAAAGGATTAATAGTAACCGGTATGCGGGACTACGTAAGTTGGGGTATGTACATTGCCAACTTTGTGTTTTTTGTTGCAGCCAGTCTAGTCGGCATGCTGATCAGTGCTGTTTTGGGATTGATCGGCTATCAATGGATTAAGCCAATAGCCAGAATTGCCGAGATCATAGCTGTTTCTTTTGCTGCCGTTGCTGGTTTGGTAATTATTTCAGACATGGGACGACCAGACAGGCTCCCAAATGTGTTTCTGTATGGACGTTTCCAATCACCTATATTATGGGACGTTACTGTGGTCACGACCTATTTTGTAATTAGTTTTCTTCTCTATTTTCTGCCCTTAATACCCGATTTGGCCATAGGAAAGGGAAAATTGAAAAATCAACCCGCATGGCTCGTGAAAGTTTATAACCTATTATCATTTAAATGGACTCATCATCCGAAACAATACCAAATATTACTGAAGGCTATTAGGATACTTTTAATCCTTGTTGTACCAACGGCTTTTTCGATACATACTGTTACATCCTGGCTATTTGCGGTTACACCAAGATCAGGATGGGACAGTACCATTTTTGGCCCTTACTTTTTAACAGGTGCCTTCGTAGCAGGATCAGCTGCACTGATTATTGCTATGTTCTTCTTTAGGAACAGTTATAAACTCAAAGAATATATCACAGAGTTACATTTCGATAAAATGGGGAAACTTTTGGTATTGACAAGTGTTGTATACCTTTATTTTAATATCAATGAATTTCTGGTACCAGCCTATAAAATGAAAGCAGCAGATGCTATCCATTTGAAAGAATTGTTTACAGGACATTATGCTTTTATGTTTTGGGCTGTACAATTACTCGGTCTTATTATCCCTATACTTTTATTACTGTTTAAGCCATTCCGAAAGCCGGTTCCAGCTACAATAATATCAGTTTTTGTGGTAATAGGTGCCTGGTTTAAAAGATTTATCATAGTCGTACCAACGATGGTTCATCCATTCTTGCCCAAACAATTTGTTCCTGATGCCTGGATGGTTTATAAACCAACATTGATTGAAACCATGGTAACACTGCTTAGCCTTGTTTTGGTTATATTAATAGCCACAATTTTATCAAAGTTATTTCCTGTTATACCAATATGGGAGATGGCTGAAGAAAATCCAGAAAAATCTGAAATTGCTGAATAATTATAAATTATCATAAAAATGAAGACTAAAAAAATATTGCTCTCACTCTTTGCCTTTTTATTTGGTTCTATTGCTTTGTTTGCACAAAATGAACCATGGGTTGCTCCTAAAGAATATCAAGAAAAGCTTAGTCCATTTAAATTCGATGAGAATGTAGTAAAAGAAGGCAAAGCTATATTTCTAAATAATTGCAAGGCTTGCCATGGTGACCTTGGCGGGAAAAACTTCCTTCCTTTGGTCCCATCACCTGGAGATCCTTCAGATGAGAAATTCCAGAAAAATACAGACGGAAGCCTATATTACAAAATCACTACAGGACGTGGTCTGATGACCCCTTTTAAGGAAAAGCTCACCCCTGAGCAGATTTGGAAGGTAATAGGATATATCAGGACATCCCATAAGGGGTATACCCAAAAAATAGCAGAGGTTGTTGAGAAAAAAGGATACGATGGCGAAATCAAAATTGATTTCACTTATGAGCCCAATGAAAAATTGATCAAAGCCTCACTTTTTGGCATCAAAGATGGTTCTATAGATCCCCTAAGCAATGTTGATGTGAAAGTATCTGCAAAAAGATATTTTGGCAAATTGGCCCTGGGCGAAGTAAAAGCTACAAACTCACAAGGAAATGTTTATTATAATTTACCAGAGACAATACCTGGAGATTCCTCAGGCAACATAACTATTGTAGCTCAGCTTTCAAATGTTGAATTATTTGGAACTGTTGTTAAGGATACCACTCTTGCTTTGGGTGTGCCAACCTTTAAACCCAGCCTTGTTGCCAACAGGGCTATGTGGAATAAGGCACGAAAAGCACCATTATGGGTATTGTTTTCTTATGGAGGAGGCGTTTTGCTTGCCTGGAGTATTATCTTTTATATTCTTTTCCAAATTCGGTCAATATTTTACATAGGGTCTGAAATTCCTGAAAGAGTATAATAATAAAAGGGAAAAGAGAAATCTAAAACCTCATATAGATGAAAAAGTATTTAGTTTTACTTGTAAGCATATTTTGCTTTTATACTATGATTCTTGCCGAGCCTAATCCTCAAGAAGTTGAGGTTGGCATAGTTGAGAAGTTAGGTGATACCATACCAATGGATTTGGTATTTCTTAATGAAAACAATGATACTGTTGTATTGAGTGACATTATAGACAGACCAACTATTTTATCGCTCGTCTATTTTGACTGTCCAGGAATTTGCAGCCCTTTGATGAGTGGTATTTCTGACGCAATTAGCAAAATGGATATGGAACTGGGTAAAGATTTTAAGATCTTAACGATAAGTTTTAACACCAATGACACCCCGGAGAAAGCAAAAATCAAAAAGAAAAACTTTGTACAAAAAATAAGTAAAGCTAACCAGGAACATTGGGTTTATCTGACGGGCTCGCAAGATAACATCGATGCTATAACTAAGGCTGTAGGGTTCAAATACAAGGCCCAAGGACTTGACTTTGCCCATGCAGGTGCCATTATGATGCTTAGTCCTGATGGTAAAATTACACGATACCTTTATGGAAAAGGCACTGTTACAATGTTTGGCAATCAGACTGCTTCGATGTCTTTCCTGCCATTTGATATTAAGATGGCCATTATTGAAGCCCAGAAAGGTATTGCCAGACCAACCATTAACAAGATATTGGAGTATTGCTTTGCTTATGACGCAAGTGGCAAAACCTACACATTACAAATAACACGGATTATGGCTTCGCTTATTATAGGTATTGCTGTAATTCTATTCATTGTTTTATTGATTAGAGGACGAAGAAAAGTAAAAGTAAAAACAGCTTAAGATGATTCAGAAAGAAAAATATTCACACGAAAGCTACCTTGAGCACCAAGGAAAGCACAAAGGCATATTGTCCTGGCTGCTTTCGACAGACCATAAAAGGATTGGGCTTCTATACATGAATACCATTATAGTGTTCTTTATAATTGCTGCGATATTAGGGCTTGTCATGCGGCTTGAGAAGTTTAATCCAGGTGCAGATTTTTTAACTGCCCAACAATACAACGGGATTTTTACTATCCATGGGGTAATTATGATTTTTATTGTTGTTATTCCAGGTTTGGCCGCTGTATTTGGAAACTTTTTCCTTCCAATTATGATTGGTGCGAAGGACGTTGCATTTCCCAAATTAAACCTGTTTTCATGGTATGTTTATATTACCGGTGCAATTTTAGGAGTACTTTCGTTAGTTGCCCGTAATGGTTGGCCTGACACCGGATGGACATTTTATGTACCATACAGTTCACAAGCGGGGACAAATGTAGTGTTTGCCCTTACGGCCGCCTTCGTCCTGGGATTTGCCTCAATTCTAACAGGATTAAATTTCATTGTTACAATTCATCGGTTGCGTGCACCTGGAATGAGCTGGTTTAAAATGCCTCTTTTCCCATGGTCGTTGTATGCTACAGCCTGGATACAGCTGTTGGCTACTCCTATCGTAGGGATAACTTTGCTCATGGTCATAGCAGAAAGAACTCTCGGAATTGGATTCTTTGACCCTGCATTAGGGGGTGATCCGCTATTGTTCCAACACTTATTTTGGATTTACTCCCACCCTGCTGTTTATATTATGATTTTACCAGCGATGGGAGTTGTTACAGAAATATTTCCAACTTTTAGCCAAAAACCTGTATTTGGTTATGGTGCAATTGCTATTTCAAGTATTGCTATTGCAGTTGTTGGCTATTTTGTATGGGGACACCATATGTATACCTCAGGAATTAGTTACTGGTCGCGTTGGTTCTTCTCCCTCCTGACCTTTATTGTTGCAATACCAAGTGCCATTAAGGTTTTCAATTGGATCTCGACCATGTATGGTGGTTCCATTGATTTAAAACCACCCTTATTATATGCTATATCATTTATTTTCTTGTTTCTTATTGGTGGATTTACAGGATTAACTTTAGGATCACTAGCAACTGATATACATGTACACGATACAACATTCGTTGTAGCACATTTCCATTATATTATTTTTGGAGGGTTGGGCTTTGCATTCTTTGCTGGAATTCATTACTGGTTCCCAAAAATGTATGGCCGGATGTACAACATTAAATTAGCCAACTGGGCATGGGGCATATTATTCGTAGGATTCAACCTACTATACTTCCCTCTTTTTATTATAGGATTGCAAGGTATGCCTAGAAGGTATTTTGATTACCTGCCCCAGTTTACATTAGGACACCGTCTTTCAACTATTGGAGCTATTATTTTATTCGTAGGATTGTTTTTAATGATCTTTAATTTAGCCCGTAGCCGTAGAAAAGGGGCCTGGGCAACATCAAATCCATGGAAAGGTGTAACCCTGGAGTGGCAGATAGAATCACCTCCAACTCATGAAAACTTCGATGAAATACCGGTGATCAAGAACCCTCCGTACTTATTTGATAATAATTAAGGACCTAACAAAATTAATAATCGATGACGAATACAAACAACCACGCACATGTAATCGATAGCGAAACGGGGAAGCTCGGAATGTGGCTGTTCCTTTTCACTGAGCTGTTTTTATTTGGCGGGCTATTTCTGGTTTATGCAGTTCAAAGAGCAAATTTTTCAGAAGAGTTTCACCTTATGGCCGGAGAATTGAATGCTTTTATTGGAACAGTGAATACTGTTGTTCTTTTAGTTAGCAGTATGACAGTTGCCATGTCAATAACAGCTATTCAAAAGGATAAGAAAACCCTTGCAATGGTATTATTGGGAATAACCATATTACTGGCCATGGTTTTTATGGTCAATAAATATTTTGAGTGGGGGCATAAATTCCATTTGCATCTCTACCCAGGATCCGACCTTGTTTTATCAGATAAAATATCTCTTGGCGGCAAGCAGTTTTTGTTCCTTTACTTTGCTATGACAGGATTACATGCTTTGCATGTTATCATTGGATCAGTGTTGCTTGCAGTAACCATTTTTAGGATCAAATCAGGGCATCAACATAAAGATCATTATGTATTGGTAGAAAATGCCGGATTATACTGGCACTTGGTTGACCTGATCTGGATTTTCCTGTTCCCTTTATTGTATTTGATAACTTAAATATTTTGAATCGATGGAAAAAATCAAACATCATATCACTAGCTTTTTTACCAATGGGGTAGTATTGGTAGCACTTTTAATCCTGACCTTAATGACAGTTTTGATAACTGGCATACATTTAGGTGCTTTTACTGTTGCTGCTGCTTTAATTATAGCTAGTATAAAGGCATTTATAGTGCTGACCTATTTCATGCATTTAAAACATGAAAAACTTTTTACTAAACTTATGGTAGGAGGAGTATTTCTTCTTTTTGCCATAGTAATTGTGATCACTTTTATTGATTATGCACTAAGGTAATTTCCTAAGTGATATATTTTACAGATAATTGAACAAAATAATTTATAGCATATGTTTGGAGGAGCATCAAATTTAGCCGAAGGAGTAGACAGGGCTTTTATTTTCATATTTGCAATAGCTTTTTTCTTTATTATTGGCATTACTGCTTTTATGATATTTACTGTTATCAAATTCAGGCGCAGCAAAGGACATAAAGCAAAACAATTTTCAGGAAGTGTTAAATTGGAAATTCTCTGGACTACAATACCTTTTCTAATTGTAATGGTCATGTTTTATCTTGGATGGATGGGCTTTGACAAAATGAGAAAAGTTCCTGAAGATTCTATGATAATTAAGGCAATCGGAAGTAAATGGACCTGGGATTTTGAGTACGACAATGGAAAAACATCAAAAGTTTTGGTTGTACCATTAAACAAACCGGTTAAACTTAATTTAATATCTAAGGATGTCAATCACAGTTTATTTATACCTGCATTTCGTGTAAAAGAAGATGTGGTTCCCGGATATAATAATTTCTTATGGTTCACTGCCACAAGCTTAGGCGAATATGATCTGTTATGTACAGAGTATTGCGGCAACCTTCACTCAGGAATGATAACCAAAACTAGAGTGGTTGAAGAAGGTGATTTTGACACTTGGCTCAACACTAAAGAAGCAACAGCTGACACACCAGATCCAGCCGGATTAAAAGTCCTTAAAGACAACGCTTGTTTAGCATGTCATTCATTGGATGGGTCTAAATTGGTTGGTCCCTCTTTTGCCGGCCTTTTTAATAGTGAGAGATCTGTAACCTCAAAAAATGGAGAAATAACTGTAACAGCTGATTTTGATTACATTAAAAGATCTATCTATGAACCCAATGCAGAAATTGTTGAAGGGTATGCCAAAGGGCTTATGCAGTCTTATTCCAAAGTGCTAAAGGAAGAAGACATTGAAGCAATTGTTGAATACCTGAAGGTTTTAAATGATAAGTAAACTTAAATATTACTGGAAGCTTTATCAGAAACTGATTAAGTTCAGGCTGTCTCTCATGGTTACCATATCTGCCTTTTTTGGCTACCTGTTAGCTTCAAAAGGGGTTTCCATCGACTTTCTATGGGTTTTTCTGGGGGTTCTGCTTATGGCAGGGGGCAGTTCTGGTATCAATCAATACCAGGAACGGCATTTAGATGCTAAAATGACCAGGACACAGTACAGACCAATACCTTCTGGTAGTATTAAAGCATCTAATGCCCTGATTATTTCATCTATAACAGCTTTATCCGGATTTTTTGTTTTACTCTTAACAGGCCTAATCCCAGCAATACTTGGATTATTAAACCTTATCTTTTATAACCTGGCATATACTCCGCTTAAAACAAAAAGTCCACTTTCCATTCTACCCGGAGCAGTTGTTGGGGCAATACCTCCAATGATTGGCTGGACAGCAGCTGGCGGATATCTTTTTCACCCCAATATTGTCTACATTGCTATTTTTATGTTTAGTTGGCAGCTGCCCCATTTCTGGTTATTGCTCATTATGTATGGTCAGGAATACGAAAAAGCTGGCTTTTCAAGCATATCAAAATACTTTAATCAAAATCAGATAAAATACCTTGTATTTGCATGGACATTAATAACTTCCGTTTTTATTTTTCTTTTTCCATTATTTGACATTATCCTTCCAAGTGGATTAACAATTGCCCTTATATTAATTAATCTTTCATTTATTTTTATTTTTTACAAACTTATTTTTGGAAATTCTGATAAACAAAGGGTTAGAACAGCCTTTGCTGCAATTAATTCCTATATGTTGCTTGTTCTAATCATTTTTATTCTTAACTTGGTCTTCTAACAATCGCTTCAAAATATCTTCTATCACCATGAAAAACGCCGAATACAAATGTTTGTGTTGCGGGTTTGCGGGAAATCAAGAGGATTTTGGAATCACCCCCAAGCTAAACAGTACAACTCATGAAGAATTTGATACTTGCCCCGAATGTGGCAGTATTGACATAGCAACCCTTGTTGCTGAGAAAGATCTGGCAGTGGAATAATTTACACTGTGGTACATATTTTAAAGGGCAGGCCAACTTATTTTGACCTGCCCTTTGAATTTGGTGATAGTGGATTGTTTCGTAAGTATTTTCACAATAAACAACGAATATTTTAAACCCGGATTATGCATTAGAACTTCGTTATGAAGGTTGAAAATGCAAAAATAGAAGGACTTGGTGAGATGAATCATAGCACTGCTATGGTGCTTCGAAACAAGTAAGTGAAACGACTTATATTGAAGCAATTTCAATATGTAATAGATTTTCTAATGCATATTCCGGGTTAAAAGTAGAAAGTGACAATATTCTGTAGCAGTGGCAGTAACAAGTGCCTACATTCTGCAACTACTATTAACACTTTCAAAAAACCTCTTTACAAAACTCTTCATGATACCCATTGGCTTCTTCATCGCCAAGATCTGCAGCTTTCTTTAAATCAGAACAGCCTTCGGTATAGATTTCGAGATAGAAATAGGATAAAGCCCTGTTGAAGTAAAAATCTGATGAAGTGTTATTAAGCTTTATTGCTTCTGTATACTTATCAATAGCATTGCTAAACTTACCAGACATGAAAAATGCATTGCCGAGGTCATAAAATAAAGTCGGATCTTCGTTTGAATGCTCAATAGCCAAGCTTAGATCCTGAATTGCTGATTTATAGTTTTCCAGCTTAAAATATGCTGCTCCTCTACTTCGAAGGGCTTCAGTGTATGTCTTCTTTGATTTAAGCACCAGATTAAAATCTGAAATTGACTTTTGATATTCTCCTAATTCATAATAGGCACTACCCCGGTTATACAAATATTCAATATTCTCGGGATCATATTCAAGGGCTTTGCTATAATCATTTATTGCCTTACTGAACTCCTCTTGGGCAAAATAAGTATTCCCTCTATAAAAATAGACTTCAACAAACTCAAAATTTATTTTTAAAGTTGAAGTGAAATTTTTTTCTGCCTGTTTATAATTACCCTCTTCATAGCTTTTAAGTCCTTCCTGTATTAGCTTTTCAGTATTATCCTGTGCCAGAACGAACTGTGAAATACATAATAAAACAAGTATATAGTATAGTTTCATGTGTGCTGGATTTCGTTATCTACCTTGCATTTGTCTTCTTTGGATAGCATGTTGCCTTATCCTTTTTTGTTGAATCATGCGCTGACGTTGCAATCTTTGATGTTGTCTTTTTCCCATATGTCTTTCCATCATCTGCTTTTGCTGCACGGACTTATGCTGCTGCCTGCGCTTATGCATCTGCATACGCTTCATGTTATCATGAACTGTAGAATTAACATCCCTTGTATTGGGCCTTAACACCATCTTAGATTTGATAGCATCAATGTCTGGTTTGCTCTTATCAACCTCCTGTCCTGTAACAGCCAGTGAGAAAAACAAGCCTGTAAGCAGTATAAACAAATATCTCATATCAACCTCCGTTCGTGTGAAATCATCTTTCTTTCACATATTTGACTGTAGTAAATTTAAAAGGTTTAATCCTATCTATTAAAAGTTTTGTAATTTATTTTTAATTAATTACACTCCTTATAATCAGCATCTGGTTTGAACAACCAATATCACCAGAATAGTAACTATTGGAACAGCAGTGGCTATAAACCATTTTTTTCCATACGAAAACCTTACAGCATCAGTTTTTGTAGCCTTTTAAGGTTTGTTTTTCCACCCAAGAGTAAGTTGCTGAGCAGTTTTTTCAAAAATCTTTCAGATAGTTACTATAGAAGCCTCCTCCAAAAAGATCTTCTTTTTTTTGCCATAGTAGTAAATTGAAATACTCTGTACAATTATAAGTAATAATCTAAAAAGGGCACAAAATATAAATAGATATTTGTCCGTTCGTTACAAGCTAATCCTTACATAGAGCTTACTGAAAAAGTCAGAAAGTAGTGAGATGCGACTTGACAAAATGAGGATGTATTAGCATACTTCGATTTGCAGACAAGGAAGTAGATTGCTACTTTCTGGCTAACACTTTCGGATTTGTTTTCAACTTTTTAGGCGCAAACAATTTTAAGCTATATTGAAGATTTCCTTGCACGTAAAACTCATTCTATCCATATAACATGCAGATAATATACTAAAAGTGTGTTTTTCAGAAGGCTCTACATAAAAATCAAACCATGGAAAGAATCCTACCTATAGCTTTTCTTTTTTATATATCATATGCAAATGCATACTCAGTTCGAAATCATAGCGTAACTATAAACGATTTTAGATTTAGCTATGCCAGTACTGTGTTTTTTGTTAGGAGTGTTGATATTACGTATCCTACATTAGAATGAAAGGTGCTAACTAGCCAACAAATCGACAACCAAAATAATATCCGAAATGAAACACAAAACTGGGATCCAGGAATTTACATTCTAAGTTACCAAGTTGCTCAGGCAACATAAGGTCAAAATTCGTAAAACTTTAATCTCTTTGTGATCCTTTTTATAACTTAGCATTTTAAAAAATAGAAAATCGATGAATCCATCCCTCATTTTTAGTGTTTTCTTTATAATTGTAGGTTTAATAACCCTTCTGGCAAGTATTGCCAATTGGGATTTCTTTTTTGAACACAATAAGGCCCAATCCTTCTTAAAGAAATTTGGAAAAAATGGTGCCCGGATTGTCTATGGAATATTAGGGGCTTTGATCCTTGGTTTAGGAATAATGTTGATATTGGGGACTATCAAAATCTAGATTATATGTCAAGAAGCTTTACACATCACCATAACGAAAACCACTTTCATAAACATTGTTCACATTGTTTACGTTCAAGTTTAATTTGAATATTTACTATCCAACTATTTTATATTTTTAAAAGATTCTTTAACACTTTGTTACAATTTTGTGATACTTCCTCCTTAATTTTGCTCTACATATAAGACTGAACAATAAAATACCTGCAAATAAGAGTCAGGTTTATATATTATCCACTACATAGTAATATCAGTTTTCTTAAATTAAAGTTTATGGACCAGAAAAGTATATTGATAATTGAGGACGACAAGGATATTTCTAACCTTATTGCGATACATATAAAAGACCTTGGATATAAAAGCGAACAACTTTTTGATGGCAAGGAAGGCCTTCTTAAAGCACTTAATGAAAAATACAGTCTGATTATTCTCGACATTATGCTCCCGTCACTCGATGGATACGAGATCTGTAAAAAGCTCCGGCAAGAAAAAATAAACACCCCTGTATTGATGCTTACCTCAAAATCGGAAGAAATTGATAAAGTTCTTGGCTTGGAAATAGGGGCAGATGATTATTTAACCAAACCTTTTAGCATAAGGGAACTAATAGCTAGAATAAAAGCCATTCTGAGAAGAATTGAACTAACCCAAAACTTCGAACCTGATGAAGATATTACAATACAAAACCATGAACTGTACATTAATGTAGGCTTGCGAAGGGTAGAAATAAAAGGAAAACGAATTGAACTGACACCAAAAGAATTTGAACTTCTATCGTTATTGGCCTCGAACCCAGGCAAAACCTTTTCAAGGTCCAGCCTGCTCAATCAAGTTTGGGGCTATGAGTTTGAAGGTTTCGAGCACACAGTAAATTCACACGTCAACCGTCTCCGGTCAAAAATCGAACAAAACATGAACCAACCTGAATATATCCTCACTACCTGGGGTGTTGGATATAAATTCAGGGATAATTGAGATTTGAGTATTATGGAACCAAAGGAAAATACAATGGCCAATCAGCAAATAAAAAAGCAGAAGTTCAGTAAGCTATTCCTACAAGTAGCATTTACCTTTTTGTCGGTACTTATTATATATGCAGGAATAACCATATATATTTCGGTCAGCTCTGCTGGAAAATACTCGACTGAAGTAAACCAAAAGCTGAACAGGGAACTCGCAAGTAACATGTTGGGAGTGATAAGTCCTATGGTTGAAACTGACAGCATTAACCAGCAAGCTTTATCTGATATTATGCACTCCATGATGGTGATCAATCCAAGTGTAGAAGTATATATTCTATCACCTAAGGGTAAGATCTTAAGCTATGTTGCTCCATATAAAGTAGTAAAACTGGAAGAAGTAAACCTAAAGCCCATAATAAATTTCATTGAAGGTGAAGGAAACGATATTATATATGGCGATGATCCACGAAATCCTGAAGAAGAAAAGATTTTCTCCGCTGCTGAAATAAAGCATGACAACGATCTTGTCGGCTACCTATATATTGTCTTGGCAAGTCAGGCTTATGCATCTACTTCACAGATGGTTATTGGAAGTTATATCTTAGGCCTATCCATACGCTCGTTGATTGCCATACTGTTTATTACGGCAGTTATGGGATTAATAGCTTTCTATTTTCTAACGAAAAACCTAAATGCTATTTCACAAGCTATGGAGCAATTTAAATCCGGAAAATACGAAACTCGCATTGAGTCTATAAGCCAGAGTGAATTTGGCAGGATTGGCTCTACTTTTAACAATATGGCTGAAACCATACAAAAAAATATTGAAGAAATACAAAGCGTTGATAAGCTACGTAAAGAGCTGATCAGTAATGTTTCGCATGACCTACGCTCACCAGTAGCCAGTATTCAAGGCTATGCCGAAACCCTGGTCATGAAAAAGGATACGGCCACTCCCAAAGAAAAAGAAGAATACCTGCAAGCCATTGTAAATGGCAGCCGACGGCTTAAAAACCTGGTAACTGAATTATTTGAACTTTCAAAACTTGAAACCAACCAGGTTAAGCCAAATTTCGAACCCTTGGTAATAGGTGAGCTCATTCATGACATTGCCAATAAGTATAAAATTATATCCCAAAAAAAAGGTGTAAGTATAAACACAATTATTTCTAAGGACATTCCTTTGGTCATGGCAGACATTTCACTTTTAGACAGAGTCCTTCAAAACTTAATCGACAATGCCATAAAATTCTGTAACGAAGGCGACACCATCAACATTGAAGTAAACACGAGTAACCTGAATAAGGTTAGTGTACGTGTTTCAGATTCTGGACAAGGCATTAAGCCAGAGGATCTTCCAAACATATTTGACCGGTATTATAAAGGTTCAGGACAAAAAGATGGTACCGGACTTGGACTTGCTATCGTAAAAAAGATTGTTGAATTGCACCAATCCGAAATTATAGTAGACAGCCAATATGGCAAAGGAACCCAGTTCATGTTTACTGTTCCTGTGGCTGAAGCTTCTTGATTTATGCACTTATTAATCAATGTATTAATTGAAAATGCGATGATAAAATAATAGGCTAATTGGTTAATTCTTCCTATTTGCAAGTTTGGTGACCACTCTATTTCAACGGTATTTTTGAAACATTGCATTGCTAACCGAGTCAGGAACAACGTTTTAAAAAATTGACTGGATAAGAGCGTCGTTAGCATTATTTTTGTCAGATAGCCCTATCCTTTTTACTCACTTCCCATTTAATAACTATTCCCAAAGTACAAACACAACAAATTGTATCCCTTCTTTCATCAGCCCTAATTATACAAAGTCTGAAAACTTCTAACTTCCAGCTCCCAACCTCGTTCCTCAAACTTTGCACTTCCAAATTCAAACTCCCACTTTACAACTTCAAACTTCGTGCTTTCAACTTCTAGCTTAAAACCTTTATAAAAGCTTTACCCTTTCGTGACATCTTCGTGATAGTAATTCCTGAATTTTGAATCAGTAAAAAACAGATAAAATATTTCAAATTATAAACTAAAAAAATGATATTATGAAAAAGAAAATTTTAATCCTTTCAATGATTGGTCTTGCACTTTTTAATGCATGTGATGACGAGCCTATAATGGAGACTCCTCTTGATCCAAATACAGCTCCGAAAGTATCTGTAGACAGGTTTAGTATGGCTGCCGCACATCTTATGGTAAGGGATGAAACCAATGGATTACCAAAAGCTAATGAAGCAGTAAATTTTGACGTTGCTCCTTTTATTACTCAGGGCTTAGGTCCCGACGGACAAGTAGTCAAATATTACAATTTTGATGTACAGCCATTAACAGCTGCTCCAATTTTTGCTATGTTTAAAGAAGGCGAGGATACTCCTGTTGCTGGTCAGCTGAACATAATCAATGTTATTCCGGGCGACCCTGGATACAACGATTTCTGGCATGTACATAAGGTTACTGTGCCAAAAGATTATGTTGCTAATACAGTTACCAGTTACCAGGAAATCCTGGACAAAGGCTATCCTATGGAGAGAACCAACCTGGTAGTCAATTGCCCTGTTGTTCCTGAAGGTTCAACTGCAAGCATGCGTTTTAACTCGGCCGAACAAACTGGTTTGGTAAAGGGATGGTATAAGGATATGGTGGTTTTCTATTTCACCTTTGAGGAAAAAACACTTCTTGTTGACCTCCCATCAGAGGGACACCCTTCTGTACCTTTATCGGATATTTTGGTCACTTTTAATATTAACCCGGACATGACAGATGGCGGACCAGCATCTGGGTTTGTAACAGAAGAAGGTACAATGCAAACACACAATGTGGTTCAAACAATCCCAACTGACGAGGCCTATTCTCCACTTTGGGATGTAGATGTGTATGACAATATGGATTTCACTAATGTTTCAGACTGGACAAGTGCCATTAATTCCAACGTATTAGCAACAGGTGTTGCCCTGGTTAACTGCCCAGTTGTTTATGTTGAATAAATTTCTGTATATCATTAAGTATATTAAGCTAAGAAATCCGGCTCCAGGTCGGGTTTCTACCTTTTATTTATGACTCTGCTTGGCATCTCCCTGAGATTTAGGGAAGAAAAAACGATACCCAGAGGTAAAACTCGAAGATTTCTATAAATAATAATTAATAAGAAAAGTCATGAAATCATTATATTCACTTGTCCTCTTAACCATACTAGCTCTCACAGCTTGTGCCCAAAGTTCAAAAAAAGCTGAATTTACCATGAAATTTAAAGAATTGACCCCAATGGAGAAGCATGTTATTGTTGACAAGGGAACAGAAAGACCCTTCACAGGAGAATACAACGATTTTTTTGAAGAAGGGACCTATACATGTAAGAGATGTGGTGCTGAATTATATAAATCAGAAGATAAATTCAGCTCGCACTGTGGCTGGCCAAGTTTTGATGATGAAATTCCTGGAAAAGTTAAGCACACATTGGATACCGATGGCCGCCGGACAGAGATTACCTGTGCAGCATGCGGAGCACATCTTGGACATGTATTCCATGGCGAAGGATTTACCAATAAAAACACAAGACATTGCGTCAACTCGATTTCGCTTGAATTTATCCCCAAAAAAGCCATTAAGGAAAGCAATTCAGACACTGCCATATTTGCAGCAGGTTGTTTTTGGGGTGTTGAATACAACTTTCAACAAACTAAAGGAGTAATTGCTACACGCGTTGGATATACAGGTGGGCATACAAAAAATCCCTCATATCGAGATGTTTGTAGCCATACCACAGGCCATGCAGAAGCTGTTCAGGTAATATTCAATCCGGATAAGGTAAGTTACGAAGAACTAGTAGAATTATTTTTTCAGTTGCACGATCCTACCCAAAAGAACCGGCAAGGCCCTGATGTTGGAACCCAATACAGGTCAGCAATTTTTTATTTGAATGAGCATCAAAAAATGGTGGCTTCTGATGTAATTGATCAATTAAACAGGAAAAAAGGAAATATTGCCACAGAGGTGACCAAAGCAAGCCAATTCTGGCCTGCAGAAACATATCATCAGGATTATTATGGCAAAAAGGGCATAAAGCCCAGTTGCGCTATCCATTAAAGTATTTCAAACTTCAAACCCATATTTCGTAATTGTTAGCATCATGTGAAGAAAAGCTGTCTATTGAACAATAAATTTCTGCTTGTTTGGAAGTATATTTACAAGTCAAAAGAAAAGAATTCCATGAATAAACAGGAAATAGGCGAAAGGATTAATCTATTAAGACAGTCCATTGACCAACACAACTACAATTACTATGTCCTTTCACAACCAGTTGTTAGCGATTTTGAATTTGACCGCTTATTGTATGAGCTCAAACAACTAGAAGGGGACAATCCTGAATACTTTGATCCTAACTCACCTACCCAACGTGTAGGTAGCGACATTAACCAGGAATTCGAACAGTTTCCCCACTCCTACCCCATGTTATCGCTGGATAACACTTACAGCAAGGAGGAATTGATTGATTTTGAAAAAAGGAACAAGCGTTTATTGGATGAAGAATTTGAATATGTCAGCGAATTAAAATATGATGGAGCCTCCATTAGCCTGCACTATGAAAATGGAACATTGGTTAGGGCATTGACCCGGGGTGACGGTGAAAAGGGTGATGACGTAACCAATAACATAAAAACCATTCGTAGTATTCCTTTAAAACTAAGAGGAAGTGGTTATCCTGAGGTATTTGAGATAAGAGGCGAAGTATTTATCCCCCATGAAGGATTCAAAAGAATGAACGAAGAGCAACGCAAGCAGGGATTACCTGAGTTTGCCAACCCAAGGAATACTGCATCAGGAAGCCTTAAAATTCAGAACTCCTCACTTGTGGCAAAACGTCCCCTTGATTGTTTTCTCTATTACCTGATCAGCGACAACAATCCTTATGAGACACATCTGGAAACCTTGAACAAAGCCAGGGAATGGGGATTTAAGATACCGGCAATTATTGAAAAGTGCAGTACCTTGGAAGAAGTCCATTCATTTATTGATAAATGGGAAGCAGAACGAAAAACCCTCCCCTATGATATTGATGGTATAGTTATAAAGATCAACAACATTGCACAACAGCAGGAGCTTGGCATGACCGCTAAATCGCCCCGCTGGGCTACTTCCTATAAATTTAAAGCCGAACAGGCCCTAACCAGGCTTGAGAGCATCTCCTTTCAGGTTGGCAGAACCGGGGCAATTACACCAGTTGCAAACCTAAGGTCTGTATTGTTGGCTGGCACAACTGTTAAAAGGGCTTCTCTGCACAATGCCGACCAGATTGCCCTTTTGGATATTCGTGAAGGAGATTATGTTTATATTGAAAAAGGTGGCGAGATTATCCCCAAGGTAGTTGGTGTTGATAAAGATAAAAGAGCAGAAGGCACAAAGCCTTTTGAATATATTACTTCATGCCCCGAATGTAGCTCAGAACTGATACGTGCAGAAGGCGAAGCCAAACATTTTTGTCCGAACGAAACAGGCTGTCCTCCACAGATAAAAGGCAAACTGGAGCATTTTGTCTCCAGAAAAGCCATGGACATTGGACTTGCCGAGGCAACGATAGACCAACTTTTCAATGCTGGCTATTTGCATGATATTGCAGATTTTTTTACCCTCAAAAAAGAACAGTTATTAACCTTGGACAGGTTTGCTGAGAAATCGGCTGAAAACCTTGTAAAAAGTATCGCTGAAGCAAAAAATGTCCCCTTCGAAAGAGTTCTTTTTGCATTAGGCATTAGGTACATTGGAGAAACTGTGGCAAAAAAACTGGCCAGGAGTATGGGCTCCATCCACCGAATACAAGATGCATCGTTTGAGGAGCTGATCGAAATCGATGAAATTGGAGATAAGATTGCTCAATCGCTTGTTGAATACTTTAAAGAGGATAAAAACAGAAATTGCATTGCCCGTCTTGCTGAATATGGAGTGCAATTGGAACTGGGAGAAGAAAACAGGCCAGTCAGCGAAAAATTAAAGAACAAATCAATAATTATTAGTGGCACATTCAACAAATACTCAAGAGATGAAATAAAAAAACTGATTGAGAAAAACGGAGGAAAGAATGTTAGCAGTATTTCATCAAAAACTGATTATCTGGTTGCTGGAGACAAAATTGGTCCCAGCAAGTTAGAAAAAGCACAAAAACTTAACATTTCAATTATTAGTGAAGATCAATTTTTAAAACTGCTAGAAGATTAGAAACAGCTTTTTACCTTCGTTCAGAAAAAATATATAACTTGTATTCAAATAACCACTTGCTATTATACTCTGTTTTAAAAGAATTAGACAGAGAAGGATTATATGTATTTGTAATTATTTGAGGAGCAAAAAAAAGAATGTAAATAAATAACATCAACAACCTGACAGCTAATAATCTGATGTGCACTTTGCAAATTATTCAAAATCATACAGATAATAAACTATGGGTAGTTTAATGTTCTATTTACAGCCTTTTACCAAATCATTGGTTTCATTATTAAGTAGGCAAATACATGGAAATTTGTTAACATTGCAATATGAATCTAATGGGCAAAATCCGTAGTAAGTTTGGAGATTACACACTCAAAAGGAGTGTTAAGAAGCAAACACGAAAATTAAAATCGTGTAATTTGCACCAGGCCAAATCAATTGGGATTCTGTTTGATGCCACACAAATGGTAAGCTTTGAAATTGTAAAAGGACTTGCCAAAGAGCTCTCAGGTAATGCTAACGACATAATGGTACTGGGTTATGTCGACAGCAAACAAATGATTGACCACTACCTGATTCGTAAAGGATTTGAATTCTTTACACGTAATGAATTGAACTGGTACAAAAAACCCCATGGCGAAACTATTGACAAGTTTATAAATAAGGAATTCGATATACTATATTATTTAAACCTGGAAGATTTATATCCCTTACGGTATATTTTAGCCTTGTCGAAAGCCAAGTTCAAAACAGGGAAGTTTATTGAAAATGACGAGTATCTTGATCTTATGATTGACATAGAAAAAGAAAAAGAAGCCATGAAAGATTTACAGCTCGAACTTGAAAAAGATCAGGCTAATACAAAACAACATCGATCGAAATATGATAATATTGCCAATGTCAAAACAAATATTGAACTACAACTTAATTTCTTAATAAATCAATTAAATCACTATTTATCACAGATCAAAAATTAGATTATGAGTATGAGGCTTGAGGGTACAGGTGTGGCAATTATTACACCATTTCTTGGAGATTTAAGCATTGATTATGATTCTCTGGAAAAAATCATTAATCACCTTATTTCTGGTGGTGTAAACTATATTGTTGCTTTAGGAACAACAGGTGAATCTGCAACACTTTCGGTTGAAGAAAAGAAACAAGTAATCCAATTTTGTAAGAAAAGCATTGGAAACAGGATTCCTTTAGTAATAGGTGTTGGTGGGTACAATACTTCTGATGTTGTATCGGCATTAAAAGATCTTGACCTTTCGGGCATATCTGGTGTATTATCAGTAGCGCCCTATTATAACAAACCTTCGCAAGAAGGATTATTTGAGCATTTCAAGGCAGTTGCTGAGGCAACTACATTGCCTGTTATTTTATATAATGTACCTGGTCGTACTGGTTCTAATATCGATGCCGTTACTACCATAAGGCTAGCCAAAAGCTGCAAAAACATTGTTGCGGTCAAAGAAGCATCAGGAGATTTTGGGCAAATCATGCAAATTATCAAAAACAAGCCTGATGGATTTGAAGTCCTTTCTGGTGACGATGCAATAACACTTCCAATGATCAGTCTTGGTGCAAAAGGTGTAATCTCTGTTGTGGGCAATTCACATCCAAAAGAGTTCTCCACTTTAGTAAATGCTGCCTTAGAAGGCGATTTTGAACGCGCAAAAAAATATCAATACAAGCTTATAGATTATGTCAACGGATTATTTGCTGAAGGTAACCCTACTGGAGTGAAAGCCGCTTTGGAAATTATGGGACTTGCAAAGAAACATGTCCGGTTGCCCCTTGTTCCTGTGAGTCAGGAGCATTATCTTAAGCTTCAAGAGCTAATAAAAGATATTTAGTAATCATTCCTTTTGATATTCAAATAAATACAAACATTAAAACAGGACTACTGTAATAGTCTTTTGCAAGACTAATTGAGCTAAGAATATTCCCGCATATTACTAAAAATATTATGCGGGAATTTTTATTTTAATTCAACATCTGAATTAAAAAGTTTATCTTGAATCTATTAAAAAAAATAGCTATTTTGCGTATTCTTGTATTCATCCCTAAGCCCGCAAAATGAAATGCTAGAGGAAATTATTATAAACAGAACTAGAGAGTCCAATAAAAGTTATTCATTTCAAAACGACGAGAATCCGCGTGTAATATCTGAATACTGGTTTCAAGAAACCCCTGAAGGCAAAACATTTTTCCTTGTTTTTTATACCCAGGCATGTAGATATTCAAAATGTCTTGGTTGTAACCTACCATCAAAAATGTCACAGCACCATATTGGATATAAAGATATTATGAGACAAGTCGATTCTGTATTTCATTTTATTTTAAGCAAAGAGGATCGAAAGGATATTAAAAAGATTATTATTTCTAATAATGGATCAATTCTGGATGAAGACACTTTCTCTACAACAGCCCTTATTTATTTGATTGCTAAAATCAACCTGATGTGCCCCAATGTAAAAATTGTGTCAATTGAAACTCGTCCGGAATATGTCGACATGGAAGAACTGGAGGTAATAAGCCGTGCTTTGTATGAGAGGGAGACTCCTGCTTCACTTGAAATTGCAATTGGTTTTGAAGCTTTTAATGATAAAATCAGGAATGAATATTTTAATAAAGGATTAAGCTTAAAGTCATTTGAATCACTGGCAGAAAAAATCAGTTCAACAAATTCAAGGTTTCAGCAAAAATATCCCAATGAATTTGTTCCTATGAAGTTGAAAACATATTTTATGCTTAAACCGACTTCTGGTTTGACTGACCAGGAAGCAGTCGATGATATTATAAAGGGAATTGATTATTTACACAAAATTACATTTAAATATAATATTGAAATCAATATGCACCTGAACCCTACTTATGTTGCAAAAGGAACACAGCTTGAAACCGACTTTAATGCAGGCGTCTATCAGCCCCCAAACCTAATGATGACAAAAAAAGCAGCTTATCATGCGCATGATAAGAACATCAGTGTCTTTTTAGGATTATACGATGAAGGTCTAGCTGTTGAAGGAGGGAGTTTTGTCAGTCAATCTGACTATGACCAAAAATTGGTTGCAGTACTCAATGAATTTAATATTACCCAGAATTTTAAATTATTAGAATAAAATATCTTGCTAACCCATACAACAATAAAAAACATGAAAATCGGTAAACTATTTAAAGTACTTGCAACAATAATGATTGCAGCAAATACACTTGCGGGATTTACGCAAAACCTAGACTATTTAACTCCCAAACCCTTGTCTCAAGTATTAAGCACATCACTTAAGCCCGTCAAAAGCGGCGTCACAAAAGTCCCTCTGATTACCTGGGGTGGTGACATTGCAACCATTTATGCTGACATGGAAGGCGTTTTTAAACAGAATGGCCTTTCTGTAACACTTTTCAGGGAAGATGACTTCAAAAAACAGGTTCAGATGTGTATCAATGGCGAAACTCCATATTTAAGGGGGACAATGGGCATGATAAATTCTGCATCTGAAGCCTTCACAAAATCTGGAACCGAACTGGTTGTCATATACCAGCTTACCTGGTCTACAGGTGGTGATGCCATGGTTGTGAGATCAGGAAAGAACCTTAAAAACATTAAAACTGTTGCTTTGCAGCTTTATGGTCCACATATGGACTATGCAGCAAACCTATTGAGCAAATCAGGAAGGCTGTCATCTGTTCAATTCAAATGGCTGTCGCAACTGACTATTTCAGATATGCAAGGCGGAAAAATTGTTGATCCTGTTACTGCCTTTCAGCAAAGTTCAAATTTAGATGCAGTAATGTGTATCATTCCAGATGCCCTTTTACTTACTTCCAACGGAAATGTTGGTTCAGGAGCAGAAGGTTCGGTTAAAGGTGCTCAAATACTATTGTCAACAAAAACAGCAAGCCGGATCATATCCGATGTATATGCTGTGCGAAAAGATTATTATAATGCCCATAAATCAGAAGTACAGAAATTTGTAAAATCTTTAATGCTAGCAGAAGAGGGATTACGCGATTTAAGAAAAAACAAATCATCCAACCTTGGAAAATACAGGCAACTAATGAGCAACTCAGCCGAAAAACTTTTAGGATCACCACAGTTTACAGCTGATGCCGAAGCTCTTCTAGGTGACTGTGAATTTGTTGGTTACAACGGGAATATCTCTTTCTTCACAGGTGCAGGAACAACACGTAATTTCAATACGTTAAATTCAGAAATCCAAAAAACTTTTAAAACACTTGGGCTAATTACTACTACCAGTAAACCGGTAAAAGCAGATTGGGACTATAAATCTATTGCTTCAGGACTAAAATACGCCACCGGTGCCAAAACAGTAGTTAAAAAATTCGATGAACAGAAAGTCACTAAAGCAGTAGAAAGTAAAATTCAGGCTGAATCAACTACCTGGGAAGAAGAAGGAACTTTATTTGTTGTTGAAATAAACTTTGAAGCCAACCAAAGCGATTTTTCCATACAAAAATATGCCAATGATTTTGCCAAAGCGTTAGACATTGCAGAAACAAACAGTGGAGCACTTGTAATTATCGAAGGGCACTCCGACCCACTTGGTATACTTAAAGCTGAAAAAGCACTCAGAAACAATGAAGCCGGTCATAAATCTGCTGCAGAAATTGCCCAAATGAAACAACGGGTTAAGAGTCTATCACTTGAAAGGGCTCAGAATGTACGGAAAAATTTCCTTTCTTATTGTAAAACAAAAGGGGTTAATATAGATCCATCACAATTTGTTGCCGTAGGATTAGGAGTCAAAAATCCAAAATACAATCCACCAAGAACAAAAAATGAATGGGAAGCAAATCGCAGGGTAGTTTTCAGAATAAAACAAATTGAGGCTGAACTTGATGAATTTAGTCCTTTATAAATTGTAAGCCATGAAAAAAACTCTATATATATTTTCCATTTTACTGGTTATTGGTTGTCAAAGTAACAGCAGCAACAATTCTGACCAGAAATGGGGAGATTCTGAATCTTCCGAACCTGTAATTAAACCCGAAGTCATTACCTTTAACGACTCCGAAGGAGAAGCTTCCATCGACAAGAATTTCTGCTTTCTGTTCGACATTAGCGGAAGCATGGATGAACAATGTGCTGGAAAAAGAAAAATTGATGGTGCAAAGGAAGCGATCTACAAGTTTCTTGAAAAAGTTCCAGATGATATCAACCTGGGTTTAATATTTTTAGGAGTCGAAAACGAATACGGTGTTCAGGAAGTAGTTCCTATGGGCAAAAACAATAGAGAACAGTTCAGGGAAATTATATCAAATGCTAGTCCAACTGGTGGAACTCCGCTTACAAATGCCTTTAAACTAGGAACCCAGAAGCTGATAGCACAATACAAAGCTCAGTTGGGATATGGAGAATACAGGTTAATTGCCATAACAGATGGTTTGGCTTCATCTCCTAATGATTTCGAAAACACCTTAGAATATATGCAAAAATACCCTTTTATTGCTGTATATGGCATTGGTTTGTGCATAGATACAGAACATCCATTAAAAAGGTATTCAATTAAGTATACCGATGCTTATGACTATAATGAATTAGGTAAAGCACTGCAGGAAACCATTGCAGAACTTGAGGATTTCGATGCTGGTGATTTTGATCCTGAAGAATTGCAAAAATTAATTGATAGTAATTAAATTTTACTTACATGAAAAAAAGCAAAGGACCGATACTAGTATTTATATTAATAGTTATCCTTGTACTCATTGCCTACTATGGAAAAGATTATCTTTTTAACCAAAAAACAAGAGACACATCAGACACCAAAGGTGTCAAGAATGTAATTAATTGGGCTGGTGATGGATATATTGGGTATTCGTACCTCAGGTCAGTTGAAATGAAAAAGCAATTGGCTCGAAAGGGTATCGCCCTAAAATTCAATGATGACAATGGCGATTATGCCCAAAGATTGGAACGTTTTAATGATAAGGAATATGATTTTATTGTTTTGCCTATAAACTCATACCTTGAACATGGCCACAAATATAAATTCCCAGGGGTTGTTGTTGCTGGCATATCAGAATCCAAGGGTGCTGATGCCATTGTTGGATTCGCAGATATTATGCCAGAGGGTAAGGTCAATGATCTGAACAACCCTGATCTCAAGATTTATTATACCCCTTCTTCTCCAAGTTCTTTTCTTTTAGACCTGACAATTTCTGATTTCGATC
Source organism: Bacteroidales bacterium (assembly GCA_050295515.1). Taxonomy (GTDB): domain Bacteria; phylum Bacteroidota; class Bacteroidia; order Bacteroidales; family UBA10428; genus UBA10428. Next base: position 32,727 of record JBNKPU010000059.1, on the reverse strand, counting down.
TCAGTGAGCTTGATGCAAACCAAAATTGGAGATTCGAAGCCAATGGTTCAGAAGATGTATATCAATATGCCAAAAAAGCATCAAAAGACCGTACTGTTGGCGATGCATTTGTAATGTGGGAACCTGAAGTGTCAAAAGCTGTGAATGACTTGGGAATGGAAGTACTTTGGAGTTCGGGAAAATTTGAAGGATATATAATTGATGTGATTGTTTTCCACCGCGATTATGTAGCAAAAAATCCAGAACATATAAAGGATGTCTTATCAACCTACTTTAGGGTTATCAACTTTTACAACTCACGTACGGATGAAAATATAAAGGAATTGGAAAAAATCAGTGGGCTTAATAAAAAGACTGTTGAAAACATGATTGAAGGAGTTGACTGGTATGGTTTAAACGAAAACTGCTCCAAACTCTTTGATATTCCTGTAGCTGTTGGAATGCCATCTCGTGATGGTCTAATCAACTCTATATATGCCTGTTCTGATGTTATGAGAAGAGTTGGAACAATTGATGAAGAGATTGACGACCCCTACTCAATTATTAACAGTACGTTTATTGAGGAATTAAACGAGGAGGAGATCAAATCACCTTCAGGTACCGGAAGTATGGAAAACCAGACTTTTTCTGTACTTTCGGAAAAAGAATGGAAAAAGCTCACAGAAATAGGTACGATGAGGGTTAAGCCCATAACCTTCCAAAGTGGAACCAACACACTAGATTTTCAGGGTGAAGAAATTGTTGACAAGGTTGCAACAATGTTAGTTACCAATTATCCTGGATATCGAGTAGAAATTAGGGGCCATACCGGTAGCGGTGATGAAAAAGCTAACCTTGAGCTGTCGCAAAAAAGGGCTGACATTGTTAGGCAAAGATTAATAGCTGTCCATAGCATTGATCCCAACCGTATTAATGCAAGGGGAATGGGCGCAACCCAGCCACCACGCAAAAAAAACGGTGAAAACCCAAGGTCTTATATGCTTCGATGGGCCCGTGTCGAATTTGTACTGTTAGATAATTCAAACTAGAATTTGAAGTTTTTATGAGCAAAAACCTAATCCCACAGAAAGTAATCACATCTGAAGATTTCAGACCTGCTGCCATTCAAAAAGCCCTGTTTCAAAACTCGCTGAGCCACTGGAGCTTTAGGTATTCCTTTCCGGCTATATTGGGTGCAGGACTAACGGGTGTACTTTTTGGTTTTAGTTATCCGATTTTTTTATCCGTGTTGGGTATCATAGGTTTTTCAAGCACTTATTTCATCTTCAACCAAGTAATTAAATCTGACACGTTTAAAAAGAAATACATTGATCAATTAATCAAACGGCAAGAAGAACTGACCAAAGAAAAACTGCTCAACCTGAAACAAGAACTGATTAACAACAAACTTGATGATGCTGCACAGCAATTGGGGCAATTCGAACAAAAGTTTCAGAACCTTATTGAAATCTTAAAAACAAAATTCGACAAGACCCAGCTTACTTATGGAAGATATTATGGAATTGCCCAGGAGGTATATCTATCAGGTATTGATAATATTACCGATATATTACTCGCAAAAAAAACAATGAACAGCATTGATTTGGAATATGTATCATCCAGGCTGGCAAGACTTGAAAACAAAGACAAAAACAATAAAGTAGTAAAAAAAGAAATTGATGCGTTATTACGAAGCCAGTTTTCCTATAAAATGCAGGATGAAAAGATAGGCTCTCTCATTGCTGAAAACGAAACAGCCCTGACTCAGTTGGATGAAGCTTCAATTGCAATTTCAGAAATAAAAAAATCTAAAGACAAACAAGGTCAAATTGATATGGAAAACTCCATGAAAGCTCTTGCAGAAATGGCTTCCAGATCAAAACTATATTCGCGCTAAACCTTAAAAAATGAAATTATGAGTAAAAATAAAAACGAGTTACAACCCCAAGCTGCCCAGACTATAAAAGAAGGCAATCTTGAATTTAAGGCAAAGGAACCTGAATTGAAACTTAAACAGGTGCCTACTGAAGAAGAAATCATCAGGGACCTGGGACTGCCAGTGGCAGTTGAAGAAAAAATAGACCCTGCAGTTGATGCGCAAACAGACAAGCTAATTGAGGATTTATTGACAGGTAAGCTGGATGACCATACAAAAAAAAGGTATGTCAATGAAATGGGCCTAAAGTATCAAAACGCGCTGGCCAACCATAGCCAAATTTTAGACCAGTCTATGAAATCATTGGCAAAAACACAAGACGGTGGACCTGTTGCAAAAAATCTACTTGACCTTAGAAACCAAGTTGAAGACCTCAATCCAAAAAAGTACAATCTAGATAGCCCAGCCGGAGCTGTAGCCAAGTTTTTCAGGAACATTCTTGGAAAGGGAAACCCGATCAGCCGATACTTTGAAAAATACGAATCGGCTCAGCATGTAATTTCCGATATTATTGAAAACCTTAAGGTGGGCAGAGACCAACTCATTGATGACAGCCAAACCCTTGAGTTCGATAAGAAAGCAATGAGGGATTCAATGGATGGCCTGATAAGGGCAGTAAACATAGGCAATGTTTTATACAAAAAGCTTGAAGAAAGGCTAAAAACCACAATCGATCCTGAGTCACCTGATTACAAATTTGTGCAGGAAGAACTACTGTTCCCACTTAATCAAAGGATTATAGACCTTCAGACTACATTGGCAGTAAACCAGCAAGGTGTGATTTCTTATGACCTGCTTATTAGAAACAATAGCGAATTGATTACCGGAGTTAACCGTACAGTAACAATTACGGCAAGCGCTTTGCGTATTGCTGTAACAACCAGACTTGCACTGAACAAGCAAAGACAGGTGTTGGATGCCAAGAAAAAAATTGACCAGACAACATCAGATTTAATAGAAGACAATGCCAGGGTACTCCAAACCCAGGGAGTTGAGATACAAAAACAAGCATCTGAAGCGGTAATAAACGTCGACAAACTGGCAAATGCCTTTGATTCGCTCAATCAGGCCATTGATGAGATTTCAAACTTCAGAAGGGATTCTATTCCAGCAATGAGAACTACTGTTGATAAATTTAAAAATTTGACTGAAAAAGCTACAGAAACCATTCAACGGATGGAAAAAGGACAGAGTGCCAAAGACAATGTCATTTTAGACATTACAGCTCTTGATTAGTATCAGATACACAATTTACAATGAATTTTATATTAAAAGCATAAAACAAAACATCATGAGAAAACTTAAATCTTTACTTATTATTCTATTAGCCATGCTATCATTCAGTATTAGCTATGGACAAAAGAAAAATGAATTCAAGGTTGCCTGGTCTATTTATGCCGGGTGGAATCCCTGGGCCTATGCCAAAGAATCAGGAATTCTGAAAAAACATGCTGACAAGAATAACATTTCCATCAAACTTGTTAAGATGGATTACATCCCATCTATCGAAGCGTATACAAGTGAACAAGTAGATGCATGCGTAATGACCAATATGGATGCATTAACAATACCTGTTGCATCAGGAATAGCAACCACCGCAATGATTCTTGGTGATTTTTCTAATGGAAACGATGCCCTAATTGTTAGAAACAATTTGGATATTCCGGGACTACAAGGCAAAACTGTAAGCCTGGTAGAATATTCGGTATCGCATTATCTACTTTCAAGGGCCCTGGATAAAAATAAAATGAAGGACAGCGATGTAAAAGTTATCAATGTCAGTGATAGTGATATTGCTCCGGCATTTATTGCAAACGAAGAACAGGAAGCAGTAGTAACCTGGAATCCTTTGGTCATGGAAATCATGAAGACACCCGGAGTGTCAAAAATATTTGATTCATCTCAAATTCCTGGTGAAATTCTTGATATGATGATGATCAACAAAAAAATACTTGAAACTAATCCTCAATTAGCAAAAGCACTAGCCGGCGCTTGGTACGAAGTCATGTCTATTATGTCTAAAAGAGGTGCCCAGGCAGACAACGCCTTAAATCAGATGGCAAAAGCGGGAGGCTCAAGCCTAACAGAATATAAAGCCCAGTTAAAGACAACTGCCATGTTCTATAATGCAAATGATGCTGTTGAATATATGTCAGGCGAAGAGATAAAAAACAATATGAAAAAAGTAAGGAATTTTTGCTTTAAGTATAAGCTTCTTGGTGACAGGGTAGAATCTGTAGATGATTTAGGCATTCAGTTTTCTGACGGCACTGTTCTGGGCGACCCGAATAATGTGCTGTTTTACCTTGATGCAACTTACATGAAGGAATGTATTGAATAATATCTATTAGTGACTATATACAGGACCAGTCAACATTTTGAAGGCTGGTTCTGTTTACTTTTATTCTACCTGCCCTAAAACCGGCCGGTCCTTTCAAGGATTACACAAAAAAATCAAAGTATTATGATTTTTGACATCAATGCCTCACCGGGCAAAACCACATCGAATATTCTGGCAATTGTACTATTTGTTTTGAGTATTGCACTTTATGTACAAGCATCAAACAAAAGGCATAATGAAAATCCAAATGACAAGCTGATACCCACAGCAGGTCAAATGTTGAAAAGTTTTAAAAGGGCGATTTTTCAGCCCGTAATTGAAGAAGAATATGATGATGAAGGTGAACTTATACCTTCTGACAACCCAAAAACATTAAAAGAGGCCAGGGAACAAGGAGTTTACTGGCAGATGCTAAAAGAAGGGGATTGGCAGCTTTGGGAAGACACTAAAGCAAGTGGCTACAGAGTGATTATTGCCATGATATTTATATTTCTTGGAGTTATCCTTGGATTATACATGGCCATGTTTCCTTATCTTGATAAGTTGTTGTACAGGTTTGTCTTGTTTTTCGATAAAATACCAGCACTCGCAGTACTGCCCATCTTGTTTATTGTCTTTGGGTTGGACGAAACCGCAAAGATTTCGTTAATTGTTATTGGTGTTGCTCCTACAATTATACTGGATACCTATTTAAGGGTTAAAGACGTTCCACATGAACAGGTAACCAAAGGAATGTCCCTTAAAGCAAGTACTCATGAGATAATCTATAAAATTGTTTTTCCTCAGGTTCTCCCTAAAATACTTGACACAATAAGGCTAAACTTTAAGGCAGTTATACTTTTCCTTATTGCTGGTGAGGCCCTGGCAGCAGAAGCCGGATTAGGCTATAGAATTTTTGTAGTCAGAAGATACTTGGACATGGCCACGATTATTCCCTATGTAATCTGGATCAGTATCTTGGCCTTTCTGATTGATTTGGCTTTGCGTTTATGGATTAAAAAGAAGTTTAAATGGTTAAAGAATTAATACGATGACTGAGCAAAAAGAATATATACTAAACCTTAAAAACGTATACCAACAATATGATGATAGGGTAATCCTTAATGGTATAAATTTAAGGGTTAAGGATGAAGAATTTATCACCATTGTTGGCCCAACAGGTTGTGGTAAATCCACAACTCTTCGATTGATCCTGGGCTCAGAAAAACCTTCTAATGGAGAAGCACTTTTTCACAACAAAAAAATCATGCGTCCAGAAAGAGAAAGAGGTGTGGTTTTTCAAAAATACTCCCTATTTCCGCACAAGACTGTAAGACAGAATGTAATGTTTGGTCTGGAATTGGAAACATTTGATCTGTTCGAGCCACTTCACCATCCATTCCGCTACAGGGCTAAGAAAAAAGAATTTAGAAAAATGGCTGATGTCTACCTTAAAAGGGTACGCCTGCTTGAACATGCAGACAAATATCCTAATCAATTATCTGGCGGACAAAGGCAGCGAACAGCAATTGCTCAGGCTATGATTATGAAGCCCGAAATATTGTTGATGGATGAACCCTTTGGTGCGCTTGATGAAGGTACAAGAGAAGAAATGCAAGTATTTACACTTGAACAATGGAAAAAAAACAAGTCTACTGTCCTTTTTGTGACACATAGTCTTGAAGAAGCCATTTTTATGGGCACCAGGTTGATTGTAATTTCACAATACTATAAACACGATGATGGAACCGAAGGGGCTAAAATCGTTAAAGATATTGATATCCCTTGGGACCATCCACGATCTACTAAGATTAAAAATTCCAAAGAGTTTAAGGATATGATGGAAGAAATCAAGTATGAAGGACTAGATCCTGAATATTTACAAAACATTGGAGACTTTGATCTTTCACATAAAGATTCTATACGCTAAGGGGAAAAAATCTGTTTAAGCATAAAATCATCCATTGCTACTTTAGTATCTTCAATGTATATTGAGATCAATTAAGGCAGTCAACATAAGTTTGGACCAAAACTCGATTGGATTTCCCTTATTTGAATTGTTTGGCATCTTCACTTCAGAGATTCTTTGAATCACAATACCTGATTTTAACGAATAAAATTCAACAACCTGTTATAATGTTCTCCCAAAAAGGGTACAGGTTTTTCCTCACGTTGTATCGCTGCCACAAGACCAAAAATCCAAAGCACGATTAAAAAAAGATATAACAACTTTAAAATTAAATAGGTAAAAGGGAGAAGGACAATTAAAGGTTTTATAAAGGAAACCAACAAAGAAGTTAAGATTATCCCTAGTGATTGCCTCAAATGGAACCGACTTAGGGTATTATTCCGATCACTGTTAATATACATTATCAAGGCAATGGCCCAGCCAATTATAAAAAAATAGCTAAGCCAGGCTGCGGTATTATCTTTATCCCGATTTATAACTTCCATATTCAAATACCTTAAACAGCTTTTCCGTGGCAATTTTTAAATTTCTTTCCACTACCGCAAGGACAAGGTTCATTTCTGCCAACTTTCTTTTCAACCCTAACAGGTTGTGCAGCCTTCTGCTCACGTTTTCTATCTTGACCTTCTTTGCCCCCATCCAAGGCTGATCCAAATTCAGATTTACTCGCCCTTAAATTGCTCATGTTGGATTTTCGGGGCTCCTCTCCTCTTTTTACCTGACTAGGATCTTCAACTGGAATCTGACCTTTCATCAAGACACTAACAGCTTCTTTGTTTACTGTATCAATCATGGTTTTAAAAAGTTCGAACGATTCAAACTTATAAATCAAAAGTGGGTCTTTCTGCTCATAAGTTGCATTTTGTACAGACTGTTTCAGGTCATCCAACTCCCTTAAATGTTCTTTCCAGTTTTCATCTATCGCAACAAGGCTAATCGCTTTTTCATAAGAACGTATCAGTTCATTGCTGTTGGAATTTACGTTCTTTTCTAAATTGGTTACAACATTATATGTTTTAGAACCATCTGTAATTGGCACCAAAATATTTTCGTAAGTACTTGCCTGATGCTCATATACATGTTTTATGATAGGTGCAGCCTGGCTACGTATTGATTCGGTCTTTCTCTTATATGCTTGTGACACAGAAACATAAAGTTTCTCTGTAATTTCATCTGCACTCAATTGCATATACTCCTCTTCGGTTACTGGATTTGAGATGGACAAATGCCTTAATATCTCAAAACTGAAATCTTCATATGCATAATTGCCATAGCACTCATCAACAATGCTTTCACTGACTTCGTATAACCTATTTGCAATATCGACCTGAATACGTTCACCATGAAGGGCATGACGACGTTTCTTATATATTACCTCACGTTGGTTGTTCATCACATCGTCATATTCAAGCAACCTTTTACGTATGCCAAAGTTATTTTCTTCAACCTTTTTCTGAGCCCTTTCAATTGACTTGGTAATCATAGAGTGCTGGATTACTTCACCTTCTTTTAATCCCATTTTATCCATTAGGCTAGCAATACGGTCACTTCCAAACAATCTCATAAGGTCATCTTCCAGCGAAACATAGAACTGTGATGAACCTGGGTCTCCCTGACGTCCAGCACGACCTCGAAGCTGTCTGTCAACCCTTCTGGATTCATGTCTTTCAGTACCAATAATTGCAAGCCCTCCTGCTTTCTTCACTTCGTCAGAAAGCTTAATATCTGTACCACGACCAGCCATGTTTGTGGCTATGGTAACATTTCCAGCATGTCCTGCTTCGGCAACAACATCAGCTTCGCGTTGGTGTAACTTCGCATTCAGCACATTATGCTTGATCCCTTTCATTTTTAACATCCGGCTCAATAGCTCGGAAATCTCAACAGAGGTTGTACCTACTAGAATTGGTCTTCCTTTTTTAACAAGTTCTACACACTCATCAATAACAGCATTGTATTTCTCTCGCTTGGTCCTATAGATTAAGTCTTCCCTATCGTCCCTTGTAATCGGTCTGTTTGTCGGAATCACCACCACATCAAGTTTATAGATATCCCACAATTCACCTGCTTCAGTTTCAGCTGTACCTGTCATACCAGCCAGTTTAATGTACATCCTGAAATAATTCTGTAGAGTAACTGTTGCATAGGTCTGTGTTGCAGCCTCTACCTTTACCCGTTCTTTTGCTTCAATTGCCTGGTGCAATCCATCAGAATAACGGCGTCCTTCCATGATCCGTCCTGTCTGCTCATCAACAATTTTAACCTTATTGTCCACGACAACATATTCCACATCGATTTCAAACATGGCGTATGCCTTTAATAGCTGGTTAACAGTATGTATCCTTTCAGACTTTATAGCATAATCCTGGGTCAGCTTATCTTTATTTTTAAGTTTATCCTGTTCGCTTAAAGTCGATTTTTCAATTTCAGCAATTTCGCTACCAATATCTGGCAGAATAAAGAAATTAGCATCTTCAGATACTGAAGTCAAGATTTCCACTCCCTTATCGGTTAAATCAACTGAGTTCAGTTTTTCATCAATCACAAAAAACAGATCATCGGTAACTTTATGCATATTCTTACTGGAATCCTGCATATAATAGTTCTCGGTCTTTAATAAAAGAGCTTTGTTTCCCTCCTCGCTTAAAAATTTAATAAGCGCCTTATGTTTAGGCAATCCTTTAAACGCCTGTAGAAGTTTAAACCCACCTTTTTCTTTGTTACCTTCAGCAATTAATTTTTTTGCTTCGGCCAACATTTCGTTTACAAGTTTCCTTTGGGTACCGACCATTTTCTCCACCCTGGGCTTGAACTCTTCAAACTCCTGGTTATCGCCTTTAGGCACAGGCCCGGAAATAATTAGGGGAGTCCTTGCATCATCGATCAATACAGAGTCGACCTCATCTACAATAGCGTAGTTGTGTCTGCGTTGCACCAAATCTGCAGGACTTATTGCCATATTATCCCGAAGGTAATCGAACCCAAATTCATTGTTAGTTCCAAAAGTGATATCAGCCTGATAAGCTTTTCTCCTTTCATTTGAGTTCGGCTGATGCCTGTCAATACAATCAACAGTTAGACCATGGAATTCATAGAGTGTGCCCATCCATTCCGAGTCACGTTTGGCAAGGTAGTCGTTCACAGTTACAATATGCACTCCTCTACCTGTGAGGGCATTTAAAAATACCGGCAAGGTAGCTACAAGTGTTTTACCTTCACCAGTTGCCATCTCAGCAATTTTGCCCTGGTGCAAAACAATACCACCAATTAACTGGACATCATAGTGAACCATGTCCCAGGTAATTTTATTTCCACCGGCAAACCATGAATTATAATATTTAGCTTTAATTCCTTCAACCTCTACATGCTCGTTCTTTGCCGCCAAATCACGGTCCATATCACTGGCTGTTACCTCGATGTACTCGTTTTCTTTAAACCTGCGAGCTGTTTCCTTAATAACTGCAAATGCCTGCGGAAGGATTTCATTTAAAGCTTTATCAATTTGTTCATCTATCTTTTTCTCAATAGCATCAATCTCATCAAAATACTTCTCTTTTGCTTCAACATCTTCCTCTGCTTCGATAATTTCGTTCAGACCGTCTATTTTTGACTTTTCGTCTTTGATGTATTCCTGTATGAACTTTTTTAGTTCATTGGTCTTATTCCTTAATTCGTCATTTGAGATTGAACTAAGCTTTGCGTACTCTTGCTTTATTGACTCAACAATTGGGCTGATCTCTTTTATGTCTCTATCAGACTTATTTCCGAGAATTTTTCCCAGTACTGTATTTAGAATGCTCATTTTGTATATATTTTCCTTTCAAGGGCAACAAAATTAATTGTTTTATCAAGATTCGCTATGTATTTTAAAAGTTTTTATAATATGATATCACCACTCTTAACTTATGTCCCTAAACGAAGCTCTATAATTCAATTTAGTGAATACAAGTAAAACGTACCATACAATACTATTTTCATAAAAACTATTGCATACCAATCGTTAAAAAACATTTTTTTATTCAAAGATTTCTTACCTTTAAAATCCTTAATTCGTTAGTATCAAAATGCATATTCAGAAGGGGAAAATATTATATCTCATAAGTTTCTTGTTTATTTTTCAAACATCCTTTGCACAACCTTGGATATATGAATATGCCTCTCGCTTAAAAAGTACTGGTGAACCAACATTGACTTTAAAACAACGTCAGGATGCATTTAATGCCTACTGGTCTGACAAAGACATAAAAACCAACGCTGGATATAAGCAATTTAAAAGGTGGGAAAACTTCATGGTTCCAAGGGCTTCAGAAACTTCAGGTTTAAACAACCAGACCTACTGGGATGCACTCAATCAACCATCAGAATATTACAGCAGCGATTCCATTGAATGGCAATTTATTGGTCCAGGACACACACCTTTCATCCTCAACACAGGCAACTTATCTGGCAATGGCCGTTTAAATTGTATAGCATTTCACCCGAGCGATTCCAACACATTATATGTTGGGGCTCCATCAGGTGGAATGTGGATGACTACAGATGGTGGACAACACTGGACACCAAAATCTGATAACATAAGTTCTATAGGCATAAGCGATATTGTGGTTTCTCATGAAAATCCTAACGTGATATATCTGGCCACAGGTGACCGCGACCATTACGACACCTATTCCAGTGGAATCTTGAAATCTACAGACAATGGCGAAACATGGAATCAAACAGCTATAAAAATAGAAACAAAGGAAGGGATAACGATAAATAGAATACTCATGCACCCCGATAATGCCGACATCATGCTTGCTGCAACTTCATTAGGCATTTTTAGGACTATTGATGGATGGGAGTCAATGACGCAGGTATTTGATGAAGAGCGCATTATCGATATGGAATACCACCCTGAAGACCCAAACATAGTGTATGCTTCAAGTAATTACTATGCAACCGGGAATTCAAAAATATACCTGAGTGTTAACGGTGGACGAAGCTTTAGTGAGGTATCTAATAACCTGAACATTTACGGTAAGGTAGGAAGGATTGAATTAGCAACAACACCTGCTGATCCAAACTTGGTCTATGCTGTAGCTGCCGATGTCCCTGTTGGAAAGCTTTATGGCATCTTCAGGTCAAGAAACAGCGGTAAAGATTGGGAAATTGTATACAACAACTCTCAAAAGAACCTTTTAGGATATAGCCCTGAAGGAGCTGATGGCTTGGGTCAAGGGCATTACGACCTGGCAATAGCTGCATCGCCAACAAATAAATCTATTGTTGTTGTTGGAGGAATTAACAACTGGAAATCGACCACTGGTGGTTTTGACTGGGAAATAGTAAGTTCTGACAAGCATGGCAGAAGCCTAAACTATGTACATGCCGATCAGCATATGCTTGTATATTCACCTCATGGCAACAAAAAAACTCTTTATGCTCTAAATGATGGAGGTATATACAGGAGCTATAACCATGGTAAAAGCTGGGAAGACATCAGCAACAACCTACAAATTCTACAATCTTATAAACTTTCAACCTCTAAAAGCAGTGAATACAGGATTATCACAGGAAACCAGGACAATGGTACATTTCTTTATTCCAACTCCACCTGGAATGAGATATTCTCAGGTGATGGAATGGAATGTTTTATTGATCCTTTTAATGATAACACCTTATACTATTCGCTATATTATGGACGGATATATAAATCAACAGATGGAGGTGAAAATCCTAAATTTATTGCCCCAGATGATTCTGGAGCATGGGTAACTCCATATCTGTTAAATCCATTTAATTCAAAAACCATCTATGCTGCATATAGGGACATCTACAAATCAAACGATGGAGGTGAAACCTGGGTTAAACTGTCTCAAGGCCTTAGCAATGAAAATTTTCGCTCACTAACCATTTCTCCCTTAAACACAAAACACCTATATGCCGGCACCAACAACAAGCTTTTCAGAACAATCAATGGCGGACAAGATTGGGAAGAAATTTCGATTTCTTCAGATATCTTTTATACATCAATAGCGGTTTCACCTCAAGACCCAAATAAATTGTGGGTGTCCGCGTCTAATTATTTGTATAACCAACAGGTCTTTTTTTCAAATAATGGTGGTATTAACTGGATTAATTATTCTGACGGATTACCCAATGTACCTGTCAACCATTTAATTGTTAGACCAAACAGTAACCAGGAGATATTTGCTGCTACTGACATAGGGGTGTTTTACAGAAACTCTGATCTTGAATATTGGGAAAACTATAGTTACAACCTACCTCAGGTAGTTGTCTCTGAGCTGGAAATATCTGAACCTTTCAACAAACTTAGGGCTGCAACATATGGTAGGGGAATTTGGGAGTTACAGCTGCCACCAGCTACTCCATCAAAGGCAGAATTTGCATCAAATATTCAAAATGCATGCACAAATGCTCCCATTACATTATATTATACTGGAAGCAGTACTTTTGATTCTCTGGAATGGAATATTAACGACGGCGAAATCCTATCAAAATCAATTAATAATGATACCCTTATAATACAATATGAATATCCTGGTCCCAAATCCATAGAACTCAGACATTATTATAATGATACCTTAACCCCAAATGTTAAACATCAGTATCTTCAAGTTACGAATGACTTGTCATTCCCTATTATTCCGGACAAATTATATATTTGCGACACTTCCACTATACAAATATATTTACCTGCAGGATATTCCTACGCTTTAACTCCCTCCCACCCCCTAGTTTCTTTAGGTGACAATTTTTACAATTTCAAACCTCAAGAGGATGTATCTTATGCAATGACGGTAAGCCATGGATCATGTTTGGTTACAGAAGAGGAATATATTTTATTCATGCCTGATGATATTTGCAAAGCTAAGTACTTAAATTTTGGCATTAATGGTGTCTACTCCAATTCTTGCGCAACATCGACCCTATCTGAACCAGTACCTGGTGTGGGAGATAGCGATAACAACGGGTGCTCTTCTCAAAATGGATGGTGCGAAGACGAGGACAGTGTAAGTAATTCTGTCTGGTTTAAACTTACCGTACCCGAAAATGGCAAATTAAGAGTTAGAGTAACAGGTTTTGACTCTCAGGTTGCCCTATATAAAGCGGAGAATTGTAATGACTTAACAATAGGAGGTGATTATGAATTGATCGCTGCAAATGATGACCTTGGACTAAACAAACAAACCTCAGAAATAGGATTAATTGAAGGCCTAGTTCCTGGAGACACTCTTTTTCTGCAAGTCGATGGGTCATTTGGCGGCGTATCTGGTGAATTCAACGTTGAGATCTCTGACAAAACCACATCAAATAAATATCCTTATAAAATTAATGATATTGAATATGTAGTCTATCCAAATCCTGCAGAGCATGAAGTAAATATAAAGATTAAGGCAAATATCCTTACCGATGCCAGAATAGACCTGATTTCACTTACAGGCACTATTCTTGAAACCAGGAATATTCATGGGTTGATGGGCAAAATGGTTGAACAAATAAGTGTTTCAGGTTTACATGGTATATTCCTGGTCCGAATCACCATAGGACAGGACAACTATTACAATAAACTTATAGTTCAATAATAAAAACACCTAAACAGATACCTTTTTAATATTCTCTCACAAGCATCAAATTTATTTACGCTCCTCCAGAAACAGAAGTTGGAGTACCCCTAAGGGTCATAATATCCCTATCGAACAGATAAAGATTTTCTTTTCCGGCCATATTTAGTTTGTCCAGTATAAGCCTAACACTTGCTTCTTCTTCAATCTGTTCATTAACAAACCACTGAATCCAGTTGTTTGTTGTATAGTCCTTTTCTTCAATAGTTGCTGCAACTATTTCATTAATTGATTCTGTTACAGACTCTTCATGGTTCAAAACTGCTTCGAACATTTCCTTGATTGACCCATGTTCAACTGGAGGTTGATCAATTGCAGAAACAACCGCATGCCCTCCGCGTTCATTAATATATTCTATTAATTTCAATAAATGAATACGTTCTTCTTCAGCCTGGCTGTACATCCATTGTGCTACTCCGCTAAATCCATTTTTATCAGACCAGGAGGCCATAGACAAATAAAGGTTTGAAGAATAGCCTTCTTTTTGCACTTGTAAATTTAGTACATCTTCAATCTTCTGTTTTAACATAATATCTTGAGTGTTGATTTGACATTAGCTCTGTACACAAAGATAGAATGAATCAATAATATAATGTAAAAAACACCCTAATTTAGATTGTTTATATAAAAAAACCGGGACTAATTATAATCCCGGCTTTTTGTCCTTAGATCTACTCGCTTTTTTAAAGTCCAGCTAAAATTTCATTGAATGTTTTACTCGGACGCATTTCTTTAGATTTTAAATCTTCATCAGGAAAGTAATACCCACCTATATTTACAGGTTTACCTTGCGCCTTATTAAGCTCATCAACTATTTTGGTTTCATTGTCAGAAAGCTTTTGAGCAATAGGTCCAAATTTGGTTTTCAAATCAGAATCCCTATCCTGCAAAGCTATAGCTTCAGCCCAATACATGGTCAAATAGAAATGGCTACCCCTATTATCCAGTTCATTTACTTTTCTGGAAGGCGATTTGGCATTCTCAAGAAGTTTAGCCGTTGCCTGGTCAAGTGTTTCAGAAAGCAACTTTGCTTGCGGATTATTTGTTACATTGCTTAAATGCTCTAAAGAAACAGCTAAAGCTAAGAACTCTCCAAGTGAATCCCACCTTAGGTGTCCTTCTTTTTCAAATTGTTGCACATGTTTAGGCGCTGAACCACCAGCACCAGTCTCAAACAAACCTCCGCCATTCATAAGAGGAACTATCGAAAGCATTTTAGCACTAGTGCCAACTTCCAATATTGGAAACAAATCTGTAAGGTAATCCCTAAGAACATTTCCAGTAACAGAAATAGTATCCAACCCTTTTTTCATTCTCTCTAGCGAGAACCGTGTAGCTTCAACAGGAGACATGATATGTATCTCCAATCCAGATGTATCATGATCTTTTAGATATTTTTCTACTTTTTTTATCAGATTAGCATCATGAGCCCTGTTATTATCCAGCCAGAATATGGCAGGATTATTTGTTGCTTTTGCCCTGTCAACAGCAAGTTTCACCCAATTTTGAACTGGTGCATCTTTAACCTGGCACATTCTCCAGACATCACCTTTTTTCACATCATGCTGAATAAGCACATTTCCCTGGTCATCGACTACCTTAACAGTACCATTTTCAGGAACTTCAAATGTCTTATCGTGCGATCCGTATTCTTCAGCTTTCTGCGCCATTAAACCGACATTTGAAACACTTCCCATTGTTTTGGGATCAAAGGCTCCATTCTTCTTGCAAAAATCGATTGTTTCCTGGTAAACTCCTGAATATGCACGGTCTGGTATAACCGCTTTGGTATCCTTTAGTTTACCATCTGGCCCCCACATCTGACCTGATGACCTTATTGCTGCAGGCATTGATGCATCGATAATTATATCGCTGGGCACATGTAAATTGGTTATACCTTTATCTGAATTAACCATGGCTAATGCAGGCCTGCTGTTATAACATGCATCAATTTCAGCCTTTATCTCTTCTTGCTTCTCTTTTGCCAATTGTTCAATCTTAGCATAAACATCACCTAAACCATTGTTTACATCAATTCCAATTTCGTCAAATAATTGACCGAATTTTTCAAAAACAGGTTTGTAGAAAACTTTAACAACATGACCAAAAATTATAGGATCAGATACTTTCATCATGGTTGCTTTCATATGCAATGAAAACAAAACATCTTGTTTTTTTGCGTCCTCGATCTGCTCTGCGATAAATTGCTCCAGTTTATCGACACTCAACACAGATCCATCAATAATTTCACTTTCAAGTACACTAGTTTTTTCTTTGAAAACTACTTTACTGCCATTATCCTGATGAAGCTCTATTACAACATTCCCAGCTTTTTCAATGATTACTGACTTTTCACTCCCATAAAAATCACCATCAGGCATGCTTGCCACATGCGATTTGGAGCCAGAATCCCACTCGCCCATGGAATGGGGATGTTTTTTTGCATAATCTTTTACTGCTTTTGGAGCCCTGCGATCAGAATTGCCTTCACGTAATACTGGATTAACTGCGCTACCTTTTATTTTATCGTAACGAATTTTGATTTCATTCTCCTTCTCATTTTTAGGCTCTTCTGGATAGTCGGGCAAAGCATACCCTTTTTGTTGCAGCTCTTTAATAGCTGCCTTCATCTGAGGAATTGATGCACTAACATTAGGAAGTTTAATAATATTGGCTGCTGGCGATTTAGCCAATTCCCCCAACTCTGTCAAAGCATCACTAACTTTTTGTTCTTCTGTTAAATACTCTGGAAAATTAGCTATTATTCTACCTGCTAATGAAATATCCCTGGTTTCTATATCCACACCTGCTGTAGAAGCAAAAGCTTCAACGATTGGCAACAACGAACTAGTTGCTAAGGCAGGTGCTTCATCTGTTTTTGTGTAAATAATTTTTGACGATAGTTTTGTCATGTTATATATATTATTTGTTTTTCAGATTGTAGTTAACCGATCAGAATTTCGGAAATACAAATTAAACAATAGATTTTTGTAAATAAAATTGTTTATACTATTTTCCAAACACTAATCGTACGAAAATGTTTAAAACACAAAAAGGCTGTTGCCCTGAAATTGGAGCCGTCACTAAATTTGATTAACCAATTAATCAAAATCCAGATTGAATTTTGTTTTTAATTTAAGCAATGCCGGATTCTTGTCTGCCATATTCTTTAGTCTTTCAGCATCGTTCAGTAGTGTGGGTTTTTTAATGTCTTCCATACCCGTAAGCGATTCTAAAAGTTCAAGTTTCGGATTGTTTAGTTTTTCACTTAGGTAAGAAAGCATTTTGGGTTTTATCCGGGATATGAACTCGTCCATTACAGATTTATTCTGGAACAGAACAGAAAACTGATAATCAGATACGACAGAAATCTCCCTGTTTTTTAACGATGAATATAACCTGGGCTGTTCTTTCTTAATCTTTTCAATGTATATATCAAAATGCTCCAACAGTTGGCTTTCTACCAAGGGTGTATATTTAATATCCTTGGCTTCTTGACCAATATCTCCCTCAACCTTTTCTGTATCATCTGCAGGTTGATTTATTGTGTTAATTTTATTTAGAGTAGCCTTAAGGGAAGGGGTTTTTTCAATAGTGGCTTTTTCCTGAGGTTTAGGCTCTTCTTTTATCTTTTTAGTTGTTCGAGAGCCTGGTGTTTTTGTAACCTTTATTTGTTCCTCAAGTTCTTTTCCGGTAAGAAGTAGTATTTCAGGTTCTAGGTTATTTTTTTTTTTCGCTGCTCAGATTGCAGATTTTAACCAGTGAAAGTTCTATATGGAGTCTCTGATTCTTGCTCAGTCTATAGGAGACATCTGCATCCGCTGTAACTTCCAAGGCCTTAAAAATAAAGTCATCAGTACAGTTTGTTGCTTGCTCTTTATACTTTTCCTTGATAGTCTGCCCAACTTCAAGAAGCTGTATGGTATTTTCTGACTTACAAACCAGTAAATCCCTAAAATGCCTACTAAGCCCATTAATAAAATTATGAGTATCGAAACCTTTATTTAATATTTCATCAAATATTAACAGGGCTTTAGATGTATCGTTATTCAGGAAAGCGTTTGTTAGCTTAAAATAATTCTCATAATCCAGTATATTCAAATTATCAATTACGCCTTGATAAGTAATATTACTATTCTCAGAAAAACTCACTACCTGGTCAAATATAGATAGTGCATCGCGCATGGCCCCATCTGCTTTTTGAGCAACTATATTGAAAGCATCAACCTCATAATCAATCCCTTCTTGCTTTGCTATATATTCAAGAAATTGAACAGTATCATTGATCTGAATTCGGTTGAAATCATATATCTGACACCTGGATAATATTGTTGGAAGGATTTTATGCTTTTCTGTAGTAGCTAAAATGAAAATTGCATGTTTAGGCGGCTCCTCAAGTGTTTTTAGGAAGGCATTAAAAGCTGCCTGCGACAACATATGCACCTCGTCTATAATATAAACACTGTATTTGCTTACTTGAGGTGGAATTCGTACCTGTTCAATAAGTGTTCGGATATCATCTACCGAATTGTTTGATGCAGCATCAAGTTCATGGATGTTGTATGACCTGTTCTCATTAAAGCTTTTGCATGATTCGCATGAATTACATGGCTCAACATCAGCTTTAAGGTTCATGCAGTTTATTGTTTTAGCAAAAATTCGTGCACAAGTTGTTTTCCCTACACCACGCGGACCACAAAACAGGTACGCTTGAGCTAAATGCTGTGTTTTTATAGCATTTTTCAAGGTAGCTGTGGTACTTTTCTGCCCAACAACCGAAGCAAAAGTTGAAGGTCTATACTTTCTAGCTGAAACAATAAATTCTGACATGTACTACTCTTATGCTGCAAATATACTTAATTATACCATCTATAAAACTTCAATATAGGAGTACATCTACAACCGCAGCTGTAATTGATTGATTTACAAAGAAATTAAAGTTATTAAACTCTTATCAACAAGCGTTTTATTAGAAATAAATGCTTTGATTTTACAATTTATTTGTTATTTTCGTATAATAATACACATAAGTTACCGTTATGTGTGTTGAAAAACAAAATAACTAACTAAGTATTAATCCAACCATTTACATATGAACATTGAATCGTATGACCATGTCCTAAAATGGTCTTTTAAGCTTGCAAGTAGCTGGGTTAAAGAAAACCTGGTTCCAATAGGCATAAATTCTTCAAGAAAATTTGAGGCTTATAAAAGAGAAGGGAGATATCTTCCCAGAAATTTTCCACGCAAACCCGATGACTATTTTAAAAAACAGGAGGTATGGAAAGGTTGGCCAGATTTTTTTGGCAAAAAAGGAAAACATGCTGACAAAAACTATTACAACTACATTGATGCCTCAACACTTTGCGTCAGAATGGGCATTAAAAACTCAATTGAATACAGATCATGGAAAAACAGGCCTTCTAGATTACCTGCCAGACCTGATCAGTATTACAAAGAAAACTGGATTAGTTGGATCGAATTTCTTGGCGACAACTACGAACTACCTAAAAGAAAAGTTGCCAGTAAACTTAATGAAAAAGATGTTAGGATAATTAAACATCAATTAAACATGGGAATTTCCGGCTCTATACTCGCTAAAAATTTTGGAGTGTCCGAAATGCAGATAAGCCGAATTAAACATGGTGAGAATTGGGAAAAAGTAGAATTCTAACAACAAATTCATTTATATAAAACCTACATACAATACCTGATTGCAGATAGTTTTAATTTATTTGCAAACAGGTATTATACTGCATTTATATTAGTGATAATACTTTTGGTTTCACCTAAGAATCTTGTTTTAAGATAACAGAATACTGAACTTAATTTCCAAAAGTAAATAAACAGCTCTTATTGTCCATGAAATGAGATAAAAAAGGCCCTAAAATTTTGACAATAGAAACAATTAGCCTATTTTTGCGGCTCGAAAATATTAAGTATTTAATTTAAATTATTATTAAAATGGTGAACAGATACGAAACCGTTTTCATTGCAACTCCCGTTTTATCTGAGGCTCAGATGAAGGAAGCGGTTGAAAAGTTCAAAGGCCTCATCACCGAAAATGGTGGTAAGATGGCTCATGAAGAAAACTGGGGTCTAAAAAAATTAGCCTACCCTATTCAGAAAAAATCTACTGGGTTTTATTACCTGATTGAATTTGAAGCTGATGGCGATTTTATTTCAAAACTTGAAACTGAATATCGTCGTGACGAGCGTATTATTAGGTTTTTAACCTTTAAAATGGATAAGTATTCTATTGCTTACGCTGAAAAGAAACGTAGTAAACAAACCGTAAAAGTAGAGGAATAAATCATGAGTGCAGCAAATAATCAAAGTGAGATCAGGTATCTTACTCCCCCGTCTATTGAGACTAAAAAGAAAAAATTCTGTAGGTTTAAGAAAAACCGCATTAAATATGTTGATTATAAAGACCCTGAGTTCCTAAAAAGGTTTTTAAATGAACAAGGAAAAATTCTTCCTCGCCGAATTACAGGAACTTCTTTGAAATTCCAACGCAAAGTGGCCACAGCAATTAAACGTGCCCGTCATTTGGCTCTACTGCCATATGTTATTGATATGTTGAAATAAAAATCTACAGAAAACATGGAAATTATATTAAAACAAGATATAGCAAACTTAGGTTACAAAGATGATATTATAAGTGTTAAAGATGGCTATGCCCGTAATTATCTTATACCACAAGGTTTTGCTGTAAATGCTACTGTATCGGCTAAAAAGCAACATACAGAGATACTTAAACAACGTGCTCACAAAGAAGCCAAGATTCATGAGGCTGCTGAAGAATTGGCTGGCAAACTTAAAGATGTTTCTTTGACTATTGGAGCTAAAACCAGTTCTAAAGGAAAAATCTTCGGTTCAGTAAATACAATCCAATTATCAGAAGCTCTGAAAGAAAAAGGATTTGATATTGAACGCAAGAACATCAGTATTAAAGAAGAACTGATTAAAGAGATTGGAAATTACACAGCAACAATTAAACTTCATAAAGAAGTTAAGGTAGAAATACCATTCGAGATTGTAGCTGAATAGTTTACACGATATTTGAAAATAAAAAAGCTCTGGCAAAAACCAGAGCTTTTTTATTTTACAGCAATTGCATCAATTTCAATTAAAACGTTTTTTGGAAGTCTTGAAACTTCGACTGCAACCCTTGCAGGTGGATCAGTATCGAAAAACTTAGCATACACCTTGTTCATTACCATGAAATCGTCCATAGACTTTAAGTAACAAGTAGTTTTAACAACGTGCTGCAAGTTAAGGCCTGCTGCTTTCAATACTTCTTCCAAATTTTGAAGTACTTGTTTGGTCTGTTCTTCAACATTTAAGCCCACAATTTCTCCTGACTCAGCATCTAAGGGTATCTGTCCGCTAATAAAAAGCATGCCTCCAGCTTCAACAGCCTGGCTATATGGACCTATGGCCTTAGGTGATTTGGCTGTAGCAATTAATTTCTTCATTTTTCAGAGTTAAAAGATTTAGCAGGAATAAATATAGCGGATTAAAATGTATCCCACCAACTTTGTTTTTTATCATATTTAAGATCTCGGAGCAAACTTGATTTGGCCCTTATATAGAAGCTGTAATTTTGTCTATCTCCAAAAGGCACAATTGTAAACCGCATTTCCCAGCAATGAAGATCCCTATAAATATTCAGGTTTGTAAATGTTATCTCTTTCCGAACAATATCATAACCAGTATTAACACCAACCTTCCAATTTTTAGTCATGCTTATATCTCCACTTACCGATAAAGTATGAATAATATTCTGATCCTCGACAAGATAAGGACGGTTTAATGACCATGAGTATTTAAAACGGGCTGACCATGGCACGGCAAAATCCACATAGGAACCATCAAGAGAAGAATATCCTGGAATAAACTCATAATCAGGATTCATTGGATCTTGGTAAATATTATCATCAATCAATTCGCTTTCATTCTCTTCATCCTCCTCTTTTCCCGATCCGGATTGCAATGAAAACGATGCACTGACACCTAGACTTGTAAACCGCATGAGCCCTTTTCCATTATCGAAATAAAACTCGTCAATTCTTTTTGTTGTCTTTTTTTTATTAACTGTATCTACAGAAAAATCATATAAACTATAGCGGTTGGTTACCTGTATAGATAATCTATTTTTAAAAAGCTGGGTTCCCCCGGTTAATGATACATCGTTCCATTTGAACTCCTCCGCAAAAGGATTGTATGATGTTGTTACATTAAGATTTCTTATTAAGGAAATCTTTTGTGGTTCAGCTTCACCTGTAGTATCATTTTTAGGTGCAAGTTTGGCTTCTAAATTATTACTCAAAGAAAGACTGAGTCTACCTGCCCTACCAGCACTACTAGGTGTCCCATACATATTATCTTCAAAATAGGAATAAGATTGTTGCTTAACCTCTCCATCAACTAAATAGGAAAGTGTGTCGTAATAGTCTGGATTAAATCCATTCATATCTGGTGTATATGAAAAGCTTGCGCGTGGCTGTATAACATGCCTTACAGCTATTAATTTCGGATTAGCCCTTGTGTTCATGTACATTCCATAAATCTTTGGAGTAAGTCCAAAAGAAATACTGGGATTTAGCGCATGGGCGTAAGATAGCTGATGTATTGTATCTGTCCTGATAACAGGATCCAAATCAAGATCGCCCTGTTCAATGGATTTTCTGATATGATAAGAATACAACCTACCCTGATAACTTAGGGATGGGGAAATCGTCAATATCTTCAATCTCTTGGACTTAAGGTTTATTACAAATGGTATACTATGCGAAAACCCTTTGTCCATTTCCTGCCAGGGTTCCTTATAAAACACCATAGTATCAGTAACCCCAGTCAGTTTACCTGCAAATTTAGAATTATAGCTAAAACCAATATTTTCCAGGATATCACCATACCATGTGTTTGAACTACCGCCATTCTTTTTTCTAAATGGGTACATGGTTGAAGCATTAAAAGATCCTGTAGGAACATCCATGTCCACAGTCTTGGTTTTTGTGTTCTGTCTGGCGTTTGCTGATACACTTAAATTAAAAGGAGTGCCTGGCCAATTCTTGGTAAAACTGATACTCGAAGACTTCTGAGTCGTAAGGTAATCCTGGGTAGTATTTGCATTGTCCCTGTCAAAACCTGAACTGGAAAAATTTACATTTGCAGAGAAAGATTGCGTAGGATTGGCTTTGGCATCCTGTCTGTGCGACCATGTCCACCTGAAATCTTTTCGGTAATCAACACTTTCATCCCCCCATTTATCTCCCCCAGCAAGCACATTTTTATTATATTCAATCCGCATAACACCATTGAAATGATAGCGCCAAAGGTAATTCGACCCCCATTTAACTCCCCATGATCCTTTTGAATAGACCTGCCCAAGCACCTGCATATCGACATATTGGCCTAAAGGTTGATACCAGCCAAAATCACGGAGATAAAAGCCCCTACCAGTAGGAGAGCTTTCCTCACCATACCTTGGAAGTAAGACTCCTGCCCCCCTTTGACTGGAGTTTGGAAAAAAACCAAACGGCAGCCCTAACATAGGAATAGGTAAATCTTCAACGACTAAATAGGCCGGACCACTAATAATTTTGTCTTCAGGTATTACTATGGCTTTGGTAAGCGTCATGTAAAAATGAGGATGGGGATCTTTATTACATGTTGTATACTTTCCTCCTTTTACATGAATTTGTCCTTCTGCAGTTCTTTTTGTAAGAGTACTATGCAAATAGCCTTCACCTTGCTTGGTCACTACATGATGGATGATACCTTTGCCGCTTTTTAGGTTATAGCCAATGGTATCAGCTTCAAATTCTTCAGCGCCCTGCTTAAAAATAGGCCGTCCCACATATTTGTTTGAGGTATCCACCACCCCCTTGGCCAATACTTCGTTTTTATCAAGATTGGATTCTATATAATCTGAGGTTAAATTAAATTCTTCGTACTTCACATTGCCTGCTCCATACAAGTAGACCATTTTTGTCCCAACCCATATGGACATTGAATCTTTAGCTGTATAGTGCACCGGGGAGTCAACAATAGATTTCTTGGGAGTTGTATCTGATAAAACAGAATCAGATAGAACCGAATCTGAAAGACTAATCAAATTGGTGTCATGCTCAGCCATAGTTAAAGCAGTATCTGCCCTTTCCTGACCAAACATGTTAACAGATAAAAACAAAGCTACTGTTAATATTGAAATTAAAAACGGTTCTTTTGAATACAATTTTAGTGTTATTTTTGTAAATGCATATTTAATAACAAATGTGGCAGCAAAACTAATAAAATAAACGCTTTCTCATGCACAAAAATTTCGGTCAGTACATAAGTTTTAAGATATTTTATAAGTTGTTGGCTATCTTTATCATTCAGCTGCAAACATATATAATATACGCACAAGTCTCCAGTCAGGATATTAACAAAATTCGTACCGTAGTTATCGATCCCGGACATGGCGGCAAAGATCCAGGTGCTTTGGGCAAGCATAGCAAAGAAAAAGAAATCGTATTGGCGATCTCCCTGAAAGCGGGAGAATATATTAAAGAGCACTTCCCCGATGTTAATGTTTTATATACAAGAGACAAAGACACCTTAATAGCTTTGAACGAAAGGCCAAAGATAGCTAACGAAGCCAATGCTGATTTATTTATATCAGTTCATGCCAATTGGAACAAAAATCCAAAAGCATATGGTTCCGAAACATATGTAATGGGGCTGCACAAAACACAAGGCAACCTCGAGGTGGCCAAAAAGGAGAACTCAGTTATAACCTATGAGGAAAATTATGAAATGAAATACGAGGGATTTGATCCCAATGATGTAGAATCCTATATCATGATCTCCATTGTTCAGGACACCTACCTCGATTATAGCTTAACAGCAGCTTCTCTGGTACAAAATCAATTTAAAGAAAGAGTAAAAAGAAAAGACAGGGGGGTAAAACAGGCTGGATTTTGGGTGCTTTGGAAAACCTCAATGCCCAGTATCCTTATTGAAACAGGTTTTATCAGCAATGAAAATGAAGAAGCTTTCTTATTAAGTGAACAAGGTCAAGATTATCTGGCATCTGCCATATTCAGGGCTTTCAGAGATTACAAGAAAAGAATAGAAGGCAACGCCGGTCCCATCATTGCCCCTGTAGCTGAAGAGAATACTACATCTGACCAAGCACAAGGTTCTGTAATTGAAGATTCAACAACTGAAGAAAAATCACAGAAAGAAAAAAAGGCAGAAGCAATAAAGTTGGGAGAAGATAAAAAGACCAAAACAATACAACAACCTGTTATTCATACTGAATCAGCAACAAACACAAATGACCAAACCAAATTTAAGGTGCAAATATTAAATTCAGAGAATCAAGTTTCACTTAGCAATGAGTTATTCAAAGATTTTAATGATGTGGAGGAAATAGCTACTACAGATACTTATAAGTATGTTGTTGGGTCTGCAAATTCGTATAAAGAAGCTTTGGAATACAGCAAGTGGGTTAAAAGCAGATACCCTGATGCTTTTATTGTTGCAGTTTCTCAAGGAAAGATTGTACCTTTGTCAGACGCTTTAAAAGAGACAAAAAACTAGCGTGTTGTTTCTAAACTAATTATCAATTAAAACCAGAATTCATGAAGTTATCCAGGGAGGTAAAAACCGGATTAGTAGCAATAATTATTTTTGCCCTTGCCATTTGGGGGTTCAATTTTCTTAAAGGAAAGAATATTTTTAAACCAACCAATGAATATTACGTAGTATTTGATGATATTTCTGGCGTCATTGAATCAGGCTATGTTTATTACAGGGGGTACAACATAGGAAATATTACTGATTTGACTTTTGATCCCAATACCCCTGGTCAATTTGTTGTTCAATTTATAGTAGACAAGGCAATAAAGATCCCTAATAATTCTGTTATTACAGCAATCCAATCCAGCCTTATAGCCTCAACTAAAGACCTTGAACTTGTTTTTGGTGACAGTGATGAGTTCCATGAAAATGGCGACACTTTAATTGCAGGATATGACAAAGGTTTAATGGGAGCTCTGGAACCAGTTCAAAAAGATCTGGAAGAAACAATAAAGAGTTTGAAATTGACTTTAGAAGCAATCTCTAACACATTTGATGAAGAAACTCAAGCCAGGCTCAAAAGCAGTATAGCATCACTCGATAAGTCTATGGCCTCTGTCAGCACCTTGGTTGCTCCGAATGGATCATTAAGGCATACCTTAAAAAATGTTGAATCTATAACGGGCAACCTAAAAAACAAGAATGATGAGATTTCAAGCTCAATTGGTCACTTGGCTAATGTTAGTGCAGCATTAGATAGCGCCAATCTACAGTCTACTATGATAAAACTTGACAGTACATTGGCGGCTACAGCAAGCATAATGGCTAAAATAAACAAGTCTGAAGGAACTGCCGGATTATTGATCAATGACAGTGCTCTGTACATAAACCTTGCTGCTGCGACTGCTAGTCTTGACACCTTGCTTTCTGATCTAGAAGAAAACCCAAAAAAATATGTTCACTTCTCTCTTTTTGGAGGAAAAAAGGACAAATAACAGACAAGATTTTTTGAAATGACACTCGAACTTGGAGGACAGAATTTAGATAAGTTTATGATGATTGGAGACCGGGTACTTATTAAACCTAAATCTCCACAGGACAAAACAAAATCTGGATTATACCTGCCACCGGGCGTGCAGGAAAAAGAGAAAATACAATTGGGGTATGTAGTGAAAGTTGGGCCCGGATACCCCATTCCGGCAATAAATGATGTGGACGAACCATGGAAAGATAAAAGCAGTGATGTAAAATATGTCCCGCTACAACTGAAAGAAGGAGACCTTGCTATCTATTTGCAAAAAAGCGGCTACGAAATAGAATTTAAAAATGAAAAGTATGTTATTGTACCACATGCTGCTATTTTAATGATCATTCGGGATGACTCATTATTTGCATAAGCATATTTTCTATACTATACACACGCATTAATTGTTGTATTATCTTCCTCGTGGTATTAAGGTTATATTGTATTTCCTTTCAATAAACCGGAAGAAATAATATAATTTATATTCCAGTTCAATTCCATAATCGGTATGTGGATTATAATCAATTACCTCCTGAAAGGTCCCAACCAAGGTATTGGTCCTTGCACGGACATTCCACTCCTGAACGTATTGAACGTTCCAATTCCGGTAATACGAATAAGAATAATGGAGCATGGAAGGTTGGCTCATTAAGAACATGTCGTATCCAGGTTCAAATACAATCAAGGTGTATTCAACTTCAATCATTGAGGTAGAATCATTTTTTTCGATTGCCAGTGAATCCTGGGCCTGTACCTGGAATGTGCAGCTACCAATTAGTACTAAAAATGCTAGTTTAAACATCAACTTCTCCATAATAAGTATTTATTGTTTCAAGGATATGACATTTAATCATTGGGCACCCCCCAAGAAATACTGAAAAAATATGAATAATGTTTCTGGTGCTATTTGCTGTTCTCAAGCCTATTAATTGTATCCCGAAGCGAATCTACCAGATCTTCCAATGTTTTAATTCTCTTATCTTTCTCTTTTAGTAATTCCTTATACCCATAACTGGGCAAAGACTCTTTAACAATGTCTATTTTTTCATGATCAGCATTTTTATTGACCAGAAGGTTTCCCTCTCCAGTAATCAGCCAGTCAATATTCAAATCTGGATGTTCTTTTTTAAGACGGGCTATTATTTCAATGTTAGGTTTAGTCTTGTCTGCAAAATAATTGAATAGGTTGGCTTTAGATGTGCCAATAATCTTTGCGAAATCATCCTGAGTATATCTATAATATTTCACTACTTCTCTAAGTCGTTGACCAAAAGGCATTTCAGAAACTTTGTTATAATTTATTTGTATTTTAGTTCCATTATATTTGATATTCAATCAAATATTTTATACTTTTACTGAAGCTAAATACTAATATATCAATTATTTTTGAATTTAGGATTGTGTTATTAAAACTGAATATTTGAAGATTAGATTTCCCGGCTTAATTTGTGTACCAATAGTAGGTTATCAACTGTTTTATTAGTGGGAATTGTACTATGAACGGTTGAAGAATCATCTTCTAATGTTGGTTCCGGCTCCCCCCTTTAATTTGGGTAAAGGTGTTAGTCCAAAGGGGGAGCCTTTTAAGAAAACCACTCAAAATTTTCAGCTTATAGATTCCTGGCTATTAATTTGGTGCTAAGGGTGGTAAAAAGTACAATTGTAACAGAACTTACAGGCATTAAAATTGCTGCAACAACTGGAGAGAGATTTCCGGTAATTGCAAATCCTAGACCTATACCATTATACAAGAAAGAGATTAAAAAACTGATCCGGACAATTTGCATTGCCCTTTTTAAATATTTTATAAAATAATAAAGTTTTGCAAATTTTGAAGACTCGATAATTGCATCTCCAGCAGGAGAAAAGTGGTAAATATCATCTGCCACAGAAAGAGCAACATCGCTCTTCATAAACGCCCCTGCATCATTCAAACCATCTCCAGTCATTAAAACTGTATTGCCTTGTTGTTGCAGTTTGCCTATAAAGTTCATTTTATCAACCGGCTGTTGGTTAAACAGCAAATTTTCCGGTTGAAAAAAGTTGCTTAACCTTTCTTTTTCCGCATCATTGTCACCAGAAAGCACAAATAGTCTATATTTTTTGCCCAAGTCTCCGATAAGCTGCCTAAAGCCTTTTCGGTATTTATTGCTTATGGCAAAATAACCTTTGTAATCATTGTCAATTGAAAGATGAACGGTTGCCTTTGAATTTTCCTTCAATGATTCCTCTCCACAAACAAATTTTTTTGTTCCTAGCTTTATAACCCGTCCCTCTGCATATCCAAAAATTCCACGGCCTGACATCTCGACAAACCCCTCCACTTTTATAGAATTTATTTCATCATGACCCTTTGACAAAGCATTGCTTAATGGATGGACAGATTGTCTGGACAATGATATTGCGGCTATTAATTCATCTCTTTTTAAAGCATGACCTATAAATTCTACATTGCTTTCATCTGGCTTTGTAATTGTGCCAGTTTTATCAAATACAATAGTGTTCACTTTCGTCAAACGCTCAACTATAGAGGTGTTTTTTAAATAGAATCCTTTTGATCCCATTATGCGCATAGCATTGCCTGTTGCAAATGGCAATGAAAGTGCAAGTGCACATGGACAGGCAACTATTAAAACCGAAGTGAAAACTAATATGGCCTGTTGAAAAGTCCCATTAAAAAGCCAGAAGCCAAAACCTAATGTTGCAATAAGTATTACTGCTATAGTGAAATAAAGGCTAATCTTATCTATTATAGAGACAATTGTACTCTTAGATGTATTTTTTTGCTCACTTTGATTCCATAGCTGTGTTAAGTGACTCTGTTTTACTTCTTTGGTAACCCTTATAACTATGGAACCACTAGCTTGTATCCCTCCCGCATACAAGGGCTCTCCAGTTTCTTTTCGCACGGGAGCAGACTCTCCTGTAACAAAACTGTAATCAATTAAAGCTTGTCCTGACACAAGAACAGAATCTGCAGGAATCAGTTCTTTCGCCCTTATCAACAGCTTGTCATCGACATCAATTTCCTCAAGCAACACACTACTCTCCTCTCCTTTTTCAACTTTTGTTACCGCTATAGGAAAATACGATTTATAATCCCTATCGAAAGAAAGCGAAAGGTAGGTTTTGCTCTGATACCAACGACCAATAAGCAAAAAGAACAAGAATCCTGATAAACTGTCTGAATACCCGGGACCTCTTCCTGAAAGCACCTCAAATGTTGTAACAATAAATAGGGTAATTAAGCCTAGGGCAATAGGCATATCGATATTTATAATTCCCTTGCGAATATTTTTATATGCAGAAATTATGTAATCGCTTCCACTATAAAAAACAAGAGGAACACACATTACAAAGCTGATGCAATTAAAAAACACACCTAATGAACTGCCTAGTGCTTCTCTGTTGAAGTATTCTGGAAGGCTAAACAGCATTACATTCCCAAAAATAAAGCCAGCAACACCAATTTTGTAGATCAGACTTTTATCAATGGAGGTTATATCCTTTTTGTTTAAGGTTTGTAGACTAATATCAGGAATATAATGGATGGAAACCAAAAGTTCAACAAGTTCCCTTAGCGAAATTTCTTTGGTCGCAAATGTTACAGTATACTCTTTTCGAATAAAATTAACACTGGCCTGCTTTACACCTTTGTTCAATTTGTTTAGCTGCTCTAAAAGCCAAATACAGGATGCGCAGTGTATCGAAGGGATATAAAAGGTCACCTTAGCAATCCCATCTTCATTAAATTCATAAATTTTATTTTGGATTTCCTCCTTGTCAAGAAAAGCATATTTATTGCTATGTGTAGCAGATTCTATTTTGATTCCAGGGTTCTTCTCTATACCATAATACTGGTTGAGTTTATGTTCATTAAGCAATTGGTAGACTTGTTGACAGCCATGGCAGCAGAAATTCTTGTCATTCCAGACAACTACATCTTTTCCACAATCAGCACCACAATGTTCACATGGAATATTCGAAGACATCTTTTATTTGTTAACCAGCAAAAAAACTATTAATGGCAGCAAGAACCTTTAGGAACACTTTTTAATGAATCGCAGCTAACTTTCTGAGCTGCCATATGTACTTCTGGGTTCAACTTTTTTTCTGGAGGACTAAGGTAGGGAATTCCAAGAGATAAGCCTCTTAGTATAAACAGAATACCAACAAAAACAACAAGATAAGGTATTGCTTTATTAAACCTATTTCTCAATGAAAGACTAACAGCATTTCCAATAATTGATATAAACAGCATCATGGGTAAAGTTCCCAAACCAAAAAGAGCCATGTAAACAATTCCATGAGTAAATCCTCCGGCAGCTATAGCCCCTGCAATAGCTGCATAAACCATCCCACAAGGTAATAGTCCATTCAAAAGGCCTATAACAAAAAGTCCTCCATATGATTTCTTAGAAAAGAGTTTCTGAATACTTTTTCTAACTACACCAGTAAAGCCTAGTATTTTTGCCCCTTCAATTTTTCGTAGCATCCCAGGAATTATAATGGATATTATCATAAGGGCTCCCATAACAATGGAAATCCATTTTTGCATGCCTACCATCTTAAAACCTTGACCTATTAAACCGAAAACCGCCCCCATCAAACTATAGGTAACCGTGCGCCCCAGGTTATAGAGTACTCCACCAAACACCTTTTGTAAAACAGTTTCGCCTCTAAGTGGCAAAGCTAAAGCAATAGCCCCACACATACCAACACAATGCAAGCTAGTAACTAAACCAAATAAAAAACCAGTATAAGTTATAATATTCATTGTACTACCTACTTAATAAAAACATCCTTTTTGATCTGATATAAATCTTCCTTTTTGCTCCATTGAATATTTACTAAATATCTACCTCTAGCAAGAAAATTTTTACTTATAATAGACTTATTATCCATAATGGGCAATGTACACTCATAATCAAGGTCTTTATCTGAAGGCCTATAAAACAGAACCTGCAAAGAATCATCCATATCTGTAATAGATTGAGCACAGCTCAATACAACATCATCTTGAACAAAAGAAATATTAATACTATCAATATATAATTCTGAACGTTGGTTAATTTTCATTTGAGTAGTATAATCTGCTCCTTTCTTATAATAATCTTTTGTTACCATATCATGCTTCTGCTTGAAAGAGAAGACTATAAAAGCTGCTAACAAAAGCAGGAATATAATAAGAAAAGCAAGTATACCATGTCCCCAGTTAAATTTCACTTAATCAAATTTTAATTTTAATTATTATTCTTTTTTCTCAATTTATAGAAGTCTATCCTTCTTTTAAAAGTGTTTTAAATAAAAAGACACATAGAAATATCTATTGACCAGGTCCAATAAAATTCATTTTTTTTGATTCCAATAAAATATCTCCTTCATAAATCCCCAGTTCAATTTTTGTACTTTTCCCTTCCAGATACTCTTTTTCCAATTTTATTAAAATCACACCTTCAAAGACTTCATTGCCCTTTATGACAAACTCTTGTCCTACAACCTCAACCACACCTTTGGCGGGTGTAATCAACCTTAAATTTAAATGTTTGTCATCGCTACTTTTATTGATAATTTTGGCATTGTAAATATTCGATATGGTTGTTTCACTAACCTCCTGAAACATAGTTCCCGGCATGCGAAGAATGGTTGAATCAGTAATGGTTCTGCTTGATATTGAAATTATAAGCACAACAAATAAAACAGCCAATACTAATGAGTACCCAATAATTCTAGGAGTCCAGAAATTTCGTTTTCCAGTTTCTATACCGTGCATAGAATCATAACGGATAAGGTTGCCCGGCTTATTTACTTTAGACATAACCAAATTGCATTCATCAATACATGCTGTACAGTTAATGCATTCCAATTGACTCCCATTTCTAATATCAATACCTGTAGGACAAACAGCAAGACACTGGCCGCAATCAACACAATGCCCTTCCGTTTTTGCACCTCTAGGTTCGCCTCTTTTGTAATCGTAAACAACAGAAATAGATTTTGAATCAAGAAGAACACCTTGCAACCTTCCATAAGGGCAGATCATGGTGCAAACCTGTTCACGAAAGAAAGCATAAATCCAATAATAAAAAAGTGAAAGACCAAGCATAATTAAAAAGCCCAACCAATGCTCAGATATGGGATCTGTAACAATCTCTTTTAGTCCTGATGGACCAATAAACCACATTAACAAAACATTAGTTATGAGTATTGAAGTAAGAATAAATGCAGCATGCTTTGGTACAACATAGGCTGAACCTTTTTTAGGCTTTCCATTTCTGTAATTTCCATCAAACA
>JBNKPU010000058.1:0-35439 GCA_050295515.1 Bacteroidales bacterium | reverse complement strand
AGTTATATCAGGAGATTACGAAATTAAGTACTTGAATTTTTCAACCTATGGGGCCAGTTTGATTTATCTCGACAGTAAAGGAAAAAGAATTACCCCTTTGTATAACTACCTAAAACCAATGCCGGAAGGTATACTCGATGGATTCTATGAAAAATATGGAGGAATAGAAGAATTTTCGCGAAAAACTGCTTCCCCGGCTTTAGATATGCTTAACTCTGGTTTGCAGATTTTATGGCTTAAAAAGGCAAAGCCTGAACTATGGCAACAAGTAAGGACTATTTTGCATTTACCTCAATACCTCAGTTATTTGTTTACCCATGAAATTGTTTCCGGATATCCTTCAATTGGATGTCATACAGCTATGTGGGATTTCGATAATCACGAGTATCATCCCTGGTTGGAAAATGAACGCATCTCTTTGCCCGAACCTGTTTCATCCAGCATTTTATGCAAGGTTAATGTTGCAAATACTCATATACAAACAGGTTTGGGGATACATGACAGTTCGGCATCTCTTGTGCCTTATCTCAAAGCCTTTTCAGACCAGGAATTCATCCTGGTATCATCAGGAACCTGGGCTATTAATATGAACCCATTTAGCAAGGATCAATTAACTTCCGAAGAGCTTAAAAGAGACTGTTTATGTTACTTAAGTGTTGAACAAAAACAAGTCAAATCTTCACGTTTATTTCTGGGACATATCCATGAGGTCAACACAAAAATAATATGTAGGCACCATGGAATTCACAGCGATGTGTTTAAGTCAATGCCTGCCAATGAGTCCCTTTTAAACTACTTGATCGAAAAGGACGAATACCTTATTTTCAAACATGGCATGGATGATAATTACCTGGGCGATACAGAAGTACTTGAATCTTTTGAAAGTCCAATCGAAGCATACCATCAACTCATTTGCGAACTAACCAAGATGGAAGCAAAAGCAATTTCCCTGGTTTTTGATCAAACAGATAATACGAAGAATATTTTTATAACAGGTGGCTTTGTTAAAAACAGCATTTTCTGTAAATCATTGGCAACAATGCTGCCCAACAAAAAGATTTTCAAAGCTGAACTTTATAATGCTGCAGCCTTGGGAGCTGCTATAGTAATTAGCGATCAAATTGACACAAAAGACATAAACATTGAACTGGAAGAAGTATCAGCACTAATAACCTAAACAATGAAGGGCCTAAACTTCTTTTTATTAATTGCTTTTACGCCTCCCACCTTTCGTCTGCTATCTTGTGGTGATAAAAACCCTATCCTAAAAGTTGCGAAAACAACATGCAATAACAAAGAAAATCAAACAGGCATTTCAAATCCGGCAACCTTTCAATGAATAATAGAATCAACTGAAAAAAACCTGATTCCATCAACCTATCAAATACTGGTTTCAGATAATTAATTGTCATTGAAGAAAAATATTGGGAATATCTGGGACTCCGAAAAGTTTATTTCAGGGTGTTCAGTTGGAATTATAAAAGCGGATCTCCAAATCTAACCAGGCTCCAAGTATTATTGGAAGGTAAAAGTTTGATGTAAAGACCTGGAATCCGGCTGGAGCTATCCTCATTCCTTTCTTACAGCTATTTAAACCTATAATACATGGGACAATGCACAGTGGATAACTATGGTGTAACTCTGTTTGTCTTCAATATTAAACGCTTCCTAAACCATTACGGAAACATTACCAATGATAGATCAAAACGACTGCTTACAAGTATTAAGATATGTACGTTCAGGATAGTTGGCTTCAAAAAGCCTTTGCAATCTTCTTCTTACTTGCTTGGTGTGCATTGACTTTCGTGATGCTGAACTACTTCATTTTCGATACCATTCGGCTTGATGATTGGCAAATAGCATTTGTAAGCAGTATCAATGGTGGAATATCCACCAAACTAAGCACCATTATTGACTTTCTTTTCGGTGGTGCAATATCAGGAGTTAATGATGTCAAACTTAAAAGCAGACGTAAACAATGAAAACATTTGATGAGTTGTTTGATGGCGTAATCAAACATGAAGGATATTACGCTAATGTAACCGGAGATAAAGGCGGTGAAACTTATATGGGTGTAGCCAGAAACCTGCACCCAAACTGGGAAGGTTGGCAAATTATTGATGGTTACAAATTGACTTTTGGAGAGCTAAAAAGAAATGCCAAGATTAATATTCCGGAATTAACTGCATTGGTTAAGGAGTTCTACAAACATACCTTCTACGATAAATACAAAATCGGAAGCATTAACTCCGGCTCGTTACAAGAAATCATTTTTGATTGGTGCGTGAATAGTGGCTACTGGGGAAGTTGTGGTGTACAAAAAGTTTTAAATCGCTTCTTTGATTGTGAACTCAAATTAGATGGCATTATAGGCAAAAATACAGTCAAAGCCATTAATTCTTGCCCACCAGAAATGCTATTCAATGCCATAAAATCTGCTCGCATTCATTACTACAACACCATTGCTCAGAGAGGTCAGAATCATAAGTTTTTAAAGGGGTGGTTGAGAAGGATTGATGCTATAAATTACCACAATGAAACCCAATGATTTTATGATATTTTCCGTTTTAGAATATATAGGAGTTTCAACTTAATAACAATATAGACCTTTACCTACAACGAATGGTACTTTACGAACCGATGAAGAAAAAATTTCCAAGCTCACCTAAGGACTAAAATAATATTTTTCTTGATAGTTAAACATAAATGAGAATGGGACCGGAAGAATTGTATGAAATTCCAGAGCAATATCCGCAGATTTCATTTCATCCATTTACGTTCGCCCAACCAATAAGCGGAGTTGATTCTCGTGTAAAAAGAAGTGGAAATATCAGTGTGATGCTTTACCCCGTTTTGAGGATTGCATATTAAAGTTGAGAAGAATAGTTTTGGGAAGGATAGGTAGTATGTAGTATAGCTCACAATAGTAATATCAATATTGTAAGCTTCGGCATATTCTTTCTGTGTGATTTCTTTCTCGATTCTGCCCCTTTTATTTCTATTCATTGATTGTCTATATCCTGGTTTCTTGTTATATCTGGCTCCAACTTTGTAATTATATCTGTCTGAAAACAAATAAAAAGCATCGTCTTTTTTCAATTTAATTTTATTTTTGGTAATCGGATATATCGAGATTGAGCAAAATGCATTCTATCTACCTTAAATTTGATTATTTCATTTTTTACCAATCAGCCTTCTCGACTCCATATAATTTTACAAAAATCGAGTTAAGCTCTTTATAAAAAAACTCAAATTTGTAATTATTTCTTCTTTAATATACTCAATTGAGTCATATTATTATTTTGCGTAAATAAGTAACTATGTTAATTGAATTTTAGTATTTTGGACATATCTAATAAATTTATAACGAATACTTTAAAAAAGTCATAAAAATAAATCTGAAAATTACTATTGTCTTTGTAAATTACGTTATTTATATAAATAGATCATGAAAAACAAGGCAATCCGCACAATCACCCAGGAATCATATGAAGATATGTTTCTAACAAAATTATGTGAGAGAATAGTTTACAAGGGCACGATGGATTCTTTGCTCGAATTATTTAAAAAAACCTCCTTCCCACAATATTTCTATGGTTTTGGCATTGTAATATACCAGTTGGGCGGAAGAACTATAAGAAAAATTGAATATAGAAAGAGTAATTTTGAAAACATAGCAAATGCTATTGTTGCTCTAGATCCTATAGATTTTGATATGCACCGCATACAAATTGATTTTATACTTGATGAACCCGAATACTGTACTTTCAATGATTTGTCACAAACAGCCTTAAATCAAAATCGATTTGAAATTGGCGTTCACGGTCTTGCTTTTGGTAATAAAGATAATCTGGAATGGTTTCTTCCAGGTGATGCTTTTGTTTATTCAATTCATTCTCTCAAACAACTTAACTCCTTTTTAACAAACCGATATGGTATCAAATTTCAGCAAACAAAGATTTTTAAGTTCAGAAGTAGTTCATTAATAAATTCTAAGAAATTATGGATTCCATTATATAGAGGATATCCTATTCTTAATAACTTGAAATCTCCGAATTATATAGAATTGGCTGATGCTGGGATTAATTTTTTATTACGAACCCAGAAGAAAAACGGACAATTTGTTTACTACTATGATGGTGCTACAGATTCATTTCGTGATCATGAACATCCAAATCGTGATTTAAAAAAGAAACCATATTATAATGCCCTAAGACATATGAGCGGTATTATATTATTGCTAGAGAAATTTAATATTAATAAAAATAGGACTCTTTTACCTTTTATAAAAAAAGGTATCGAATACATGCTTGAACAGTGTCAAACTAATACAAGTAAGTTAGAACAACCAGTAGCTTATATATACTATAACAATAAAGTCAAATTAGGGGCAAACGGACTTCTACTCTATATATTATGCAAAGTAAAAGATTTAGGTATTATTGATTCATCAGAAAAATGGGCAAAGAGAGTTGCCACTCATATAATAGATATGATCCAACCAACTGGTGAGTTTTACTACTACTATTATTATCTGGACAAACCAGTCAGTTTAGCTGAGAATCAAAAACTGTTTTCTTTTTATTACCCCGGAG
This sequence comes from Bacteroidales bacterium, assembly GCA_050295515.1. GTDB lineage: Bacteria > Bacteroidota > Bacteroidia > Bacteroidales > UBA10428 > UBA10428. The sequence goes on along the minus strand of JBNKPU010000058.1, from coordinate 30,844 downwards.
AGGCTCTTCTTGGACTTGTGGCATATTATAAACTACTGAGAAATAAATCAGAGAAACAAATGTTAGCTGAGAAAATTCAATTAGCATTATTTTTTCTTATTGAAGTCCGACCCATTAAATATAGTTGGCATTATAGGGAATTGCCGTTAGATTCATGGCTAATGACATCTATAAAAGACATAAGGGATATTCCTGAATTATGGCAGGATTCATATAGTGCTTATGTATTTACTGAAGCTGATAAAATGCTACAAAAGATGTATAACAGCTCAAATGCGTTGTTCCCTGATTATGAAGGGGCATTTTTTTATAAGTACGGCGAAAATCCAATCCATGATGGGGCTAGATCTGAAGGTATAATTGCAGCATATGAGCTTGCTTTCATGCTTTCCAATAAACAAAAAATAAAGCAATATTTTAAAGCATTAGAAATAATTTGCAAAGCTCTTTCACTTCTATGTAACACCAAAGATTCGGTTTATTCCTTGCCAAATCCTGATTATGCTATGGGCGGTATACGATTCAAACTTACGCGTCAATGGTTTCGTGTTGATACAATATTTCATGTAGCTAACTGTTTTTTGAAGTTTGCCAACTTTGACAAACCAGAACACCAAGCTATTGTGGTTTAGATTTATGATAAAAATAAAACTTACAATTCTCACAAATAAATTGTCTGGGCCCGTTCAATATTCCTATGTCAACATCTCTCGATCTTCTACGTTTTAGCTCTTCGATTAGAAAAGATTTACGCTTTAAAATCACATTAAGAGATTCTTTTGAATAATCACCGATAATAGGATTTAAGGGTTTGTTCTCTCCTACATATCGACTTTCTTCGAAGTCTAGATCGTACAGATCGCAACAAAATGAAATTTTTCCATCAGGTAGTAAAGTAATCCCATTTTTTGTGTTTTTTATAGGAATACATTTTTTATTACTCCATTCATTTTCCTTGTCAGAAACTATATGTCTTGTATTAATCCCAGCATTAATCAAAGGAAATTTCATCTTCAGATTTTGAATGCGATCTTGTAAATGATTGATTTTCCCTGTATAGGTAGACATGTGGTTTTGATGCGTTTTTTTTGTTGGATGCAATGTTGAGAATCTAAGCCGCTTAATATGTAATGAATCAGCAAGTCTAAACATGTCATCAATAGCATGAATATTGCTATCATGTAGAACAAATCTTAAATCAACAGGTATACCACCAGAATGTAATAGATGAATAGATTTAATAACTTTAAAAAAACTACCATGACCACGAGTTTGATCATTAATTCCTGGGCTAGGTCCATCCAAACTTATTGACACCCAATCAAGTATATCTTTAAAAAGTACAAGATCTTTAAAAGCTTTCTCTTTTTGGCCATTTGTGACAATATAAACACTCATCTCATGGAGGCGAACTAACTGCATAAGTGCATTTAAACGAGAATATACTGTTGGTTCTCCACCAGTAAGACATAGTCTTGTTTGAAAATTGTATTTTTTTAAATCACATAAAAAATGCTTTAGCAAAATAAGGTCGAGCTCAGTCCCTTCGTATTCAGATCTCATGCAATGCAAACAGTGTAAATTACATTTTTTTGTAGGTATTATGTTTGGCATAATAAATATCTAGTATGGTTTCCATGAATCACCTGATTCGGTAGAAGGTTGTCTTGGGCCTCCCATCCCACATCCTATAAGGCCATCTGTTAAAAAATCCGAGTTAGCCATTCCTGAAAATTCTGTTACCATTACTGAACCAATTCGAGTAATTGTACGTGATGTTGTTGATACTCCTTCTGTCAGCATTTCGGGAAGTGGATCAATTGCTGGATCTTGTTCGGTACCGATCGGTGCATTGTAACCACCCCAGGTTCCATAACCACCACCACCACCTACCATCTCTGGTGGGTCAATGGGTGCAGGTTGTCCAGTATAGCCACTTCCCCTAGTAACAGAAGTGCCGAGTAACTTTTTCAACCACTCTGTAAGTTCTGAGTCTTCTTCTCCTGCGTCGTCAGGGTGGGGTGTTGATGAATCTGGATCTCCTGATGAGGGTACGGATCCTCCACTATCGCTATCCGCATCCGTATCTGTATCTGTATCTGTATCTGTATCTGTGTCTGTGTCTGTGTCTGTGTCTGTGTCTGTGTCTGTGTCTGTGTCAGTATCTGTGTCTGTATCTGTGTCTGTATCTGTGTCTGTATCTGTGTCAGTATCTGTGTCTGTGTCTGTGTCTGTGTCTGTATCAGAATCACTATCTGAGTCACCAGCAGGATTACCCCCAGTAATCACAAGAATCACATTCCCCTCGGCATCAACCCCGCCTGCAACAGAAGCTCCCGTATTAATTCTATTCTGAGCTTCTTGTGGAGAGCTTGCTCCCATAACAAGGAACGGCTGTTCCGGATTTGAATCATCTGAATATACTCCACCGGTTGTTGCACCGTACAAAGATGCTTTGTTCATCCAACTTACCTGCGATAGACCTCCTTCCAATCCATCGTATGTCCTTCCGTCACTATCCATTCCCCATTGACCATTCAATCCACCAAGTGGACCAAGACCCGCAAGGTCTCCTCCTCCTCCCAATCCTCCTTTATCAATACCAAATCTCCCAAGAGGATCAATAGAGCTATTGTTAAGAAGATCAAAAAAGCCTGAGGCTAAGCCAAATAACCTTGAATCATCCAAAGTCCTCCACTCAGAATCAAATGCAGTCGTGGCTTGCCTCCAAATTTGAATTTTCGAATCAAACAATCTTGTTGTAAGAGTACCATTTAAACTATTTAAAGAGGTTATAACCAGCATTCCACCTTGCCCTAGCTGAAGCCCTAATGTTTGAGCAAACTCATATGAATTGTGAACCGTCTGTATCATTGTACTAGTCAAGAACTGTTGAAAAGATTTCTGAGCTGTAAAGTGATATACCTCCTCATTTTTAAACTTGAGGTCATTAAAGGGAACTGACTCAAGACTTTGTTCAATATTTTCTAAAAATTGTGACCGATGAAATTTTGTATAAGGTGCTTCTTCAGCAAATGTTACCATTGACTCAATTACCTTATCAATATATTTGTTGGTCCCCAAATAAAGCGCAGCTTTAGGAAATACAACCCATAATCCATTTTCAGATTGCGTCGGTTCAATATCCCTCCACTTTTTTGGAAGTTGATTATGACTCTTTGCGTGTTTTCCTATAAACCTAGCAAAAGCTTTATGATGAGAGTCAATTTCTTTCTGAAGCTCCTTTGTGCGATTGTTCTTTTTCTTTTCAAATGTTTCAATTGGTAAACAGTACGTTCGTTTTTTTATGTTTGCAACAAAACAGAACATAAAATCTAATTTCCCTTTTTCCCTTAATAATTTGGATGGATTAATTCCGACTTCTATTGATCCTTTCACTGATGTTGAATCACTTTTTATTGATATATTGTATTTACCAGGAGATCGAGGAGTCCAGTTACACATCGCGCCACTGTACGTTAAACTATCAATATTCCATGTTATTCTTTCATCCTTATAATTGGATTGAATGTAATCTTCTAAATTAAACGACACCTCTTCTCCTGCTAAATAAGGCTTAAAATGGAGAGTTTTATCTTTGCTCATCCAAGATATTATTTTTTGTTTTTTTTCCATGATTTAATTATTTAATATTCAATCTTGTACATAAAAATAAAAGCGCCTTTCACGTTGAATTTTACTTCCATAAGGTGTTACGGCTACAATTTTGGTTATTGCTACATATGCTCCGTTTTTATCGTTGAGTGGTAACTCAACAACCGCACTTCTTTTGTCATCAGCAATTAAGAAAGTTTTTTTCTCTCTGTACCTTTTCTTCCATTTTCTTCGAAGTAAGTAATAAACTATTGTTAGTGCTCCAATAATCAAAACAACATATTGTATCGATAATCCCAGAAGATTTAATACAGCAATTAAAAGTCCAAGAAACAGAAACAATAAAAAATCCATTATTGAAATAATTCTAGTAGATTTCACTGAAGTTCTATTTGGAAAACTGAAATCAGGTTCATCCAATTTTCCTGGGTCTATAGTCTTCTGCCTTTTTTTTACATCATAGGTAGGTTTTTCCAGAAAGGCAATGCCACTTTCAAATTGAAGGTTCTGACCGGGATTGTTTATTTTAGCACAAACCTCCACTGTTCCTTTATATAATGAACCACAGATTCTATGTATTATTGGTGTTTGAGGAAAAAAGTTTTTCCCAAATGAAAGTTTCTCAGTTTCTGGTAATTTGCCCTCTATTTTGTTTTTTCTTTTAACTTCCCATTTTAACTGAAAATCAGAATCTGAATAAATATCTACCATAATGTTAACTTTGACTTCTTGATTAACTTTCCTACCTTTTCCTTCCCAACGCATTTTAATCGCGACTTTCCATTTGCCAGATTGATCAACTGACCTGGGTGTAGTTTTTTTTATAACTGCATAGAACGAATTCTTTTTAATCCAATCAAATTGTTCCTCTCCATATACCAAACCATTAGGATCTATTAATTCAATATGTGCATTCCAGTATTTGGCCTCCCAATTAATCATCACATAAACAGCTTTTTCACCCTCAGATAGTAGGAAGGGAATAAAAACGAATTGGTTATTTGTTGCCTCAACAACTGGATCAAGTATTGTTTGCCTACCAATACTATCATTGAAAACACTTATTAGAAACTTTGGAAGAAGATGATAATTATTATCTGTAATTTGGAAGTAACCCATAAAGTCTCCAGCAAGTTGTTGCAGTTTCGAAACGTCTATATACTCTGGTGGTCCAATTCCTATGGTGAATATCTTCTCTTGTTCAATGCTTTGAAGCACATCGTTTATTAAAGGAGAACGATTTTCCATACCATCTGTTAAAACAATAATACATTTATTTTCAATACTAGTTAATTGGAGAGCTGAGATCGCTTCCTGTAAGCCTGCACCGATTGATGTACTTCCTGAAGCTGTAATAGTATTAAATATATGGTTAAAATGAGAAGAGTCTCCTGGTAATACAGCAACATTTAAATTGGTTGTTGCTGACGAGGCGAATGAAATAATTCCTAATTCATTATTTAGTTGATCTGACATCATGTCAATGAGCAATCTTGCTGCATTTTCTTGAATTTCTATTTTAGTAAGTTCTCCAGAACGTTGATTCATACTTCCTGATCGATCCATTACCAGTGCTATACAAACTGGTTCTGTGGCAATTCCCTCTCCATTCAACTCGAGAATAAGTTCTTGATTATTAGTGGAATCTGATATGATTTTTAAAACACTCCGATATAGACCAATTGAAGTGGGGGTAAAATTGATCCAAATACCTATCTCATCACCAGGATTTAATATTGCCGGTAAGGGCGGAGTTAAATTATCAACTAAAAAGCCAGTACCAAGAATCTGCAAATCTGTAATCTGAAATTGCTGGTCTCCTCCGTTACGCATTTTCACCCTTAATAATAGCCTGTAACCTGTACCTACAACACCGAAGTTCAGTTCAGTTTGCAACAACTGAGGAAATTGTCCTGAAATACTTGTATGAAAGATCAAAATTGAGTTTGTAGCAGCGTTAGCTACATAAAGTGTACCATTTGAATCAATTCTTGCTTTATGGAGTTCTTGTATAATTTTACTCGATAAAAGATATGTATCCAAAAAATTTCCTTCAATATCAAAACTTGAGATTTTACCTCCATCCCGATTTGATATGTACACTTTATTGTTGATTTCATCAAACTCAATCCCCTGAGGACTTCTAAAATGCTCTCTTTCTAGACCATAGGCACCAAAGACCGTTGAGTTTAAACCGGAATCATAGCGAAACACTTTATGACTTGATGCATCCGCTACCCACAAATATCCTCCACCCAAACAAAATGCCCTAGCATCTCTCCAATTCGGATCTTGAAGATACTTGACAATTGAATCTGTATCAGTGTCTAATTGATAAATTGTAGCATTCTCTGAGTCCAAAAATAAAATAGTATGACCATTTTGCTTAACAACATCCACAATATAACCAAATCGATCGCCACTTTGATTAAGTAAATAGCTGTTACTGTATATCCAGCTAGTACCGTCATAAGAGTATTTTGCAATTCGTTTGTTTTGAGTATCAGCAACAAAGAAATTCAATGCATCTAAAAAAATCATCGAAGAGGGGAAAAGAAAACCAGCAAGATTTGGATCAGGATTTATGGAACCAATGTGCGTTTTAAAGGTATAAGTTCCATCATTGATATCAAATAGTGATATTCTGTGGTTTCCAGTATCTACAATTCCTAGAATATTATCCAATATACCAATTCCTTGAGGATTGTTCATGTTATCGGTAAATGCCTTTAATAGATTCATCAAAACTTTATTTTATTGAACAATAATATTTATCATAACATCATCACCAACACGCCTTAAAATATTTGATGTAGTTCTTATCCTTACATTGTAATTACCAACACCCAAATTAACTGGTGTTGTTAGTATTATTTGCACACCCGAAAGACCACCATTAAGAATATTACCACTTCGAGACCTATCAATAGACCAGCCAGGAAATAATACACCACTATTTACTTCGATAATTTCTATATGATAATTATCTTGTACAAGATCTATTCCAGATGTATTTCCCTGTATAAGAATCCAAAAAGGAATATTATGTGAGGCTACCTGATTAGAAACTGGATCAGGTTGGTTTTCAATACTTACCTCAGGGCCAATAATGATTTGCCTAATGGAATAATTTCCAATTATATCTTCAACTCGTACATTAAATATAACTGGACCAGAATTCAAATAATTATCATTAAATGACCACCTTATATAAGGTAAGTAATGATGTGGTTCTGTAGTTGGTTGATCACGTAATCCTTGCCTTGCATAAAAATTACCAAGTCTATCCACCAATGGATCAAAAAAATTAAATACCAAATCTAAGCTAACATTTTGCCCAGCATCAGTAACACGAATTAAATAAGGTCCGTTGTCTAAAGGTCTGTTCACAGCTGGATGTGCCCTATCTCTACAATGGATTATGAAATCACCAAAATCAAGAATCCCGGTACTACTATTAGCCTTATTTGCAGTGGCGTGAATATTTGCACTCCTTAAGAAAACCTCATCAATTTCTGGAGATTCTTGATCTGTAATATCAATAATACTTAAAGGATTTAATACTATTGTACTGAATAGAGTTTGAAGGTATTCAAAATGAAGATGAATCGATTCGGCTCCAGCATCTCCCATATCAGATAGTTTTTGCCCTTGAAGGACCAAAGAGTTCTGAGGGATCGCTTCAAAATTTACACCATGGCGATATACTGATTGTTCACTAATATTATGTTGAATTCTTATTGGATTCGCACCTCCTATGCTGCTGGAATATATTCCAGATTTGGCTGCGCGAACAAACGGTGCTCCAGGAGCCACTAAATCTACACCACCATGAATACCATTAGTACCTATAAAACCACCGTGCCCGGATTCCATAAAGGTACCAACCACTCGTGTATCCCAATAATTACTATCAATGGGAATAATCCAGCGATTAAGATCTATGATAATACTATTTGTTTCTATTGATCTGCTTTCTGCAACTCCAATTGAGGTTCCTGTTCTGTCCAATAATTCTAATTCAATTGAAAAAGCACCAATCGCAGGGAATCCCGCAAAAGCTCCATCTCCTTTGACAATTCCATCCCAAGAAAAATATCCTTCAACAGAAAAATCCACGCGAGTTTGTTCAAAAACAATTGTATTATTTGGAATCGCTGGTGTAATATGTGGGGACGCAATAGACTGCTTTAAGGTTATTCTCAACATCCAAATGCCATTATATTGAGGCAGAGATGATACTCCATCTCCTACCCGATAATGAATTTGAATGTTAACTCCATCTTCGAAATTACTGAATTGAGAAACTGAAGTCGTAGGTGCCAATATAGATAATTCTGGGGTTGGGTATCTAATTTGCATGTTTACTAAGCTAATTCCTTCTCCAGTAAGCCCCCTTCGTTTACCTATTTCATGAACATCATTATCGTTGACTGTAACCTTAAACCGATATGTTCCAATACCATCAAGTCCAATTGGTTCACCAACGGATAAAAACAATGGTTGACCAATAGAATCAATATTCGCAATCCGATTATATAATAAACCAAGATGATCAATAGTTGGTGGGTATGCCTCCAGAGACCATTGATAATTAAGTAATCCCGTATCGGGATGTGTTGGATGATACGAATCAATGTCTGTACTTGATGTTGCATCCAGATGAATACTAATCGGAACAGAACCATCTGGATTAATTGTAATAATTTCATCGACACCAGCATTTGCTACTGGATTATGATTTATTATAAATAGATATTCATTTAAGACTATCCATTCTGAATCTTCAGTTCTTGCTTCTATTCTCGTGTAAAGTAACCGCTCTAATTTTCTTATGTAGTCCCACCAAAAGGGGTCAACTTGAATGATTAACGGATTCTCTAGAGTTGGCGCAAAGGCTGCATCAATCCACATTGTTGGATTATCAAAAAAATTCTCATAGAAGATCCTCTGTGATGGATCGATTAGGGATTCCAATGATGTTGCCCAATATCCCCTTATATAAAAATCATATCCATCCAAGTAAATGATTCTTGGAGGATTGTCGTCTTCATGTATTTTAACAGGGACCATAATTTCATCTTATTAGGTCTTGATATCCATAAGTATTTATAATATATACTATGTTTTATTATAGCGTAATTACATTCTCCTGTCTCCGTATACTAAGATTTAAATCAATTTCACATAAATCTTAGTATTTACTATTTTTAAAGAATCCCTATGTAACTAAATTATTTAATTTAGAATTTTTCTGAATGTAATACCTATAACAGTGCAAATTCCTTTTCTATAAACATTCAGAATTTCAAACAAATATACAAACTTAGTACCTGTAAGTCAAGTGATTCGTATTTTATTAGTATGGTGACACTTATAGAACATTACACTTCTCTCAACACAACTAACCTTAACGGGTGTAAACCTTTATAAAAATATTTAGAATCTTATTATTCTATGACGGATTTGGTATATTTAATTCAACAAATGGATCAGCTTCGGAAAAAAACATCAAACTTTCCTTCCCTAAGTAGATCCTTCGAAAAAAGACAGACACTTGTGATTACAATATGGTCAAGTATTTTGTAAAAAACTGATAATCAAAGGCAATTTCAAGACTAATCAGCTCCACCATTTTATAAAACACCCAGAAGTTAATCCTTTACAAAGTTACCCTTTTGTTTTTTGATTAAAAATAATTGCCACCTTTGTCACTACGAGAGGTGTAGTGTACTTGAACGTATCAATATGTTATTTATTTCCTGCTAATTTTCAGCTTGTGAAATCCTTGTAATTTTTCATAACCATCTAAGATACTATTGATTACATAAATATTAATAGTAGAAAAACTCTGATTAATCAAGCAAGAACGCCACTTTTCCATTCCCCAGGATACTCGTCACAGAAAGTTCATTTTGATCATCAAGTGAGTAAAAAAGAACAAATATTATTTGAGTTATATCCTGATATGGAGAAAGTATTCAAACTACCCTATCAGTTATACGAAATCTATAATCGTTTTTAGCACCCGAAAATGCCAGAACCAGACTTGCACATTGATTTAATGAAATAGAACAGTCTGGTCTAAATGGATTTGCTACAATAAGACAAATCTTTGAAACACACTATGACACAATAATCAATTACTTTGAAGATAGAAGTCTCATGCAGCTACTGAATCATTTAATGAAAAAACCAAAAAGACAGAAGAAGTTTGGAGGTGGGGTAAATGTGAACTTTATCCTGTATCGACTATGTAAAATTTATGCCTAAACCCAGAAATTGATTCTGATCCATTAATTATAAAAACTATGCACTAAAAAACTCCCAACTGAACTAAATCAATCGGGAGTTTTTTAGTGCCCTGGAAAAGACTCGAACTTTCACGACCTTGCGGTCACCGGCCCCTCAAGCCGACGCGTCTACCAATTCCGCCACCAGGGCAATTGTATTTCAAAAATATGTCAAACTGTAGAATGTTTACGAATTGTTTACGAATTTTTTTCTACATTTGACATTCGTTCTTTTATATCTTATTATTAAACAGCTGTTACGGCTTATTTGTAACTAAAGCTAATTAATAGTCCCTCAACCTGGCGTGTCTACCAATTTCACCACCTGGGCAAATATTTTATTCATCAACAAAAAGAACATCTTCAACAATTCCACTATATAGCAAATTCATACTAGGCGGTGAAATTGTCTGCCCTGCAAGCTGGCTGCTTTTGATATTGATCCACTGGATCAATACATAGCCAAAAGCCCCTACCACCTGGGCAAATATTTTATTTATCAACTAAAAGAACAACTTCAACAATTTCACTATATAGCAAATTCATACTAGGTGGTGAAATTGTCTGCCCTGCAAGCTGGCTGCTTTTAATATTGATCCACTGGATCAATATCAAAAGCCCCTACCTCCTGGGCAACAATCAGTAGTGAGTGTGAGTGATGAATGTGTAACCAATGTGTAATATCAGTTAAAACAAAAGAAAAATCTTTATCTCTCTCCCACACTTTTCTCTCACTGTGTTTTGGTGCCCAGAACAGGACTCGAACCTGCACAGCCTTGCGGCCACTAGTCCCTGAAACTAGCGTGTCTACCAATTTCACCATCTGGGCAAATTTTTAGTATCTAAGAAATTTAAGAACTTCATTGGAATTTCAACCCTATTGTTATCCTTTTGCAATAGATGGTGAAATTGCTTCCCCTTCTAGCTGGCTGCTTTTGGTATTGATCCACCGGACCAATACTGTCCAAAAGCCCCTACCATCTGGGCAAATTTTTAGTATCTAAGAAATTTAAGAACTTCATTGGAATTTCAACCCTATTGTTATCCTTTTGCAATAGATGGTGAAATTGCCTCCCCTTCTAGCTAGCTGCTTTTGGGCGTGCAAATTTATAAATATAATTATATAATCGTGAATTTAACAAAAAAAAATTGGCGCAAAATGATCCTATAATAAAATTGTGTATATAAATCTTACTCTTTCACAAACTTAAATGTCTCCCCATTCACTTTAAGAAGATACACACCTGAGGAGATAGTTGAAACATCAATTTTATACTGTACATCACAAATCTTTTTGCTCCATAGGTGCCTACCATTCAGATCATAAATATCCATGATAGAACCCAATTCAACGTTTTCAATAATAAGATTGTCCTTTACAAGTGATGGATATATTGAAATTTGAGATGAAGCATAATTTTCAATCCGGACAGTACAATTACCATTTGACTCCATAGAATTTCTATAATCTAACAAACCTAATACACGTGTGTCCTGCCAGGCATTAAACTCTGTTCCATCACCTCCATCCATATCCCACACAATTCTAGCCTCTGCTGATCCATTTTCTATAACAGGATGGTCTGTATCACAAAACATAATATCAAACCCAATAAAATTAGCGGCATTAGTATATTCATTTACTTCAAAGTCTAAAACACCAGACGGCACTAAATAAAGCCAGGGAATAGCAGCTTCGACATTCCAGCCTTCATCTGTTTCAACTTTTTTGCTTACTATTTTATATTCATTAGGGAAAGGAATTTTTGCTACTTCAGCATTGCCCCAACCTAAATCATTAACAATGGTATCTGCTCCTCTATAAAAACGGATTTGAATACCATCCGGGGCATACAATCCAGAAGTTGAAACCCCTGTTGTGTCAAAATTAAAAAACACTTCAACATTATCGTATTCCCAACCATAATCACCACCATCCCAAACAATTGCAGTATCATCAAGCACATGAGCAAATACATATATGCTTGACCTGTCAGAATTTATCCTGAAATAACCCCCAAGGTCTTTCTCTCCTCCAAAATTATCAGGCTTCATAAATGAATCCCCCAAATCGACTGCATCACCCCATCCACACTCATCATCATATCCATCAACAACTATTTCGCCTTCGACATTCTTTAGTTTCATTATATTAACAGGATCTACTAATTGGGCATTTGCATAGATTATAAAAATTGAAAAAAGAGAAAAAAGGTAAATAGTTTTACAGATTTTCATGTTGGTTAAATATGGTTCTAAAACACAGATGCACAATTTAATAAAAAGGTTGCGTAAAAAAAAAGGGACTTTAAAAAGCCCCTTTTCGTATTGTTTGTTATATATCTTATTTTTCCTTTATCCTATTCAAATCCTTCAGCGATCGGGTTGGTCCTGTTTGGGTTGGCTTAACCCGCATTCGGGTAGATTTTACAGACATTTTTCCACTCGGATCATAATCGACATATGCTGTAAACACATTATACATGGCGTACTGCAACGAAGCCGTACGAATGTTATTCACATCTTCATATCCTAAAACTTCATTATTAAATGATGGGCTCCATGCATCTATAAAATACTCTATGGTTTCCATTCCTTTAAACACCACAATACCATCTAGATCAGTAACACCATGGACAACCTCATTTTCAAAGTTTTCCCAATCAAAATATGAAGTGTATAAGGTTACATCTACGTTAGAAACAGGTCTCTCAGTAGCCCAATCAATTACCTCAACCTCCAAAGTAGTTTCATAAACATCGATAGTTAAGTATGCATAATCAACATTACTGCCCCTAAATGCAGCAAGCCTAACCCTGAATGTTCCTTCTGACTGAAAAAAATGTGTTGGTTCATATGCATACGAAATAGTTCCATCCCCAAAATCCCATTCATACCGGTCTGCATAAGCCGAAAAATTCTCGAAAAAGATTACTTCACCGGGTGTAACTAAAGAGTACTCAACACCGAAGTCGGCATAGGGGTCTGGTTCAACATGCCTCTCACAGCTAGTGAAAAACAAAATTGCCAATCCTGATAGTAGTATTATTTTCCTCATGGTTCCAATTTTTATTGTCATTTAATTACAAAGACACAAACCCTATGCCAAAGTTGCATGATCTTATAATTAAAACTATTAAATGTTTTGGTTTTTGAATTCACATCTAAAAAATTATAAGTTTTCGATAATGAAGTTAGTTATTTTTCAATAAAGATGTATCCTTGTATTTCCACCATCAATACAATGGTCTTTACTTTGTATAAAACTGCATTTTAAACTGTTTATTATGGTTGACAAATTCAGAAATTACCATGATCTAGTTTTGCAGGTATACATTGTCATCGGCAGTACTATGAACCAGCAACAACTTTCCCCGAAGCTTTTCGACATGATTGGTCGTTGAATTTGAATCAACCCCATCAGCATTATCAGAGAACTCCTATCCAGTAATATGAGCCCCCCGAATCAGATTTACCTTTAGTTAAACCCGAAATATGCATTAGAAAATCTATTACATATTGAAATTGCTTCAATATAAGTCGTTTCACTTACTTGTTTCAAATCACCATAGCAGTGCTATGATTCATCTCACCAAGTCCTTCTATTTTTGCACTTTCAACCTTCATAACGAAGTTCTAATACATAATCCGGGTTAAAAGACATTGCTGACATGTTTCTCATCATCTAATTTATAAACTGAAATGGTGTGATTGTTCTCATTAAAAATTGACCAAAAGTGAGATCAAAAATAATATATTCAGCATGGCAATATTGAATGAAAAAGCATGATTTTTATTTTGATTCTAATGTATACGACTAATTACTTTCAATTTTAAGTGTTTAATGTTTATCTTTGCCATCCGAAAAAAGTAAGACGATTTTATAATGATAAAAATTACATTTCCTGATAATAATGTAAGAGAGTACCAAGAGGGCATCTCTGGTATTGAAATTGCAAAAAGTCTCAGTAACAGCTTAGCCAAAGAAATTGTATCTGTAAGTGTTGATGGTGAGATTTGGGATGCAAAACGCCCAATTCAAAAAGATGCAAAAATTAAACTGCACAAATTTGATGATGCTGAAGGAAAACTTGCTTTCTGGCACTCATCTGCCCACCTTATGGCAGAGGCCCTCGAAGCCCTTTATCCTGGCATCAAATTCGGCATTGGCCCTGCAATTGACAATGGTTTCTATTATGATGTTGACCCAGGCGATGGAGTCGTGATAAGCGAAGCTGACCTTCCAAAGATAGAGGCTAAAATGAAAGAACTTGCCAGTAAAAAAAATGAATATATCCGCGAAGATATCAGCAAGGCAGATGTTGTTAAGAAATTCGAAGAAAAAGGGGACGAATATAAATTAGAGCTGATCAATGAACTGGAAGACGGCACCATAACATTATATAATCAGGGTAATTTTACTGATTTGTGCCGTGGACCTCATTTACCGAACACAGGCTATGTTAAGGCAATTAAACTGCTTAATGTTGCGGGTGCATACTGGAGGGGAGATGAAAAACGCAAACAGTTGACCAGGATCTATGGTGTAACCTTCCCAAAACAAAAAATGCTTGACGAGCATCTTGAAATGCTGGAACAGGCAAAAGCCCGTGACCATAGAAAGCTTGGAAAAGAATTAGAACTTTTTATGTTTTCGCAACAAGTAGGTATGGGACTACCCCTGTGGTTGCCTAAAGGTGCCGCTCTGCGTGAAAGACTACAGAACTTTTTAAAGAAAGTCCAAAAAAAATACGGCTATGAATTGGTCATGACCCCTCATATCGGCCATAAAGATTTATATGTTACTTCAGGACACTATGCCAAATATGGTCAGGATTCTTTTCAGCCTATTAGCACTCCTCAAGAAGGAGAAGAGTTCTTGCTAAAACCAATGAACTGTCCTCACCACTGCGAAATATATAAGAACAAGCCTCGCTCATATAAAGACCTGCCTTTGCGTTTTGCTGAGTTCGGTACAGTTTACCGCTACGAACAAAGTGGCGAATTACATGGATTGACCAGAGTTCGCGGATTTACACAGGATGATGCCCATATTTTCTGCCGTCCAGACCAGCTTAAGGATGAATTTAAAAAGGTTATAGACATCATATTATACATCTTTAAAACACTGGATTTTGGAAACTTTGTCACACAAGTTTCGTTAAGAGACAAGGAAAATAAAGAAAAATATATCGGCACAGACGAAAATTGGGATAAAGCTGAACAGGCCATTATTGAAGTTGCAGAAGAGAAAGGACTGGAAACTGTTGTTGAATATGGAGAAGCCGCATTTTATGGCCCAAAGCTTGACTTCATGGTGAAAGATGCCCTGGGGAGAAGCTGGCAGTTGGGAACAATACAGGTAGATTACAATTTACCAGACCGGTTTGAACTTGAATATACAGGAAGCGATGACCAAAAACACAGACCGGTAATGATACACCGGGCACCTTTTGGATCTATGGAAAGGTTTGTTGCTGTATTAATTGAGCATACAGCAGGTAAATTCCCTCTTTGGTTAACTCCGGATCAGGCTATAATACTGCCAATTAGCGAAAAATATCACGATTATGCAGAAAAAGTTTTAAAATTTCTAAATAATTCCGATATTCGCACCTTAATTGATACAAGGGCCGAAAAAATAGGCAGAAAGATCCGTGACGCAGAACTGAAGCGGATTCCATACCTGCTTATTGTTGGAGAAAGGGAGGCTGAAAATGGCACAATTGCTGTAAGAAAACAAGGCGTTGGTGACCAGGGAGCCATAAAACCCGAAGAATTTGTTCAATTAGTAAATGAAGAAATTGAAGAACAAACAGCTGAAATTCAATAAAATGTCAAATATAAATAAAAGGAGGACTTAGCCATCGCAGGACCATTTAATAAAGGACCACGCGGCAGAAGAAACTTTCGACCTAGGGATACTGGTCCGGTACATAAAGTTAATGAGCTAATTAGAGCTCCGCAAGTTAGGGTTGTTGGTGAAAACATCGAACAGGGTGTATACTCTATTAAAGAAGCCCTTGCTATTGCAGACCAACAGGAGCTTGATTTGGTTGAAATATCACCAAATGCAGATCCTCCAGTCTGCAAAGTAATTGACTATCAAAAGTTTCTATACCAGCAAAAGAAGAAACAAAAAGAAATGAAGGCCAATTCAACCAAGATTGTCGTAAAAGAAGTCAGGTTTGGCCCGCATACAGATGAGCATGATTACAATTTTAAACTTAAACATGCTCAAAACTTCTTGAAAGAAGGTGCCAAAGTAAAGGCTTATGTGTTCTTTAAAGGGCGTACAATTGTTTACAAAGAAGATGGTGAAATACTCCTTCTTAGGTTTGCCCAGGACCTTGAAGAATTTGGCAAGGTTGAACAGTTGCCAAAACTTGAGGGTAAAAGGATGACCATTATGATGGCGCCTAAAGCAATAAAAAAGAAAAACTAATTTTAATTTTAATAACAAAGTTTAGTTAGCTATGCCAAAAATGAAAACGAATGCCGGTGCAAAAAAGCGCTTTACGCTTACCGGATCGGGAAAGATTAAAAGAAAGCATGCTTTCAAAAGCCACATTCTTACCAAAAAATCGAAAAAACGTAAGCGTAATCTTACATATTTCGGTGAGGTACACAAAGCAGATGAAAGCAACGCCAAGTTGCTACTGGCTATGAAGTAAGCTAGATTTAATTAATTTATTAACCAGAGTGATTTAGCACAAAAGAGTCCCAATAAGGGGAACGCTAATCATTTAAAAAAAAGTAGAAAATGCCACGTTCAGTAAATGCAGTAGCATCAAGGACAAGAAGAAAAAAAGTCCTTAAGGAAACCAAAGGATCCTTTGGTAGAAGAAAAAATGTATGGACAGTTGCGAAAAACTCTTATGAGAAAGGCTTAGTTTATGCCTATCGCGACAGAAAAGTAAACAAACGTAATTTTAGAGCGCTTTGGATACAACGTATCAATGCGGGAGTTCGTGAATATGATATGTCTTATTCTGAATTTATGGGAAAACTTAGCAAAAAAGGTATTGAATTAAACAGAAAAGTACTTGCTGATTTAGCCATGAACAATCCACAAGCATTTGAAGCTGTTGTTAAAGCAGTAAAATAAAATATTTGTTAATATTTCTTAAGGGAAGCAAGTTTTTTGCTTCCCTTTTTTATTTTTACCCTTAAATAATTGTATCGATGAAAATAGCACTTCTTGGATATGGAAAAATGGGCAAAGAAATTGAAAAAATTGCCTTAAGCAGAAATAATGAAATTGTACTCAAAATTGATGTCAACAACCAGGATCAGTTTACAATCGAAAACCTAAAAAAAGCAGACGTAGCTATCGATTTTTCCATTCCTGACACCGCTTATTCAAATATCCTTAAATGTTTTGAAGCCAATATTCCTATAGTATGTGGTACTACTGGATGGTTAGATCAAATTGATGATATTAAGAAAAGGTGTGAACAGGACAACAAAGGGTTCTTTTATGCATCTAATTTTAGCCTTGGAGTAAACATCTTTTTCAAGCTCAACAAGTATTTGGCAAACATGATGAAATCATTTAATCAGTATGAGGTAGAAATGGAAGAAGTTCACCATATCCATAAACTAGATGCTCCTAGTGGTACTGCTATTACCTTAGCTGAAGGAATAATTGATAATTTAGACACAAAAAAAGACTGGGTACTGGATCAGGCTTCAAGCCAGGATAAATTGGGCATCAAAGCTATAAGGGAAGGAGAAGTTCCTGGTATTCATAGAATTAATTATGAATCGGATGTAGACCATATCTTCATTGAGCACTCGGCAAAAAGCCGAAGAGGTTTTGCTCTTGGTGCTGTATTAGCCGCTGAATTCATGAAAGGTAAAACTGGCTATAAATCAATGGATGACATGTTAAATTTTTAATGCAAATTACCAACCATTTGAATAATGGTTAAACAGAGTATATCTAATATTAAAGAAATATTAAAGAATCCTTTTCTCAAGTTACTGATATCTTCTGCTATTTTTACAGTATGGGTATTGTGGCTGGAGACTTACTGGTTATTCCTCGGGCTGATTATTATTACCGATATCCATCTTACAAAATATGTAAACTGGAGGTTCTGGAGAAAAAGACTACCAAAAGGAGTTAAACATAAATCGACTACTGAACTGTTCGATTCTGTTGTTTGGGCAATTTTAATAGCAATTTTCATCCGTGTTTTCTTGTTTGAAGCCTATTCAATTCCGACTTCATCAATGGAAAAGACCTTATTGGTTGGAGACTATGTCCTGGTAAATAAGCTTAGGTATGGTCCCCGATACCCGATGACACCAATTACTATTCCTTTCACGCATAACTCTTTGCCTTTTGCAAAAAACAGAAACTCTTTCCTATCCTCTGTTCAGTGGCCGTACAACAGATTAAAAGGCTTGACTGACATAAAACGATATGATGTCGTTGTATTTAACTATCCTGAGGGAGATACTGTTATACAGGAACAACCAGAGAAAAGCTATTACACCCAAGTTCGGCAGTATGGAAGAAGTGCTATTAAAAACAAGCATAACTTATTGTACCGTCCAGTTGACAAACGGGACAATTACATTAAGAGGGTGCTGGGCCTGCCTGGCGACACAATTAAAATCCAACATGGTATAGCCTATATAAACAACATTAAAGAAAAATCAATAGCTACCTTGCAGCATAATTATTCCATAAAAATGCTAAATGATGAAGACACTAACCTTCTTGTAAAACTAGATATCCCTAAATACGACTGGCCTGAAAATGTATACAACTCTATATATACTGTTCCTCTTACAAGAGAAACCTATCATCAAGTAATTGACTCGGGAATATTCAAGGCAATTGTTCGGTATGAAAACATAGACCCTACAGAAGCCAACCTACAAATATTTCCTTTTAATAAAAGATTTACCTGGACTGAAGATAATTTTGGCCCCATTGAAGTGCCTCACAGAGGAAGACTTGCAATGCTAACATTAGACAACCTTCCTATTTATGAAAGGATAATCAGAACTTATGAAGGAAATAAACTGGAAGTACGCAACAATTATATTTACATCAACGATATAAGAAAGACAACCTATATGTTCAAAATGAATTATTATTTTATGTTAGGTGACAATCGGCATAATTCCAATGATTCCAGATACTGGGGGTTTGTACCCGAGGATCATATTATTGGTAGGGCTGGGCTTGTCTGGTTATCGATTGATAAAAATAAACTGTTCCCCCACAATATTAGATGGAACAAAATGTTTAAATTCATACGCTGAAAAAGAAAAAGTCAACAAATTTCAATATAATGATAAAAGAATTTTTAAGTAAATACGAACGAAAAGTATTAATAAGAGCAGGAGTTGCTTTGTTCATATACTTTCTTTGGGTAATTTGGTTAGGCAACTATTGGTTCTTGCTGGGCCTTCCAATAGTATTTGACATGTATCTTACACGAAAAGTAAATTGGAGCCCATGGAAAAAGAGAGAAGGGGACAATCCAACTGTTATCGAATGGTTGGATGCTCTCATATTTGCGGTTATAGCGGTTACCATTATTAACATCTTCCTTTTCCAGAACTACAAAATCCCAACCGGATCTATGGAAAAGTCTTTGCAAATTAATGATCACCTTTATGTTAGTAAACTAGCATATGGCCCCCGAATTCCAAACACTCCCCTAGCCCTGCCCTTTATGTCCAATACCATTCCTAAAACAAAGACCCCTTCTTTCGTGTCTTGGCCTCATTGGAACTACAAACGATTGAAAGGATTTGGACATGTAAAAAGATGGGACCCTGTTGTATTTAACTTTCCTGAAGGTGACACAGTATGCTTTGAACGATCTGAGACCAGTTACTATATGCTGGTTAGACAAGAAGCTGCAGAGCTTAAAGCTAGAGACATAGCAATGGGAAAGGCAATAAAAAGTAAAGATGAATATTATAACCTTGGCAGGAAAATAATTTTGGACAACTACACCATGGTAGTACGACCTGTAGATAAAACTGACAATTATATTAAGCGCTGTGTTGCAGTTGCTGGAGACAGTCTGGAAATTAGAGATGCTGTTGTATACATCAATGGTGAAAAAGAACCATTTATTCCTGGCAGACAAGTTTATTATAGCCTCAACAATGGAGGAAAAGTTATTCGTCAAAAGATTTTTGAAGATCTCGGTATTTATGAAAGCAACAGGACAAGGACCAATACTGGTTACTTGCTACCTCTTACTCATGAAATGGTTGAAGAACTTTCAAAAATACCCAGTGTAACAAGCATTGACCCTACCCCATTCTTTAATACTCCTGACACCAGTTCCATTTTCCCTCACTCAGGATTATACCAATGGACTTTGGATAACTTTGGTCCTTTGTATATTCCTAAAAAAGGTGCAACCGTTGAAATAAACATGGAAACATTACCTTTCTATGAAAGAATTATCGGGCACTATGAGAAAAATGAATTAGAAGTAAGAGACAGCACTATTTTTATTAATGGTGAAAAAGCGGATACTTATACATTCAAGATGAATTACTACTGGATGATGGGTGATAACAGACACAGCAGCCTCGACTCAAGATATTGGGGATTTGTTCCTGAAGACCATGTTATTGGAACACCTAAATTTATCTGGCTAGCACTCAACCAGGATAAACCGTTCCCTTCAAATATTCAATGGAAAAGGATGTTCAGGTCTATCAAATAAGAAAATGAATAAAATTAAGAAGAGGGTGTCTAAAAAGTTGACACCCTCTTTTTTTGTTAATTTTATATTTTAACCCATAATATGCATTAGAAAATCTATTACATATTGAAACTGCTTCAATATAAGTCGTTTTACTTACTTGTTTCGATGCACCATAGCGGTGCTATGATTTATCTCACCAAGTCCTTCTATTTTTGCACTTTCAACCTTCATAACGAAGTTCTAATACATAATCCTGGTTTAAATGAAACTAAAAAGGAAACTCTTCAGTTTCTTCATATTCTATTTTTTCGGTTTTTGGCTCCTCGGCCAAAACATGTATCTCATTAGCTGAGACAAATATTGCTTTGTGTGGGACCTCTACAGGACAAGCATACTCGCATGCTCCACATCCAATACAAATTGAAGAATCGGTCTCTGGTATGGTTAATCCGTTTTTGTAAGGAACCATATTAACAGCCTGGGTAGGACAATGCTCAGAGCAGCTTCCACAAGCAGTTCCTTCTGTTTCCACTATACAATCTTCTTTAACAAACTGAACCTTGCCTAACTGTGTTAGCTTCTTCTCTTCAAGCGGTAAATGTTTAATTGCTCCAGTTGGACAGACTTCTCCACATTTGGTACATTCAAAATTACAAAAGTTCAAGGCATAGTCCATTTTAGGCAAAAGCATTCCTGTTATACCATACTCCAACCAAGAGGGTTGCAGCACTTTAGTAGGACAAACAGAAACACATAAATGACAAGCCACACACCTGTCTTTGAGGTGTTCAACACTTAAAGAGCCTGGAGGAGATACAGTACCACGCCGATAAAAACAAATGTGCTCCTCTTCTGGAACTGTCGGAGTAGATGCTAAAACAGTTAAAGGTTTTGAAGCCAAATAGCCAGCTGTAGCCACCAAAAAAAGCCTCCGTGTTGAATCTGGTTTCGCCTCTTGCAATTGTGGCTTAGCAAATTTTAAGTACGATAATTTGTAACCTATAGCATTATCATTACAAACAGGGATGCAGTCATAGCAACTTATACACCTGGTTTCATCAACAGACATATCTTTTATATTAATACAGTTTGCCTTGCAGGCTGCCTGGCATTTTCCGCATTTGGTACAGGTGCTATCTTCGATACGAATCTTAAATATTGAGAATTTGGACAAGAATCCCAGTACTGTTCCTATCGGGCAAATAGAATTGCAATAAAGTCTCTCTCGAAATATAGAAAGAATGCTAACTAAAACTAAAATGCCTCCAGCAAAAAACAATGAACCGTAATGGATAGGCCTGCTTTCAAGAGGATGCACTCCAAGGCCTATATTAGATGCTATTGCATTATTTGTTTTCAACACAATGGGCTGATAAATATGAGTAGCAATTCTGCCAAAGTTTGAATAGGGATCCAGCCAGTTAAAAAACAAAATGCCTCCAAATAACAAGGATATAATACCTAATCCTAAAATGGAGTACTGAAGAATGATTAAAGGTTTTTTATATTTATATCTTTTCTTAGGCAATATTTTCCGACGTAGAAAGATAATTATATCCTGCACAATCCCTAAAGGACAAATTGTTGAACAATATACTCTTCCTCCAACAATTGTCAGGATAAGTACAACTAAAAACCCTAAGGACAAAATAGTACCTGGAGTTATAAACTTCAGGATAGAAGGCAGGAATTGCAGGTATAAAACACTTTTATAAAAAGATGATGGCAGGTTTCCTTTAATATCAGCAAAAGAAACCAAAAAAGCTCCCAAAAAAAGAAGAGCAAGTATAATCCTGCTCTTTTTAAAATATTTTTGCATATCTGTTTAAATACTAATGCGTTTAATCTTTAAGTTATCAAGATTGGATGAACCAACACCTGCCTGTTCTGCCAATCCAATATGCTTAACACTACCTACTTGAATACCAAACACCTTTACTGCTGCGGTATCTGCTGCAACCATATCGCGACATACAATCTGGTATTTCATATTAACAACATCATCAACAGAAACCCCTCTTGGTCCATTTCTCTTCATAACATTAAAACCATCCACTACATTTAAATCTGGTTTACAGAATGTTGCAAAGTCGGCAATACACTGATGAAGGTCATTCCTGTGCCAAAAACCCCGGTCCCATACAACCCCCATCAGGTTTTTCATGGCCAGCGACATAACTGCACCTCCATGGTTTTTCAGTGCCGGAACATTAATAAACACATCACTATCAAGTATTAACTTGTGCACTTTGGCTTTTTTCAGCACCTTCCCATTGGGTATATCAACCTCACGGTACATCGATTCATCTTTGCCTGTTACAAGTTCCCCTCCTGCATCTTTAACTGCTTTTTCTATGCCACTGTTTTTATAACAACGCGTCCACTCATCGCAGGTATTATCAAAAACATAGACTTTCTTAGCACCAGCAGCAAAACAATGTTCAACTATTTTACCTACTGTTTCCGGATTTGTATTAGCTGCTCTTTCGGGTGGTGAGTCCCACCCTATATTTGGTTTAACTACAACTGTTTGGCCTGGTTTAACAAATGCTTCCATACCTCCTAATTGGGCTATGGCACTGTCAAACATAGTTGAGGGGGTACCACCCTTTACCGCAACCATATCAAAATCCGTTGTTTTAGCAACTTCAGCAAATGCTTTATTAACACCTCCAATAGAAGTCAATGCTCCTGTTGCAACTGATACACCTACCGACTTTCTAATAAAATCCCTTCTTTTCATATCTGCTTATTTTTTGCATCCTTTAAATAATATTGAACTACCGAAAAGTTGTGTTGTTAAAAACAACCTGAAATTTGCCTTTTTAATTTGCATAAAATAAATTTGTCGATGAAATTTAATCTAAAAGGAATTTAGAATCAAGAGAAAAAGAAAAGTTTGAGCAATTTTTAACATTTTATACCCCAAATTGCCATTTCTGTAATATACTTGCACAATTATAAGTTTATCTCTACTTTCAGCAGTAATTTTAAATAGAAACAATGGATCTACTATACTATGATTGCTTTGCAGGCATTAGTGGTGATATGAACCTGGCTGCAATGATTGATTTGGGGGTACCTGAGACGCATCTAAACAATGAACTTAAGAAATTAAACCTTGATGGATATGATATTCTGGTTAAAAAGGATTTGAAGATGGGCATATCAGGTACTCAGGTCCATGTCGAAGATATCAACCATAAACACAGACATTCTCAGGGGCATACACATGGACATGGGCATGGACATTCACATGAACATAGAGGATACAAGAAAATAAAAGAAATTATATTTGGGTCTTCTTTGGCAGAGGAAATAAAAGCAACAAGCATAAAAATTTTCGAGAAAGTAGCAGTTGCAGAGGCAAAAATTCACAATAAAACGGTAGATGATGTCCATTTTCATGAAGTAGGTGCAATAGACTCTATTGTTGACATTGTAGGAGCTGCTATTTGTTTCCATTATTTAAATCCACGCAAGGTAATATGCTCTACAATTGAATTAGGCGGAGGCTTTGTTAACTGTGCCCATGGAAAGTTTCCTGTACCAGCTCCGGCAACTGCAGAAATTCTTAAAGGTTTACCTGTAAAAATTGGTACTGTCAAAGTAGAAGCAACGACACCAACAGGTGCAGCAATTCTGGCCACTTTAGTCGATGAATTTACAGACACTCCAAAGTTAAAAATTATCAAGACTTCCTATGGATTAGGCCATCGGGATATGGAAATCCCAAATGTGTTGCGAGTACATAATGCTGAAGATGATGAGATTAATGATAAACAAAAGGCTTTGATGCTTGAATGTAACCTGGACGACATGTCACCGGAACATTTTGGGTATTTAATTGACAGGCTTTTAGAATTAGGCGCCCATGATGTGTTTTTGACTCCAATAATCATGAAAAAAACAAGACCTGCCACAAAGCTAAGTGTCTTATGCACTTTGTCGGATGCCCTTAAATTCAAAGAAATTATCTTCTCTGAGACAACTACCCTGGGTATTCGTTCTTATGAGGTGCAAAAAGAAATGCTTGAACGTAAAATCGAGACCATTCAAACCAAATATGGTCCTATTGAAATCAAGGTGTCAGGAACAAACATTAATGAGCTTAAGGCAAAACCTGAATTTGAACAATGTAAGCAGGCAGCAGTTAAATATAATGTCCCATTAAGATTAGTTGTTGAAGAGGTTTTAAAAGAATATAATTCAAAATCATGAACGAAGAGGCATTAAAAGCACTACTCAACGAGGTAAAAGACAAAGATATTTCTATTGACGAAGCATTGCTAAAGCTAAAGGATTTTGAGTATAAAGAGCTGGGCTTTGCCAAAATAGACAACCACCGGACGCTTCGCACAGGATATCCCGAAGTTATATTTTGTGCAGGTAAAACACCTCAGCAGGTTGCTGATATTTTTGCTTACATGATGTCCAGAGAACAAAACATTCTTGGAACCAGGGCAACACCCGAAATCTACCATAAAGTTAAAGAAATCTGCCCTGAGGCAGAGTATCATGAACTTGCACGAACAATTACTGTTCAAGTAAAGGATATTGAAGAAACAAAAACACATATTGGAATTTTAACAGCAGGCACCAGTGATATTCCTGTTGCAGAAGAAGCTGCTATTACTGCTGAAATTTTCGGCAATAGAGTTCAAAGATACTACGACATTGGTGTTGCCGGTATCCATCGTTTTTACGACCACATGCACGAAATCAGAAAAGCAAAAGTGTTGGTTGTAGTCGCTGGAATGGAAGGAGCTTTGCCAAGTATTGTTGGTGGCGTGGTAGACAAGCCAGTAATAGCTGTACCAACATCAATTGGTTATGGTGCTTCCCTAAATGGGCTGGCAGCGCTTTTGGGTATGCTAACAAGTTGTGCAAGTGGTGTGTCCGTGGTAAACATCGATAATGGATTTGGGGCGGGCTATCTGGCAGGAATGATTAATAAGCTATAGATTAATTGGTATTAATGATGGAACAAATACCGGAGCCAGCTAT
This sequence comes from Bacteroidales bacterium, assembly GCA_050295515.1. Taxonomy (GTDB): domain Bacteria; phylum Bacteroidota; class Bacteroidia; order Bacteroidales; family UBA10428; genus UBA10428. Next base: position 5,235 of record JBNKPU010000058.1, on the reverse strand, counting down.
TCTTTCAACTGCCTATCTTCCTAACATACAATACATATCAAAATTACTTTTACACCAGAAAGTGATTATTGACATTCATGAGACATACCTGAAACAATCTTACAGAAACCGCTGCCATATCTTAGGTGCTAATGGTATCCTGCCCATGAGTATCCCGGTAATTAAAACGAACGGCAACCATACAAAAGTTAAAGATATTCAAATAGACAATACTGCTAATTGGGCACATGTCCACTGGGGTGCTATTTTTTCTGCTTATGGTAATTCCCCTTTCTTTGAAATTTTTGAAGAAGAAATCATACACCTTTATAAAAAGAAATACAAATTTCTGATTGACTTCAACGCAGCTGCTATCCACCAATTGTTTGAATCATTAGGTGTATCAGTAGAACTAAGCCACAGTGATTGCTTTTTCGAAACCAGCGACTATTTATTTGATTATAGAAACTCAATCCATCCTAAACCACAATATAACCTGGAAGATCATTCTTTTTCTCAAAAAAAATATTTTCAGGTATTTGGCGAAAAACATGGCTTCAAACCCAACCTAAGTATTATTGACTTACTCTTTAATGAGGGGTCTCAAGCATTATATATCTGTAAGCAATGCATCATAAGTCCTTGAATGGATGTTAAGTTCTTTGTTACTGAAATTAGCTGATGTTTTTTCAATAAAACATCAAAAAAACAAATACGTAAGCGATTAAAAGGCCTCTCTTTAAAACCATTATAAATACGGCTATAATCACTAAAATTCCAACACCTTCCCGGATTTAAAAACATAAAATGAGTAAATTCGCATTTTAATTTTTTTAGGGTCAAATTAGTTAATCAAATATTTATGAAGAACTTTAAAACAGTTACTCCTGAAGAGGCTGTAAAGGTAATCAAGTCAGGTGATAGGGTACACCTGAGCAGCGTTGCTGTTACACCCCATTGTTTAATCAATGCTATGGTTGAAAGAGGGCAACGTAAAGAGTTTAAAGATGTAAAAATCCAGCATATCCACACAGAGGGACCAGCTCCTTATGCTGATCCAAAATTTGAAGGCACTTTTATGCTTGAGTCCTTTTTTGTTGGTGGAAACGTAAGGAAAGCAACCCAAGCTGGTTTTGCAGACTATATACCTGTTTTTTTATGTGAAACACAAAAATTGATCAGGGAAGGTTACCTAAAAGTTAACGTAGCAATGGTTCAGGTTTCTCTTCCCGATAAGCATGGCTATGTATCTTTAGGCACATCAGTCGACGCAACTTTGGCTGCTATTGAAGCAGCCGACACGGTTATTGCACAAATCAACAAGCATGTGCCTAGAACATGGGGAGATGCCCAAATCAACATGAATGACATTGATATTTTTGTTGAATGTGACGAACCTCTGTATAATCACGAGAATCCACCTATTACTGAAATTGAAAAAGCGATCGGTAAAAATGTAGCAGCGCTTGTAGAGGATGGTGCATGCTTGCAGATGGGGATAGGTGGTATACCAAATGCTGTATTAGCTGAATTGGGCAGTCATAAGGATCTCGGTATTCATACAGAAATGTTTTCAGATGGACTTCTCCCTCTTATCGAATCTGGTGTAGTAAACAACAAAAAGAAACAGATCGATATTGGCAAATGTGTTGCTTCTTTCCTAATGGGATCTCAAGTGCTTTATGACTTTGTAGACGATAATCCTATGGTTGCCATGATGGACGTAAGACATACTAACTCTGTGCCCACAATACGTCAGAATGAAAAAGTAACTGCAATCAATTCTGCTCTTGCTGTTGATATTACGGGTCAGGTCTGTGCAGATTCTATAGGTATTAAGCACTATTCTGGTGTTGGTGGACAGATTGACTTTATCCGTGGTGCTGGTTATTCCAAAGGAGGAAAACCAATTATAGCCATGCCTTCTGTAACTGCAAAAGGGATCTCAAAAATTTCACCAACCCTACTCGAAGGATCGGGAGTTGTAACTACCAGGGCAAACATGCACTGGCTTGTAACTGAACATGGAGCAGTAAACTTATATGGAAAAACACTGCAAGAAAGAGCAAAATCAATTATCAGCATTGCTCATCCTGATCATCAGGAAACTTTGGACAAAGCTGCATTTGATCGTTTTGGTCCCCATTTCCATTATGTAGGATAAGAAATCGAAATTACCAATATTGAAGGCTGTATCATTATAATGAAACAGCCTTTTTTCATATAGATATTCTTTTTAATACCATTTCGAGATGGCGAATACCATCCTCCAGGTATATGTCAGAGTTCGGGACAAATCCCAAATCAACATAAAACTGTTTTAGGTATTCCTGTGCAGAAATTCTGATTTGATTAACACCAAAAGTATTCTGGATGAATTCAATTGCGTTCTGCATTAGGGCCACTCCCAGCCTTTTGCCCCTATAATCAAAACTTACCAATACCCTGCCAATAGACATCTCAACAAATCGGCTCCCAGCAGGCAAAACCCTTGCATATGCAATTACATTACCAGACTCCTTTTTATAAATATGGTAGGCATCAAAGTCAAGGCTATCCAAGTCATTATAAACACAATCCTGCTCAACAACAAAAACCTCTGACCTTAATTTAAGTATTGAATAAAGGTCTGCTTTAGTAAGCTCGTTGTAATGCTTAATATACCAGCTCATAAACTAAATATAAAAAGAAAAGGGGACTACTCCCCTTTCAATACTATTATATATATTTTGTTTTTAAAACCTAAAGCCAATAGTAGTTAATATCCTATGGTTTTTGGAATCAATATTCGCTGTAGGTTCATAGAGCTGATCATATACATATACACTGTACTGTACTTGTCTTTGCTCATAAAATGAGTATTGATATGCTATATCAAAGAAAAAGGTTTTATCTCTAACACCAAATCCGAGGGAATAATTATACTTATTGGCATCATAGTTTACTTCTACATCTTTAAATGGACTGCCAAAATAAGCCAGTCCACCTCTGAAATAGGTCCCCCCTAAGCGAAGTTCTCCTCCAAGTTTTGCATTGATTGTGTTAGAATAAATTTGTTTTATCAACTCGTTTTCGTCATTAAAATCATCATATTGATTATCTAGTTTCATCGTTGAATAATTAATATACTCCATATCTGAGCTCACAATCAAGAACTTTCCTAAAACAACAGCTGCACTAAAAATAGCTTTAGATGGAGTAAGAACGGTATAATCATTTGACAATGTATTATAATCGGCTCCTGCATCCCTTGGAGAAATAACATCTCCAGGAAGCCACCATGATTCAATTGTGGGTGTGTAAATTTCACTTAGACTATATTTGACAGGTAATTGAAATGCAGCTCCTAAACGTAATTGTGGAATTGGTTTAAGAATGCCCCCAAATTTTGCAGTATAACCAGTACCCCTTACGTTAAGTTTTTCCCGAAATTCAAAAAACTGGTCTGACCGTAAAGCAGCATCATATTCACGCGTGATTCTCTCAGAGTAATACTTCAAAGGCAATATCCCAATAGTTGCACCAAAATAAAACATATCCGAAAAGTTCATTCCTAAAGAAAATGTAAACTCATTGATTTTACCAGACTCATTTGAAGTAACTTTTTGTTCAGTAACTTCATCATAAAACCAATAATCATCATTAACAATATAACTTTCACTTAATGTATCCCAGTCAATTACATAACTCTCATAAAACAATCCGGAGCCAAAAGCCCAAGGTGAACCATAAATATTGGCATCCTGAGCCATGTAATCAGCAAAGGTACTGTTTGGATTATCTGCATTGATGGTATATCTTTTATTGAAGTTAGCCAGCTTATTATAGCCAAATCCAAAATTGATGAATTTTAAGGCGCCACTTCCTTCATATGAAGAAACATAGCCAATATTGTTTAAATTCAAGTTAAATTTCGACTCCCCATTTTTCACACCAAAATAATTTGTGTTTGTATGATCAATGAAAATTTCTGGTGTAAAAGTAAATTCAGAACTTCGATAAACACCTATTCCTGCTGGATTATGGCTCATTGTAGAAAAATCTCCACCCAAAGCTCCAAATGCTCCAGCCATTGCTGTATACCTGGCTGTTCCTCCTATATAATTTTGAGAATACCTCAAAGCATCAACATGAGTTTGGGAAAATATGATAAGACTGGGCAAAATAAGCCCTAGTGAAATAATCAATCGCTTCATGACATTTAAATTTAGGATTACAATTACCGAGTTCTTGAACTACTGCTTCTAGAACTTGAACTACTACTTCTAGAACTTGAGCTACTTCTGCTTGAGGAAGATGGGCTACTATAAGAACTTTTGCTTGATGAGCTTGAGCTGCTTGAGGGCCTACTATAAGAACTTCTGCTTGATGAGCTTGAGCTCGTCGAAGGCCTGCTGTATGATTTGGTACTGGAACTGTTAGATGGCCTGCTATAACTACTCCGGCTTGATGAAGAACTGGAATTCGTAGACGGCCTGGTATAGGTGCTCCGTGTCGAAGAGCTGGAACTATTTGATGGCCTTGAATACGCATTGCGACTTGAAGGTGATGACTGCGAAGTACTTGAAGTGCTTCTTGGACTATTTGATGACCTGGAGTAGTTTCTATTAGTTGAACTACTGGTGGTACTTTTACTTGTTCCTGGACTGCTATTGGTTGAAGTCCTGGTTGTTTGTCGGTTATATGGGCTAGAACCAGTAGGCCTTGTATAATTATTCGAAGACCGGGTTGTCGGTTGCCTGGTTGATGAAGCAGAACTCCTTGTAGCATTTGTTCTGGCATTGGTTACGGTTGATTTTGTTGTTCCATTATTATTTACCGAAACTGCAGAACCTCCCGATGCAGTATAAGACCTAGTTCTGGTAGGAGTTGCCGAACTTCTTACTTGCGAACGGGTATTGCTATATGCTGAATACCTACGTCCTTGAACACTAGAGTGTTTTTTATAATAAAAGTCGCTTGTGTAATAATGTTTTGGGTGGTGGTAGTAGTAATTATTGTAATAACTATACCTGTAAGGAGAATAGTAAGAGTAGTAATGAGGTGTGTAATAGTCGTAATAATAAGGTGAATAGTAATCGTAATGGTAAGGAGTATAATAGGAATAGGAGTGCCTTGGATATCCATATGAGAAACTATAGCCCCATGTTGGATGGCCAGAATAAATCCCTACACTCCATGATGATACCGGATCATGATAATAATCATAATAACCGTAACTATAATAATTATCATTAAATCTCCTTATCCTGGTTT
>JBNKPU010000057.1:0-8923 GCA_050295515.1 Bacteroidales bacterium | reverse complement strand
AAGTTCACCCCATTCCCTTTTTGAGAATTAACAAGTTAACAACAACTAACAAGAAAAGAAAAAGTAGCAAAAAGAAAAGAATACCAGCATGTTATATTATAATTGTAGTTTAATTGTTAATAAGAAGGCACTAATATAAAGATGTATATACAAAATAGGCGAAATGGTAGTAAATTCAACGGTTGTAGCCCGCTTCAACATCTCAGCGGTTTGATAGTTTTGAAGCCCGCAATCGCCTACTTTGCATATACTAACCGTTATGCGCAACACCGTCAGAGATTTAAACAAGTTGTTAAATGAATAAAAATGATTACCAGAGACCAAAAAAAATATTTTTTACTCTTATTTGTAGCAATATTAATTTGCAACTCGATTTTTTCACAGAAGAAATATAATCCCGGTCATTATGTTGCTGTTACACCTGATATTGAGATTTCTGAGATAAAGTATTTGAATGAGCCTGACGTTAAAGGAGTTCAAAAGAGATACCATTGGAGGACTTTAGAACCTGAAAAAGGAAAATACGATTTTTCTAAAATTCAGCATGATTTGGATTTATTGGCTAAAGATGACAAACAATTGATAGTGTTTATTATTGATGTTTCCTATTGGAAAAGGAGTGCCCTACCGGATTATTTAGCAGAGTATGATTCCTATTCTGAAAATGATGGATGGTGTCCAATAAGATGGAATCCAGAGGTGGTTGCAAGATTTATTGCTTTAGGTGACGCGCTTGGAGAGCATTTTGATAATCATCCGAATTTTGAGGGAATCGCAACTCAAGAGACTTCAATGGGGATTTCGAAAGAGGGCTTTGATAAATTTAAATACACACACGAAAAATATACAAAAGCACTTATTGAGACATTAAGAGGACTAAGCAAGGGGATGCCTAATAGTAATGTATTTTGGTACCAAAATTTCTTGGGTGATTTTGAAGTTGGTAGTAAGTATTTAAGGCAAATTGCAGATTCAATTGTAGATTACGGTATCTACTTAGGCGGACCGGATATTCTACCATATAGGATCGGAATTAAATCCATTTCTTATCCTATGTACGAGGATTACAAAGACAAATTTACTCTATTTTGCTCAGTTCAAGATTGCTCATATAAACATCATAAAAATGACACAAGTTTAAATGTGGAAGAAACCTTGCCTGAAGAAGGATATTTGACAATGGAAGATATTTTTAAATACGGTAAAGATTCACTTCATTTAAAATATATACTTTGGAATTATTATTATGATGGTATTGATAAAGGTCATCGGTCTTATGATGATGCTATAGAAGTGATTAAAAAATATCCAACATTTAATTTAACAGATGATTGATTTAAATAAAGTGCAGCGCATAACAATATAAAAATAATAGCCGGTTCAGTAGTAACTTCAAGGGTTGTAGCCCGCTCCAACTTTTGTGTAACTTGACAGAAAAGTGCCACGCAATCGGCTACTATTCTTATACTAACCGTTGTGGGCAATGCAACCACCATGATACAATAAAAATTGATAATAAATGACAAGGACAAAAAATAATACAGGTAGGACAATCTATGATTTAATAGTTGACTATCCGAAATTTTCAATTCCTATAATTGGATTTCTATTATTACTAATTGCCTATTTTGTGATTTTCAAACTGACAGATGTTTCATTTTCTGATGGGAAATTAGCAATTAATACCAAAAAAAATGATACTATTTTCGTTGAGAGAAGAATATATGTTAATCAAATTGATACGGTATTTATTAATAAGAAAAAGGATAGGAAAACTGATAATTCAAAATACTCAATTGATAATACAAATTCAGGAGAAATAAAAAATCAATATATTATTTCAGAAAATAAAGGGTTAATTGGAGACAATAATACAATTAACGTTAATAATCAAGAAATACAACGTCATTTAGATCCTGAAGGAATCAAAGAAATGACAAGTTTAATTAACGAATTGACAATAAAAAATAAATTAAAAAAAGAACCTCCGATTTATGTCAGAGCAGCATATGATAGCGAAGAATCGATAAATTTTGCAAATGAGATATTTAAATATCTAAAACAAAATAATTTTAATGTGATAAGCAATGAATTTGAGATATTTGCACCTCCGATTAATCAAACAAGACTGATTGTGAAAGGAGACAGTTCAATTCATATTCAAGTAGGATATATTAAATAAAAATGCACATGCCCACAACACACAATATAAAACAGTTGGGGTTCAGTGGTTTGCGAGGGTTTGGTTCCCGCTTCAACTTTTTCCTCGGTGGATATGAACGCGCTACGAAAACCCAACCGTTTCATATTGTAATACGTTACCGCCAATTGAAAAAAAAAACGATACTGCAATAAATGAGCATTTTTAAAAACATATTTGGAAATAAGAAGGAAAGCGGACAGCCAAGTCCGAGCAAGCCAAGATTTTATGCTCCTGATTTTGATAAGTATGATGAGTTTGGACAAATCGTTACCATTTTTGACTATACATTAAATCCTGACTTTGCGATTGCAAATAAAGCGGCAGAAACTATAAACCGACTCTTTAATTCTGTTCAGGTATTTAAAAACAAAGAACTGTATGAGACTTTTAGATATTTAAGGATAAATAAAACTGACATCAAAAAGTTTGACCGATTCGATAAGGAAATAAAAATTACTTTATTGTGCATTGCTTCAATGAATGGGAATGGTTATTCAAGAGAAGAAGCTCTCAAAAGACTGATTGAAATACAAACTCAAAGGACGATTCCGTTTATTCTTTTTCGACTTGCAGACTGGGTTGCTCCAATTAGGAAAACGGCTGTAATAGCAATTCAGAAACTTTTGGTTGCTAAGAATACAACATATTTCATACAAAACCATAAGTTGATTAGTTGGTTATTGCAAGTTCAAAGAACTGACTTATCTGCACTTTATAATCAAATAATAAATTCCGTCACTCAAAAACGGCTTGCCCCAGAACAACTGAAAAGGTTAAAAGAGGGTGATAGATTCTTCTATTTCAAATCGCTTGCTAAAAAGGGATCACTCGACAATGAATTGATTAATCAAATGCAGACCGATAAATATTATTTGATTCGGATTTTATTGATTAAGCATTTTGATATAGTGACCAATAAAAAAGCTATACTTATAAAACTACTAACCGATAAATCGCAAAAAGTTAGACAGGGTGCAGTAAATTTGATTGAAAAACAAGAGGTTAATGAATATGAAACAGTTCTGAGAGATTTAATTTTTGACAACTCAACTTCCGTGCGAGTTGAAGCAAGACGGTTATTAAATAGAATATGCGATTGTGATTTTGTAAAAATCTATCAGGAAAGCTTATCAAATCAAAAGAAGATTATTGGTTCAATTTTAGGATTTTCGGAAGTTTCAGACAAAAGTGAAATCCCTCTTTTTCAAAAATATTTAGATTCTGATAGAGCAAAGATAAGAACAGCATCACTGAATGGTATTTACAACCTTGATTCTAATATAGGAACAGAAACAGCCTATCAAATACTTGAGACCGAAAATCCTATAAGTACAAGAAGAGCAGCTGAATCTTTACTTGCAAAACAAGGCATTGATTTTAAAAGACTGAGAAAACTATATGACCTGACTGATTCGACTGGTAAGAAAATAATTCTTAGACTGTTTAATCAATTTAGCGGTTGGTCTGTAGCAGGAGATTTCTTAAAAGCATTGACTGATAACGATAAAAAGATTCAATTAATGGCAAGAGTATTTCTGGAATCTTGGAATAATTATACAATCAGCCTTGCTACGAATCAAAGTCCAGAGGACAAGGATTATGTGTTGAGTTGGTATAAAAAGACTAATGAAATGGGAATAAAAGTACCTGGAAATATTCCTTTTATATTTGGAGAAAAATAAATAGATGAATAATCAACAGGCGGTAACACGGTATATACAAAATGGGCGGGATTGTATTAAAATCAAGGGCTGTAGCCCGCTCCAACCCTATCTCAGTTTGATAAATTTTGAAACCCGCAATTGCCTACTTTACATATATTTACCGTTAGCACCAAGGCATAAAAAATGTACCCTGATTCTGACATACCAAAATTGAATCAAACCAGATTTAAAAAGAGGGATAGGATTGCTACTCCATAGCTATTGTATTACTAACTTGATTGATTATTTTGTCCCTCCGTACAAAAAGAAGAGGAAACCCCATCCCACAAAACAGCACAGTGCGCAAAAACTCAACAGCCAACACACGAACCCATTTATTGCAGGAAGAGCTATTTTATGCCAAAGCTCCTATGCCTTTTTAAAGTCTATTCTGTACTTTTATGATTTAGAGGTTAATAAAGTAAGCAGTTAAAATAAATATTAAATGAAAAAAAAACACCTTTTTACCACTCATCCTAATACTATCTATAAATTTATTTGGACAAACCATTACTGTATCAGATAAATTGACTTTAACCCAACTTTCCGATAAGACCTATATTCATACTTGTGAAAATAGTAATGGCATTGTCTTTATTAGTGGATTAGATGCTTTGATTGTATCAACTCCCGATTCTGATATTGAAACTCAAAACCTTATTGATTGGGTGTTAAATGAAAAGGAAGTTAAAATAATTGGCTATGTAATTGACCGATGGCATCCAGATGCTATGGAAGGATTGGATGTTGTTCACAAGATTGGGATAAAGACATATTCATACGAATTAACCCGGCAGATTGCAAAAGCTAAGGGATTACCAGTTCCTAAAATTGGATTTGATCCTGAAACAGAGATTCAAGTTGGCAGTGATAAAGTTATTTGTCATTATTTAGGAGAAGCGCATACCAAAGATGGGATTGTTGTCTGGATTCCAAGCGAACAGATTATTTTCGGAGGAAATGAAATTAGAAGCCTCAATGGTTGGGTTGGAAATATTGGAGATGCCAGTCTTGATAAGTGGTCAGAAACAGCCACCCAAGTAAAAAGAGAATATGGCATGGTAAAAATTGTTATACCTTGACATGGAAAATACGGCGGTGTTGAATTGATTGATTATGCAATAAAACTTTATGCAAAATGTAAAAAGGATTCCTTTTTGGTTATTTCAGATGCAACACTTGAATTGAAATTTAATCAGATTTTAAAAAACGCTATTGCTATTACTCAAGATTCAACAAAATATGTAAAAATTGAATCCCCCCTCATAACTTACAAACCAGATGAAAAAAGAATTGATTCTGAAAGTGGCCGATTAAAAATCTATGATAAAACTTTACATGGAGAAAAACTGAGAACTGATATTTCTTACAAACGGTTAATAGTTTTTAAACAGGATGATTCAGTAGGATTAAGAGTAATATTAAGAGAATTACAGGAATAAAGTCAGTTAACACCTTTCTTAACTATGCATAATAATATCATATCAATTTTTAACACTTGCTATACTGTCAATATTTAGCAAAGTTATACCTCAAACTACTCACCCCGATTTTATATGCTATCAATTAAAGATTGAGGCTAATGATGATGAGGGTAGTTAAAAGGTTCTTCTATTGTTGATTCTCATAAGAACAATAATGAGGATCCTGTAATGGTTAATACCAACGCAAAGGAATTTCTCTTATAAATTACTCCGGCAACAATACCATTCAAAAACCAAAAAAACCAGTCGTCTTTCAACAACTGGCTTTTTTTTGTTCTGAGGCTTCATTGGTCAAAACCTGCTGAACATTATTATTGAATAAGTAGTTTTTCAACTATCAGGCCTGTCTTACTTCTGATCAATAATTGATAGATACCTGCCGGGAGATCACCAATATCTATTCTCCACTCTTGATCTCCCTTGAGCATATCCGATTTCAAAGTCTTCGCCTGCAAGTCTATTATGCGCACCTCTTCGACCTCAACATCACTCGATACATAAACATAGTCACTGGCAGGGTTGGGGTAAATCATCAGGTTGGCGCCATCCCTATTAGGGCTCAAACTTAAATTAGTCACAGGATCCTCCTCTGTGTAAAAGTTGAGCGTTGTATTATCCACAATCCCTGAATATGCATTGCTATACAAGTCTTCGATGGCCGTTGCTTCAATTTGCAATTCATAGTTGGTGGAATACTCCAGATCACTCGAAGGATTTAGTGTCAGTGTATCTCCACTAATGGAAGCTTGAGTTCCAGGAGAAGTTACATCTATTGTTACTGTACTGGAACCATCATCCAAATCAATGATCTCAATCGTACCATTACCAAAAGTAATAGCTTCACTGAAAGTAAGGGTGAGATTGTTTCCCACAAGAATTGCCGTAGCATCATCAGTAGGATTAGAACCATTTAATATTGGGCCCGATGAATCTTCGGTGATCGTTGGCACATCTACATCAGAAGAGACATTGCCGGCAGAATCTTCGGCTTGCACCACAAAGTTGCTTGCGGCATCCGCGGTCAAACTCACACTTAAACTCCATGAATTACCCGATACGGTGCTACTTCCAAGAGAAGTGGTGTTGTCTGCTACCCCATCGTTGTTGTTATCAGCATAAGCATGTACGGTTACTCCGTTTTCGGCATGTGTTCCACTGAGCATTTGGGTGGCTGAATTCACGGTCACTGAACCCGATGGGCTCGTTACCACTGGGCTTACCGGATCCGTACTGTCTTCGGTGATAGTGGGTACATCTACATCAGAAGAGACATTGCCGGCAGCATCTTCGGCTTGCACCACAAAGTTGTTTGCGGCATCGGCGGTCAAACTCACACTTAAACTCCATGTATTACCCGATACGGTGCTACTGCCAAGAGAAGTGGTGTTGTCTGCTACGCCATCGTTGTTGTTATCAGCATAAGCATGTACGGTTACTCCGTTTTCGGCATGTGTTCCACTGAGTGTTTGGGTGGCAGAATTCACTATCACTGAACTTGATGGACTCATTACCACTGGGCTTACTGGTGGAGTTACATCATTTGTCACACCCGGACTTGGATTCTGAGCAACAAAAGATCCAGTACCATCAACATCTCTCGATATCGAGTTGGAAGCGTCACCTGCAGGGCTTAGGGTAGGTCCGCCTAAAGCGGTCCTTAGTGCGGCATCATCGGTACTTCCATAAACCAGGACATCTACCAATCCGTCCGCAATAGGTGCATCACCAATGGTAAAGTCAGAAGCACTACCCACGTAGAGCGCCACTGCATCTGTTCCATCTTGAAGAGTAAATCCTCCCCAGTCCTGATCCAGATTGGCGACTCCCGTTTCACCGATCACATAATAACCATCAGCACCTGTGGATCCGGATAGATCCTCCTCACCATAAGTACCATCGCTTGCATCATCTCCATTGTAAAAAATCAACACCAAACCTGAAAGGGATGTGGAGCCTGAACCTCCATCATAAATCTCCACAAATTCTGAGGTGGTAGAAGCAGCCTTTACTTCATTGATCTTGATATTGTCAGGAGTAACGAAAATATCAAAGGTTTGGGTAGGTGAAGTGTCATCTCCAGGAGAAGTCCCTCCATCATCTACTAGGAAAACAGACACTGTTGCCTTCCCAAAAGCCTCAGAGGCTGGAGTAAATGTCAGATTACCAGTAGTTTCATCGATATCTGGCTGAACCGAGAAGATACCATTATTATCATTGGATACATCAAAATTAAGTATCTGGGTATTTCCATCATTATCGGATATCCCAGTCGCAAATGCAAACTCTGTAGTAGCACCGGCATTTTGGGAAACCGTGAGGTTATTTCCTGGTAAGGTAAACGATGGCTCGTCGTTTGAAGGGCTGATGTTTACAGTAACTGACGCTCCTACACTGACCGTTGTTCCACCACCTGTTCCTGAATTTCCCCCGTCATTAGCAGTGAAAGTCAAACTGGTAGCCGTATTGCTATTGGAAACAGTAGTGTATTGAATATTTGACGATGTATTCAAATATGTATCAATATTAGATGCCGTTCCGAACAAGGTTATTGCAGATGTTCCAGAGTTAGAAATAGAGACACCCCCACCACTACTTGCTGACAGTGTTCCGGCAGCAGCCATGATAACCAAAGACACATTCCCGGAGACTGCATCCACATCTGTGAAAGTAGCTAACGACAAATCTACGTTGGACGCCACATCTTCTGTGACCGTGATGGAAGCTGGTAATCCTGTTAAAGTTGGGTCGTCGTTTTCAGGGGTGATATTTATAGTTACTGACGCTCCTACACTTACCGTTGTTCCACCACCTGTTCCTGTGTTGCCACCATCATTGGCGGTGAAGGTAAGACTCGTAGATGTAGTACTATTAGAAACAGTGGTATATTGAATATTTGAAGCTGTATTCAAATAAGTATCAATATTGGTTGCTGTACCCGTTAAGGTGATCGCTGAGCTTCCCGAATTAGCGATGGTAACACCCCCACCACTACTTGCTGACAGTGTTCCGGCAACAGCCGTGATAACCAAAGATACATTCCCCGAGCCTGCATCCACATCTGAAAAGGTTGCTGACGACAAATCCACATTAGATGCCACATCTTCCGTGACCGTGATCGAAGCTGGTAAACCTGTTAAAGTTGGGTCGTCATTGACCGCTGTGATATTCACCGTCACGGATGATCCCACACTTATTGTGGTTCCTCCACCAGTTCCTGTGTTACCGCCATCATTGGCGGTGAAGGTAAGATTTGTTGATGTAGTACTATTAGAAGTAGTGGTATATTGAATATTTGAAGCTGTATTCAAATAAGTATCAATATTGGCTGCTGTTCCGAACAAGGTTATTGCAGATGTTCCAGAGTTAGAAATGGTAACACCCCCACCACTACTTGCTGACAGTGTTCCGGCAGTAGCTGTGATAATCAATGAAACACTCCCTGAGCTTGCATCCACATCTGAAAAGGTTGCTGACGATAAATCCATATTAGATGCCACATCTTCCGTGACCGTGATGGAAGCTGGTAAACCTGT
>JBNKPU010000056.1:0-18826 GCA_050295515.1 Bacteroidales bacterium | reverse complement strand
ATAAAAAAGGAAGACTCTAAACCTTCGCCACCTTCCTTCGACCAAGAATCAGAGCCGATAATGGATATCAATGAGATTAAGAAAAAGTTGCCACACAGGCCTCCTTTCTTAATGATTGATAAAATCACTTATCTAGATAATAATTCTATTTGTGGTATCAAAAACGTTACCATGAACGAGGCTTTTTTTGTTGGGCACTACCCCGAAGAGCCAATAATGCCTGGAGTTATGCAAATAGAAGCCATGGCACAATGTGGAGGTATTTTATTGCTTAGTTTTGTTCCGGATCCGGAAAACTATGCCTTATATTTTCTGAAAATTGAGAACATTAAATTTAAACATAAGGTTGTTCCTGGTGATACACTTAACATAAGAATGAAACTTTTGGAACCTGTTAAAAGAGGTATAGCCAAAACCTACGGACAGGCATTTGTAGGCGAAACCTTAGTTGTAGAAGGATACTTTATGGTCCAACTGGCAAAAAAACCTATAGAAGAATAAAAATAAATAATCATATAGCAAAAAGGCTTATTCTATGAATCAATCATTAAGAAATGTACATGCAGATGCTAAAATAGGAGAAAATGTAACCATTGAGCCCTTTGTTTCCATAGCTAAAGATGTAGTAATAGGTGATGGCACCTGGATTGGACCAAATGCAGTAATTTTAGATGGAGCCAGAATTGGAAAGAATTGCAAAATATTTCCAGGTGCAGTAATTGCAGGCATTCCTCAAGACCTTAAGTTTTCAGGAGAATATTCTACAGTTACCATTGGAGATAATACCACTATAAGGGAATGTGTTACTATAAACAGAGGTACTGCTGCAAAGAACGAAACCACTGTTGGAAACAATTGTCTTTTAATGGCTTACTCGCATATAGCACACGATTGTGTTGTAAAAAACAATGTAATAATTGGTAATAGTGTTAACCTTGCTGGAGAAGTTGAAATCGATGATAATGCAATTATTAGCGCAATGTCTGGAGTACATCAATTTGTGAAAATTGGAAAGCATGCATTTATTCAAGGTGTCAGTAAAGTTGGAAAAGATGTACCTCCATATATATTAGCTGGAAGGGATCCCTTATCTTATTGCGGCTTAAATTCAGTTGGATTGCGTAGGCGAGGCTTCTCGAATGACAAAATATCGGAAATCCAGGAGATTTATAGAACCCTATATCAAAGCGGCCTTAATAATTCTGATGCACTTGCAAAGGTTGAAGAGACTTTTGAATCCAACCCTGAAAGGGATGAGATTGTCAACTTTGTGAAAAGTTCTAAACGGGGAATAATTAAAGGATTGCTTGAAAAGTAAAAGGACTAAATAGAATAAAAAAAACCGGGAAAATCATTTCCCGGTTTTTTTATAGTTGAATATTCTATTACTCCTCCTTAAAGCCATCCCAACCCATTGCCTTTATCTCAATGGCATTGTCCTGTGCAATAATATAACATCCTTCCGAGGCATCAGTTACATGTCCTATAATACTAACACCGTCAATATCTTTTACTTTATCATGGTCTTCAAGGGATACAGTAAACAATAGTTCGTAATCTTCTCCCCCGTTTAAAGCCATTGTAATTGGCTCAAGTTCCAATTCTTTTGCAGCATCGTTGGTTTCTTCCGAAACAGGAATTTTTTCGATGTATATTCTACAACCTGTTTTTGAATTTTTTGCAATATGTAGAAGTTCTGATGAAAGCCCATCAGAAATATCGATCATGGCTGTAGGTAGAACACCTGCATCGGCAAGTTTTTCAACAATGTCATGTCTTGCTTCAGGTTTGAGCTGCCTTTCAAGGACATACTCAAATCCTGAAAAATCGGGCTGCCCACCTGATGATTCCGTAAAAACCTTCTTTTCTCTTTCCAACAACTGAAGCCCTAAAAAAGCTGCTCCCAAATCTCCGGAAACACAAATAAGATCATTTACCTTCGCCCCACTGCGATAAGTAACCTTTGATTCATCCACCACACCAATGGCAGTAACACTAACTGCAAGGCCTGTAAGCGAACTGGTAGTATCACCTCCTACAAGGTCTACATTGTAATACTCGCATGCAAGTTTAATCCCTTCATATAAATCTTCGATCATCTCTGCTGTAAATTTTGCAGACAAGGCAATTGAAACAACTATTTGCTGTGGAGTAGCATTCATTGCATATACATCAGAAAGATTGACCACTACTGCTTTGTACCCTAAATGCTTTAGCGGAGTATATATCAAATCAAAATGGATACCCTCCATCAAAATATCGGTTGTTATTACTGTTTTCTTTCCTGAATAATCTGCAACAGCAGCATCATCTCCCACTCCAACAATAGAGGTTTTATTCCTCAGTTGCACATCTTTAGTGATAAGATCGATTAATCCAAATTCTCCTAGTTCTTGAATATCTTTCTTTTCTGAAGACATAAATTTTGATTTTTTAAAATGAACTGCAAAGATAAAAAATAGTATTGCCTACCAGTTAAAAAGTCGATTAAAAGAATTTAAAAGCCATATTTAATTTTTTCGAAAAAATTAAAAGCAAACAAGAGCTGTTTAACTAATAAAACCAATATAATATTGTGTTAACTTCTAAATTGAATATATTTAGCGCTTACTTTCTGCCTATTTTTAAGTTATTGTCGGAATTCTGTTAAATATCATCACAGAATCGATCTGTATCCTTTTAAACTTCGCCAAAAGAAATTCTTTTAGTATCTTTGTATCAATTTAGATTGTGTCTAAATAAACAACTTTGTTTGATAGTTGTTATTATTCAAGGCAATTAGCAAATATTGAACTATTTACTATATTGAAAAGCAGTTTGATCATGAGTGTTGAAGAAGATAAAATATTGACAGAAGTAACACAGGATGAATATAAATATGGTTTCACAACCAACATTGAAACCGATACAATACCTAAAGGCCTCAACGAAGATGTGATCAGGTTAATCTCAGCCAAGAAAAATGAACCTGATTGGATGTTAGAAATCAGGCTAAAAGCTTATAGGCATTGGCTTACAATGAAAATGCCCAAATGGGCACATCTCAGGTTGCCAGAAATCGATTTTCAGGAAGTGGTATATTATGCAGCTCCTAAGGCACCTAAATATGGTAGCATGGATGAAGTTGATCCGGAACTGATCGATACCTTTAACCGACTTGGCATCCCTTTGAGCGAGCAAAAACATTTGGCAGGAGTTGCCGTGGATGCCGTCATGGACAGTGTCTCTGTAAAAACAACCTTTCGTGAAACACTTGCTGAACTTGGCATTATCTTTTGCTCATTCAGCGAGGCTGTTCAGGAGCACCCTGATTTAATTAAGAAATACATGGGATCGGTAGTTCCATATACTGATAACTTTTACGCTGCATTAAACTCGGCCGTTTTCTCCGATGGGTCCTTCTGCTACATACCTAAGGGTGTACGTTGCCCAATGGAACTGTCGACATACTTCAGGATTAATGCAGCCAATACCGGACAGTTTGAGAGAACGTTGATTGTTGCCGATGATGATAGTTATGTCAGTTATCTTGAAGGTTGTACGGCTCCAATGCGTGATGAGAACCAACTCCATGCAGCAATTGTAGAAATTATTGCCCACGATAATGCAGAGGTGAAATATTCTACCGTTCAGAACTGGTACCCTGGAGACAAAAATGGAAAAGGTGGTATTTTCAATTTTGTAACAAAACGGGGGATTTGTAAAGGTGATAACTCCAAGATTTCCTGGACCCAGGTCGAAACCGGATCTGCAATTACCTGGAAGTATCCAAGCTGTATCCTGAAAGGCAACAACTCCGTTGGTGAATTTTATTCCGTCGCTGTAACAAACAACTACCAACAAGCTGATACTGGAACAAAGATGATCCATATTGGCAAAAACTCCAAGAGTACAATTATATCAAAGGGTATTTCAGCCGGTAAAAGCCAGAACAGTTACCGGGGGCTGGTAAAAGTTCTTAAAAATGCAGACAATGTGCGAAACTTTACCCAATGCGACTCCTTGCTATTAGGTGATGAATGTGGGGCACATACATTCCCCTATTTGGAAGTTGACAACCAATCAGCCATAATTGAACACGAAGCTACAACATCAAAAATTGGTGAAAACCAGATATTTTATTGCAACCAACGAGGTATCGATACCGAAAATGCCATAGGATTAATCATCAATGGATATGCTAAAGAGGTATTGAACAAGCTTCCAATGGAATTTGCAGTTGAGGCCCAAAAGCTTCTGCAAATAAGTTTGGAAGGAAGTGTTGGATAAAAATAATATACAGTATTAAAAGATTAAGAGATTTAGGACTATGTTAGAAATAAAAAACTTACACGCTACAATAGAAGGCAAAGAAATATTAAAAGGCATCGACCTGACAGTAAAACCTGGCGAAGTACATGCTATCATGGGACCAAATGGTTCTGGGAAAAGTACTTTAGCTTCGGTACTTGCAGGCCGCGATATTTTTGAAGTAACTGAAGGAACAGTAAGTTTCATGGGGAAAAGCCTCTTAGAGCTGTCTGCAGAAGACAGGGCCCGAATGGGTTTATTTCTGGGATTCCAATATCCGGTAGAAATTCCGGGTGTCTCAATGGTTAATTTTATGAAAACAGCCATTAACGAACAACGTAAATTTCATGATCAGGAACCAATTTCAGCCTCAGATTTCCTGAAGCTGATGAGAGAGAAAAAAGAGATTGTTGAACTTACATCAAACTTAACAAACCGTTCGGTAAATGAAGGTTTCTCAGGTGGTGAGAAGAAGAAAAATGAAATTTTTCAGATGGCCATGCTGGATCCAAAGCTGGCAATTCTGGATGAAACAGATTCTGGCCTAGATATTGATGCACTTCGAATTGTTGCCAATGGTGTAACCAAATTACGGACTTCGCACAATGCGACAATAGTAATTACGCACTACCAACGCTTACTGGATTATATTGTACCCGACTTTGTACATGTATTATATAAGGGTAAAATTGTTAAATCCAGCGGAAAAGAACTTGCTCTTGAATTAGAAGAGAAAGGTTATGATTGGATAAAGAATGAATTTTAAACATTAGAATCAGCTGACATGACAAAATTAGAAACATTGCAGCAAGAGCTGATTGAATTGTTTTCCGAAAACGAAGACATAATACAGGCCCGGGATACTGCCATGATGAGCAAGAACCGAAAACTGGCCTACGAAGATTTTACCCGTATCGGAATTCCTACAAAGAAAAATGAAGCCTATAGGTATACAAACCTTGAAAAGTATCTTACGGATGCTGAATATGAATATGAGCTGGCTCCAATGAACTTTGAAGTCAACCTGAATGATATCTTCCACTGTGATATTCCTGAACTTGCAACTCAGATAGCCTTGGTCCTAAACGGTTTTTACTATAAACACAACCGACCAATTGAATTGCCTGAAGGTGTAATCTTATGTGGACTTGCAGAAGCTGCCAAAAAATATCCTGAAATAGTCCAAAAATATTATGGCAAATTTGCAGACTCTTCTGTAGACAGCATGGTTGCCCTTAATTCTATGTTTGCCCAAGATGGTATTTTTCTTTATGTCCCAAAAAATGTAGTGATTGATACACCAATACAAATAATCAATGTAGGCTATTCTTTTAAAAATCTAAGGATTAACAGGCGTAACTTGATTATTGTAGAAGATAATGCCCAAGCCAACCTTTTATTTTGCGACCATTCTCTTTGCGCTAAAAGTTTTATTACAAATTCACTGACAGAGATTTATGCCGGCGAAAATGCCAATGTGGAATTTGCCCGGCTACAAAATGAGAACAGCAAATCATCACAGATTTCAAATACTTTTATTTACCAAAAAGGACACAGTACTTTAACCAACAATACAATGTCGTTGCACGGCGGTTTGATCCGGAACAATGTTTATGTGAAACTTGACGGTGAACATGCACATAACAATACCTATGGTTTGTTCCTTGCCGATGGCGAACAGCATATGTCAACATACACCAATATCCATCACGCCAAACCTCATTGTACCAGTGATCAATTGGTAAAGGGTGTTCTTGACGATAATGCAACTGGAGCTTTTAATGGTATGATCTATGTTGATAAGGGTGCTATAAAAACTGAGGCTTTTCAACGCAACAATAACATTTTGCTTTCGAATACAGCAAAAATGAACACCAAACCTCAATTAGAGATTTACAACGATGATGTAAAATGTAGCCACGGTGCAACCATTGGAGAACTTGACACAGATGCTTTGTTTTATATCCGTTCCAGAGGAATTGGCTACGACGAAGCACTGCATCTGCTCATGTATGCCTTTGCTAATGAAGTAATCGGAAAAATAAAGCTTGAAGCTTTACGTGAACGGATCATTGATATGGTTGATAAAAGACTTAGAGGTGAATTGGGTGCCTGTGAAAATTGCAACATCGTACATCATAATTAATGCATTTTATAATTCCGGACTAACTCTCCGGCTAAAAGGCAATACATGCTCGACGTACAGAAAATTAGAAATGACTTTCCTGTTCTGGGACAATTGGTACACAAAAAGCCATTGGTCTATTTTGACAATGGCGCAACAACCCAAAAACCCCAGGAAGTAACAGATAAAATCAACGATTACTACCTTAGGCAAAACTCAAGCATTCATAGAGGTGTCCATTATCTTAGTGGGGTGGCAACCAATGAATATGAGAACTCTCGCGAAACTGTCAGGAAATTTATCAATGCTTCGAAGAAGGAGGAAGTTGTTTTTACGAGTGGAACAACCATGTCGATAAACCTTTTGGCATTTTCTTTCGGAGAAAAATTTATCCAGGAAGGTGACGAAATAATTATCAGCGAAATGGAACATCATGCCAATATTGTACCCTGGCAAATGATGTGCGAACGTAAAAATGCCAAAATAAAGGTTCTCCCATTTGATGACAATGGTGAATTAATCCTCGACAAACTCAACGGACTGATTTCGGAAAAGACAAAACTCATTTCAGTCATTCATGCATCGAATGTTCTTGGAACAATAAACCCTGTAAAGAAGATTATTGATATAGCTCATGCAAACAATATTCCTGTTTGTATAGATGCAGCTCAATCGGTTCAGCATTTGCCTATAAATGTGCAGGACCTCGATTGTGATTTTTTGGTTTTCTCTGGGCATAAGATCTATGGCCCAACAGGCATTGGTGTATTGTACGGAAAAGAGAAATGGCTGGAAGAGCTCCCTCCATATATGGGAGGCGGCGACATGGTGGACATTGTAAGCTTTGATGGCACGACATATAATAGCCTTCCATTTAAGTTTGAAGCAGGGACAACAAATTATATTGGCGCCATCGCCCTTTCCAATGCACTTGATTATATCAACCGTATTGGACTAAAAAACATTTCAGAATATGAACATGAATTGCTAAAATATGGAACCGAAAAACTAGATGCTCTCGGAGGCATCCGGATATTTGGCAATTCGCCCAATAAATCGTCAATTTTTTCATTTGAACTTGAAGGGGTACATCCACTAGATGCCGGAATGATCCTCGATAAACTAGGGATTGCAGTACGTACCGGAACACATTGCGCACAACCTATCATGAAACATTTTGGAGTTGACGGAATGGTTAGAGCTTCCCTTTCTTTCTACAATACTAAAGAAGAGATTGATTATCTTTGCGAAAGCCTGGGTAGGGTGAAATCAATGTTTTTATAATTAAAATTTTTCAACGTGGCAAGTATACAGGAGACACAACAGGACATTATAAGCGAATTTGAGATTTTTGATGATTGGATGGACAAGTACAACTACCTGATAGAATTAAGTAGTAGCTTGCCTTTGATCGATCCTAAATACAAAACCAAGGAGTATATTATTCAAGGTTGTCAATCAAAAGTATGGGTTAATGCTGAATATAAAGATGGCAAGGTAGTTTTTACCGCAGATAGCGATGCTATTATTACCAAAGGAATAATATCTCTATTGATCCGGATTTTATCAGAAAGGACCCCCGACGAAATTATCAAAACAGAACTGGAGTTTATTGATGCAGTTGGCTTAAGGGAAAACCTTTCACCAACGCGTGCCAATGGTTTATTGTCCATGATCAAGCAAATGAAACTCTATGCTATTGCCTATAAAGCTAAACATGAAGGCAACTAAAATTTAAGAATATGAGTGGCAAACCAGATTATAACGAAATCCTCCAATTGGAGACCAACATAGTACAGGTACTTAAAGCTATTTATGACCCTGAGATCCCTGTAAATATCTACGATTTAGGATTGATATATGACATCAATATTGATGATGGGTTCAATGCAGAAATTGTTATGACCTTAACTGCTCCCAATTGCCCTATAGCAGATGAAATATTATTGGAAGTAAAAGAACGTGTTGGAGCTGTGGAAGGAATTAAAACTTCAGAAGTAAAATTGGTGTTTGATCCTCCTTGGGACCAATCCATGATGACAGACGAGGCCAAACTGGAGCTTGGGATGTTATAAGTCCTATTTATCTATCATATTATTGATCATGGATTCCAGTGTTAATTGTATATAAACATCTGGTTTTTCCTTATCAAAAATTTCTTTATTCAACCTATGTTGCCAGGAATCAAAGATAAACACAGTTTCTTTAAAATGAGGGCATAAAAAAGGCTTCATATTTTCGGCGAAAGAATCTCTAATTATTAGAGCTCTTACCGAATCCCGACTTTCAGAAATATATACATCCTCATATGCAGATGGACTAAAAAAGTTTTTCGGAATTTGATAGTTTCTACTCTCTCCTTCTGAATAGTTACCATTACTGGTATAGACATTAATAAAATCTTCATGAAATTGATCCTGAACACCCATCAATTGGACAATTGATTGTCCACGCTCCTTTGTCTCCCTTATTATCAAATCATCCTCTTCGAACAAAGGCATTTCAAGTTTTAAATCTGCCTTTATCCGTTTCATCAATTCATAATAAGCATAATAGGCCCCTAGTCCATTCCAATGATTATCAGTTTTGTGAAAGAGCCGCCCTTTATCTTTACACTTTGCTAAAAACTTTTCTGGCAAGACCTAAAATAAAACGTTGAATTCCAGAAAGAAGTTTATCTATAGTATTATCACGATTTTTAAGCTGTTTGTTTATATAATGATAACGGACTATTGGCCCTGCGATAAGTTGAGGATAGAAAGAAACATATAGGGCCAGGTTAATCAGGTTCCTCTGAACAGTAGTATGTTTTCTGAATGTATCTACCAGATATGATATCGACTGAAATGTATAAAAAGAAATACCGAGAGGTAAAGCAATTTTTTTTACATGAAGCAATTCTCCATCAAAAATTTCAATAAACCAATTCAAATTCTCAATAAAAAAGCCCAGATATTTGAAAGTAAAAAGAATCAGTAAATTTATAGCGACACCAATGCTAAGAAAGATCTTCTTTTTCTTTTTGTTCTGGGCATTTGATATTTGTATGCCAAAAGTGAAATTAATCAGGATAGATAGAACAATAATCACAGAATATGAAACACCTCCCCAGGCATAGAACTATAAGCTGACTATTAACAGAAATGCATTTCTATATTTGAAAGGCAATATGAAATTACCAATGAGCACAAAAGGTAAAAACAAGTGCAGAAAAATGAGAGAACTGAAAAGCATACATTTTTATAATTAGCTTCAAAACTAAAATAATATTTCCCAATATGGGAAAAACATTATCAAAAAAAAAGCGTCTGCTACCACACAGACGCTTTTACCCTAACTAATTCATGCTAACTATTTGAAAAGAACCCTTTTCACTGCCACACGCTCATCGATTGTCCTGATCTTGACAATAAACAAGCCCTTGTCTCTGGCCTCAAATTGAATATTTATTTTGGTCTCTCCTATATACTTTTGGTTCATAACCTGCTGCCCAAGGATATTTAACACCGTTACTTCTGTCACTTCAACATCAGAAACAATGGTGAAGTTTTCTCCCAGAACAGGGTTAGGAAACACTTCAAAGTTTATAGGGTCTTGGTTTTCAATATCATTTGTAAAAGGCATACTATTTATTGTTCCGGCATAACATCCGAAAAGAGCCATAATAATCAGTATTCTTTTTACGTTTATCATAATAACTATTTTGAATTGTTTTTTTTACAATTACCATGCCAAAACGCATTGTTCTATTAACTAATTTCTACTGATATTTATTGTCCATATCCTGCAATAATTCTTAATGATTGAATTGCTAAATGTAAAAAATGACTTCCTCACGGGTAAAAAAGGAGTACTTGCTCAGCACAGTGTTGCCTTCATAATCATAACTACGACCAGTTAAAACCAAAGAGGAGGACTTCATTGTATTTTATTTGTTTTCCTTTCCTTGGTATTTTGTTACAAGGGCAATGCTTTTTTTCAATAAACTTGCCGGTCTGTCCCCAAACCCTGTCAGAACCTTAAGGCACAATTATAATAAGTGTATGAACAGTACAATTTGTAATACAATAAAATCCGGAATGAAAACTCTTTACATGTTCACTTTATTGTTGATGTTTGTGATAGCATCTTCGCCAGCTCAGAACTACCTTAAAATAAGAATTGGCTCTGAACTAAGGTCTGCAAAAATTTACCTGCCCGAATTTAATGATAGTACAGATAGTCCGTCTTTGATCATCGCACTTCATGGGTATACTACTAATCCTAAAGATCTGGAACTCAGTTCACAGATACACCAAGCCTGCTTGAATAATTATATAGTTGTTTATCCGAGAGGTTCTAAAAACGACAATGGATATTTTGGTTGGAATGCTGGTGGCATGTATAAAGAATGGACTAAAAATGCCAATGATATACAATATATTGATTCCTTAATCAACCTATTGGTTCTAAAATATAAAATCGATCAAAAGAGGATCTATATAATGGGGCATTCAAATGGAGCAATGATGGCCTATAAGTTAGCTGCACAGCTTCCTACCAAAATAGCGGCAGTTGCCTGCATATCAGGTCCAATGCTAGACTCAATACATATTCCATTGTATCCCGTTTCTATCATGCATATTCACGGCGATAACGATTTGGTTATACCTCATAATGGAACAGAACAGTATGGTTTCCACATACCTTCCATCGATGAAACCTTTAAAATGTGGATTGAATGGAATCATTGTTCAACAGTGCCTTCTGTCTTGAAATACAATAAACAAGTTACTGCCTTAAAATGGACAGGAAATGCAGAGGTCAACTTGTTCTTGATTCATGGATTAGGTCATGACTGGCCAAACAAGAAAAATATTCAATGGGATGCCACTAAAATTATATTGGATTTTTTTAAGGAGCAGGTGGTGAAAACTGAATAACGCAAATAAAATATTTCAATTACAAATCGATTGTTATCTTTATGATAGACTAATCTTGAGACTATGAAAAAACTGAAGACTACATTTCTTATTCTTCTGATAACAATTATCCCTTTTTGTCAGGTATTTTCGCAAGACTCGACCATTCTGGCACAAATTAATACCCAAGTCTGGGATAAATTTGAGAAAGCCTTTGCAACTAACGATGTAGATCTTCTAATATCCATTCATACAAAGGAAGCAATAAGAATACCTGCCGATAAAAAAGTTATTGTGACTGCCTTGGATTATTTTGATAGCCAGGTTAAAAGTTTTAAATGGGTTAACGAAAATAATTACCAGACAAAAATTGAACTAAGGTTCGTTGAACGCATTTGTAATGAAATAAATGCATCAGAAAGAGGAATCTTTAAATATACCGTAATAGACGATGAGGGGGATGTAAGGACATTCTTTGGTAAGTTCCATGTACTATTGAAAATGGAAAACAACATATGGAAAATTTATATGGACTATGATTCAAGTGAAGAAAATACAATTGATGAAAATTCCTTTATGAAAGCATTTGACAGAAAAGATTTTATGCCTTTCCAACGACAGCCTGAATAAAAAAGAGGGCAACCCAAAGGTCCCCTCCTCTAAAAAATGAATTGTATTTCTTTGATTAAAAAAGTCCTTCAATAGACAAATACCTTTCTCCTGTATCGTAATTAAATCCAAGAATAGTAGCACCTTCAGGAATTTCAGGTAATTTTTTGGCAATTGCCGCCAAGGTTGCTCCTGAAGAAATGCCGCCGAAAAGACCTTCTTGCTTGGCTGCTTTTTGGGCAAATTCAAAAGCCTCATCTTTTGAAACCTGAATAGTTCCATCAAGAATGTTGGTATGAAGATTTTCTGGAATAAATCCTGCACCAATTCCCTGTATTGGATGGGGTCCGGGTTGACCTCCACCGATTACCGGTGATAATTCAGGTTCAACAGCAAAAACTTTAAGTTTAGGCCATTTTTCTTTTAGCACTTCAGCAACACCAGTAATATGTCCTCCTGTACCTACACCAGTTATAAGATAATCGATTCCTTCCGGAAAATCATTCAATATTTCCTGAGCTGTTGTCTCTCTATGTATTTTTGGGTTAGCTTCATTATCAAACTGAGAAGGAATCCAACCACCTTCAATTTCTCCGGCTAATTCTTTAGCTTTTTCGATAGCTCCTTTCATTCCTTTTTCCCTAGGTGTAAGCTCAAACTCAGCACCATATGCAGCCATAATTTTTCGGCGTTCGATTGACATCGACTCCGGCATAACAAGGATAAGCCTGTAACCCTTTACAGCAGCTACAATAGCAAGTCCGATTCCAGTATTACCAGAAGTAGGCTCAATAATTACTGAGTCCTTTTTTAATGAGCCGCTTTTTTCTGCATCTTCAATCATTGACAATGCTATCCTGTCCTTAATACTTGCCCCCGGGTTTTGTCTTTCCAGTTTAACCCATACATCGTACATGTTATCATACAAGCGATTTATTTTCAGATGGGGTGTATTTCCAACTGTTTCTAAAATGTTGTTTACTTTCATTTTATTTGATTTTTAATAGAATAAACTTTTATTAGATGACAAACATTGAATCAGCCCGTTCATTGTTTAAATTTTGCTGCTTTTCAGAAAGTTGCTTAAGATTATACGTTTTTAAATAATCAATAATCTTTGTGTTTAACCCAAACCATAATTCCTGGGATGCGCATGACATATCATTAGTACACTTTCCATCGGGACCTATACAATCTACAATCAACATTTCCGCTTCAAAAGCTTTATAGATATCGTAAACTGTAATTTCTTCAGGCTTTCGGCTCAATCTGTAGCCACTTTTCTTGCCTTCGACATTTACAATTAATCCCCGGGCTTTTAGTGCTGAAATAATATGGTCTAGATATTTATAAGAAATGGCTTGCCTTTCAGAGATCTCCTTTTGCAAAAGACCTTTTCCTCCAAAGTCCATTGCCAATTCAATCATAGTCCTAACTCCGTAACGGGTTTTAGTATTCAGTTTCATAACTTGTTCTAGTTTTCCTATAATTTAAGTAGTGTAAAGATATGAATAAATTTTTAAAGAGTGAAAAAAGCGATGAAATATTTTAGGAATTAACTTGTTATATGCTGAATAACTGTTAGATAACAAAATTAATAGGTTCTCCACCTCTTATTTTGCTATCGCGAATAACTGTCTTGCTCTCATGATAGACGATACTATAAGGGGCAACACTTTTTGTCAACCAAACATTTCCTCCAACTACTGTATCATGCCCTATTACAGTATCACCTCCTAATATTGTACTACCAGCATAGATAATGACATTATGTTCTATGGAAGGATGACGTTTTTTTCCCTTCATATTTTTTTCGACAACCAGGGCCCCTAAAGTAACACCTTGATAGATTTTAACATTGTTGCCAATCTCAGCCGTTTCTCCAATAACAATACCTGTACCATGGTCAATAAAAAAGTGATTGCCAATCTTCGCTCCCGGATGGATATCAATCCCGGTCTTACTATGTGCATATTCAGACATAATACGAGGCACAAAAGGGACCTTTAATTTATTGAGTTCATGAGCCAATCTATAAACTGTAATAGCATAAAACCCAGGATAGTACAGCACAACACTTTCTACAGATTTGGCAGCTGGATCAAAAGCCAAGAAGTTTCTGGCATCTTCCATAAGACTTTTATAGATATTGGGCACCCTTAAAAAGAACTCAGAAGTAATTTCATTGACTGAACTCTTCAATATAGATTCCATAGAACCCAACATATCCTTAAAATCGATATGTAATTGGGCAAAATTAAGTTCAATTTGTGGGAGGGTGCATTTACGGTCTATTTTAAAAGGAAAAAAGAAATTGATAAGGCTATCAGTAAATGTCTGAGCTTTGATCATGGAAGGTACATTTGAATTGAATTCATTATACCTTTCCATTAAGAATTCAGGAAACTTATTATTCGCATTTATCAAATCCATAATAATTTAGTTCTTGTTGTTTGATTTTACGTGCCCAAGTTTATTAAATGAGGTTAACAATCCTTTGATAACAGCAGAACTAAATCCCTGGTGCTCCATCTCATTTAATCCAGAAATAGTAACTCCCATTGGAGTAGTAACCTTATCAATCTCACGTTCGGGGTGATTATTACTTTCAAGAATTAGTTGGGATGCCCCTTTAATAGTCTGAGCTGTTATAAGTTGAGAGATCTCTGCTCCAAATCCAATCTCAATACCTCCTTGTGACATTGCACGCATAAAACGAAGTGCAAATGCAATCCCACAAGCTCCAATTACAGTAGCTGCCCCCATCAATTCTTCGTTAATAACAATTGTAACACCTAATTGATCAAAGAGTCCTTTAATTTTTTGTTCCTGTTCGGGGTACCTCCCATTTGAAGACAGACATGTCATCGATTCCTGAAGAGCGATAGCGGTATTTGGCATTGCTCTGAATACTGGTATGCCCGGAAACATTTCTTCTAGCTGGGATGATGATACACCTGTTATTACAGACACTAAAACATGCTTTTTGGAATCGATATAGTCAGAGATCTCATCCATAACACCAACAACCTGATGGGGCTTTACTGCCAAAATAATCAGTTCGGCTGATTTAACTGCCTCAACATTGCTTGTTGTAACCACAACGCCTGCCATTTTAAGATCATCGATAAGATGAAGTCGCCTTCGGGTTACAGAAAGATCTGAAGGGGAAATAAGCTTGGCTTCCAAGAATCCTTTGGCAATTGAAGATCCAAGGTTGCCACCTCCAATAATTGCAACATTTTTGAAACTCATGATCGAATTGGTATTTGTGTTTTAAAATAAATGATCAAGGTTGTTTTACTCTACTGATTTTGTGAATAGTGTATTACCAGTAAACCGATAATATTGGTTAAAAAAACCCGATTTGGTGTAAAAATACGCCAAATCGGGTTAATATGGAAATATTGTTGCTTGAGAATATTAACTGCGCACAGCAGCAATTCCCGGTAAAACTTTTCCTTCTAAAAATTCTAATGATGCTCCACCACCAGTAGAGATATGGCTCATTTTATCTGCCAATCCACTTTGGTTAACAGCAGCAACTGAATCACCACCTCCAATAATCGAAACTGCTGATGAATCTGCCACGGCTTGACAAACCCCAAATGTTCCTTTAGAAAAATTAGGCATTTCAAAACAGCCCATCGGTCCATTCCAAACCACTGTTTTTGCACTTGCTATTTCAGTTGCATAAGCCTTTATGGTTTCAGGTCCCACGTCTAATGCCATTCTTCCTTCAGGAATTTCAAGTCCAACTAGCTCAATGCTTGCATCATTATCAAATTTATCAGCTGCCAGATTGTCTAAAGGTAACATGAATTTAACACCTTTAGTTTTTGCATCTGCTAGAATTTGTTTAGCTGTACCAACCAAATCTTCTTCAACAAGTGAGTTTCCGATTGCATGTCCTTGAGCTTTATAGAATGTATAAGCCATTCCTCCTCCAATTAATATTGTATCAACTTTTTCGATGAATGTCTTAAGTACTTCTAATTTTCCTGACACCTTAGCTCCTCCAACAATTGCTACAAATGGCTTTTCAGGATTTGCAACTGTATCGCCAAGGAATTTTATTTCTTTATCAAGCAGAAATCCTGCCATCTTTTCTTCGAAATAATCAGCAATAATAGCTGTAGATGCATGTGCACGGTGAGCGGTGCCAAAGGCATCATTTACATATACATCGCAACCTTCTGCCAACTGCTTGGCAAACCCGGGCATTGCATCTTTATCTTTGTTCTCAGCTTTATAGAACCTTAGGTTTTCTAAAACCAACACTTCACCTGGCTGCAAGTCTGCCTTTGCTTTTAAAACTTTGTCACCTACACAGTCATCAACAAATTTGGCTTCAAAACCCAATTGTTTTGATAGTTCTGAGATAACGTGCTTTAAAGAAAATTTTTCTTCAGGTCCCTCTTTTGGACGACCCAGGTGTGACATTAGTATCGCAGAACCACCGTCTCCAATAATTTTCTTAATGGTTGGCATTGCACCAACAATACGTGTGTTGTCTGTTACTTCAAATTTATCATTCAAAGGCACGTTAAAATCAACGCGCACAATTGCTTTTTTGCCAGCAAAGTTGTAATTATCAATAAGTTGCATATTCTATCAATTTATGTTGTACAAAATGAAGCACAAAGGTAACAAAAGTATTCCAACTGGTCTATAGATTAAGATACTATTGTTATAAAATTCACAATAAATTAATGATAGTCTTGAAAACCATTCGGAATCAGAACATAATTACTTAAAATCCTTATATATTTGCTCGATTGTTTATTTTTGAACCCATATCAAAATCGTGTATGCAATTCAATAAGGTTATAGGGCAGAATAAGGTAAAAGAGCATTTTATGCATTCTGTAAAAAGTGGGCGTATCCCCCATGCTCAAATGTTTTTCGGACCAGAGGGTTGCGGTTCATTGCCTTTGGCTATAGCTTATGCTCAATACATTGCCTGTACCGGTAATAAGGAAACAGATTCTTGTGGAAACTGTCCAAGTTGCAAAAAATTTGAAAAACTGATTCATCCAGATTTGCACTTTGCTTACCCTGTAAATACAACTAAGGGAATTAGCAAGGACCCCACCAGTGATGATTTTATTAAATCCTGGCGGGAACAGGTAATTGAAAATCCCTATTTCAGACCTAGTCACTGGTACAATTTTATTGGACTTGAAAATAAGCAAGGGCTTATTAGTAAAAAAGAGAGTGAAGCTATCATACATAAACTCAGCTTAAAATCCTTTGAGAGCGATTACAAGTTTTTGATTTTATGGCTACCGGAAAAGATGAACCCTACATCAGGGAATATGCTGCTCAAACTTATTGAAGAGCCCCCTGAAAATACAATTTTTCTCTTGGTATCTGAAAAGCCTGAAGAAGTATTGCTTACTATTTCATCCCGTACCCAGCTTGTAAAACTTTCGCGTTTATCTGCGGAAGAAATAACCACTGCCCTAATAACTAACTATCAGGCTCCTGAAGATTATGCCAAAAATGCTGCCCGACTGGCCAATGGAAATATGATAGCTGCATTGGAAAATTTGGAGACTACAGAGGAAAATGAGTTCAATCTTGAGCAGTTTACCAGTATTATGCGACTATGCTATACCCGAAACATACCTGAAATTAACAATTGGGTCGACAGTATGGCTGGTATTGGACGTGAAAGGCAAAAATCATTTTTCAGCTATACTTTAAGGTTGATTCGGGAAAATTTTATCATGAATTTAAAAAACGATGAAATCATTTACATGTCAGACGATGAAAGAAAATTCTCGGAAAAGTTCCATCCATTTATTAATGGAAGGAACATTTTGGGCATAACTGAGGAATTCAATTCGGCAAGCTCAGATATTGAAAGAAATGCCAATGCAAAAATTGTATTGTTCGATATGTCTTTAAAAATTGTTAAGCTAATACGAAAATAACCGAAATATGGTGAGCAAAATCACCACTAATTTCAAATTATTTGGGACTTAATGTAATGATCATGTAAATTCCTTTTAATAAATTTATTGCTCATGCAAATACTAACATACTTAAATTTTTAATCATGAGTTTTAAAAAAACCTATCTTGAATCAAAGCCTGAATGCAAAGTTACCTTCAAACTAAAAAAAGACCTTGCTAACTCTGCTTCAGAGGCAAATCTTGTCGGAGATTTTAACAATTGGGACAAACATGCACTAAAAATGAAAAAGTTAAAATCTGGTGAGTTTTCTCTAACACTTAACCTTGAAAAAGACAAAGAATACCAATTCAGGTATTTGCTTAATTCAAAAGAATGGATCAATGATCCAGAAGCTGATAAGTTTGTCCCAAATATATTTCAATCTGAAAACTCGGTTATTGTAATTTAGAGCTAAAAAAGGAAAAAAATTAAACTGCGCTTATACTGCACGTTATAGGCGCATTTTTTATCTTCATACAATTATAAACAAATAGCTTTACAAGTATTACTAAATACATAGAGCCTGCCGAAAAACAAACTTTTAGTACACTATCTTCATATTATATAGATAGAATGAGTTTTACGTGCAAGGAATTCTTCAATATTGCTTAAACCCGAAAGTGTTAGCCAGAAAGTAGCAATCTACTTCCTTATCTCTTCCAGTAAAATAAGTTCCGCCGAATGCTTCAAGTGCTTCACCAAAAGCTACTGATCCTGAGCAGAATACACCTGCATAGCTCATTCCATTTGCAACAAAACTATCATCAGCTTTTGTGCCATCAGCATTATGCGCCCAGGCTAATAACCTGAGTTCGATATAAAATTAATGGCTCAAATCGCTTATAAATATTGAGTTTCAAGGAATGTTTGCGAAAGCATAGCGGGCTATGGTAAGCAAATATGACGCAGAAAATCGGTATTTATAAGTGAAATTCATAGC
>JBNKPU010000055.1:0-19019 GCA_050295515.1 Bacteroidales bacterium | reverse complement strand
TGCCTCAGCAGAGGTTATTCTTTCCTCGTTATCTAAACCTCCTGCGTTATCCTCTTCTGAAACAAAAGCTTTGGTAAATCCTGTCCCGGTTGAATTAGCCAGATAGAGGCAACGCCAGGTACCATAACCCTTCACAAACAAATCTGCTTTCCCGTCGCCATTGTAATCTGCAGGGTAGACAATTGCCTCAGCAGAGGTTATTCTTTCCTCGTTATCTAAACCTCCTGCGTTATCCTCTTCTGAAACAAAAGCTTTGGTAAAGCCTGTCCCGGTTGAATTAGCCAGATAAAGGCAACGCCACGTACCATAACCCTTCACAAACAAATCTGCTTTCCCGTCGCCATTGTAATCTGCAGGGTAGACAATTGCCTCAGCAGAAGTTATTCTTTCCTCGTTATCTAATCCACCAAGATTATCATCCTCCCCAACAAAAGCTCTAATGAAACCCTGTCCATCTTCTTTTGCTAAATATAAAGCTCTATAATTTTGGAAGCCTTTTACAAATAAATCTGTTCTCCCATCACCATTATAATCAGCAGGATAAATCCGGGCATCGCTGGATGTGAAAAATTGTTCACTATCTGTGCCTCCAATGCCATCTGACTCACCCATAAAAACACGGGTAAAACCAATTCCATTTTCTCGAGCAAGATATAATGCCCTATATGCACCATATCCTTTCACGAAAAAATCAGTCTTCTTATCTCCATTATAATCTCCTT
Organism: Bacteroidales bacterium; assembly: GCA_050295515.1. Lineage (GTDB taxonomy): Bacteria > Bacteroidota > Bacteroidia > Bacteroidales > UBA10428 > UBA10428. The sequence goes on along the minus strand of JBNKPU010000055.1, from coordinate 18,297 downwards.
TATAAATTTTAGCATTGGAGTCTGTAAAAAAGTCTTCATTATCTGTACCATAAATATTATCACAACTTGACGAAAAAATTTTATCAAAACCATTATTAACCGCATTATTAACATATAAGGATCTCCACTTACCAAAACCTTTAGTGAATAGATCAGCAAATCCGTCACCATTGTAATCGCCAACTACTGTTATAGTATTTAAATTATTATTTATTTTATTCTTAATCTCAAATGAACTTGAGATTTCTCCCTCAATACAATATTGTCCAATTTCATTTTCAGAATAGGTTTCCAAATAGAAATCTTCTAATTCAAAGTTAAAATCAGTATCAGCTAAATACCTAAATGTCTTATTACCTGGGTTATCAACAAAGTATATATATTCAAATGTCATATTACCTATATTAGCATCATATCCTGAATCAGCTAATACATAAATTGGATATTTTTCTTCAATTGATGGTCTCTTTAGAATACAACTACTGAAATTTATATCTAAATTTTGATGAGGTCCATTATCAATTAGTATACTATATTTATCAATATTCTCAACAACTAAATTGTTAAAGCTAATATTTCCTGAAACTTCTGAATTTAAATCTAGCATATGTACTCCTTTCTCAGAATTCACAATATAATTGTCATTAAGTATTACTGAAATATCTGGAGTATTATCATCTATATGCTGAAAAGCAAATGTGATTCCACTTATTTTATTATTATGAAATCGGCAGTTTTCAATTTTAATATTTTGTAAATAAACATTTGCATCATTCGGCTCAAAATCAATTCCGGCAAAGGGTCCACAAGGGGCTAATCCTATTTTATTATTACAATCTATATTCCCATTATTGGTTCCTGTGTTATTAAAAAAAGAGTTTTTTACAGTTAAGTTTTTTGCTGCTATTATTGATAAACCATTACGAGCATTTCCATTGCAGGTAACATTATTTATAAAGATGGTATCACAATAATTCATGTCTAAATTTGAAGGTGATTTGCCAATATAAATTCCATCACCAGCACCATCATTAATATTAATATTTTCTATTATAATATTAGAACTACTTAGAATTGAAATGCAATGATTCCATTCACCCTTTATTCCTAGGTTCCACCATTTTTCTTTATATTCTTCAATATTCATTCTAATGGTTCCACCATTTCCCATTAGTCTTACATTTTTAATATTTTCAATTTTTATTAATGGTGTATAGGTGGAAAAGGCATTCTCTTTCGAATTAATAATAACTCCTTCTTCAAGAATTAAGTCCATATTGCTTCTAAGCTTTATAGGTCCGCATATAAATATCTTATCAGCTGCGTAAGGAATTATTATTTGTTCATTATTTAAATCATTGATAGCATCTTGTAATACACTTGTTATATCGCAAATCTCATCTTGACAATTTCCAGTAACATTTATCTCTATAGCGAGTAGATTATTAAATTGAATTACAGCAATGAATATAAAGTATAATTTAAATCTCATAATATATTTTTTAATTAAAACTGTTTTATGTTCTATTCTTAATTTTTTTACATCAAAAGCTAGGCTTACAGCCAACGGACAGGTATAAAATACGTTGCGAAATTCATTGCTCATTACTTTCAACATACATTGGCCGTTTATTAATTGCTGTAAGTTATAAAATTGCATTATACCAGCAATGAATTTTTATACTATGTTAGCACCTGGGCAATTCAAAGCTTATATCTTCAAAGTTTAGCACTTGCCTTAATTATTTGTGTCTGCAATTTACGCACGACACTAACTACGGAGTGCCTTTATTTTGTGTGCGTTGGACAACAAGCCCTGTGGGCTAACTGGGTTGGCATTTGAAAACTCTTTGGCAAGCCCTTGATTGAGCGGTGGCTCGTGCGGTCTTGCCAATGTGCTTTGCAAATAGGGGAGGCTTTCGTTTAACTTCTCACAAATTTGCCTAACGATTCTTTTCTGTTTCTTACTGACTACCGTGTGAACCTGATCCTGACTTTTCCATTCCTTAAGGGTACTTTCTTTTTCCTTAACGTTTTCATTCTTATCCAACGAGATAAATATACTAAAAATTGAACAATACTGTATTTCTTTTAAATAATTGTATTTAAAAGAACACCTGATTTTTAATCAATTTATATAAATGTTTCATAAACTGGTAAGATTGTTACATCAGATATTACAGATTGATATTTCGCCCATTGAATGAATCATTTGTAACTTCATATGAAACAAATTTTAAAGGCTTAGTTTGATTTCCATTCTACTTTTGATTTAGGTTTTTAAAATAATCATAATTCAGAATGGCACAGCCTGCAAAAAGTATTCGATCAATTTTTAATAATCTAGCGATTGTACAGTGTCAGACTAGCTATTTAATAATAGAAAAAGATGAAAAATAAAGGATTATACTGGGCGATTTTTGTACCTATAATAGGAAGTATAATATTTGGTATTAACATGGCTGCAATTGCAGGAGCAGTAAAATTAATTAAGGACGTATTTATTCTTAATGATGTCCAAATCGGACTGGTTGTGAGTTCTATAATTGTTGGTTGTATGGTAGGAGCTTTCACGATTGGTAGGTTTAGTGATAAAAATGGAAGAAAAGCTGCATTAATATTATCTGCAGTGTTGTTTCTTGTATCAGGTATTGGAAGTGGTTTGGCACAAGGTATGGGGCACCTGATTATTGCCCGATTTATTGGAGGGTATGCCGTTGGAGCTGTGTCTGTAACTATACCTACCTATATCAGTGAAGTAACACCTCCAAATATAAGGGGTACATTAGGATCTTTAAACCAACTAGGTGTAGTTATAGGTATATTAATTGCATATGCTATAAATCTTTATGTTGCTGATATGGACAATAGTTGGAGATTGATGTTAGCACAACCAGTAATATTTGGCATCCCTTTTCTATTGTTCTTATTTATAAGGTTTCCTGAAAGTCCACGCTGGCTGATGATGAAACAAAAAAATGACAGGGCTTTAAAGGTACTAAACCGTTTGCTTGATGACCCAGCTGAGGCTGAGACAGAATATCAGGAAATTGAAGAGAGTTTCACAAAAACTGGAGAGAAAAGTGATAACAAAATAAAGCTTATTGATATTTTCAAGGGGCCATTAGGGAAAATAATGTTCCTGGGTATCATGTTGGCTACTTTTCAGCAGATAACGGGGATTAATGCTATAATAGCTTATGCACCTGTTATTTTCGAAAAAACCGGAGTGGGTGGAAATACAGCACTTATTCAATCTATAATACTTGGAGCTGTTAATTTTGCTTTTACCCTGGTTGCTGTTTGGTTAATTGACAAAGTGGGACGTAAACAATTACTATTATGGGGTTCTGCCGGAATGGTAATTTCACTTACCTATATTTCGTATGCCTTTTTTGCTGATAAAGCTTCAGGAATTGGTGTCTTCATCGCTATACTAAGTTACATAGCTTTTTTTGCAGCTTCATTAGCCCCTGTTATGTGGGTTGTAACATCCGAAATATACCCTAACAAAATCAGGGGTGTTGCCATGTCTGTGTCTACTGCAGTAAGTTGGGTATGTACATTTATAACTGTTCAGTTTTTCCCAATAATACTTGAGGGCCTTGGGGGAGGAATCTCATTCGGTTTTTTCCTTGTTTTCAGCTTGCTTGCATTTTTATTTATCCTGATAAAAATTCCGGAGACAAAAGGAAAATCCTTGGAACAAATACAGGATGAACTTGGCGTAAACATTAAACAATAAAGGAAAAATAACATAAGAACTAGGCTGATATGAAAAAGAATTTTAATGTGATAGGAATTGGTGAAATATTATGGGATGTTTTACCTGATGGTAAACTACTTGGGGGAGCACCAGCTAATTTTGCCTATCACCTCTGCCAACTAGGTGCTTATGGAGGAATAATTAGTGCTGTTAGTGAAGATAAATTAGGCAATGAGATTCGAGAAAAGGTTGAGGTATTAGGTTTACAAGATTATCTTTCTAACTCCGAAAAGCCAACAGGAACAGTAACTGTCAAACTCAATGACGGAATTCCTTCATATACAATTCATGAGAATGTAGCCTGGGATAACATTAATTTAACCGTAAGTGCAAAAACTGCACTATTAGAGTGTGATGCCATCTGCTATGGCTCTCTTGCGCAGCGAAATGAGCACTCACGCCAGACAATTTGGAAGGCCCTGGAGCTGGTACCCAAAAATTGTTTGAAAATATTTGATATTAATTTACGCCAGGACTACTATTCAAAAGAGATTATAGAAAAATCATTGCACTTTGCCAATGTGTGTAAGCTAAACGATGAAGAATTATTGGAGCTAACAGATATGTTCGGACTAACTGGTAATGACGAAGAAAAATGTAGGTTCTTGATGAATGCTTTTGACCTTGATGTATTAGCCTTAACTAAGGGTACATCGGGCAGTATATTGTTTAATGAGGAAGTACATTCGAAGCAACCTACTCCTTTGGTTGAGGTAGCAGATACTATTGGTGCCGGGGATTCCTTTACTGCAACCCTTGTCATGGGATTACTATTGGGATTACCATTAAAACAAATTCATTCACAAGCTATACGAGTATCAGCTTATATATGCACGCAAAAAGGAGCAACTCCTGTTATTTCGGAGGAACTAAAATATAGAATTGCAAATACTGAAAAATAAAGCTGATAAATACTCTTTGATTCTGAAAAAGATATTAAAAAACTAGAATACTATGAAGAGAAAAAAAACACTTAAAAATGAATGGTTTGCTAGAGTTTTTCTCAGCTTACTATTCCTCCAGGTACCAATTTGGCTTCTGGCGCAGGAAATTAAAGTAAAAGGTACTGTAACCGATGTAGATAATCTTCCTCTTCCTGGTGTAAGTATCATTATAAAAGGAACCTCAACAGGAACAATCACTAATCTTGATGGATTTTATGAAATCAATGTACCTAATGAGAATTCTATAATATCCATATCTTATATTGGATATCTTACAGAGGAAGTTCAAGTTGGAAGTCAACGCCAAATAGATTTTCAACTTGCACCAGACCTTGTTAGTCTGGAGGAAGTGGTGGTAACTGGTTATACAACTGAACGAAAGGCAGATTTAACAGGCGCAGTAAGTATTGTAGACATGGATAAGGTTGAGGAACTACCTTCCGGAAATGTTATGAAAAACATTCAAGGTAGAATACCAGGCGTAAATATATTAACAGATGGATCACCCGGTTCAAATGCAGTTGTTAGGATTCGCGGTATAAGCACCTTAAATAATAATGATCCTCTTTATGTGATAGATGGTGTACCAACTAAATCCGGCATGCATGAACTTAATCCAAATGATATTGAGTCTATTCAGGTATTAAAAGATGCAGCAGCTGCTAGCATTTATGGTTCGCGATCTGCAAATGGTGTTATTGTCATTACTACAAAGAGTGCTAAGGAAGGAAAAACTAAAATTAATTTTGATGCACTTTGGTCCGTTCAACAATATACCTCTAAACTTGAACCTCTTAACACATATAATCGCGGGTACGTTTACTGGCAGGCAGCTGTGAACGATCGCCTGACTCCTGTTAGTCCCTTATACAATTATACCTGGAATGGTGATTTTGATAATCCGATATTGGGTTCAATCACAACCCCTGAGTATATTGATGCTGACCAAACAATGAGAGCTGCTGATACTAAATGGTTTGATGAGATATCCAGAACATCACTGTTAAAATCATATAATTTATCTATATCAAAGGGAGACAAGAAGAGCAAGGTATTATTTTCACTCGGATATTACGACCATGATGGAATTGTTAAAGAAACAAACTTTAATAGGCTTAATACACGAATAAATTCAGAGTTTAATCTATTTGATGGACTCCTAAAAATTGGCGAAAACTTCACCCTCTCCTATCAAAGAGAAATACTCATTAATGCTTCTGATGTTCAGTTTAATTCATTAGTGCAGCACCCTATTATTCCTGTTTATACGGAAGACGGTGGTTGGGGAGGACCCGTTGCGGGTATGACCGATAGACAAAATCCTGTACGTCTGATTGAAGACAATAAGCATAATCAATATCAGTTTATGCGCCCCTTTGGTAATTTCTTCGCTGAATTGGAACCTATTAAGAATCTTAAACTCAGAACAAATTTCGGATTTGATGTTGGTATTTATTACTTAAGAGGGATGCAAAAAAGTTATGTATCCGGATTCCTTACTGAACCTGACAATACTGTTTACAACAATTCAAGTTATAGAAGCAACTGGGTTTGGTCGAATACAGCTGTTTACAATCTTGAGTTAAATAAGCACAGAGCAGACTTTTTAGCCGGTATTGAGCATATCAGAAATAAGGATGAGTGGTATAATGCATCTCGACAAGGATTAGCATTAGAGGATATGAATTATGCTTACTTAAATTCGGGGACAAAAAATCAGCTTAATAGTGGACTAGGAAGTGAGTGGGCATTAGAATCTTACTTTGCTAAAGTTAATTACTCTTATGCTTTTAAGTATTTGGCATCTTTTACAATTCGTCGCGATGGTTCATCAAGGTTTGGTGCTAATAATAAATATGCAGTTTTTCCTGCAGCCTCGGTTGGTTGGAGAATCAGCGAAGAGCCATTTTTGAAGTCAATTATTGATATACCCTACCAATTAAAACTAAGAGCAAGCTGGGGACAAAATGGGAACCAGGAGATAAAAGATCTTGCCAGATACAATATATACAGAACCGTCTATGGTAAGGAAGATGCAATCTGGGATAATCCAAATCCACCGGATTACCTTCCAAACCTGGGCACAGCATATGATATAAGCGGAATAGATCAGGGACAATTACCTTCTGGGTTTATCAATACTCAGAAAAGTAACGAAGATCTAAAATGGGAAACTACTACGCAAACCAACTTCGGTATCGATTTTTCATTCTTTGAAAAGTTCTCAGGTTCGGTTGATTATTTCAACAAACTAACTGAAGATATACTTTATTACAGACTACTTGTTTCAGCGGTAGGAGAAGCATCGGGTCAATATGTAAATGGTGGTAGCATTCAGAATAAAGGCTTGGAGTTCCTTTTAAATTACTCTGATAAAATAGGACAAGTTAGCCTTGATATTTCTGGTAATATGAGTTTTATTAAGAATGAAGTTATTGACATGCCTGAAGATATGACAATTAGAATGCCATTATCAGGTATTATTCCAAATGAAGCAAAAACAGAGTTACCAAGTACTTATGTTGTGGGTAATTCAATAAATTCAATCTATGGTTATATCGAAGATGGTTTATTTCAATCCGAAGCAGATGTAACTAATCATGCTAATCAGCCAGGAAAAGCCGTTGGTAGAATAAAGTACCGTGACATAAGTGGGCCTGACGGAGTTCCTGATGGTGTTATTGATGATTTCGATCAAACATTTATAGCCGTTGCCGATCCGGATTTTACTTATGGATTAGGTATGCGTTTTGGATATAAGAATTTTGATCTTGATTTATTCCTTCAGGGGGTTTATGGAATTGAAGTTTACAATTCTTACAAAACTTATACAGATTTTGCATCATTGTGGCCAGGAACCAACTGGGGGGCTAGAACACTTGATGCATGGTCGCCTCAAAATACATCATCTACAATTCCAAAACTTACAACTATTGACAATAACAATGAGGGTAGGCTTTCTACCTACTTTATTGAAAATGGTTCGTATTTGAAGTTAAGAAACATTCAATTAGGATACACCTTCACTCCCAAGAATCCTGAATCATCTTTTATTCAGTCATTCAGAGTATATATACAAGGACAGAACCTACTCACAATTAAGAGCAAAGATTTTACCGGACCCGATCCTGAAAATCCAAGCTATGCTTTTCCAATCCCTGCAATTTACAGTTTGGGTTTAAAACTAGGATTATAAGAACAGAAAAACATTAGACATGAAAACACTTAAATACATAATAATTGTAGTATTCCTTATCTCCTGCCAGGATTTCCTGGATGTGGAGCCACAAGGAGTGATATCCGATAATCAACTTAATAATCCTGATGCAGTAGAAGATTTAATAATCTCGGCTTATGCATTTCTTGTTCAGGATCACTATACAGTACCTAACGTGCTTTGGCCTTATGGTGATTTACGAGCAGGAGATGCATATAAAGGTGGTGACGGCCCGGCAGATATTTCAATCTATAATGCAATGGAAGTCTTCACCACCCTTTTACCCGATATGAGTTCGTATGCCCCTTCAGTTTTAGGTGACATAAGCAATAAAAAGTGGGAAAGACAGTACACAGGAATTTCAAGAGTGCATAATGCACTAAGAAGAGTAAATGCTTTATCTGAGGGGGATTTTCCTAAAAAAACTCAAAGGCGAGCAGAATTATTATTCCTAAGAGGACATTACTTCTTTGATTTAAAAATCTTATACAAAAATGTTCCTTGGTTTGATGAAAATGCAACTGCCCAGGAAATTGAGAAAGTCTCAAATACAGCTCTTACGAATGACCAGTTGTGGGAGAAAATTGCCAATGATTTTGAATATGCCTCCCAGAACTTACCCGAAACAAGTGAAGATGTTGGAAGGCCAAATAAATACACAGCATTAGCTTATTTAGCAAAGGTTAAATTGTATCAAGCATACAAGCAGGATAACCAACATAATGTAACTGAAATAGATAATTCATTATTAGAAGAAGTTGTTGCTATTACTGATACTATAATTAACCAATCCCAATATTCACTTGAATCTGATTTTGCACAACCATTCCTATGGGAGTTTGAAAATGGTCCTGAAGCAGTCTGGCAAATTCAACGCTCTAAAGATGATGGAACACAAACTGGAAATCTTGATTTTTCTTCTATGCTCAATAATCCAATGAGCAGTGTTTTCGGTTGCTGTGGATTTCATGTACCAAGTCAGAATCTTGCTAATGCATTTAAAACAGATGCGAATGGTTTGCCCTTGTTTGATACATTTAACAACACTGATCTTATACCTGCAACAGATAATGTGGATCCCAGAATTGATCACACAATTGCTATGCCCGGTAAACCATGGAAGTATGTTACTGACCTTGTTTATGACCTAAGTTGGTCCAGGCAACCAGAGATATATGGTCCATTTATGTCTTTAAAAGAGAATGTTGCTCCTGATTGTGCCTGTTTTGAATACATAACACCGTTTATGTCAAGTTCAAAGAATAATATCCTAATCAGATATGCAGATGTATTATTGTGGCGTGCTGAGGCTCTAATTGAACTCGGAAGACAAGGAGAAGCCTTGCCAATAATAAATGATATTCGTTTACGCGCATCAAATAGTACTAGTTTGCTTGTGAATTCCTCTGGTACCCCATTATCTAATTACAACATTAGTCAGTATGCATCATTCCCGAGTCAGGATTTCGCACGACAAGCTTTACGTTGGGAACGCAGGTTAGAGCTTGCATTGGAAGGACATCGATTTTTTGACCTTGTTCGATGGGGCATTGCAAAGGAAACTCTTGACGCTTATCTGCTAACTGAAAGTACAAAAAGAGAGCACCTTCAATCGGCAGTATTCGTTAAAAATAAACATGAGTATCTGCCAATTCCAAAACAACAGATTGACTTAAGTAAAGGTTTATATAAACAAAATTATGGCTACTAATAATAATGAAATATTAACTAATTAATAATTCAAATTATGAAAAAAATGAAAGAAAAGAAGTTACAAAGTATATTGAAGCACATTGTTTCAATTACTATGGCTGCCATTATTTTGGTAGCGGTTCAATCTTGTTCTAAAGATGATGAAATTGTTCAGCCTGGAGATGCTGCAATAATCAGTTTTACAATTGGTGATGTTACTGCGACTATCAGTGAGTCAGCAAAGACGATTACCGCAGAACTACTAGCAGGCAAAGACCTGACAGCTTTAACTCCAACTATTATTGTTTCTGAAGGGGCAACTGTAGTCCCTGCATCGGGTGCAGAAGTTGATTTTACAAATCCTGTAACCTATACAGTAACCGACAAATCTGGAACTGTTACAAGTACTTATACAACAACCATTACCTCTGCTGAATTACGCAAAATGGCATTTATTGGAAATGCAGCTGAGAATACTACTGCTGGGTGGAATGCTACTAATGGTACAGATTACGATCTTAAAGATGACCAAACCGCGGCCGAGTGGTTTGAAGCTACAATGGCAACAAGCACTTCTGAAGTAGCTTACTTTTCGTTCGAACAAGTAGCGGGTGGTGCTGATTTAAGTGAATATCATGCAGTATGGATTCAGTACGACGGAGGTACCTGGGGCGGTGTAGTTTCCAGTTTTCCAAATAATGGCGAAGGTAAGCATTGCTTGCTTCAGGAAACTGGTGTAGCTTGGGATCAAACATGCGATGACCTGAATACTAACTTTATCAATGCTGTTAAAGCTTATTACGAAGCAGGTGGAAATTTGCTGCTAGGAAACTATGCTGGCTCTATGGTTGATGAAATTGGAGTAGTTTCAAGTGCCGACCTCGCTCCAAACAATGCCTGGGGTGGGCCGGACGTTGATGACGGTGCTACAGCTTCGGCATGGATGGTTAGATGGGCCGCAGATACTGAAAGTCCTTTATTTGAAGGAATAATTCTAGGAACCGATGACGGAATACCATCACCAGCATTCGTTTTGATAGAAGCCGGTGGAGAAAAAAAGAATCGTTCAAATCAGTATAACCTTAACTGGGGGCCATGGGCACCTAATGGAGATGCGGATCCACTCGATGACAGAAGAGCAAGTTTTGAAAGCTTAACAGGAGCACAAATTTTAATTGAAAATGGCGGATTGAACGAACCTCAAATGGTAATGTGGGATGCTACAGGTAGCAAAGGTGCTGTTATTGCAATGTTGGGTGGAACCATCGATTGGTATATTGGTGAAACAATGACCAGTACAGACAGAAATCTAAAAACACTTACCAAGAATTCGCTTAATTATTTAGTGGATATAGCTTTATCCGAATAAGTCTGGCTATTTATAGATTTATTTAAGTTTAAATATTATTAATTGGTGGTATCTCGATACTAAGATGCCACCAGTTTTAAAACAAAAACCATGAAAAGGAAGTTGTTTCTTTTGACATTCGCATTAGGTATAATCCTGGTAAGTCAGGCACAGGATTTGCGAAAAGAATTTTACAGACCACAGTTTCACCTAAGTCCTTCATACAATTGGATGGGCGATCCTGATGGGACAGTATTTTTCAATGGCGAATATCATTTATTGTGGTGGGGGCATGCAAAATCAAAGGATCTTGTTCATTGGACAGAGTATAATTTACATGCAATGAATGGTGACCCAGGTGATTTCACCTACTTTACAGGCTCGATTGTTGTTGATACTGCTAACACAGCTGGTTTTAATACAGCAGAAGATACTGCAATGGTTGCAATATACACCATGCATTACAGCAATGATATCGAAAAAGTTGGATTATCAATAAGCCATAATCACACCGGATTTAATTATTACGATGGAAATCCTGTTATAGGTGTTGAACAAAAGGCTTTTCGTGATCCATCAGTCTTCTGGCATGAGGAAACCTCGCGATGGATTATGGCGATTACGCGGTGTGGAGAGCAAACGATAGAGTTTTATTCTTCAATCGACCTTAAAACATGGGACTACCGTAGTAAATTTAATCTTCGTGGAGCAACAGGCTGGTGGGAAGTGCCAGATTTATTTGAGCTTCCAATGAATGGTGATGAAGGTAATAAAAAATGGGTTCTTTCATGTGGTATAGGACCAAATCAGATACAATATTGGGTGGGTAATTTCGATGGAACATACTTCACGTTAGATTCACTCGATAATCATTTCACAGGAAAGAATATTCCCGGAGAAGTATTTGCTGATTTTAATGGCTATGATTATGGAGATTGGCAAGTGAGTGGAGATGCCTTTGGTGATAGACCGGCATATGGGACATTACCTGATCAACAAAAAGTAAATAGTTATATTGGAAAAGGATTAGTTAATTCATATAATGATGGAGATGCAACCACTGGAAAACTTATATCTCCCGAATTCTCTATCGAAAATAGATTCATAAATTTCTTAATTGGAGGCGGAAAAAGCACCAATACTCAAATACGTTTGATAATAAACAATGAAGTAGTGTTATCAGAAACCTCCATGGAAGATTCTGAAAGCCTTCGATGGAATGGATGGGATGTTACCGATTGGATTGACTCAACTGCACATATAGAAATCGTTGATGAAGCTATAGGAGGATGGGGGCATATACTAGTGGACCATATAGTATTCTCGGATGCACTTATAAATCATGGTAAAGAGCATGCAAACTGGTTCGATTGGGGGAAAGACTTTTATGCTGCCAGAACTTACAGAAACTATTCACATAATCAGGATACAAATAAAATATGGATTGGTTGGATGGGTAATTGGGATTATGCTAATTCAGTACCTACTTCACCCTGGACGGGACATCAATCAATTCCTCGGACCTTAGAACTAACATATGATACCTCAGATGGCTATCAAATAATTCAGAAACCAATAAATGGACTTAAAACATTAAGGCAAGATTATTACTCAATGGTGGATACTGAGGTGAATGGTACCCTGCCAATTACCGATAATAAACCTGAATGGAATGTATATGAATTAAAAGTGAGCTTTAAAATAGATGCAGCGGATCAGCATTTTGGTCTGAACCTTGCGGATGATGGAAACGGCCATAAGCTAATTATTGGTTTTAACACTTCTACATCTGAACTGTACATTGACCGGAGGTCTGCCGGGACATATGGTTTTAGCTCAAAATTTCCATCAATACACTATGCTCCTGTTGACATTTCAAATGATAGTACATTAGATATCCATTTATTTATGGATCAATCTTCAATAGAAGTATTTGCCAATGACTATCGAACCGTAATGTCATCATTAGTTTTTACAAAACCAACCGAAACGAATGTTTCACTATTCTCTCAAAATAAACCAACCAAAATACTACAATTCGAAATGTGGGACCTTAAGTCAATATGGGGTGTTTTACCTGGTGAGTTGCCTACATCAACAGAAAATAAAATTAGCGAAAACACAAAAGCTTTAGTAGCATACCCCAATCCGTTAAATGTCGGACATTCACTTCAATTTGAAAACTCAGCCTCACTTTATATTCAAGATGGCATGATACAAATAATAAATATGTCCGGAACTGTTATTTACTCAAAAATGCTAAAGGGAGTTTTTTTGAATGAGCAAACAATTACCGATTTTGGGGAAACATCTGCTGGAACCTATGTTATAATAGTTCAGGCAGACAGGAAGCTGTTAGTTGAAAAACTAATAATTGTAAACAATTAGTGGAGGTCCGAAATGAGACAAAATAAAAAAATATTTAAAAGGAGAACATTACTACTTGCTGTAGTATTGCTCATTTTTTCCGGTTATTATGCCTGTGTTGAGGTAAAATCAGATAATAAAGAGGACCAAAAAGAACGTACTGAGAAATTTCGTCCTCAGTACCACTTTTCTCCTCCACAGCAATGGATGAACGATCCAAATGGGATGGTCTATTACGATGGAGAATATCACCTTTTTTACCAACATTATCCTGACAGTAATGTTTGGGGGCCAATGCATTGGGGCCATGCAATAAGTACTGATATGGTAAATTGGAAACATATGCCTATTGCGCTATATCCTGATAGTTTAGGGTATATTTTCTCAGGCAGTGCAGTAATCGATTGGAAAAACACATCAGGACTAGGAACCGACGAAAATCCTCCAATGGTGGCTATGTATACCTATCATAATATTAAAGGTGAATATTCCGGAAGGAATGATTTTCAAACCCAAGGAATAGCATATAGTCTTGACAAAGGTCGTTCATGGATTAAATATGAAAAAAATCCTGTTATTAATAATCCTGGTATTAGAGATTTTCGTGATCCCAAGGTTGCCTGGAATACAGATTTGCAGAAATGGATTATGGTTCTGGCTGCCAAGGATAAAGTTATGTTTTATTCATCTCCAGATTTAATAGATTGGGAATTGGTAAGTGACTTTGGTACGAACCACGGAGCACATGGAGGTGTTTGGGAATGTCCTGAAATAATTGAATTTAATGTTGAAGGAACAAACGAAACAGCCTGGGTATTGTTGGTTAGTATTAATCCTGGCGGCCCACATGGTGGTTCTGCAACCCAGTATTTTGTAGGAGATTTCGACGGAAAGTCTTTTACCACTAATCAAACAGAAACCTTATGGCTCGACCATGGCAGAGACAATTATGCTGGAGTAACTTGGAGTGATATCCCTGAAGAAGATGGTCGTAAATTATTTATAGGCTGGATGAGCAATTGGAGTTATGCTCAAGTGGTTCCAACAATGAAATGGCGTAGTGCTATGACAATTCCTCGAGAATTGAAACTCCAGAAGTTTGATAAAAGGTATATCCTAAAATCTATTCCTGTTAGTGAATTGGAAGTGTTACGGAAAAAAGAAATAACATTTAGCAAGTTAATCGTTTCAGACAAATTACTTCTTGAAACGGAAGATATTAAGTTGAATTGTTCTGAAATGAATTTTAAAATTCGATTAAGAAATGCACCTAACGCTGATATACCAGATGAATTTGGACTTGTTTTACGAAACAATCAGGGGGAAGAATTTAAAATAGGATTCCTTCCTGAAAAGAAAAAAGTCTTTATTGATCGTACCAATGCCGGAATAAAGGCATTCTCAGAGGATTTTGCGGGAAAATACTATACTGACTACGAAATTAAAAACCGTATTGATTTAAGAATATTTGTTGATGAGTCATCAGTTGAAGTTTTTGTGGATAACGGAAAAGCTGTAATGACCAATATTGTATTTCCTACAATTCCTTATAATAAAGTAGAATTGTATTCAAATGGTGGAGTAATTGAACTTAAGGAAGCCAAGGTTTGGGGTGTGGGTTCAATATGGTAGTTTTTTCATAGATTAAGTTGGTTAGGGGGAGCCCGGCAGTTTGCCGGGTTTTTTTGTTGAGTTGCATCAAATATTTAGTATTTTTATTAAAAGTCAAAATGTTTTAGCTACAATGAATTTGACAAGAGGAATTACAATATTTCTTTTCATCCTATTAATACATATTTCGGCTTATTCGAAGGATAAATACCTTATAGGTTTTTCTCAATGTTCTCAAGGGGAATGGCGAGAAAACATGGAAGCTGAAATGGCAAGGGAACTTATGTTTCATCCTAACCTTGAAATATTGGTTTCACAGGCTGGTGATGATAACCAATTGCAAATTGAGCAGATAAAAGCCTTTGTTGAGAAAGGAGTTGATTTATTAATTATTGCCCCTAATGAGATAAAGGCTATTCAACCAGTAATTGAAGAAGCATTTCATTCTGGTATTCCTGTTGTTTTGATTGATAGAAAAATTGACTCAGAACAGTATACAGCATATGTAGGAGGAGATAACTATGGAATCGGAAGAGCTGCAGGGCAATATATTTCCAGTAAGCTAAATAGTAGAGGTGAGATTATTGAAATACAAGGCGCCCTTAGTGCTTCACCAGCCAGGGAGAGAACAAAGGGTTTTAATGAATTTATTAGTAGCATTTCATCATTACTTATTGTTAACAGATTAGAAACTCGTTGGGAGACTCAAACGATTGAAGACAGTCTGTCATTATTATTGGAAAGATATAAAAACTTAAAGGCTGTTTTTGCACATACAGATTTCATGGCAGAATCAGCTAGCCAAATAATTGGAGAACTTTTTCCTAATAGAGATATTCTAATAGTTGGTGTAGATGGTTTGCCTAATGAAGGAGGGGGAATTAGTCTGGTTGAGAATGGAATTATATCTGCTTCATTAATATACCCAACAGGTGGTAAAGAAGCTATTCAAATCGCAGCAAAAATACTTCAGGAAATCCCATTTAATAAACATAACCTGTTACCTACAACCTTAATAGATCAATCAAATGTTGAAATGACAAGACTTCAGTTCCAAACTATCAATGCACTTCAACAGGATATCTCAAAATCTCAAGGCATGCTTAAAATGCTTGACGGTAGATATAAAAAGCAACAAGTATTGCTATTTGTTACTCTCTTGCTGTTAGTTCTTGTTGCCGTTTTATTGATTTTATATTTTAGAGCCTTCAATCACAAAAAAATTGCTAATCAAAACCTCGAAAAGCAGAAGGGAGAAATCTCATCTCAAAACAAAGAATTGAAGCGACTTTCAATGGAACTAGAATCCGTTACCCAAGAAAAGCTTCGTTTTTACACAAATATCTCCCATGAATTCAGGACCCCACTTACATTAATATCCGGACCTGTAAGCAATTTATCTCAACATGAAAATCTAAATTACGAACAAAAAGAGCTCCTTTCAATTGCCCAAAAGAATATTACCATTCTATTAAAACTAATTGAACAAATAATCGATTTCAGAAAGTATGAGCAAGGTAAACATGGGTTTTCACCAGTTACAGCAAATCTGAAGAATTACATTCAGGAATGGAATTGTCTTTTCAATGAAGTTTCTCGGCAAAAAAAGATAGCATTTGAGTTGGAACTAGATGCTAATAGTGATTTTGAGGTAGATTTTGATATTGAAAAAATGGAGCGTGTTTATACAAATCTACTCGCTAATGCCTTTAAGTTTACTCCAAGAGATGGAGAAATTAAGGTGTCTTTAAAAAGAGAGGTGATTGAAAAAAAGGAGAGAGTTTGTGTCGATGTTGTAAATTCAGGTAAAGCTATACCTGAGAGTGATATCAGAAATATATTTGATAGATTTTACCAGTCAGGATCTAAAAGTGGAGGTTCTGGCATAGGCTTGGCACTGGTTAAAGGGTACATTGAATTACATGATGGGACAATTAATGTAATCAACAAAGATGGTTCGGTATGCTTTTCATTTACAATACCTGTAAAGCAAAAGGGAAGCAGTAAAAAGGTGGCTGAAAATATGGCCCCCGTTTCTGAATCTGAAATTGATAGAAAAGATGAGATTAGGGATGTAATTAATTTAATTTCTGAACAGGAAGACTCTTTTACATTTGATGATGAGTTTAATGAAGGTGAAACAACTCTTTTAATAGTGGATGACCACCCTGGAATCCGTTCTTATTTTAAAACACTATTAAAAGAAAAATATAATGTTATTGAGGCAAGAGATGGTGTTGAAGGAATCCGGAAGGCTGTTAAGTATGTACCCGATCTAATAATTAGTGATGTAATGATGCCTGGTATTGATGGCGTTGAAATGTGTAAGCATCTTAAAAAAGAAGTTACAACCAGCCATATTCCAATTATTTTACTTACCGCAAATGCTCAAGATGAGAAACGTATTTTAGGCTTCGAAAGTGGTGCCGATGAGTATATATCAAAACCTGCAAACTTTGAAATTCTTGAAGCTCGAATTCGAAATCTTATTGGTAGCAGAAAGCAACTGAAAGCACTTTTTGAATCAGCAACAGGTACCGAAGTAAAACAAGCAAAAATAAACCAAATTGATAAATCCTTCATAGACCGTTTTGAGGAGCAAATAGAAAAGCACATT
The DNA here is from genome assembly GCA_050295515.1 of Bacteroidales bacterium. Lineage (GTDB taxonomy): Bacteria > Bacteroidota > Bacteroidia > Bacteroidales > UBA10428 > UBA10428. Next base: position 735 of record JBNKPU010000055.1, on the reverse strand, counting down.
CAAGACACTGAATTGAGTGTAGATTTTATCAGCAAAGAAATAGGTTTATCAAGAATACAACTATACAGAAAGGTAAAGGCGCTTACTGATTATTCACCTGTTGAACTCCTAACCATTTATCGACTAAAGAAAGCTGTACACTTGATGTCGGTTTCAGATTCTAATCTGGCCCAAATTGCTTACCAGGTTGGTTTCTCAGCTCCATCTTACTTCTCTAAAAGCTTTAAGAAATATTATCAAAAAAGTCCTTCGGAATATTTACGGGATATTCGAAATAAGTAGTAGAGCGAAAGTTTTAATCTATAATATGCGGCTAAATTAGCTCTTTTGCCTTTATTAATAGGGCACGTGTGAAGGAAAAGGCAAATGTGCTATTGGCAAGAGAGAAATACATTTTAACGAGTATAAAAGGGAAGGGAAACAAAATAAACCATCAAATTAGCAGTAACTTATCTACGGAGTGCCTTTTTTCTCACAAATAATTGCCTTCGGCGAGCTCGCAAGCTCGGTTAAGCAAAACATTTATTTGATGCTTAAATGTTTCAAAAATCAGAAAGCCAACCGCCTTGGTGCTAACTAATGTATATACGCACCTTTTAAATCTCACCCAAAATAAGGAATAATTTGCTTTGCACCAAAAGATTAACCGGTATAAGCGACTATAAACGACTACAAGCGGCTAACAACCGTTTTTTTGTTTTTTGTTTTGTATGGCGATGTTTTGTGCTTGTATAC
>JBNKPU010000054.1:0-15490 GCA_050295515.1 Bacteroidales bacterium | reverse complement strand
ATTATGAGTGCCCCAAATAGTAATTTTGTTATATTTTTTAACATAGTACTAGTATAAATTATTCAAGAACATCCTTAGTAAAAGTAAACATAAATATATTAAAAATATATCTTTATAAAAACCTTATTTTTTAGCAAGCTTTTCACCAAATGAAAGCAAGCGTTTAAACACATCAAAATAGAGCGAAACGTATAAAATGCCGGTTAAAATCCAGATAGCAACTATATTGAACCAAAATGTATCAAAATACTTGCCAAGGAATGGTTTCCTGGGTGCAAAAAAGTGTGTCCTGATACTAAGTCGATTAGTCGGGATTGGGTCAAGGTAAATTGGGTCAATATGTTGTATGAGATTTCCCTTAAATTCAACTAGTTTATTCTTTTCATAAACTTTCTTTAAAATATCGGATATGCTTTCATTGAGGTAGCGGTCACGCACTTCTTTGTATTTATCGGGATCATTTTCCATGAAATAGTTGATATAGTTTTGCTTTCTGCTATGGGCTAAGTTAAAGACCTCTCCATAATACTTGTCAAGGTTGTTTAGATATGTATAAACCTTTCTGGAAAGCTTAAGTGTAAAATCCTCAGGATTTAACTGATCAACATTTTCAAAGAAGATCGGCTCTGGAAATTTAACCTTTTCTTTTTGCTGCCTGCTAATGTTTTCTTTAGCCGTAAGCTCCGAAATTTTATTCTCTTTATCAATAGTATTGGATAGTACCTCAAGGTCATGTTTTGTAATATCAACCTGGCTTATTTTCCTGATTTCATTGTCGACGCGCTTCAGTCTTTCTTTCAGCTCAGGAATAACATACACTTTCTTGAAGTCTGCCCTGCTTTCATCTTTATCAAGAAGATAAAAGGTTTTATTAAATTCATTGTCCTTAAATTGTTTAACCATTAAGGCCTCGTACGACCATTTGGTGGGCATAAATTCAGCAATAAAAGGCACTTTATCAATTCTGCCAATGGTTTTGTTCAATTTATCAAAACTAAACATTGCCCCGCTTAAAATCATCATAGGGATCATTACAAGCGGAATCAAAATATAAATTGTAACCGCTGAGTTAAATGTCGCAGATATATTAAGGCCCAACATATTAGCAAATGCCGCTGTGCTAAACAGGGCAACCCAATATGCCCAACTCATTCCGTTTAACCCAAGAATGTTATTGGCAATAATTACAAAAAGAAAGGACTGGATTGCACTAATTACAAATAAAATGGCAATTTTTGATACTAGGTAGCTTGACTTGCTAAGGTTAAGGAATTTTTCTCTTTTCAAAATTTTCCTGTCCTTAAAGATCTCTTCGGCACTCACCATAAACCCTAAGAAAAGTGCAACAATTAAGGACATGAAAATATAAATGGATATATTTTCGTTTTGCCTGAAAATGTAAACTTTTGAATTGGGGTCTTCAATATACCTGATAATGTAAGAAAGTATAAACCCTAGAACAGGTGCCTCAAGCAAGTTTAGGGCAACATATTGTTTGTCACCAATCTTTGAAAGAAAATCCCTAATGCCATATAATTTAAGCTGTGAAAACCAATTTGGAATATTTAGTGATTGAGGAGGGCCTTCCTCTATCTCTTCAACATCTTCTGGGGAAAAATTATTTTGATAGTTTTCTTCCCATTTTTCCGGAGATACTTTTCGGCTATCAGTATAGTTTCCAAATTCATCAACAACATGTGCTTCAATGATATTAAAGATCAGCTCAGGATTAACATTGCCACAAGTGGGGCATTCACCGACATCGCTATTGATTTGTGCATCCATCCGTTTGAAATACATGACACCTTCTACAGGGTTGCCATAATATATCTGGTACCCTCCAGTATCAAGGATAATCATCTTATCAAACATCTTATAGATATCAGATGAAGGCTGGTGGATTACAACAAAGATCAATTTACCTTTAAGGGCAAGTTCACGAAGCAGGTCCATTACATTTTCCGAATCTCTGGAAGATAATCCGGATGTTGGCTCATCAACAAATAGGATTGAAGGTTCCCTTATGAGTTCAAGGGCTATATTGAGTCTTTTTCTTTGACCACCACTAATTGTTTTATTGAGTGGTGAACCAACTTTTAAATCTTTTCTGTCGATGAGGCCTAAATTTTGAAGAGTTTTGTTGACCAGTTGGGTTATCTCTTCATCATTTTTGTCCTTAAAACAAAGCTTTGCGTTAAAGTATAAATTTTGAAAGACTGTTAGTTCTTCAATCAATAAGTCATCCTGAGGGATAAGCCCAATAACACCTTCAAGTTCATCTTTTTGGGTATGTAAATTCCGTCCATTGATCAATACCTGCCCTGAAGATGGCGGATCAATTCCTGATAGCACATTAAGCAAAGTGGTTTTTCCTGCACCACTGGCACCCATAATACCTATGAGCCGGCCATGCCCCTCAGAGAATGTTATATTTCGAAGACCCAGGTTTCCATTAGGGAATTGAAAGCTTACATCATCGGTTGTAAAGGATATCCTACTTGATGTTATATCTGCCATGAAATGCGATACTACATCACTATAGTAGATTGGAGAGCCTTTTAAAAGCTTAACAGTACTTCCATTTGCAAACAAATAGATACGAGTATTATTAATTGGCAGGCCATTCAGGAAAAGTTCTTGATTTCCTGCATAGCGTAAGAAATATAAATCAACACTATTAACTCTAAGGATAAAGATATTTGTATCTAAATGTTTGGTATGAATTCGTTTTGCATTCTCGTAACGGTCATGCTTATCGTTAACAATCAGGATATTGCTGTCATCAAGTTCTTTTGGATCATTTTTGATAACGAACAATTCGATACTTTTAAACTCTTCATTTGTGATATTAAATACCTCAGCAACAGTATTTAATATGGCCATTCTTTGATCAGAAAATTTTCTGTCGGCATTGATGATTTCAAACAGACGAACTAATGATACTATTTTCTGTTTTTGGGTAAGTGTTTTATTGATTTTTTTACACAGCCCTAAAATCCGTACAGAATCTTTAACTGAAGTCAGCCTGTTTTTCTTCTTTACTTCACCACCACTTTTTCTTAAACCAGCATTTTCTTCAAAAAGCTCAAAATACTCCGACACCTTATCGGCAGATATTTGTTGTTGCAAGAAGTTTTTCACGTACTCAACCTGAGTTTTCTCAACACCCTCATCTTGTTTTGCAACAAGTGCGAATAATTGCATCAGAGCTTTTAGTATCTCTTCACTCATTCTTCAGCTGATTTATTAAAATAATGGATCCGTCTGTATATTATCCTGAATATGGAACTTGTTCAAATGGCACGTCAACAATATCTGAATATTCTTCACCTGCTTCTTCCATATCTTCATCATCTTCTGGATAATGCCACTTTATTAAGACATCATTTCCACTTTCATGAATTTCTTCCAGTTTCATCAAGACATCAAGCAAAAGTTTTGAAGACGCTGTGTTAAAATAAACAAGCTTGAAGTTGAAAACTGTTTTAGCATTTGGTGACTCAGCATATTCATCCAACCATGATAAAATCGGATCATAAAATGATGCAACATCTTCAGGCAGCGATCTACCCGAAATTTCCAACAATTCAGCATCTTTATCTAATATTACTTTTGGAGTATCTTCAGTTCCTTGAATTTTAATTGTTTCCATAGCAGAACTATTATTATATATTTTGAATTATTTCTAATTTAAAAAAATGGAATAATTTATTCCTCTCTTCCAATTGTCGAAGTTAACAAAAAGAAAGAAGTATCGTCAGATATAGGTAAAAAGTGGTATTCAAGATCGCGTCCTGTCTTTCTTTTAATGTCAATAAAGCCTAAACCTGCACCTCCTTTATCTGATAGTCGCCCCTCTTTCATTTGCCTTTTATAGAGGTCTTTTAGCTCGTCCTTATTCATTTTATTTATGTTTTCCAACATTTCAGTAAGTTCCTCGATGCGGTCATTGTCAACAGCATTACCTGTCGTAACACTATATTCATTGTCTCCTTTGCTTACCAGGAAAATACCACGTCCGGAGAACAGGAAATCACTAGATGTGAAATCATCAGCGTGTTTACTAATATTCTGTAAACATTCTACCATTACATGGAAAACTTTTCTTTGTACAGTTCCAGGTTCGTCTTCCTTAGCCATATTTGACTCAGTAAGAGAAGTAAAAGCCTTGGTTATCTGGTGAGTTATTTCACCTTCATAGACCAAGGTAATTTCGTGTGCTTTCATAGATTTGTAGAACTCGTATACAAATTCCAGAAATCCTTTTACATCTTTCTTGTTATCCATAGCATAACTGTTTTAATATCAACTTAATTCTATACCAATTAATAATACATCGTCAATTTGTTTATGATCGGCTTTCCAGTTTGCAAAATCATCTGCAAATAAAGTATTAAATTTCTCCATTGTCAAGTCTGGGTTCTCAACAATATGCTCTCTTATTCTTCTGGGAGAATACTTTTTAATTTCTGGTCCACCTAACTGATCAGGTAATCCATCTGAGAAAAAGAAAATTTTATCACCTGGTTCGTAATTAATTTCATGGTTTGTAAAATCTTTTTCTGGCTTTTTAGGATGAGGTATTCCACCAATTGCTTTTCTATCGCCTTTATATTCAATCAACTCACCATTTCTTAGCAGATAAAGTGGTCTATGCGCCCCACTATAGTTAAGTAATCTTTTTTTAGGGTCAATCTGACAGAAGGCTATGTCCATACCATCCCTTGCCTCGGCATTGCTAAAATCTTGTTTTAGGGTTACTCGCACTCGATGGTGCAAGTCATTTAATATAGATGCTGCAGTATGGTCTTTGTCATGGTCAACAATATTGTTCAAAAGGAAATACCCAATAAATGAAAGCAATGCACCTGGCACACCATGTCCGGTACAGTCAACTGCTGCAATGTAGATATTATCACTTCCTTTTTGAAAGAACCAAGGGAAGTCACCACTAACAACATCTCTTGGTCTGTAGAAAATAAATGACTTTGGAAGGTATTCTCTAATTATCCTGTTATCTGGCAATATGGATGTTTGGATGCGTTGGGCATAGTTGATCGAGTCTTCGATCTTCCGGTTTTTATCCTGAATTTCCAGCTCGATACGTTTTGCTTCTGTAATATCATGTCCTACGAAAAGGATAGTTTCAAGTTCATTTTCATTAAACTCAGGAATGGCAACAAAGCTCATGATTCTTTCGTCTTCCAAATTGCCTTCGTATTTTGGTATGGAAATTTCTGCGGTGGCTTTTACAGGGTTAGCTTTAATCTGTTCGATTGTTTCTTTAAAATAGTTAAACAATACATCGGCAAACTCAACCTCATTTAATGTTTTATTTATCAAGTCTTTGGTTTCAATTCCCAGATAACTCTGTGTTACAGGGTTGGCATAAAAGAACTGTCCAACGGTACTAAGTCTCATAATAAGGTCAAGAGAGTTTTCTGAAAGTGCTTGCATTTTACTACGCATCCTTTCTTCTTTCTCCGCTCGCTTCCTTTCTGTAATATCTGTTGAGTTAAGGATGATACCTTCTATGGCTGAATCGGTCAAAAGGTTTCTGGCTGTAGATTCCAGAAAGATTTTTTGGCCATTCTTTTTCATGTATGTGTACTGAATGGAAACCGGGTTATCCGGATCTTCAATAACCTTCTTGAATAATTCGCGCATGGCCTGCTCACCTCTTCGGGTTAGCCTGTCCATATCTTTACCGCTCATCATTTCATCCGGTGAATAGCCTAAAATTTTCACCACAGATGGGCTTATGTATGTAAGTTCGAAATCGCTGTTGTAAATTGAAATAATCTCAGAAGCATTTTCAAGCAGTGAGTGAAGTCTTTTCTGGGCATCTTCTACTTTTTGTATATTAGCTTCCAGCTGCTCATTTGATTTTTCAAGTTCTTCCTGAGTAGCCCTCATTTCTTCAGCATTCTGCCACAACTGCTCCTCATTTTCTTTAAGCTCTCGGGTCATTTCCTGGGCTTCGTGAAGAAGTTTCTCAGTCCTTTGGTTAACTTTCAGGTTGAAAATTGTGCGGGCAATGATTTCTCCAAGTTCTATGAGCAACCTGATTGTTAATTCAGGTATTTCTTCCTGAATAGAGGCAAATTCAACAACCCCTAAAAGTTTTTCATCGGTGATTAAAGGAACAATTAAAATGCTACAGGGCTTCTGATCACCCAATATTCCGGATGTAATTGTTGAATAATCTTCAGGTACCTCGGTTCGGTATATGTATTCCATTTCATAGGCACATTCGCCAATGAGACCTTGTCCAATCCGAAATTCCTGATTAATATATTTTCTTCGGTTATAGGCATAAGTAGCTACATTACGAAGTATTTTTTTATCTTCTTCATACAAATAAAGAGCACCTTGAACGAAATTGACATATTTGACCAGTTCGTGCATTACCTTTAAGGAAAGTTCATCTACCTTATTATGCATGCGGAGGATGTCTGAAACAACTTCCTTGCCCCCGGCAATCCAACTTTGTTCATTTTCTTTTTTTGAGTTTGACGCCAGGTTTTCACGCATTAAAAGTAAAGACTGGGCCAATACATTTTCTTTGGCTGAATCGCTTAGAGAGGTATTAAAATCACCTTCGCCAATTTGCTTGGCAAAATCGGCCATGGAGTTGAGCAGTTTTTCACGGTCTTCTATTTCCTTATCAAATACATCTTTTTCATATGCTCTTTTTGCTTCAAGCGATAAAATCAGGATATATGCACCTATGGGGAAGATATCAATGATAAACAGTACAGGGTTATTTGAATGAATTCTAGCAATTCCTTTAAAATTAATAGGTGCATTAATTTCCACCAATGTAATGACCCATGCCAAAAATATCAGAGCAACACCAACAACCAAAGCCAAAAGCGCAATATTATTCTTGTTCTGGGCTAAACGTTTTACTATTTTGTCTTGTGTGATCATATAGTCTTATGACTTGATTATTTGTTCTAATTTAACTGTTATCTCATTATTCAAGACACTAATTATTTGTTGTAAACCTTGTTGTACTTTGAAGGATCCCATTTCAAGTACTGCAATAACATCATTCTTGACTAATACGGGAACAATGATGATTTGTTTGGGTTTTGACTGCCCTAAACCCGATTCCACTTCAAAATATTCTTCAGGCACATCATTTATTATCATCACTTCTTTGTTCTCAACCGCTTGGCCATTAAGATTTTCACCAATCTTAAAGCCAGGAATATCTTCGTCATTTGTAAGTGCAAATCCTTTTATAAATTTAAAATTATCTGATGTTTCATCTTTAAGGTACGCAATCCCTTGGACCATTTCAAATGAGTCTATGAAATTTTTGAGCAATTTTTCAATAAAAGAATCAATATTTTTAAAATTGCCTTTGGGTAATATACCTTTTATTTTTTCTTGGACCGATTCATCCTCATCTACTTTACTGGATTCTTTCTCGCTTTTCTTTTCAAATTCTTTTAATATTTTGCTCCGTTCTTCACTTACTTCTTTTTCTATTAGATTTTTCAATTCTTTGGTATTGAGAGCTTTAATAGTGATGTTTATAGCATAGCCAAAAATCAAAACAGACACAAACAGCAAAATAAATGGCCATATACCTGGAGAATTTTTTCCTTCATCCGTAAAAGAATTCCAAAAAATAATTGCCATTGCCAGAACACCCAAAATTCCAGCAGTAATCACTATTATAAGTTGCCTTTTATATTTTTCTGTATGCATTACTTATTGATTTTTGACAAAAACCTAATGATTTCATCAGTTTTATATACATGATCTACTTTTGTTAATTTTATTGCAGATTCTGTCATAGTTTTAACTTCACATTCTACCGGATCCTGCACAATTGTTAAACCACCACGATCTGCTACTGCTTTGAGTCCTGCTGCTCCATCCCTGTTGGCACCTGACAAAATAATGCCTATCAGTTTATCCCGATAAGCATTGGCTGCAGTAATAAATGACAGGTCAATTGAAGGGCGCGAGTGGTTGACTGACGCTTCTGTTGATAATGCTATTCTATTGGCCAGTTCAACAAACATATGATAGTTTGCCGGAGCTAAATAAGCCCTGCCAGGTTTCAATTGTCCTTTGTCAAAAGGTTCTTCAATTGGAATATTGGATTTAAGCGACAATGCCTCAACAAACCCTGAACGGACATGTTTAAGACGGTGCAGGCATAATAATACAGGTAGCGGAAAATTATCAGAAAGTGAACTCAAAATTTTGGTCACTACCTGAAAGCTTCCAGCTGAGCCTCCTATTATAACTGCTTTGTAATTCATATATTAAAACCTCTTCTTATAAATACCTTCATTTTCATTGAAAGCATCAAATATAGGTGTGTTTACGTTTGATAATTTTATAGATTCCTTAATTCCTACAACTAAACTCCCCGATGCTGACAGGTTTTTGTGCATCAGTTCAAGTGTTTGTGCCTGTCGAGTAGGATTATAATAGATCATTGTATTTCTAAACAAAATAAACTTGAGATTTTGTGGAGCTTTGCTAAAGATAATGTCATCTTTGATAAATTCCACATCTTTTATTAACGAGGAGCTACGAATAGCCTCGTTATGGTCTATGACAAAATAGTTTTCCAGGTTTTTTTGACCTTGAAAACGCTTGTAATTTTCAACTGAAGTTTCAATCTTTTTCAAAGGATACTTCCCCGATTTTATATATGAAAGACTTTTGTTGCTAAATACCGTAGCAAAAATTCTTACTTTATCCAGGATACCGATTTCTTCCAACAAAATACAGAGTGTGAAAAGTTCTGCACCTGAGACACAATAAGGCAACCAAATTTTAAAATTATCTAGTTGCCTGCCATTTAAACCTGGAAAGTACTCCTCCCTCAAAAAACGCCATACAGCCGGATCCCTGAACATTTCGGTGGACGGTGAATGAAGGTCATGTAAAAAGGTATCAAAGAACTCATTATCTTCACTAAGCTTACGAAAAAGATTTTCAGCATTAGTAAGGCCATTCAGTGCAATAACTCTTTCAAGGTTATACTTAAAAGAGGTTAGTGCATAATTAGAAAAGTCATAGTCATGTACTTTTTTAATGATGCGAATAATCTCCCTTATGTCAACAATACCTAATTCAGCCATTTATCGTTCCTCTATTGCTCAATGAGTTCATCGATTGTTATAAGATTAAGGATTTTGATGACTTCATCATATCTTGAAATAATTGGAGAAATTGCATATGTATATTTATATTTTTTGCTTCCCCAACTTAGTATTTCACTTACATTTTGATTGTTTTTTTCATTTGTTACCTGCACGAAAAATTCATCATTTAATTTACTCTCAGATGAAAATACTTCATTGTGACTTTTACCTATAAAGGAATCATAAGGTTGTTCCAGAAACGATACCATTCGATCGTTGACATGTACAATTTTGCCTTTATGGTCGTATTCCAGGATGTAAAAAATTGAACCTACAGCATTAAGAATGCCTTGCATCTCTTCTTCACGCCTGCCAGATTCTTCCTGAGTGGCTTTAAGTTCCTCCATATTTTGTCTCATTTCTTCTTCCTGTTCGGCCATTTCGGCTGCTTGGTGTTGAGATTTTTCTAGGAGTTGTGCTGTTTTTGTATTGTTTCTCACAGTTATTATCGTAGATGCAAGACTTGTTGCAATTTGTTCAATAAGTTCAATCTCAAATGGCTTTAGTTCATTTAGTGATGCTAGTTCAATAACTCCAACAAGGTCTTTTTCATGCATAACCGGGACAATTAAAACTTTGTTTGGTGGTGTATCTCCCATTCCCGATGTTATTCTGGCATAATCATCAGGAACCTTTTTAAGGTAAATTGTTTTTTTCTCGTTTGCACAAGTCCCGATTAACCCTTCACCAATTTTAATTGTTTTGGTCATGTATTTTTTGCGGTCAAATGCAAAAGCAGCGATTAATTGTAGTTCATTACCATTTTCTTCATCTGTTAAGAAAATCATACCTTGTAAAGCATTTAAATACTTGGTAAGGTTTTTAATGAGATTGTCGCCTAAAGCTTGAGTATTGTTACTGTTCAACCTCATGATATCAGCAAATTTGGCGAGCCCTTCATTGATATACCTTCGGATTTCATTTTCATGTGCTCTTTGGCTCTGTTCTTGCTGTGCTTTTTGCAGTTTATCTTTAAGCTTGTTGAGCAATATACCTAGATGGTCTTTTTTACTGGCAACTTCAATTTCCCTATTTAGTTTGTCTTCGAGCAACTCAGATATAAAATTCGTCCTGTTTACCAAATGTTTGTTATGTGAGATTAAATGATCTACGATTAAGCCAAACTCGGCATTCTGATCTGTTTGAATTGTTTGATGAACATCACCATTGGAAAAAGATTCACTTGAAGACAATAAATTTGAAATGCTTTTACGTGTTATCTTGGAAAGTTTCAATAAGGAATAAATGATAATACTTATTAATATGAGAGATACAATCATTATTATTCTGTTCCACCACTTAATATAACTATCGCTTCTTTCATGCACCTGAGTATAAAGTTTTTGATCTATCAATTGGCAATTTATCATAGCTTCTTCAACATCTTTGATTTGCCCTTGATAATGAATGTCGCCATTTAATCTCTTTTCAATAGCTTCGATGCCTTTAAGCTGGTCTGATAACAAGGAAGCAACTTGTTCAATGGCGTAAGGATCAAAATCCTCAAATTCATAGAACGAAGTGGATACATCTTCGCAAAACTCAATAAAGGACTGTAAGATTCCAAGGCTGTAGGTATTAAAATAGGTTGAAGAAACATCTTGAAACTCACTCCTTTTTACGCCGTTGTCTGGTACAGCTTTTAGTTCATTTAGCATTTGGGTTGTTAGCTTGCTTACATCCTGGGTAATTCCGCCAGATTTATTTCCTTTTTCTTTTAGTGAGTATAAGCAAAGCCTATAGGCTTGAGCATATTTTTTAATGTGAACTGATAGTGAATCTATAAGATGGCTGGTATTATGAATATGACCAAGGTAGCTAACTTCATTTAAAAGATTAAGGGTGTCAATAAGTGCAGAAACAAGTTTATTGTGATCATTGATAAGTTGATCACTTAGTACTTGCACAAAATCAACTTCAGTTTTTTGTTCTAAAAGTGCGAGCTGAAGATTATAATCAATGTTATTAATCTGTACAGAAATGTTTTCCGATAACCGAATGGCATTGTTAATTTCCTCTTTCTTTTTGGATGAAAACAGGAAGAGAACTACCAAAATGCCAATAATTATAAAAGCCAGCAAACTTTGCATTAAAAACTGAGAGGCAATATGTTTTGTTTTAAAGATCATAGTCTTTACATCATTTAAATTTTATAATAGACATGCCCTTTTTTCTGAAACTTGACGGAATATGAGCCCAATATTGTTTCATGCATCCCAAGAACAAGAGCAGAATTTTCATATAAATTCCTGTGGAACAAGTCAAAAACTTTACTTTGCAAGTTGTAATTAAAGTATATTATTACATTTCTACAAAAAATAATATCAAATTTAACATACATAGGATTACCATCCTTAACTAAATCAAGCTTTTTATAAACGGGCTTTTCTCTTAAAAAGTCATTCATTTGAATAGAATCAGATGACTTGTCTATCTTGAAGTATTTATCGTAAGGAATATCAAAATATTCTTCGTAGTTATATGGGTTTTCTTTAATTACTTTGTCGAAATTATCCAGATAGCCAATATTGAAGCGGTATTTATATTCCCCTTTGTGTGCTATTTGCATCACATCCTCGTTAATATCTGTGGCATAAATTTTTGCTTTGTCCAACAATCCCAGTTCATTTAAAATAATCATCATCGAATAAACTTCTTGTCCTGTTGAGCATCCTGCATGCCAGATATTAATAATGGAGTTATTCTTAAGCTTGGGGAGAATGGCATATCTTATGGCATGCCACACCTGAGGATCCCTGAAAAGTTCAGTAGTGTTTACAGTAATTTCCTTGATAATCTTTTCAACGAATACCGGATCGTTCTTAATTTTGTTAACAAGTGCAGTAATGTTAAGTTTGTTATCAGTCAAAACTTTCTGTAAACGACGTTTTAGTGATTTCTCAGAGTAATCACTAAAATCATATTTAGATGAAGTTTTAAGCGCAAACAAGAACAACTGGAAATCCTGTTCGGTTATTGTCATAAATCGAAACTTAAATCAAAACTACCTTAATCCACATAATCGCAATCTTAAATCTATTAAAAGTTCAGGAATAATTAAAATAAAAGTTTATTATTTTAATCTTGTCCATTAAAATTGTTTTTTAGAATTATTTTTAAATAAATTAATAAAGCGATGTCTAAAATTGTTGGATGCTATGCAGTGCCCGATACAAGTACAAATATATATCCGGAATGGGTGCATGATCACAACATATCGGTATTAAACGAAGGAAAACAAAATTGGTTTCTTCATCTTGAAAGGTTTACAAGAAAAAAATACCATGCAGGTATGCCCGAGCATCTCGAAAGTATTGTAAAAGAGCTGAAACTATTGCCGGCAAATGATACTGTTTTTGTTTTTGTTGACCATGAAATTGGCAGGTCGTTTATTTCCAAATCTGGTAAAATAAGATTTGAAGCCCCAATGGTTGATGCTATCGCGGAAGGGCTTGAACCTGCAAAGTTATATTGGTTTGGTGAATGGCCAGAATCATACGTTTTAAACCATGAGTTGGCGCATATTTATAGTTGTGTGCCTTTTTATGGCAATTTTCATGAGAACAGCCTGCTGGTCCATTTTGATGGAGGTGCCAGCCTTAGCAATTTTTCTGCCTGGCATTACCGTAATGGTAAACCAAGGTTAATCGAGGCCCATTACAATCACAAATGGCTTTCTTCTCTTTTTAATGCGAATGCTCTTGTTTTTTCTATCATAAATGCGAAAAAAAAAGAGCAAAATTCCGTTCCAGGAAAATTTATGGGGTTGGAAGCATTCGGAAAATTCAGACATGATATAGAAACATGGTTACAGGAAAACAACTTTTTTGAAAATATTTGGGGCAAAAAAGCCGAGTTCTTCAAGTCTGCAAAAAAAAATTTTAACATCAATCTATCCGACTTTAATACAAAGAATCCATTTATTGAGGATATTGCTGCTACTATACACGAAATCTTTTTAAGGGAATCTTTAAAAATATTCATTGATCTTCAAGAAAGAACTAATACGAAATATCTCTATTATTCAGGCGGAACAGCACTTAATATAAAATTAAACGCTAAAATTATAGACAAAGGTATATTTAATGAGGTGTTTATCCCACCATGTACCAATGATTCAGGATTATCGATAGGGGCTACTGCTGCTGTAAGCTTGAAAATGGGAATAGAACCTAAAACTTTGCCTCCCTACCTAAATAATTTCGGAATAAATGATTCCTCTAATTATATAATAAAAAAAGATATTGTAGATGAACTTGCCATGTTGGTTAAAGAAGGAAAAGTAATCGGAATTTGTAATGGCTTTGGAGAGGTTGGACCACGAGCATTAGGCAACAGGAGTATTGTTGCCAGAGCAGATAATAAGAGTATATCGCAGAAGATTAGTCAGGAAATGAAAAAGAGGGAATGGTTTAGGCCTGTTGCACCTATTATGCTTGAAGAAAACGCAAAGTATTTTACTGGCAAAAACCACCTTCCTATAGTGTCGAAATACATGCTTACTGAATTTGAAATCTTGCCAGAAAAGAAAAGTGAGCTTTTAGGCTGTATCCATATAGATAATACTTCCAGGGTCCAGGTCATTTTTGAGCGAAAGGATAATCCTTTCATGTATGATTTACTTCAAGTGCTCTATGCTGAATATGGTATAAAGGCTTTAATAAACACATCGTTTAATCAAAGCGGCGAACCAATTGTCCAATCAGAAGAGGATGCAAGGAGGTCGGCAAAGGCAATGAACCTGGATGCTCTGGTTATAAATGGAGATTTATTTTTACCTGGAGAATACTGATTGGAAATTATTTTTTATTGGTCCTGTTCAGGGGAATAGTAAAGTAGAAGGTTGAACCTTTACCAACATCAGACTTCACCCATATTTTTCCTTTGAGCAAGCTTACTAAGCCTTGACAAATTGAGAGACCCAACCCAGTCCCGCCGTATTTTCTTGTCATTGACTCATCGGCTTGCCTGAAGCGTTTAAAAATATCTTTCAGATTGTCTTTTCTGATTCCTATACCAGTATCAGATACAAAAAATTTGATTTTGCCATTATCAACCTTGTAGCCAAATTTTATTTCACCTTCTTGGGTGAATTTCATGGCATTGAAAATTAAATTGGTTAATATTTGGTTGATCCTAAAATCATCGGAATATATCAGATCATTTCCATCAGGCAATTCTTTATAAGCAGATAATTTTATTTGGCTGCTTTTCTGAGAGAGTTGGTATTCGAAGTGTGCTTGAACCTGGTTAATGACTTCATTTAGATTGAAATCCCTCAATTTGATTGATAATTGATTACTTTCAATCATTGAAATATCTATAATGTCATTAATCAAAATCAATAGGTTTTTACCATTAGATAATATAATATCTAGATATTTTTTTTGTTTTTCTTCACTATGTTGTTTTTGTTTTAGAAATTGACTGAATCCTAAAATTCCATTCAGTGGTGTTCTGATTTCATGACTTAGGTTTGCAAGAAAAGTGGATTTTAGTTTATCGGCAATTTCAGCTTCTTTTTTTGCCTTCTCCAAAGCCTTTCTTTCTTTAACTTGTTTCGTGAGATCTCGGCCAACACCCACTATTCCTGAAATATGCCCATTTTGGTCAAAAACAGGCACTTTTGAAGTAGAATACCATCTGGTCCTACCATTTACTGGCACTTTCTCTAGCTCATTCAACAGAGGTTTGCTACTATATATTATCTTTTGTTCGTCTGTATAGTATTTTTGAGCTATATCTTTTGAGAAAAAGTCAAAATCTGTTTTACCAATTAAATCTTTTGGAGTATTTACTCCGAGTATTTTTGTGGCATGCCTATTGGCAAGAGTAAACTTGCTATCCACATCTTTCACGAAGATATTGTCAGGGATAGTGTCGATTAATTGCTGAAGGAGTGAATTTGGATCTGTCTTGACCTTTTTTGTGGCTGTGCCAATATAAAGCTTCTGATTATTGTGGTGTAACCTTTTAAAAATTATTTCGACAAAAGATTGCTTTGTTTGATGAATATGTATATAAAAACACTCCTTTTGTATTGTCAGATTCTCTTTAAGGTCGGGTTTTTTATTGTCTACAACAAGGTTGATCAAACTTTTTTCATTTAACTTGTCAAGAAATAAATGTTCAAATTCAATATTTTTTTCAAGTATTGTCCCATCCTCAGAAATCAAGACTAAAGCAGTGGAAACAGAATTGAAAAACTTAGCAATTGGCAAGTCAATTGCAGTTTGATGGGAGATTGATTTTTGGCTATTTGTTTTGCCAAATGTCATACTTTTATGTGATAGAGTTTGTTGCAAGTTAAG
>JBNKPU010000053.1:0-12545 GCA_050295515.1 Bacteroidales bacterium | reverse complement strand
ACTACTGCGTTATTGCTCAAAATTTAAATCCTCATATACACAAGTATACTGCGGTTTAAATTTTTTTTCACAACGTGTTTCATTTTTAATTGTGTTCAAGAACTCACTTTGTTCGGTTCACACGCCTTGTATTTGAACTTTATTCCTCAAACCCCCGACTTTATGGACAGATTCTAATTAGCCTTGTAAACCAAAGTTCTAAATTGACGCAACCATTTTTGTTTCCATGCATCTTTACTAATAAATATTCTCAGTAATGCAAGGCATTAATATTCTCATATTGCTTAGTGCAACAGTATTGTGCCATTTGCCGGAAGGAAATGGTATAGAAAATATGGATGAAGAACGAGCTCGAAGTTAAAATCTTGGGCTCAAACGGACAAGGTGATCAAATGCAGGAAACTCTTATCTCCATGTATTGAGCTGCAATTAAACAATGGAATTTAACCCCCTATCCAAACTAAAGTCCACATAAACCTTGATGAATTCCCAGCTTAATTTTCACTTATTTTGTCCCGTCAAACTTGTTCAGCCTTCCAGCTTCCGACTTCAGGTTATATACTTTAAAACTTTTCTTTTCCGGGGTAGCCTGTATGGGCTAAAATCATTACATTTGTGGCTGTTTTGTATTCAGGTATAATAATTGTAAAGAAGTGTCTTTCTTCCTCTATGGACCTGAATGAGATATGAAATGATTACTTAAACTAAATTTTTTTCTTGTGAAGATTTCGTACAACTGGCTAAAAGACTACATTGATCTCGAACTGGAACCAGCAAAGGTGTCTCAGATACTTACTGATATTGGGCTGGAGGTTGAAGGTATTGAGACTTTTGAAGAAGTGAAAGGTAACTTAAAAGGTATTGTAGTTGGCCAGGTACTGACCTGTGTAAAACATCCAAATGCTGATAAGCTAAGCGTTACAACTGTCGATGTTGGACAAGGCAGTCCGTTAAATATTGTCTGTGGTGCACCAAATGTTGCTGCTGGGCAAAAAGTTATTGTGGCAACTGTTGGTACAGAGCTTCATATGGGCGATAAAAGTTTTACTATAAGCAAAACTAAATTAAGAGGAGAACCTTCTGAAGGGATGATCTGTGCAGAGGACGAGATCGGTTTTGGGTCAAGTCACGATGGTATTATGGTTTTAAAAGAAGATGCTTTAATAGGGACTCCAGCCTCTGAATATTTCAATCTGAAAACCGATACTGTTTTTGAAATAGGACTAACTCCCAACCGTATAGATGCTGGATCTCACTTTGGTGTAGCACGAGACCTTGCTGCCTATTTCTCGCAATTTGAAGAAAAGAAAGCTGTAATGCCTTCTGTCGATACTTTTAAAGAAGGAGACAATAGCTATACTGTTGGTGTACAGGTAGAGGATACTGATGCCTGCAAGCGTTATACAGGATTGACAATACAGGGAGTAAGGGTAGATGAGTCACCTAAATGGTTAAAGGAAAAACTTCAGGCTATAGGACTTACTCCAATAAATAATATTGTTGATATCACTAATTTTGTTTTGCATGAACTGGGGCAACCCTTGCACGCTTTTGATGCAGATAAGCTTGAGGGACAGCAAATTGTTGTACGTAAAATGGAAGAGGGTACAAAATTTACAACCCTCGATGAGGAAGAAAGGGAGCTTTCTGATGAAGACCTTATGATATGCGATGCCAAAAATGGAGCTTGTCTTGCAGGTATTTTTGGAGGTGCTGAATCAGGTGTAACAGCTTATACCAAAAATATTTTCCTTGAAAGTGCCTACTTTGATCCTGTAAGTGTTAGAAAGTCTGCAAAAAGGCATGGATTAAGCACTGATTCATCCTTCAGGTTCGAGCGAGGTGTAGATCCTAATATTACCCTTATTGCTCTAAAAAGGGCTGCCATGCTTATTGAAGAGCTTGCCGGAGGTAGTATTACTTCATCTGTAACAGATATTTATCCGCACAAAATTGTTGATTTTGAGATTGATGTCAATTATTCACATATCGATAGATTGATAGGCAAAAAGCTTGACAGGGAATTAATCAAAAAAATCCTCAGGGCATTGGATATTGCCATCCTTAAAGAAAAAGATGATTTGTTGATAGTAAAAGTACCCTCCTATAGGGTTGACGTTACAAGAGAAGCTGATGTTATTGAGGAGGTGTTGCGCATTTATGGATATAACAATGTTGAGTTTTCGCAAAAAATAAACGCAAGCTGGTCCACTACGGTTAAACCAGATAATGAAAAGCTTGTCAATCAGGTTTCAGATTTTCTAGCTGATAACGGATTTAACGAAATAATGTCCAATTCTTTGACAAAGAGTTCGTATTATTTCGATATGCAAACCTATCCGGTAGGTGCTTGTGTCGACATACTAAATCCTTTGAGCCAAGATTTAAATGTTATGCGACAAACCTTGCTATTCAATGGATTGGAAGCTATTGAATACAACATTAACAGGCAAAACCCGAATTTAAGGTTGTTTGAATATGGCCGTTGCTACAGGAATACAGGCAAGACAAACGAAAACTACCCTTTGGCAGCTTTTGCCGAGGAGCGCAGGCTGGCAATCTATGTGTCAGGCAATAAGTTCAGTGACAGTTGGGCTGTTCCTGAAGAAAAAGCCAGTTATTTTAATCTTAAAGCATATAGCGAAAAGATATTTGAAAAGTTAGGGGTTGATGTTAATGCCTTAACAATCAAGTCTCTTGAAGGCTTTGAAGATATTTATAGTGGAGGTTTATCCTACCAGGCCGGTAAGAAGGTCATTCTTGAAATAGGAAGCATAGATCCATTGTTGCTTAAAAAGTTTGATATTGCACAAGAAGTGTTTTTTGCTGAGTTCCGTTGGGACAACTTGCTTAAAATAGCCAATCATGCGATTTCATTTAAAGAAATGCCAAAATTTCCTGAAGTCCGTAGGGATCTTGCACTCTTAATCGATGAAAAAACAGAGTTTGCCTCTATTGAATCTATAGCCTATCAGACAGAAAAAAATCTATTGAAAAGAGTAAATTTGTTTGACTTCTATCATGGCAAGGGTATACCTGAAGGAAAAAAGTCATATGGAGTGAGTTTTCATTTGCAGGATGAAACAAAAACCCTGACCGATAAAGAAATAGACAGGATCATGAAGAAAATGACAGATAGGCTTTTAAAAGAATTGGATGCTGAATTACGGTAAAGAATTATGGCCGTTTTCGAATTAATAAAAGGCGACATAACCACGCTTAAAACAGATGCTATTGTGAATGCAGCAAATAGTACGCTTTTAGGTGGTGGAGGAGTGGATGGAGCCATACACAGGGCTGCAGGCCCAGGGCTTCTGGACGAATGCAGGACACTGGGGGGCTGTCCCACAGGCCAGGCAAAGCTTACGAGTGGATACAACTTGCTGGCTAAATGGGTTGTGCATACAGTAGGTCCAGTTTGGAATAGTGGCAATAGCCATGAAGACAAGTTTTTGGCATCTTGTTATCTAAATTGCCTTAGTATTGCCGAAAAGTTTAAAATGCAATCTATAGCCTTCCCCAGTATAAGTACCGGTGTTTATGGTTTCCCCAAAGAGAGGGCTGCCAAAATAGCAATCAAAACTGTAAAGGACTTTGTTGAGACAGATGCACATTACCTGCAACAGATTATCTTTGTGGTCTTTGATGAGGAAAATAATGCTCTATATACTAAATTGATGAAGCAATAAAACCTTCATGTTATAGAAACTCTATCGCTTTTCATTCGTAACAAATTATTATCTTAGAAAAAAAAACTTTGAAGTTTTTAATCGCTTTATCACTTAGTCTGACTTTACTGTCCGGAACAGCTTATTCTCAGTGTCAGCAAGAAGTATTCTCCTATGATGTTGGCGAAGTGCTCAATTATTCTGTGTATTACAATTGGAGTTTCATCTGGTTAAATGCCGGATGGGTTAAATTTTCGGTGAAGCCAAAGACTTATGAGGGCAAAGAGGTGTATCATTTTGATTCCCATGGTGAATCACATAAGTCGTACGATTGGATTTTTAAGGTGCGAGACAGTTATCAAGGGTATTTGGATAAGGAAACACTCAGTCCGTTGTGGTTTCACCGTAAAAATTACGAAGGTGGTTTTGAAGTCGACAACAAATATTTTTTCGATTGGCAAAACCATCGGGCGATCACATTCACAGAAAATTCTGACCGTCCGTTTAAGCAAGATACATTAAGCATTCCTGATTGTACCCTCGATGTATTGTCCCTTATTTATTTTTGCCGTAACATGGATTTTTCAGAACTTAATTTGAATGATACAGTCCCGGTCCATTCTATTGTTGATAATGAAGTGTACGATCTGTATATTAGATATTTAGGCAGGGAAATCCTCAAAGATAGAAATGACAGGGAATACAACTGTATAAAACTTTCTGCATTGCTTGTCGAAGGTACTATATTTAAAGGAGGAGAAGACTTATTTGTTTGGATTACAGATGACATGAACCGGGTCCCAATACTTGTTGAAGCTAAAATACGTGTTGGTTCTGTAAAAGCATATTTCGAATCTGCAGAGGGACTAAAAAATCCAATGAAAGCTAAAATAAACTAAAAGACTATGCGACTTTTTATATTTATTGCATCTATTATTATTGCTGGTAGGACATATACACAGGAAGATGAATACCTCATAAGAGAATTCAAAAACCACAAAGATGCAGTTAAGGCAGTAGTATTTTCAAAATCAGGAAATTATCTTGCTACATCCGGAGAGGATAAAAGTTTATATATTATTGATGTGGCAAGTTGGGAAAAATTATATGAACACAAAGATAATTACTATCCAGTTGTAGATATGGAGTTTTATGGAGACAATCAGCTTTTTGTAACAGCTGGAGACGATATTAAACTCATAGATTTAGAGAATAATACATTAGCTGTTTTTACCGGGAATTCAACTAATTTCTGGTCGTTGGATTATGCCCCGGAAAGACAATTGTTGATAGGGGGCTCCTATGACCGTAAAATTGAAGTCTGGGACATACATACAAAAGAAATAAAGCTTTTACTCGAAGGGCATGAAAAAAGTGCCCTTGCAGTAGCATTTAGCCCTGACGAAAAATATGTGGTGAGTGGATCGCTTGATTTGTCCATTCGGGTGTGGAATGCGAAAACTGGTGAGCAAATGCATGTCTGGCAAAAACATTCAGAAAATATTTACGACATCAAATTTCACCCTAACCCCAGGTATTTTGCTAGTGCTTCAGGTGATAAAACTGTAAGGCTTTGGGATATACAGGAGGGAAAGGTAGTGAAGACCTATATTGGACATGATGCAGATGTGTTGGAGATTGAATTCTCACCAGATGGGTATTTTTTGTATACAGCCTCACTAGATGGTGTAGTATATATTTATGAAGTTAGAACAGGGGCGAAGCTATACTCCTACAATTCCCATGTTGGTCCAGTTAACGATATTGCGGTTTCAAACGACGGCAGGTATGTTGCCACAGCAGGTAACGATTCAAAAGTGTATTTATGGAATTCAGCTAAACAAATTGCTGTCGAATATTATTATGGAGATGATTTTCAGGAAGAAAAAAGCACAAACCCTATTTTTGAACCAAGAGGTAAAGGAGAATCAAAGGAATCATATGCTGAAAGGATGAAGGAAGGAAAAGCTCAATTGAATGAATTAGTTGATAAATATTTTGAAAAATACATGAAAAAGAATAACAACAGAAATGTTCCTGACTAAATAAACCGAACAGAATTAAAATGCTATAACATATTTATAATAAAAAGTAGTCAACCTACTTGTAATAGATTTTGTATTCACAGAAAAAGAAAAAAAATGAAGAACCCTATTAAACGAATTGGACTTGTTGCACACGATAATAGAAAGAGCGATCTCATAGAGTGGGTAAGATGGAATAATCAGGTACTATTTAAGCATGAATTAATATGTACCGGAACAACCGGAAGGCTTGTCGAAGAAGCTCTTATGAGCAAGTTAAACATAGCCCAGCAATCGGAGTTGCGGATAACAAAACTGAAAAGTGGACCTTTAGGGGGTGACCAGCAATTAGGAGCTTTAATTGCTGAGGGAAAAGTGGATATGCTTATTTTTCTCTGGGACCCCATGCAGCCTCAGCCTCACGATGTTGATGTCAAAGCTTTACTACGTATATCAACCTTATATAATATTCCAATCGCAGCAAACCGGTCAACTGCCGACTTTATGATTTCATCTCCATTGATGAAAGAGGATTACCAGCCTGTATTAAAAGATTACGGTACTTACATTAATAGAAAAGTGTAATACTATTAAAAAAGGGTGTCTAAAAAGTCTATATTCCCTTGTTTTGTCACATTGAGCAGAGTCGAAATGTGTTGATTATCAGCAATGATAATTCTTCAACTCCGCTCAGAATGACTTGGAATAGACTTATTGGCCACCCTTTTTTAATATCTGTTATGTAATGATTAGTTCAATTTACCAAGGGCATCTTTCATCCTTTTCATGGCTTCGACAAGATTTTCGTCAGAAGTAGCAAAAGATATACGGATACATTCTGGTTCTCCAAAGGAATCTCCAGAAACTGTAGCTATGTGTCCTACCTCAAGTAAGTATAGGCAAAGGTCACCTGAATTTTTAATAGTACGTCCGTTAACAGATTTGCCAAAATAGCTGCTTACTTTTGGGAAAACATAAAATGCCCCTTCTGGATCCTGTATTTCAACTCCGTCAATTTCTTTGATTAAGTCTACTATAAGGTCTTTTCTTCTTTTAAAAGCAACCAACATATCTTTTACGCATTTCTGGTCGTCATTCAACGCAGTAATAGCAGCAACTTGTGCAATAGTTGCCGGGCCAGTCAGTAATTGACCTTGTAATTTAGTAACTGCCTTGGCCAACCATTGTGGTGCTCCAATATATCCAATACGCCAGCCTGTCATGGCATAAGCTTTAGAAACGCCATTGATAATAATACAACGGTCTTTAATTGAGTCAAATTGAGCAATGGATTCGTGTTTTCCAACAAAGTTGATGTGCTCATATATTTCATCGGCAATTACATATACCTGAGGATGATTTTCGATTACTTTGGCAATTGCTTCAAGTTCGGCTTTGCTATAAACACTTCCAGAAGGATTAGATGGAGAGCAAAGAAGCAATGCTTTAGTTTTAGGTGTAATTGCAGCTTCGATCTGTTCAGGCGTTACCTTAAAATTATTTTCGAAAGTACCTGGAATAATAACATTCTTGGCTTCGCATAGAGTAACCAACTCAGTATAAGTTACCCAGTATGGAGTGGGCACAATAACTTCGTCGCCAGCATTAATCAATGCAAGCATAACATTTGAAAGCGAGTTTTTTGCTCCAACTGAAACCACAATTTGTTCAGGGGCATAGTCAAGATTGTTTTCCCTTTTAAATTTTTCAGAAACAGCTTTGCGAAGTGCTGGAATACCAGCTGCTGGCGGATAAAATGAATGGTTTTCATCTATTGCCTTCTTGGCGGCAGCCTTTATGTGATCAGGTGTAAAGAAATCTGGTTCACCAACACTTAGGTTAATTACATCAATTCCTTTTGCCTTAAGCTCACTGGAGGCTTGGTTCATGGCCATTGTTGCAGATGGTGCCAAGGCGGCAACTCGAGCCGATACATTTTCCATATTATTCTAAATTATTTAAGGTTTATATTGTTTACCAGTATGCAAAAATAGAACAATTATTCGTGAGACTCAAATTTCTATAACAATGTAACTTAAAATTTATAACGGGAATTTTTAAGCTCATTTACTGATTGTTTTTTACTCCCAGAATCTGGTTAATCAAGCAATTGTTCATGCAGGTTGTAAAAAAAAGCGCCATCTGGAAAAATAAGTTTTCAAGATGGCGCAAGTGAGGGGAATTGATCCCTATAATTTTATACTAATTGTCTTAGAGAAGCTCAATACTCCTTTTTACAAACTTGCTCAATTCTTCACCTTTAAGCATGTTGTTCGCCAACAATGCAAGGTCAATAATTTGTTTAACATGCTTGTTGTCCTTGCCAAATTTATTCAAAACTTCTTCTTTTTTCTTTTTCAAATCAGCAATTTTCTTGTCAAGTTTTTCAATTCTGTCTTTTTCCTCCTGACTGATTTCTTCCTCTTTTTTGTCTTTATTTGCAGATTCAAGGTCAGCTTTGTTCTTTTCAATTGGAGCGATTTTGTCATTAACTTTCTTAACATCTTCGCCTATTGAACCATTGAGTTCTTCTAAAATTTTTAAAATAAGAGGATGGTTGCCATTGATAACCATGTTGTAGCTGTCCGGCATTTCGCCATAAAAGTTCATTCCACCACCAAGTGCCGACATCTCTTTCATTCTCCGCATGAATTCAGATTGGGTAATAATTACAGGACTTTCTGTTTCTGATAGTCCTTCGTATTGGACAATAAAGTTGGCCTTATCTGGAATCTGGCTGCGGAAAACAGGAGTAAGTTTTTCCTGATCTTCCTGACTTAATTTGATTTCTATACTTTCTTCTTTTTCAATCAGCTTATCAACAACATCAGCATCTACTCGTACAAACCTTGATTCTTTGAATTTCTGTTCTAAATGGTTGATATAATGCGAGTCTAACTGACCATCCATAACAAGTACATCATAACCCTTTGCTTTGGCAGCATCTATAAAACTATACTGGGCATCAACATCTGTTGCATAAAGATAAATCAGGCTTTTGTTTTTATCTGTTTGGTTTTCTTTGATCAGTTGTTCGTATTCTTCAAAGGTGAAGAACTTGCCATCGGTATTTTTGAAGAACGCAAATTTTTGGGCTTTATCATAGAATTTCTCTTCTGATATCATTCCATAAGTAATAAAAAGTTTCAGGTTGTCCCATTTGCTTTCAAATTGCTCCCTGTCATTTTTAAATATTTCCTGAAGCCTGTCTGCCACTTTTTTTGTAATGTGGTTCGAAATCTTTTTAACGTTTGAGTCGCTCTGTAAATAGCTTCTGGATACATTTAAAGGTATATCGGGAGAATCTATAACTCCATGCAAAAGAGTCAGGAATTCAGGCACAATCCCCTCAACCGAATCAGTCACAAAAACCTGGTTGCAATAGAGTTGTATCTTATTTCTGCTGATATCAATATTGTTCTTGATTTTTGGGAAATATAAGATACCTGTCAGGTTGAATGGATAATCAACATTCAAGTGAATGTTAAATAGAGGTTCTTCAGCTACTGGGTATAGTTCGCGATAAAATGCTTGATAATCCTCATCCTTTAAGTCTGCAGGTTTTTGTGCCCACAGTGGGTTAGGATTGTTAATGATTTTATCCTTTTCGAGTTCTACTTCCTTGCCATCTTTCCAATCTTTTTCCTTGCCAAAAGCAATTTCAACAGGCAGGAACTTGCAATACTTATTTAGCAGTTCATTAATCTTGCTTTCTTCAATAAATTCTTTTGAATCATCATCAATATGAAGGATAACATCGGTACCCCTGGTGGCTCTCTCAGTTTCTTCCAATGAATATTCAGGAGAACCGTCACAAGACCATTTAACAGCCTTGGCTCCTTCCTGGAAGGACTTGGTAATGACTTCAACCTTTTTAGAAACCATAAATGAAGAGTAGAAGCCCAGTCCAAAGTGGCCAATTATGGCATTGCTCTGGTCTTTATATTTTTCAAGAAACTCTTCAGCACTTGATAGTGCAATCTGGTTCAGGTATTTTTTAACTTCTTCTTCGGTCATACCAATACCTTGGTCAGATATAGTCAGGGTGCCATTTTTACTGTCCAGGTTTATCTTAACAGTTACATCTCCCAGTTCACCCTTGAAATCGCCGGTGTTTGATAAAGTTTTTAGTTTTTGAGTTGCATCAACTGCATTGGATACAAGTTCACGCAAGAATATTTCATGATCTGAATAAAGGAACTTTTTGATTATCGGAAATATATTTTCCGTTGTTACTCCAATTTTTCCGTTCTCCATAATTGTCAATTTATTTTTGAGTTCTGCTGCGGATTAATCAAAGGACATGCCAATTTAAAGAACCTGACATTGCGTCACGAAAAACTCGATTGCAGAGTAAATAGACTGATAAAATTGCAGTTTGTGGTATGAAAAGGAGTAAAATTGACAAACTAATATTCCAACTGCACATCGGTTTCGTGGACCCAGATTCCATCTTTCCAGTAAAGTGCATCATAAGAAAGGTCGGGTCCATAAAATTGGAATTGATCAACAAGAGATGGGCGGTTTGGCGAAAGATGATCGAAAACAATCTTATCCATGGTTTCGTTGTATTTCAGAGTCATTTTTACGCGTTCGTTAAACTCAAAAACAATTCGGTTCTGGGGTTTACCGTCATAAAAAAATTTTCTCTCCGGGAAATAGGGGATGTTTTTTTCATTGAAAGCGAGTACTTCAATAGTCTTAATATTTGACACTATATTATTGAAGTGGAAGCCAAGAAGTGTATAAAAAACCTGCCCCTTATATTTATTGGATAATACCTCATAGTATAGCCCTCCGATCCAGCTTTCTGTGCCCGTCATTCCCTGTCTGTTTTTATTCAATAACGCAGGTGTTTCTTTCAGTTTATATACAAATGGGGCATCGGTATTTTTAGGGAGGTATTGTAAAATGCAGTAATAGTTATTGAATCCACCTGCAAGTGGTATGTTCCAAGTAAAAGTATTTAAATTACCATCTGGTGATTGGATTCGACCAATAAATTTAATGTTTGGAAAAGAATAGTAATATGATTTTTTTTCCTGAAGAATTTTGAACAGGGTATCCTCAAATGCTTTTTCTGCATTAATCTTTTGACCTGGTTCAGATGAGCGGATTTTTTCATATAAGTCTATCAGTTCCTTTTCTTTCTGCTGAAAAAAAACGGAATCAATTTCCTGGGCATGAAGTAGGTTAAATGCTATAAAAGTCAACAATAAAATTGACCAAAATTTTCTTGCTGGCATTCTGAAAAAATTCTAATCCTTATTAAATAACTCAAAAGGAGCCTGGATTATTTTATCATCAGGTTAATATCTCCCATTAATTTGTCTTTGTAGGATTTGCCAATTGGAATAGTCTTGTTTCCTTCTTTTGTTTTAATAATAATTGAGTTGTCCTCAATTAAGTTTATACTGTGCGTATTAACAATAAATGACCTGTGAACCCTGGTAAACATATTTGAAGGTAATTTCTGTTCGATGGCCTTCATGGTAAAGTGGATTGTGTATTTATCGGCGTATGTGGTAAAGATCACATAATTTTCAAGGGCTTCAACCCATAAAATTTCTTCATATTTAAGCCTTACAAGTGCAGAATTCTTTTTGATAAAGATCTCGTTCTCTTTTGTGTCTACCTTAGTTTTAAAACGAACGTTGGCTTTGTTAATAGCTTTAAAAAAGCGGCTGTAGGTAACAGGCTTAAGTAGATAATCGGTAACATCATAATTGAATGCATCCAATGCATATTTTTCTTTAGACGAAACAATAATGATTTGGGGTGGATTCTGAAGTGTTTCAAGAAAATCAATTCCGCTCATTTCTGGCATTTCGATATCAAGAAAAATGAGATCGATATCTTCACCGGTATTAAACGCATTAATGGCATCAACGGCATTTTCGTAAGAATTAAGAAGAATAAGTTGTTCCGTACGGCCAACAAATTCTTCGATAACTCTTCTCGACATGATATCGTCATCTATGATAATACAATTCATATTAAAACAGTTTCGTCAATTATTTTCAACAATTCGTCAAACAACAAGTCAAATATATAAAAAATTTGGAAGACAAAGATAGTTTTTTTAAATGGGCCCTCAACTAATAATTAATCTTTTTTTTCTGAAGATATCGATCAATAATTCTATTAGAATCCTTTACAGAGGCTTTGAGCCAATCAAGTAAGATTTCTTTTCTTTCTTCAGTATTTAACTGCCAATCAAGATTTTTAGTGTTTCTAAGTTTATGGGTAAGGTGATGGAAAATAATAGCAGCGGAAACAGATATATTGAAACTCTCTGAAAAACCGTACATTGGTATTTTTAGGTGTTCGTCTGCATGTTGAAGAGCCTCGTCAGAAAGTCCGCGAAGTTCGGTGCCAAACATAAATGCAACTTTACCTCTTTCAATGTTAAATTCTTCCAGGTCGATATCGTCTTTATGCGGGGTCGTTGCAACTATTCTGTACCCTTGTGATTTTAGTTCTTTAATGGTATTTGCCGTATTGTTCTGCTCGCTATTATACTTTTTTAAAGTTAGCCATTTGTCGGAACCAAGAGAAACATCGGGATTTACATCGTATTCATTCCTGTTTTCAATAATATGTACATCCTGTATTCCAAAACAATCACATGTGCGCAACACTGCACTGGCATTATGTGATTGGTAAATGTCTTCTAAAACAAGGGTGAGGTAACGGGTACGTTGGTTTATAATCTTGTTAAAAAGTTCCCAACGTCTTTCACTTGCAAATTCTTTGAGATAATCTATAATTTCTGACTTGTCCATGGTTAGCAATAAAAAAAGGGGACAAAAACATGGAATTCTGCCCCCTTAGATTATTTTCTTTATCAAAT
>JBNKPU010000052.1:0-48585 GCA_050295515.1 Bacteroidales bacterium | reverse complement strand
CATGTACCTCATTCGCTGGTTTATTTTTATACCTATTTTGTCCGATTATAACCTTAAACCACAGATTGATGAGTACCGGTTTGGTTTATTGGTGCTTGCAACAGTTTGTATAGCGGCAGCAGGCTATATCATAAATGATTATTTCGACAGGAAAACAGACCTGATCAATAAACCAGGTAAAGTGATACTTGGAAGGATATTGAGCCGAAGAGCAGGAATGTTTTGGCATACAATTTTGACTGGTGTAGGAATTTTACTTGGGACTTATGTTTCCTGGAAAACAGGGATTCTAAAACTGAGTTTAATTTTTCCAGTTATAAGTGGCGTGCTTTGGTTCTACTCCACTACATACAAAAAACAGGTTTTACTGGGCAATTTGGTTGTGGCATTTCTGGTAGCCTGTGTCCCTTTGGTTGTTTTGTTGTATGAGTTGCCCATGTTGCTCAAAAACTTCGATAGTTTGTTAGCTACCAATACTTACTATATAAAACTGATGGCATTTTGGATTGGGGGCTATTCGCTTTTTGCTTTTTTGTTAACATTGATCCGGGAAATTGTAAAAGATTTAGAAGATTTTGAAGGGGATTTTGCATTTGGCAGGCAAACCATTCCGATTGCATGGGGACAAGCCATAGCAAAATACATTATCCTTTTTTTAAGTTTAATTAGTATTATACTGTTAGCAATTATTATCTATAAAATACGATGGAGCCTACTGACTGTAGGGTATTGCGTGTTTTTAATTATTATACCTTTAATTGTACAAATGGTTGTTGTATATAAGGCAAAGGAAAAAAAACATTATACTTCAGCAAGTTTGATGTTGAAACTTGCCATGCTGTCGGGTCTTTTTTATGTTGTTGTGGCAGCAAATTGGGTGTATTAATACAGAAAAATGGTACTACACGAATCTATATCAGATTATAAACTGATCCTTGCATCACAATCGCCAAGGAGAAAAATGTTAATGGAAGGGCTTAACCTTAATTTCGAGGTTGTTGTAAGGCCAGATATTGAGGAAAAGGTTCCGGAAGGATTGGACAAGTTTGAGATCCCTGTTTTTCTTGCAAAACTAAAATCACAGGCTTATCTGGATTTTCTAAATTCAAAGACTATTGTAATTACTGCCGATACAATAGTTTGGATTAATGGAAGAGAATTAGGAAAACCCCGTGATTTTAATGATGCCGTTAATATTTTAACTGAACTTTCGGGCAACATGCACGAAGTTGTTACAGGAGTATGCATCAAAAGCAAATCCCAGGAGGTCTGTTTTCATGCCGTGTCAAAGGTGTTTTTTAGAAACCTTACTGTAGAGGAAATAAACTATTATCTTAAAGAATATAAACCTTTCGATAAAGCAGGATCATATGGAATACAGGAATGGATAGGTTATGCAGGAATCGAAAAAATTGAAGGGTCATTTTATAATGTTATGGGCCTTCCGGTTCAGGCCTTATACATGGAACTCTTAAAATTTATAACTAATGAAAAGAACATGAACCCGGGGGATGGGGAAATGGAAAAACTTTAGATACATGAAAAAAGCTGGAGTTATAGTAATTTTTTTATTTTGTGCGTTTCAAACCCAAAGTTCTGCAAAGGAAGGGCTTTGGATGCCAACTTTTATTGAGCAATTAAATTATGACGATTTGAAAGCCAATGGCTTTAAACTCACAGCCGAAGATATTTATGCCATTAACCAGGCAAGTTTGAGTGATGCTGTAATTATTTTTGGTCTTGGTTGCACTGGAGGGGTTGTGTCTGACGAAGGTCTTTTATTTACAAATTACCATTGTGGATTTGGACGGGTACAGAAACATTCATCAGTAGAGAATAATTATATACATGATGGTTTTTGGGCAAAATCAAGAGAAGAGGAGCTCCCAAACAAAGGACTTACTGTAAAATTTCTTGTAAGGATTGATGACTTTACCTCCAAGATTATGGAGGGAATTGATCCGGGCTTAAACTTTAGCGATAAACAACCTTACATTCAGGAAGCTATTAAAAAATATGAAAAGGCCATTGAAGATACTTCAGATTATTTAGCATCTATTGAGCAGTTTTATTATGGAAACGAGTATTACCTCTTTTTATATAATGAGTTTAAGGATATCAGACTTGTTGGTGCGCCACCAGAATTTATAGGGGATTTTGGCGGGGATGCCGACAATTGGATTTGGCCAAGACATACTGCAGATTTTTCGGTTTTTCGAATTTATACTGGACCCGATGGCAAATCTGCTCCATATTCCAAAGATAATATTCCTTACAAACCCAAAAGGTCTTTTTCAATTTCTGCAAAAGGTGTAAAAGAGGGTGATTTTACTATGGTTCTGGGGTATCCTGGTACAACAGCAGAATATTTATATTCAGCAGAATTAGAACTATATAATGATATTGTATTTCCAAACAGGATTAAATTGAGGACTGGCAGGCTTGATATTATCAGGAATGCCAGAAATGCCAATGAGAAGGTTTATATTGAGTATGCTGTTAAGCAGAGAAGAATTGCCAATTCATGGAAAAAATGGATAGGCGTGCTCCATGGTTTTAATCAGTTTAAAGTAATTGAAAAGCGTAAAGACTATGAAAAATGGCTCTTAGCTAATGCAGGAGAGAGGAAGAATGAATTGAAAGATATCTATGAGGCTTATGAGGATGTATATTTAGGTTTTAAAAGCTATAAAATGGCAGTAGACTTTTTTATGGAATCCATTAATGCTATTGAACCATTTCGCTTAGCTAATCGTGTGAGATCTACTGTCGGCACAAGTAGTGTAGAAATAAAAGACGATAAAAATATAGAAAAGTTGGAAAGAATCGGGAAAAGCCATTTTACCGATTATTTGCCGGACTTGGACATTAAGCTAACTAAATTCTTGTTGAACAGTTACTTGGAAGATATGGACGAATCGCATGTTCCTGAAGTTTTGATGGAGAAACATAAACAGGGTAAATTAGATGAGTACCTGAACACTCTTTATGAGAAATCTGCTTTTACAAGCAAAGAAAACTTTTCTGGGGCATTGGGTAAATTCTACAAGGGTAAAACAAAGACTTTGTTTGAGGACCCTGTATATTTACTTTTTGAAGAATTTATTGCAATTTACGTGGAGCAACTCATCGAAGATTATAAATATTATGCAAAAGAAATACAAAACCTGAACTATCAATATATGTCGGTTCTTCAAGAAATTGACAAAGAGCGTAAGTTTTATCCGGATGCAAACTTTACAATGCGAATGTCTTATGGAAAGGTGAAAGGGTACTCACCTTCCGATGCTGTTGAGTATGAGTGTCAAAGCTATCTCAAAGGACTTGTTGAAAAGGTTGCAGCAGGAGCAGACGATTATAATATCGACAATAAGCTCATGAAACTCTACCAAGAAAAGGAGTATGGCAAATATTGTACAGAAGAAGGTAATTTACCTCTTTGTTTTATTGCTTCAAACCATACTTCGGGAGGCAATTCCGGTAGTCCTGTTCTAGATGCAGAAGGAAACCTGATTGGTCTAAATTTTGATCGTACCTGGGAAAGTACTATGAGTGACTATAATTTTGATGAGAATATTTGTAGAAATATAGCTGTTGATGTCAGGTATATTTTATTTGTGATGGATAAATATGCCGAAGCCGGATATTTATTGGATGAAATGAATATTCTTTGGTAAGACAAAAATATATAACATTATGGGTGTAAAAAGATTTGGTGTCTCACTTGAAGAAGATTCGCTGGTGAAACTGGATAAATTTGTTGAAGACAACCAATTTCCAAACCGTTCGCAAGCTATCAGGTTCATGATTGAGAACTCATTTATTGAACAAAAATGGCAGTGTAACAACGAAGTCGCTGGTGCTATTGTACTTTTGTACGACCATCATAAAAGTGATGTTTCGCATAAAGCAGGACATCTGCAACATGAATTTCATACATTGGTGCTTTCTACCCAGCATATCCACCTTAGCCATGATTTGTGCCTTGAATCAATAGCAGTAAGGGGAAAAGCCAAGGACTTGACCAATCTGGCTGATAAATTGATTTCCCTAAAAGGTGTCAGGCATGGTAAATTGGTCATGAGCAGAGCTTGATTTTGTTTGAGTAAAAAAAGAAATTATTGTTTTTAATTTTTGATTATAAATTTTTGGTTTAGAATTGAATTGATATTAATTACATTCATATGAAAAATAGTCTATTCTTATTTATTTTTCTGGTACTACTTATAGCATGTAAACCAAAAACCACAGAACAAAATGTGCAAGAAGACTACATGGTCTACAACCTGAAAGTTGTCGGACTTGCAGA
This sequence comes from Bacteroidales bacterium, assembly GCA_050295515.1. Taxonomy (GTDB): domain Bacteria; phylum Bacteroidota; class Bacteroidia; order Bacteroidales; family UBA10428; genus UBA10428. The sequence goes on along the minus strand of JBNKPU010000052.1, from coordinate 44,276 downwards.
TAGTACCATTGCCGATTCGATATGGAAAATTAACTTTCTGGATGGAGTGGAAAGCGTATACATAAAACCAACTGATTCTTTGATAAGCATAAAGGCAGAAACTTCGAAGATTACTCGCCCAGAGCTGTTTGAAATTGTTGAGGAATATGGAGTGCAAATAATTGATGCTAATTAATCGCTTGATAACTAATTTCTATGAAAAGAATATTTAAATTGATATTACTTATTGTCATTATTCCATTGGTATATCTGCTGGTTGTAATCATGGTAGGTTCTTTTACCGATTTTAAACCTCAAAACGAGCAGGTAATAAGCAATATGGAAGAAAAATTTGAGATTTCCTCTATAGATACGTTCAGAATTTTATCATGGAATATTGGATATGCCGGTTTGGGAGAAGAAATGGACTTTTTTTTCGATGGAGGTGAAAATGTTCGGGATTCCAAGGAAAATACACTCCGGAATTTTACTATGATCAAGCAATTTCTTGGCTGGAACGAGGATGTCGATTTTTATTTTTTGCAAGAGGTAGATAAAAGTTCAAAAAGAAGTTACAAAATAGACCAGGTTGATGAAATCAGTAACATGCTCAATGGACATTTTCCATTCTTTGCAGCAAATTATAAAGTTGCCTTTGTACCAAAACCATTCTTAAGACCTATGGGGAAAGTGTTTTCCGGATTATTGTCCCTTTCTGTACATGTTCCACAAAAGACTGTGCGACATTCTTTCCCTGGAAATTACAGCTGGCCAATGTCACTCTTTATGCTCGATAGATGCTTTTTGGTAAACCGCTATTCATTGGAAAATGGTAAAGAGCTTGTTATGATAAACACGCATAATTCGGCCTATGATGATGGAACATTGCGAAGCAAGCAAATGGAGTATCTAAAAGGATTTTTACAGGAAGAGGAAAATAAGGGCAACTATGTTGTAGTTGGCGGAGATTGGAACCAGTCGCCACCTAACTTTGCCCCTAAATACGAAGGGCAGGTTTTTGATACTATTAATTGCACCTATATAGCTGATGACTTCCTGCCAAAAAATTGGAACTGGATTTATGACAAAGATGAACCAACAAACCGCAGGGTGACTATGCCCTACGAGAAAGGAAAAACTCCGGAAACACTCATCGATTTCTTCCTGGTGTCTGATAATATTGAAGTTCTAGCCTGTAAAACAATACCTATGGATTTTAAGTATTCCGACCATCAACCTGTATATCTCAAATTTAAATTACATATAGATGAATAAGTCTCTAATAGGATTTCTCCTACTCTTTTCATTTTTTTCTAATGCAGGAGCTCAGAAGTATGATGTGCCGATTAATATAAAATCTGCTTATGAGTATGGAAGCAGAGACTATTCTGGAAAGCCCGGCGATAAATACTTTCAAAACCATTCAAGCTATTCCATCAAGGCTGAATTTAATCCTGACAAAGGGTTGTTAAAAGGTTCTGAGAGAATTTGGTATACCAACAACAGTATTGATAGCTTAAATTATATAGTTATTCGGCTCTACCACGATATTTTAAGGCAAGGAAATTCAAGAGCTGAAGAGGTTCCTGCAGAAGAACTAACAAAGGGCGTAACCATCAACTCATTGGTAATCGATAATGTTGAATATATCGACAATCCTGATATTTTCCTAAACCGAAAGGGAACGAATCTTATTGTTACTTTACCAATTAACTTATTGCCCTCAGATAGTTTAAGTGTTAGCATAAAATGGCAAACCCAATTGCCGCATATACACGTGCACCGCTTTGGTTATTATAGGAATTCTAATTGGTTTGTAGCTTATTGGTATCCTCAAATTGCAGTATACGACGATATAGACGGTTGGGACTTTTTAAGTTATACAGGAACAACAGAATTCTATAACGATTTTGCCGACTTTGATGTAGAAATAACTGTCCCGGGCAAACATTTACTTTGGGCAACTGGGGATTTTCTGAATCCTGGGCAGATTTTCTCGAAACAAGTCATGAAAAGGTATTCTGAATCACGTGCTCAGGAAGAACTGGTGCATGTTGTTGGACAAAAAGACTGGGAAATGGGCAGTATATTTTTAAACTCGCATAGAAACAAATTTCATTTTAATGCCCATAATATTACAGACTTTGCCTTTGCTGTTTCAGACAATTATATCTGGGATGCTCAATCCTCCATAATTGATACCACTGCAGGTGCGATGATTACCGTAAATGCTGTTTACCCGGTAGATGCTGACAATTTTGAAGAAATCGCTTCTTTCGGAGCTAAATCAGTTAAAGACTTTTATGTGAATTCATTAAAAATTGCATATCCTTTCAGACAGGTAACTGTTTTTAATGGCGATGGGGGCATGGAGTTTCCAATGATGGTAAATGAGCGAGCCGATGGAAAAGCTGAAAATGATTTTGTGACCATGCATGAAATCTTTCATGGGTACTTTCCATTTATGACCGGCTTAAATGAAAAAAAATATGCATGGATGGATGAAGGATTAACAACTTATTTGCCAATTATTACTGAAGAAGCTCTGGGAGGTCACTATTTTACAGTACCTAAGATAAACAACATATATAGCATGCTGGCCGGTGAGGATGTTGAAGCACCATTAATGTTTCCAAGTCATTTGCTAAATGGGTTTCCATACCAGCATCAAGCCTATTTCAGGTCTTCTGCTGCATTGTATATACTTGAAGATTATCTGGGCAGGGAAAAATTTCGGGAAGCAATCAGGGTGTTTGTTAATAGATGGAAAGGAAAGCACCCAACAGGTTATGATTTTATTTTTAGCCTTGAAGATACAGCCGGAGAAAGTTTATATTGGTTAATCAAACCTTGGTTTTTTGACAAGGGATGGGCGGATTTGGAATTAACCAGTACCAGCCTTGAGAGCGGGCAGTTGGTTGTTGATATTACCAATGTTGGGGGCTTGCCTGTTCCGGTATATGTTACTGTAGAAAAGAAAGACGGGACACTTGTAAATAAGAAGTTTGCTTCAGATATATGGAAGGAAAATCCTAAAGCCGCTAGAGTGGTTCTTGCTGATATTGAGGATTTTAAAAAAGTTACAATAGGTAATCCCAATATACCTGATAAAGACAGTTCAAACAATCTTAAAAAATCAGAATAATGACCAAAACCAACAATTATAACAGAAAATCATCCAAAGGAAGAAAAATATTTTTATTGAGCATTTTAGGTTTATTTATTTTATTCCTGATTGTTGCAGTAACCCTAAAAACAATAAAGGCTAAAAAAGGATTGCCGGATTATACTGAAGATATTCACTTAAAAAACCTACAATCAGAAGTTAGTGTTTTTCGTGATGAGGTTGGAACACCGCATATTTATGCCAGCAATGAAAAGGACCTGTATCGAACTGTGGGCTTTCTGATGGCTCAGGACCGGATGTGGCAAATGGATGTCCTGCGCAGGGTGACTTTAGGAAGATTGTCTGAAATTTTCGGTTCTGATTATGTTGAGACGGACTTGCTGCTAAGGTCTCTGAGGTATAGCGAAAAGTCAAAGTCGATGTTAGAAAAATCACCAGAGGATATTAAGCTGGTGCTTGATGCATTCTCAGATGGTGTAAACCAATACATCGAACAATACAAGGGCAACTATCCTGTTGAGTTTTTTTTGCTGGGGTACAATCCAGAAAAGTGGGAGCCCTATCAGTCCTTAAACCTAATCAGTTTTATGGCATGGGACCTAAAAGCAGGTTGGAATGAGATTATACTTGACGAGTTGAATGCCAAACTCGACAGTGCCCATTATGTGGAATTATTACCAGATATCGAGAGTTATAAAGACTATGTATTTTACCAGAAAGACCATGAGGAGCTCTTAGCTTCAATAAAATTAAAGGAACTTTCAAAACTGGAGTCCCTTGGAGTTGATATTCTAAGTGGAAGCAATAACTGGGCTGTTTCAGGCGCAAAAAGCGAAACCGGTATGCCTATAGTTGCAAACGACATGCACCTTTCTTTAAATGTACCAGGCGTATGGATGCAGATGCATCAGGTGGTTGATGGTAAGCTGAATGTTAGTGGGTTGGTTCTGCCAGGACAACCTTTGGTAATAGTTGGCCATAACGATAGCATAGCCTGGGGTATGACAAATACTTATGTGGATAATCTCGATTATTACCAGGAGAAGATAAATCCTGATGATTCAAATCAATATATGTACATGGGAGAGTGGAAAGATTTTGAGATAGTTAAAGAGCAAATTCTTACCAGGGAAGGCGATACAGTTTTAAAAACTTACAGGCGCAACCATAGAGGTCCGGTTGTTTCAGAACAAAAAGATATTAAAGACAAGGTCTTAACAATTAAATGGGTTGGTAGCGAAGAGAGCAATGAATTTTTAAGTGTTTTAAAAGCAAACCGGGCAAAAAACTGGCAGGATTTTAAGGATGCCTTCCGGACTTTTAGAAGCATAAGCCAAAATATAGTGTATGGAGATGTGAAGGGCAATATTGGACTTTATGCCTGCGCGGGAGTGCCTATCCGAAAAAGGAATGCACCTTTTGAAATATTGCCTGGATGGACAGATGAGTACGAGTGGAAAGGCTTGGTGCCTTTTGATGAGCTCCCACATGAATTTAATCCCGAGCGTGGATATGTCTCATCGGCAAATAACCGTACAGCTGACAGTACCTATCCATATCATATTGGGTCATGGTATTCCCTTCCGTATAGAATTGAAAGAATTCGTGAACTGTTGGAAAAAAAGGACAAATTTAACATTGATGACTTTAAGCAAATCCAAAACGATGCGAAATCAAAATTTTCATTGGCCCAGGTAGAGCAATTGTTTGTATTGATAGATGAGGAAGTACTTGACAAACTTGAATCTGAAGTATGTGCAAAACTTAAATTCTGGGACGGAAATATGGACAAGGAACTAATTGAACCTACTGTTGCAGAAGCGTTCAATTGGATGTTTGCCAAACAATTATATGCTGATGAAATGGGACCAGATCTTTTTAGCCGTTTTGAAAAAAACGGAAAACTTGTGAGAATAGCTATCTATAACTTGATGCAGAATCCTGATTCACCATGGATTGATAATGTTAATACTGAAGAAAAAGAAGATCTGAAGGCAATAGTAAATTCGACCTTTAAAGCGACAATGGAATACCTGGTTGAAAATTACAGGTCTGATACGCGGAAATGGAAATGGAAGTTCCATCATACTATTACCTTAAAACATATGCTGGCCTCAAAGGAAGCTTTAGATGTTGTATTTAACCTGAGCAGGGGGCCATTTGCGGTTAATGGGGCAAAACATACAGTGGCCCCATATAGTTACCCAATGTTTGAACCTTCGCAGGTAAATCATGGTGCTTCGCACAGACATATATTCAGTATCGGAAACTGGGATAAATCCGTATCTGTCATTCCAACCGGTTATTCAGGGGTAATTACGAGCCGATTTTATTGCAACCAGACAAAAGCCTATGTCGAGGGAAAATATTATGAAGATTTATTTAGCAGGGAAATAGTTGAAAGTAAATCAAAATACAGGATTTCTGTTTTACCAGAATAATCTTTTGAGTATACACCTTGAGCATAGTCCTAATCCATAGTTCGGATTAAACCTGTTTGTCTTTTGCAATGCTGGATTTAATATTCAGTATTTCTTTTCCTGTTTGGGCATTTTTTGTGAGTACGATTGGTATGCTAAAGCAAAACCTTGCTCCATCTTTATAGTATTTGTCAAGCCAAATATCTCCATTCAGATGTTGTACAATTGCTTTTGAAATGGAAAGGCCTAATCCAGTACCACTAAACTTACGAGAAGATGTGTCTTCAATTTGTCTGAACCGTTCAAAAATGATGGTTGCCTTTTCTTGTGATATACCTATCCCAGTATCTTCAACACAGACAAACAAGTTGTTTCCATTTTTTCTCATACTAAACTTTACATAGCCTTCATCGGTAAATTTAAAAGCATTGCCAATGAGATTGTAGATTACCTGGCTTATGCGGTTCATGTCAGACCAAATGCTCAAATTATCTTCAATATCAATTAATTCGCTATAAAACTCAACATTTTTTTCTTTTTTTATTCCTAGGCCATTATATAGGTTAATTGACCTTTCAAATATTTGTTTGACCTTAATTTCTTCGTATTTATACTTTAACTGATTGGATTCAATCATTGATATATCAATGATGTCGTTTATAATCTGTATAAGCTGGTTGCTGTTTGATTTAATTACTGAAATATACCTGTTTCTCTTATCATTAGGTAGATCTTTCCTTCCCAGAAGATCTGAGAATCCAACAATTCCATTCAGGGGGGTTCTTATTTCATGGCTCATGTTTGCCAAAAATGCAGATTTTAAACGATCGGCCTCTTCAGCTTTTTGCTTCTCAAGTCTAAGCTTATCTTCATATCTATGGCTTATATTTATTTCTTGTTCAAGCTTGGTATTTATTTCCGAAAGTTCCATTGTCCGCATTTTTACCAGGTCGTCTAAATGTTCATTGGTCCTGTTCAGTTCGTAGTTTGCAGCATATGCTTTTATGAAATTGGCATAGAGAATTCTGGAAGTAACATATGAAATTACAATTAAAAAAAAACTTGGAAAATAACCTGCAAATGAATCGTTTATGCCCGAACCAAAAATATAGGTGCCTAGGATAAGGGTTGTTATCCCAATAGATAATAGTAGAAGCATGAACAGTTTTGACAATAGAAAAATAGTGGCCATAACAAAACACCCTATTAGAAAAGTAGGAAATCCGTCCGAACTTTCAATCTCATTGACTGAAACCAGAGCTGTCCATAGAAAGGTTATAACCAATGTAAGTCTGAACAGGAAAAGTGTTGTCTTGTTGATCTTTCCGGTTATAAATGGACTTTGCTTTCTAAAATATATGATAGTAGATGTTAGGTAAGCAAACATAAAAGAATCCAGGATGAGGTAGTGGTGCTGAATTTTTTTATCCCAGATTTCATTTGAAAAAACATCAAAAAACAATAGCACTAGCACAAATATGACAACAATGTGTATTAAATTTTTTAGCCGGGTAATGTTTATATAGCATATTTCATCCAGCAGTGACTTGCGGGCTTGGCTGTCTTTTACTTTTTGACCAATGATGCTTTTTGGAAAAAACCATATTAGTTTTCTAAAATCACACATATAAAGATTTTTCCCTTCTATTATCTTTCTAGAAGATACTAAATAATTAGGAGTTTACTTAAATGTTTAGTTGATAATAGTAGCCTATACTAATCGACTATACGTATCCAGGTGTCTTTGTCAATCTCTCTTTTAATTTTCAACATATAACTGTCAGCCTCATTTTTCGTTGGAAAAACATCATAGCTAACAGCATGCATCTTTCCTATTTTTCCAAATTTCTCAGCATTGTATCCTTTGCTTCTAAGATTCTTTACCAGGTTGTCGGCATTGGATTCTTCCTTAAAAACTCCGGCAACAACATAATACTTTGTGCCGGGCAAGGTAGGTTCGACATCCATTTGCCCTTCTGAAGCATTGTCAGGGTGCTCTTCTATAAGTATATCTTCTTCAAGGGTTTCATGTGCAGCCTCAGTATCTACTGCAACAACTTCCTGGTCAACTGCTGGTTCATCGAAGATCTCTATTTCAGGGCTTACCACTTCTTTTTTATCCTTTCCAAAAATGGTTTTTATTTCATCACCATAGAAGAAAAATCCAAATATTGCTCCGTTAACAATAAGGATAAGCAATATCCATAAAAAAATACTTTTCCAGTTCCTTTTAGAACCTTCAAGATAATACTCTACAATTGGGGCATTATGAGTGTTTGATGTTTCGGTATCTGGTGAAGAGGCTTTGGTCTCCGCAGCCTTTTCTGGTTCCTTTTTTATGGAGGGTGGTTTTTGTTCCTGTTTGACCTCTTTCTGAACAGGTTTTATAGGCTCTTCACTCTTTTTCTCTATCGGCTTTTCTACTGGCTCATTTTTGACTTCGAATTCAATATCATCTTTTGGTGTTTGGTCCTTAACTTCTGGTTCTGGAGCAACTGCAGGTTGACCTTCTTCACTGCCATCAGATAAGGTTATTTTGCCAGTGCTTGTTCTTACCAATGTTCCAATTTCCTCAAGTGTTATTTTTTCCCCGGAATTAAGTTTTGCAATAAACTCTTTTGTGAGCTGCTTTACCTTTGCACTTGCATCTTCTTTACTAATTCCTTCACGTTCAGCAAATGCATTAATTAATGCACCATCGTTGTATTGTAAAAATTCGTTGAATATAACTTTAAAGGGAGTCTTTTGTTTTACAATTAATGCACCAAAGTCTGGTATAATAATTCGACCGTTGTCTTTCAGAAGTTTAAGGATTAAACTGTCCATGTTTGGAATCTTATATGATTAACGGTTTAAAGTTATTAAAATATTCGCCATCAAATGGTTAAAAGTTTTTAACAATTTGAGTGGTTTAAAAGCTAAAAAATAAACATTTTTGTCAGGTAATATTATATTTACTATACCAATTGATTTAGATATGGCAGTTAAAGAAGTGTTAGGAATAGATTTTGGGGGGTCGGGAATAAAAGGGGCTCCGGTGAATACAAAAACAGGAGAGCTTTTGGCACCCAGGCATAGGATTGAAACTCCTTCAGTTTCAACTCCTGAAGCTGTGGCTAAGGTGATCAGCCAAATTGTTGGGCATTTTAATTGGGAAGGCCCTGTAGGTGTTGGATTTCCTTCTGTTGTGCTGAATGGGGAAATTAAAACAGCGTCAAATATTGATGATTCCTGGATTGGGGTAAACGCAATGATGCTTCTGCAAAAGCAAACCGGATTGCCCTTTTGTGTGGTCAATGATGCTGATGCTGCCGGATATGCAGAGATGAAATTCGGGGCGGGTGCCAATGAGAAGGGTACAGTATTGCTTATTACAGTTGGAACAGGTATAGGCACCGTAATTTTTAGTGATAAAGCTCTTGTTGCCAATACTGAATTAGGGCATGTCTTTTTGGACAATGGTAGAGAGGGCGAGGATTTCTCCGCTGACTCGGTAAGGCAAAGGGAAGATCTTTCTTGGGATGATTGGGGCAGCAGGTTTAATAAGTATCTCAATGAAATGCATAAATTGTTCTGGCCAGAACTCATCATTATTGGTGGGGGAGTAAGCAAGAAACCAGAAAAATTTATGTCTCAAATTCATGTTCCTACAAAGATTGTCATGGCAAAACTGAAAAATGAAGCCGGACTTATTGGGGCAGCTTTGGCTGCAAAGAAGTATGTTAAGGGGTTGAAGAAGTAAACTGTTTTATCTGCTTAGACCTTCAAAAGGCTGCCTGTTTATTATGGACCGGCCCAGGGTAACTTCATCTGTATATTCAAGTTCGTTTCCAAAGGATACGCCCCTTGCAATGATGGTTACTTTTACATCGAAGTTTTTAAGCTTTTTGTATATATAAAAGTTGGTTGTGTCTCCCTCCATAGTTGTGCTTAATGCTAATATAACTTCTTTGGCAGGTGAACTTTCTAATCTTTTAATCAAGCTTTCAATTTCCAGATCCTGAGGGCCTATTCCTTCCATAGGTGATATAATACCTCCAAGAACATGGTATAATCCGCTGTATTGCTGGGTGTGTTCAATGGACATTACATCTTTAATGTTTTCAACAACACAAATTATTTCGTTGTTCCGCTTTGGTGAACTACATATGCCACAAACTTCACTGTCTGAAATATTATGGCATTCCGAGCAAAAATGAATGTTATCAAATAATTGGTCCAGAGCAAGAGTGAACTGTTTTGCATCTTTCTTTTCTTTCCGCAAAAGAAACAACACCATACGTAGGGCTGTACGCTCACCAATACCTGGTAAGCTGGTGAATTGTTCAACAGCCTCAGTAAGCAAACGGGATGGATAATGGATATTTGTCATAGCTCAACACTTATATGCAAAGTTATATTGAATAAATTAGAATGCTAAAAAACTTTTTAAATTAATGGGATGGAAGAACGAAGATTGAAGCACGAAGCAAATTATCCAACTCCCAACTTCTTTCTTATTTAACAATTTTCACTATTCTTGTAAAAAAATCTCGATCTAGATATGAATCCATATGTGGCACTGGCAATAATTTTAGGGTATTTCAGCATTTTGTTAGGTATAAGTTTTTTGACTTCAAGAGGGGCAAACAACCAATCTTTCTTTATTGGCAACAGAAGGTCGCTTTGGTACATTGTGGCTATCGGTATGATTGGCACATCACTATCAGGTGTCACTTTTATTTCTGTTCCTGGTGATGTGGGGCAGAACTCATTTTATTATATGCAGGTAGTGTTTGGTTATTTAATTGGTTACCTGGTAATTGTTTTTGTTCTTCTACCTGTTTATTATAAACTCAATTTAACTTCGATATATACCTACCTCGAATTTCGGTTTGGGCAAGTAAGCTATAAGACCGGTGCTTCTTTATTCCTCTTATCACGAATAATGGGGGCTGCATTTCGTCTGTTTTTAGTTGCAAATGTTCTTCAAATGGTAATCTTTGATAAACTAGGTGTGCCGTTCTTTTTTACTGTATTGTTTAGCCTGATATTGATATATATCTATACTTTCAAAGGGGGAATAAAAACAATCGTATGGACAGATACCCTTCAAACCCTATTTATGGTAACGGCAGTTGTTGTTACAATTATAGTCATACTAAAGAATATGGGACTAAGCTTATCCGAGGGGGTCGCTCTTATTCAAAAGAGTGGGTATTCCAAAATGTTTGACTTTTCATCTTTTCGGTCTGAAACCCATTTTGTAAAGCAATTTCTTAGTGGCATGTTTATTACAATAGTAATGACAGGGTTGGACCAGGACATGATGCAGAAAAACCTGAGTTGTAAAAGTTTACGGGATGCCCAGAAAAACATGATTACTTATAGTATAGCCTTAATTCCGGTGAATTTGATTTTTATGTCGCTTGGAGTATTGCTTTTTATTTTTTTAAACAATAACAATATTCCTATGCCAAGCGGGGCAGATGATTTATTTCCACTTTTGGCAACACAGGGGCACTTGCCTATGATTGTTGGCGTGTTTTTTATTCTTGGACTTATTGCTGCGGCTTATTCAAGTGCCGATTCAGCATTGACAGCTTTAACAACTTCCTTTCTTATTGATATTGTAGGTGTGAAAAATGAAACTGAAAAAAAAATCAAGGTTAAGAGATTGATAACCCATTTTGCAATTTCTCTACTATTGGCTTTAATCATTATTGTTTTCGAAAAGGTGCAGGAAACTAATGTGATAGGTTCGTTGCTTAAAGTTGCAGGTTTTACCTATGGTCCTTTATTGGGCTTGTTTGCCTTTGGTTTTTTTACCAAGCGGGTTGCTTTAGAAAAATATGTTCCATACATTGCCTTGGTAGCAATCATAATCATCTTTTTTTTAAATAAATATTCCGTAGATATTTTATGGGGTTATAAAATGGGATTTGAAGTCTTAATATTTAACGGGGGGATAACCTTCTTACTTCTTATGATTTTTTCATATAAGAAGGATAACGCAAAAAAGAATTAATCCAGGTCTTCTTCGTATCTGTCAAAAGCTAAATTAATGGTTTTGATAAGTTCGTTGCGATTCCATGGTTTAAGCATATATCTGAAAATCAACTCTTCGTTTATTGCCCGCATCATAACATCAGTATCAGCAAAAGCTGTAAGCATAATGCAGACTTTTCTGGGATCTTTTTTCTTGATTTCAGCGATTAACTCCATGCCATTCATGACCGGCATTTTAAGGTCCGATACAATTACATTTATATCCTTCTGCTTTTTTAAAATATTCAGGGCATTCATGCCAGAGTCAGATATGATTATTTCATAATGACCTTCAAAATTTATTCTAAAAAGCTCAAGATTAATATGTTCGTCATCTACATATAATAGTTTTTGTTTCATTGAATCTAACTCGTAATGGTTTAAAATATTTTCTTTTATTAATAAATTTAATACTAATTCTATTAAAAGAAAACTAATTGTGTTTTGTCTAGCTTTGTTTTATTGTTTTTTGGCAAAAAAAACACAAAGTTTATTCTGATTTTAAGTATTTTAGGAGTGAAAAAGCATATAGATGTTCATAACAACCTATATTTAGAGGCATTTTTTTTATTCCTTTAGGATTTTGTCTGTTTTTTAAAGAATAAAAGATAATTTGTTCTGTTATGGTTTCCTGAAGAAGTTGTAAAAAATTGCACTTTTACTAAACAAATATGAATAAGACCACGTTAGATTAGAAAATAAATCATTTAATGCATACAATTAAATTTACCGTAAAGGGTGCTGTATTTCTGTTTTTGATCTTGTTTTCGTCTATAGCGAAATCTGCATCAGATAGTCTTTTGGTTATTTTGCAGGAAGAACTTGACAGGGAAATGAAGGTGCTTTCAAAGGAGGAGGAACCACCCTACTTTATGTCATTTAGGATTGATGATATTCAAGTTATGGAACTGTCGGCAAATTTTGGCAGCCTTATTTCAAAAAACAACAATAAACACCGGGTATTTACACCCCAGATCAGGATAGGAGATTATGAGTTTGACAATACTCATGTGTTCAACGATGATATGGGATACGCATATTATCCAGGGAGTACAGGCTTTGCCAGCCTGCCATTTGATAATGATGAAAAAGCAATAAAATATTCCATATGGAAAGCTGTGGATGAATCCTATAAAAGTTCACTGCAGGCGTATACATCCATGAAAAACAGAATGTCCGAAGAGAAGAATGACAGCGTGGCTGATTTTGCTAAAGTAAAACCAGCAGTTTATTTTGAACCTGAATATTCTCCCAAAGAAATTTATGTGGATAAGGATTTAATGATTCAAAAAATTAAACAATATTCAAAGCGCTTTAGAGAGGATGAATCTATTTTGTCCGGGCAGGTGTCTTTAAGATACCAAATAAACAGGAAGTATTACTTGACAACCGAAGGTTCAAGCATTGTTCAAAACCGTATGTTGACCCAGCTACAGGTAATGGCGGTAGTAAGGAATAAGGAAGGACATGCTATTCCACAACATTTTTCTTTAGTTGCAGAGCATCCAAACGATGTGCTGGTTGATAGTATTGTTAACGGGAAAATAGATGATATGATGCAACTGCTTACTGCTTTGAAAGGTGCTAAACCTGCAGAAGCATATGCTGGTCCGGCAATACTTTCAGCAGCAGCCGCAGGTGTGTTCTTTCATGAAATATTTGGACATAGGGTGGAGGGGCATAGACTGGAAAAAGCCTATGACGGTCAGACTTTTACAGACAAAGTTGGTGAAAAAGTACTGCCAAAGGAATTCTCGGTAGTTTGCGATCCTACCAAGGTAGAGTTCAAGGATAAAAGACTGATAGGTTCTTATGTATACGATGATGAAGGTGTTTTGGCACAAAAGGTTGAGCTGGTTAACAAGGGGCAACTTCAGGCATTTTTAATGTCGAGACAACCGACAAGCGAGTTCCCTGAGCCTAATGGGCATAGTAGGGCACAACCTGGTAACATGCCAGTCTCGCGTCAGTCAAACCTACTGGTAAGTGCATCAAAAACTTATTCTGACAAGGATTTACGGAAGAAGCTGATATCTGAATGTAAGAAACAAAACAAAGAATATGGTTACTTCTTTAAAAGTGTAATCGGTGGTTTTACAGTAACGGACAGGTTTAATCCCAATGTATTTAACATTATGCCCTCTGAAGTATACCGGGTGTATACCGATGGAAGGCCTGATGAGCTGGTTGTAGGGGTTGAACTGATCGGAACTCCACTTACCATGTTTTCAAATATTGTTTCTGCAGGTGATGAACAGGGGATTTTTTCTGGATTTTGTGGGGCTGAATCGGGCTTTGTGCCTGTAACAGCAATAGCTCCTGCTCTTTTTGTGCGTAAAGTGGAAACTCAGAAAGGGATGGAAATTAAAACGGAGGTGCCATTGTTGCCATCTCCAACAATTAGTGAAAATTAAAATACAATCTAATTTTAAAGTATGTTCAGAAAACAAAGAGTCATAATCTGGATATCATTGTCATTGTTTGTTTTTCAGTCTCTTGTTCTTCAAGGACAAGAAAACAAAGACAGCGTATTAATAGTAGCCATGAAGCATGAGCTAAACAGAAATATGAAGGAGCTGTCTAAGGATGGATTTGAAGATCCCTTTTTTATTAGTTATACGATTGCTGATATCAAAACAGCATATGCCTCAGCAAAACTTGGTGCCCTTACCGGTTCTGGTGAAAATGAATATAAAGATTGGAATGTGCGTGTAATGGTTGGGGACTATGATATTAATGATGAGAATTTTATTTCATCAGAAAACCAACCCAATGTTAGTCGTGTAGCACATGAAATGCCTGTTGAAGATGATTATTTAGGCATTCGTATGGCTTTATGGTCGGTCACAGATAATGTATACAATGCTGCAGCTGATCAGTACAAGGAAAAAATGATGCTCATTGAGGAGGATAAGGTTCAGGAAGATATGCTTGGTACTTCGGATTTTTCTAAGGCTGATGTGGTCAAAATGATTTTGCCAACAGAGAAAGTTGTGCTTGATAAAAAAGCTTTGGAGGAAAAATCCAGAAGTATGTCAGCCATATTCAGGGATTATCCTGAACTCATGAATTCATCTGTATCCATAAATCAAATTGCCGCAACGATATATTTTATAAATAGCGAAGGAACTGAGGTTGTTTACCCTATGCAGTATTCAGCTATTTCTGTTAATGCAGGTTTGTTGACAGACCAAGATGAGAATATTGCCAAAGGTTTAGTTTATAGTTCACCTTCAGTATCAGATTTGGTAGATAATTCTATTGTTCTATCTGATGTCCGGTTTCTACTTGAAGATTTGAAAAAGTCTTCTCAAATGGAACACTTTGAAGATGATTATTCCGGACCTGTTTTATATCAGGATGAAGCTGTTGCACAAGTTGTTGCTTCAAAGCTATTTTCATACAACAACAAATTTGCTGCAAACCGGAAACCTTTAAAGCGAAAGGACCAAGTCGGAACCTATTATGAAGACAAAGGAAATAGCAAACAATGGAAAATCGGAAAGAAAGTCATGGGGAATGATATTTCAATTACTGAATATTCGGCTCTCAAATCTTTTGACAATATGCCTCTTTGGGGGAAATTTGATGTTGATGGTGAAGGTGTGGTGCCTCCCGACAGCATGGTGTTGGTGAAAAATGGCATACTGCTTAATAAGTTCAATGGGCGTACTCCTACCAAAGAAGTTGACAGTACAAATGGACATATGCGTTTTAGCTTAAGCTTTGGTGGAGTGGGAAAAGATATTGCTCCAGGTATTATTAAATTCGAAAGTAGTGCACCAAAGAAAATCTCTGAGCTGAAAGAACAATCAATAGAGATGGCAAAAGACGAAGGTCTTGAATACGGTATCCTTGTTAAATGCATGCCTGTTAATGCCAATGAGGCTCCTCTGGTTCTCTATAAAGTCATGGTTGAAACCGGAGAAGAAATACCAATTCATGGAGTGCGTCTGGGCACTTTCGACATTAAAGAGTTTAAGGATCTTGCTGGCGTTTCCGATTCACTGATTGTAAGTAATTTTATGTTGAGCAGGGGGTATTCTGGTATTTCAGGTTCAGAAGGAGGGGCAGTTCAAGGAAATGGGGGTACTCCTGTAAGTTTTATTGTTCCTTCAGCTATGTTGTTAGAAGAGGTTGAGGTTTCTCCTAAAAGGATCCGCTTCTCGAATATGAAACCAATTGTAAGTTCTCCTTTGTTGGAGGACTAAGGCGTAGCTTTTTTGACGAATCAATTTCTGGTCGATCTGCTTAGCAATACATCATCGTGTGTTTACTTTAGCCAGTCTGTTTAGGGGTAGGGGATATGTTTATTCAATATTCCAAGCTTTTCTTCAACGAATCACTTTGGCAGGTTAACTCCAATAAGCTTGTCCTACCTAAATTAGCCCTGGTATCGAAAAAGGGTAGTTATAAGGGCTGTACAAGACCTTCACCCCAAATCCAAAGAATTAAGGAAGCGGAAATCATTATCAGACGAAGCCTTGGCGAAGTGGATTAATGAGGAGACAACAAAAAGACAAATGAAACCAGGTCCACCTGTTGCAAAAAAGGCTTAAAATTTTCATCAAATTCTATTTTTTTCTTTCTTACAAGAATGTTCTAATTTAGCGAGTCAATTATGGAAGAGGTATGGCTAAAGAATACACAAAAGAATTACAATTGGATTTTGGTGAGGATGGCAACAATCTTGTGCCTGTTGTCACTCAGGATGCTAGCACGAAGGAGGTCTTGATTTTGTCCTTTGTTAATAAAACAGCATTTGATGAAACCCGGAAAAGTGGTTATGCCACTTATTGGAGCAGGAGCAGGAACGAACTTTGGAAAAAGGGGCTTACCTCAGGCGACTTGTTGAAGATTGTTGAAATAAGGATCAATTGTGAGCAAAACTCCTTGTTGTATCTTGTAACTCCAGAGGGTAAAGGTGCATGCCATGCTAAAAAAGAGGATGGGGCTCCCTATCAATCATGTTACTACCGCAGAATCAATACAGACGATTCTTTGGATGTTGTAGGGAAGTAGTTCACATTTATCATCTGCCAGCGCAACCATTTTTTAGTTTGTCCATCTTCCTGGAAACAAAATTTTACAAATCATGAAGGTGCTCTTTAGTTTCTTTTTTATATCCGTTTTTTTATTTTCCTGTAATGATAAGGATGACCTAAAACATAAAACCAGTTGTGGAAACAGCACCTATATTGAAGACCAGGAGTGGTTCCAAAAAACGATGGAAGAGTGTTCAGCCGAAAGTGTATGTAAACTTTCGGTTCACAAAGGAATTTATAGGGATGACACTGTATATTATACTGGATTGGGAGGACCTTTGTGCGATCCTATTTTCCATGTAGTGCTACTTGATTGCCAGGGTGATACGATAAGAGAATACAATTGGGAGGACAAGGATGCTTTTGAGAAAGAATTTACTTATATTGGTCTGATTGCCGAATGCCCAGACAATTGATTGTTTGAGATAAGCCTGCAAACCCATTTCTTTGCAGGCATACCTAAGATTATTCTTCTTCCAACTCTTGTAATTTTTGCTCGAGGTCTTTAGATGATCCAAAGTCCTCGTCATGAGAATCTTCATCATCGTGAACAATGACCGCTTTCTTAATAGTATTACTATCGCCAGTACTGTATTTGTATTTATAGCTGAATGCTTTGTGGTCCACAGCATGATCTGCAGCTTCCATAGCATCTTCTGCAGCTTCCATTGCTGCTTCAATAATAACTTGGATGTCCAGGTTCTCTAAAGCATCATGGGCAGCATCCAACCCTTCTTTTATCTCAATATCGATGTTGATGTCTTCCATAGCCTTTTGCGCATCTTTCATGGCTTCCATCACAATGGAGTCGAGGTTTAGATTATCCAGCTCCTGTCTGGCACGTTCCATTTCCTCTTTGTGCAATTCCAAGTCTTCTTTAGACAGCTCTATATCTTCCCTGGCTTCCTCCCTGGCTTCTTTAACAATTACATCCAATTTAATGTTGGCCATTACAGAGTCCACTTCCCTGATTGTTTCAATCTTTAGCTTTTCAAAATCAAAATCTTTTAATGCAAGTTCTATGCTTCTATGAATAGAATCCGACAGGATCTGGTCATTATAGCTCAAGGAGATTTCCAATAATTGCTCAAGTTCCTCAGGCAAGGTTTCAAAGTTTACTGTTACTTTTTCAATTTCCTTCTGCAAACTATCCTGGTCACTTTTGATTACCTTAACAATATGGGTTTTTGGCTTTGGTTTAGGTTTTATTGTATCGGTCGAACTTGCAGTTACTGTTTCTCTATGTTCGAGAAAATCTTCAGATTTAAGGTTTTGGTTGTCAATTGTGAATGAGAGCAAAATCAAACTCACAAAGATTATTGATGCAGCTATAAATCCTTCACTTACATTTTTTTTCATGATTCTATGGTTTTGTATTCGTTTTACACGGTGTAAGAGTCCACTTTCGGTTCCAGGAAAGGCCACAGCGTAATTTTGCCTCTGAAAACTCTCCGCGGCGGCTAATGCTTTGATATATCCTATTTTGTCAGATGTTAGCTCAATAGCTATGTCATCGCAGCTATGTTCCCTTTCATTTCTAATAATTTTTGCTATAAGCCATACTGCAGGGTGGTAGAAAAACAGTGTTTCTATAATTGATTGTATTATGTTGAATATATAATCGTAACGTTTTATGTGGGCAAGTTCATGGGCAATAATAGCTTCAATTTCCTTAGGGCTTAGGCCTGAAAGCAAACTAATAGGTAAAAGAATAACAGGTTTGGTGTACCCCAGAACCATAGGTACTTTAACTAAAGTAGATTGTAACAACTGAATTTTTTTTTTGCTGCCTAATTTATAAGTGAAGGTTTCCAAAACGTCTTGCAAGTAGCTTTCAGGAGGTATCGTTTTTCTTTTCCTCAGGCTCAATAGGTATATCATATTGCCAGAAAACCTGATCAGGAAGAATATTACCCCAATTGCCCATAAATAAAAGATAATGGTGAAGTTCCGTTGAAAAAAAGCGCGGACTTTAACTATTAGGATTTCTTTTTGTACATTTTTTGGTTGAGCGGGTTCTGCCTCTGCTGTTAGTTTTAGGAGAATCTGGTTTGCTACATCACCCGGATTATGTATAACTGCTTCGCGCAATGCAGTTTTTTCTATCGCATACTTAAAGGATGAATGCCATGTTGCTGAAGACCAGGCCAAGGTTGCAGTAAGAGCAACAAAAGCAATGGCATACCTTGTTTTTGCGGAATAGTTTTTAAGCAATACCATAAGAATTACTAAAACAATGGCAATAACTCCGGCCTGCCAGATTGAATGTATTATTGTCCAACCAAATGCTTCAATGATTTCCATAGGGAACAAGTGACGTAGCTTATCCATGCCTATTTGTTTTGCTCCATTTGTTTGATGATTTCTTTGATTTCATTCAATTCCTCATCGCTGGTTTTCTGGTTGCCGAGCAATTGCATGACGAGTTTGCTTGCAGATCCTCCAAAAGTGGTTTCCACAAACTTGTCGAGAAGGTTGGTCTGGGTTTCATCCTGCTCAATAGCAGAATAGTAGAGATGGCTTTTTCCATTGAGCTGTCTCCTTAAGATTCCTTTTGCAGCCATATTTTGCATGATCTTAAGTGCAGTAGTATAACCTATTTCTTTTTTCTCCAGGAGTTTTTCATGGATTTCTTTAACGGTCAATGGTTCTTCATCCCAAAGAAGATTTAATATTTCCAGTTCTGATGCAGTTGGGCCCTTTTTGTTTTTCTTGCTCATTACTTAATACGATTGTTGTCGTACAAATATATACGATAATTGTCGTAATAAAAAAGAAAACAAGAAAAAAAATGTTAAAAGAGTATAGGTTAGCGGGTTAGTTGATGTGTAAAATAATAAGAATACATCTGGTTTTGCTAAGTTTTAGCTTCAGGAGAATTGTTGCAAAGTATAGAAAGGATAAATACATATGAACAGCTGCTAAGAAGTCGAAAACATATGCCCTCCTTTTCAATTTTCAAATGCATAATTTGAATTCAATGCAACAAATGCCTCCCAGCATTTCCTATTGTAAGATTCTGAAGGATAAATGTGAAATCCGAAAAGGTGGTACACTTCCAAGCGATCATATCGTGTTTAGCCATAGTTTGGTCTACAATGAAATAGGAGCTTTATTACCAATTGGTTATGAGCCTTAGTGAATTGTTTCTTTCCGGTTTGCGTTGCCTCTAGATCAAAAAAAAAGCTGCTGACCAATTGAAAGGTCAGCAGCTTTATTGGAACCAATAAACTTATTATTTCAGTTTATATACGGCATAAGAAATAGGTGGTACTTCTATACTGTATGCGTTTCCTTTTACTTTGATATTAATTTTGTCACCTGCCAATAATTCAAGCTTTTTGGCTTTTTTGTTTAAAGCAAAGCTGGCTTTCTCTGTCCTGTTAGCAGGATTGTATATGCAAAGGATCACTTCATCATCAGCAGCTCTTACATATACAAAAGGATAGGTGTTCTCTTTGGCATATACCGGAATGAATTCAGAATATCCCCAAAGGGCTTTTTCATTGTGCCTTAGTTCGATCAATTTTCTGGTTTTGTTCAGCAATGAATTGGGATCGTTCTCTTGTGTTGCAACATTTGGAGCATCTTTATCAGAATCGACCGGGAGATAGAGTTTGTCGGGACTGCCTGTTGAAAATCCCAGGTTCTTGCCAGTTGACCATTGCATAGGTGTGCGGTTGCCTGCCCTTGGTTTATAGGCTCCTTCTACATAAGGCAATCCATACAATTGCTTCATGCCGATTTCGTTGCCGTAGTACATAAAAGGGATTCCGGGCATTGTCATGGCAAAGGCATAGATCATTTCAAGTTCCTTTGGTGTACGTTTGATGTTGATACGGGCATTGTTGTGGTTGCCTAATGGAATTACAATATATCCTTTGTCCCGTGTAGGAGTGTATTGTTCCATATAGCTGTCCACAAAATTAACAATGTTCCCTTTTCCTGCGCTGTCAAAAAAGCTATGTCCTTCGGAATATCCATTCAGGATACGCCAGCTTTCCTTTTGGGTCAAATCGTTGTAACCGGCAAACCAGTGAAAGAAATCGGCGTGAAAAGCATTGTCAAGTGCATCCTTTGGGCCAGACCATTCGGCAACCATGAATGCATCGGGATATTCATTGACAAATATCTGTCTTATTTCTTGCCAGAACTGTTTGGTGGCATCGTCTTGTGTGTTAAAGAACTGGTCGTTGCCAGCAATGTTGGCGTTTTTTACCAAAGCTCCGGCCATGTCTGCACGGAAACCATCAGCTCCCATGTCCATCCAGAACCTTAGTACACGTTTTAGTTCGGCGCGTAATGCCAGTATGTCGGGATGATCTGTAGGTAGCATCCAAGGTTCTTCTGGCTTTGCAAAACCAAAGTTTAACGCAGGCTGGCACCAGTAAAAATTGCGCATAAACTGTCCGTTTCTTCTGCTATAGCCTTTAATAAAGGCATCACTGAAGGCTTCTGGTGGATTTTTCCATGTATTGTCGTTCCAAATATACCAGTTAGAGTATTTGTTGGAGTCCTGTTTAGCCGATTCCTTAAACCAAGGGTGCTCTATTGAGGTGTAGCTTACTACATAATCAAAGATAACCCTTAGGTCCCTTTTATGGGCTTCTTCAAAAAGCCTTTTTGCATCTTCGTTGGTGCCATATCTGGGTGCTACTTTGTAGTAATCAGAAATGTCATATCCGGCATCATAGAAAGGGGATTCAAAAAAGGGATTAAGCCAGATGGCATCAACTCCAAGGCTTTTTATATAATCGAGTTTCTCGATAATACCATTTAAATCTCCAATGCCATCGCCATCAGTATCGTAATAGGTCTGGGGATAGATCTGATAAAAAACAGCGTCATGTGCCCATTCCGGGGTGTTTGGGATAGCATATTTTCCCGTAATAATAATTTCTTCATCGGTGCTTTGAGCTGTCAGTGAAAAACAGACTGCTATCAGCAGAATCAGGTTTAATAGATATTTTTTCATTTTATATTTAGTTATTTATTCAATCGATTCCCCAAAAGTAGAAAAGAAGCCTTAGAGTAACAGTGGATATTTGTTACTTTTTAATGTTGTTCTTGATAATTCCGGATGCTTAGAGTTCTTTTTTTTTCAATAAAAACACCAGGTAACAAACAAAAAATATTTTTCATTAAGGAATAATACAAAAACATAATCTGATTTGGTTTTGTAGGTAGTACATGTTTGGGTAAAATAAAAAAGGGTGTCACCATTGACACCCTCTAAACTCAGTTGTGGGCGATATAAGATTCGAACTTATGACCCCTTGGGTGTAAACCAAGTGCTCTGAACCAACTGAGCTAATCGCCCTAATTTTTAATTGCTTTTTGTTTTAAAGCGGCTGCAAATATATAGGTGTTTTTTAGATTTACAAAACTTTTTTCAGTTTTTTTGAGAAGCCAAAAAATCAGCCACAATAAAGGTGCTTCCACCAATGTAAATAAAATCTTCAGGATCTGCGTTCTGTAGTATGTTATGGTGGGCCTGTTCGACCGACTGAAAAGTCTTGCAGTTTAATCCAATATTGGCAGCCAAATCGGCAACCTCATTTGGATCGGCTGACCTGGAAACCGAAGATCTGGTGAAATAGTATTCGGCTTTCTGGGGTAAAAGCTTTAAGATTTTTTCAATGTTTTTGTCGTTTACAAAACCTAAAAGCATGTGCAGCTTTTTATAGGGAGTATTTTCAATCTGTTTTACAACTTCGGTAATACCTTCCTGGTTATGTGCTATATCGCAAATAGTCAATGGATTGTATGCAATTTCCTGCCAGCGCCCTAAAAATCCGGTGCTTCTCCTGACATTCTTAAATCCCTCCCTGACATCCTCATCTTTCATAGGGAACCTATCTTTGATTATTTCCAGCGATTGAAGGGTAGTCATGATGTTTTTATACTGATACAGTCCTAGCAGATCTGTTTCAATTTCAAACGATAGTCCATCTGCCACAAATCTGTGGGTATTTGTAAATCCAATATTTCGTGTGGAGTACTCATATTTGTATGCATGTTCTGCATAGTATAGCGGTGATTCCATCAGGCCGCACCTGGCATTGAATACTCTTTCAGTTTCTTCTGTGAGCTCTCCAATTACAGCCGGAATACCTGGTTTAATTATACCTGCTTTTTCTTTGGCAATATGTTTTAACGAATTTCCCAAAAACTGAGTATGATCAAAGCCTATGTTTGTAACAACCGAAACCAAAGGAGTGATAATGTTTGTGGTATCCAGTCTACCTCCCAGCCCTGTTTCAATTATAGCAACATCAACATTTTCTATTTTAAAGTAACAGAGTGCCATGAAAACCGTCATTTCAAAAAATGAAGGTTTAATTATTTCAAAGAAACACTGATTGCGTTGGATGTATTTTATTATGTAGTCCTTTGAGATGGGTTCTCCATTTACCTTAATACGTTCTCTGAAATCAAGTAAATGAGGAGAAGTATATAATCCGGTTTTATAACCAGATTGCTGTAGCACCGAAGCTAACATATGACTAACAGAACCTTTGCCATTGGTGCCTGCCACATGTATGGTTTTGAATGCTTTATGAGGGAAACCAGATAGTTTGTCCAGTTCCCGGGCATTTTCCAGGTCAGCCTTATATGCAGCACTGCCTATCCTCTGGTACATGGGCAAAGCCTCATACATATATTTTATTGTCTCATCGTAAGTCATGAAATGGCTTTCTTGTTCCTACTTGTTAAATTATATCATTCTCCAGCCACGAAAGTTACCAATTGTCGTAATGAATCCTGTTCTCGTCAAACCTGTTCGGGGTTTTTCTTTCCTGTGCCGGATAGCCAATTGATATAACAGCAAAAGGAACAACATGTTCAGGTAGGGAAAATAATTTATGCAACGCATCAATCCGGGCAGCCCTAGGGTATACTCCTATCCAACAAGCACCTAGACCTAAACCATGGGCAGCCAAAAGCATATTTTGGGTTGCAGCAGAACAGTCTACGGGGCCATATCCATCATCATGTTGTAAATCTTTATCAAAACAAATTAAGATTCCTGCACTTGCTTTTTCCAACATACCGGCATTCGGGTGAACCTGTATGATCTCAGACACTTTTTTCTTATCTTCAAAAACCAGGAAATGCCATGGCTGTTTATTTACAGCAGACGGAGCATACATTCCAGCTTCTATGATCTTTTCAATTTTTGACTTGTCTACTTTTTTATCAGTATATTTTCTAATACTTCGCCGTGAAAATAAAGCATCAAATAATTCCATTTTTATTAGGAGTCGGATTGTTAATTGTGTTTCAAAATTAAAAGAAATAAAATTCCTATATTTAAATCGTACCGAAATAATCAACCATAACAAGAGGAAATATTCCATTTGACAGAAGATTAACAACAAAAGGAGGGGTGTATGGCAAAGAAGAAAAAGAAAATTTTTGTGATAGACACGAATGTCTTACTGCATGATTATAAGTGTATTTATAATTTCCAGGAGAACGATATTGTTATTCCTATTACCGTTTTGGAAGAATTGGACAAATTCAAAAAAGGGAATGACCTGATAAACTTTCATGCCAGGGAATTTACGAGGGAATTGGATAAACTTTCTGGCGATAGTCTGTTTAATGGTGGTGTGAGTCTGGGGGACAAATTAGGCAAATTGTCAATAGAGACAGGCAAGGCATTTTCCAAACAAATACAGGAATCTTTTCCAGAGCAAACAGCAGACCACCGTATACTGGCAATTGCAGAATTTGTTACATTGAAGAATCCGGAGAAACAGGTAACCCTTGTTACTAAAGATATCAACCTGAGAATGAAAGCTAAGTCGATAGGGGTTATGTCTGGTGACTACGAAAGTGACAAGGTTCAAAATATTGACGAGATATATAAAGGAGTCAGTACTGTTGAGAATGTTAATGATGAGCTGATTACCAAGGTTTATGAGGAAGTGGATGGAATCCTTGTTGATAAGGTTGAAACAGGTACTCCACCCCAACCCAACCAATATTATATTCTAAAAGGAAGTCGCTCTAGCGCGATTGTTTATTACAATCCTTTTTTAAAGGTCTTTAACAGAGTGCTTAAACAGAAAGTATATGGCATTGAACCCCGAAATGCAGAGCAGACTTTTGCTTTAGACTGTTTAATGCGTGATGAAGTTCAACTAGTTACTTTAACAGGTAAAGCGGGGACCGGCAAAACACTTTTAGCATTGGCCGCAGCAATTTCTCAACGCCAAAAATTTTCACAGATATTTTTAGCACGCCCTATAGTACCTTTATCAAACAGGGATATTGGATTTCTTCCTGGCGATGCAAAAGAGAAAATAGGACCATATATGCAGCCATTGTTCGATAATCTTGATGTTATCAAAAATAAATTCAGTCCAACGAGCAAAGATTATCAGAAAATAGAGGAATTGCAGAAAAATGACAAACTGATTATAACACCCCTTGCTTATATACGTGGTCGAAGTCTGTCAAATGCTTTTTTTATTGTTGACGAAGCTCAAAACCTGACACCACATGAAATCAAAACCATAATTACCCGCGCCGGTGAAGGCACAAAAATGGTGTTTACAGGAGACATTGAGCAAATAGACACGCCGTATCTTGATATGAAATCCAATGGATTGTCGTATCTTACAGATAAAATGCTTGGGCAGGATATTTTTGCCCATATCAATCTTGTGAAGGGAGAAAGGAGTTATTTAGCTGAACTTGCAAGTAATCTATTATAACATTTGTATACTTATGTCTTCATCAAAAACACTGTTTATCGTCAGGCATGCAAAGTCATCCTGGGATTATGAAAACATTTCTGATATCGATAGGCCCCTCAAGCATAAGGGGATAAGAGATGCCTATGAAATGGCAAGACGAGTCCATATTGAACGTTTGATACCAGAGCTTATATTAAGTTCTCCTGCTATTCGGGCACTTCACACCGCCGATATTTTTGTGCGTGTTTTTGAGATCAAATACACCAATCTAAAAATAGATGAAAGGATTTACGGTAGTGGGGTTGGAGTAATCAAAAAGTTAATCGGAGAACAGGATGACCAATTTAATAGACTGATGATTTTTGGACATAACCCGGACTTTTCTGAACTTGCAACTGTTTTATCTGGAAAGCCATACATTAATATTCCAACTTGCGGTTTGGTACGCCTTGATTTTGATGTTTCAACGTGGGCATCCATATCTAAGGATAACTTAAAAGCGATGAGTATGGACTTTCCCAAAAAGGAAAACTAATTTATTTTAATTCATTAAGTATTTATGGCAAGGAAACAGAGAATTGTAAACAGGGAATTAAGCTGGCTTTCGTTTAACCATAGGGTGCTGCAAGAAACAACAGATCCAATTGTCCCTTTGGTCGAAAGAATCCGATTCCTTGGGATTTTCTCTAATAATCTCGACGAATTCTTTAAAGTTAGGGTTGCCACCATAAAGCGAATGATTGATGTGCAGCATGGATCACGAAGAGTGGAAGGGATTAAACCTCTGAAACTGATGGGGAAAATCCAACGCAAAGTTCTGAGCTTACAGAATAAATTCGAAACTGCATTTCATCGTATTGTAGGAGAACTTGAACGACACAATATCTTTATCATTAACGAAAAAGAGCTGAATCCGGAACAGGAGATATACTTAAAGAAATTTTTCAAGGAAAAAGTCATGCCGGTTATATCACCTATCATGCTCCATAATATTGATGAATTTCCTTACCTCAAAGATAGGTCTATATACCTGGCCATTAAATTATCAGATTCAGCAAAAAAAGTCAAGGATGAATATGCTTTGATTGAGATTCCAACAGAAAGACTACCAAGGTTTATTGAACTCCCTTCAGATCAGGACCGGCACTTTATTATCCTGCTGGAAGACCTGATCAGGTTTTCGCTGGAAGATGTATTTAACATTTTTGACTTTGATAACTTTGAGGCCTGGACAATAAAAATGACCCGCGATGCTGAACTGGACGTAGACAATGATGTTTCGCAAAGTTTTTTAGAAAAGATATCCAAGGGGGTATTGGGCCGGAAAACAGGACAACCGGTCAGGTTTGTCTTTGATAATAGTATTGCAAAAGATCTACTTGATTTTATTATTGAAATGCTCGGATTGGCCGATGATAATAATTTAATTCCAGGTGGGCGTTACCACAACTTTAAAGACTTTTTAAGTTTTCCAAATGTGGGCAACAGTGAACTCGAATATGATAAAATGCCTCCTGTATGGCACCCTGATGTACCGCACAATAAAAGCATAATCTCAGTCATGCGCGAACGTGATTTCATGCTTCATGTACCCTATCAGGATTTTAATATTTTTATCTCTTTGTTGCAGGAAGCTTCTATAGACCCTGCAGTAAAAGAGATCTCAATAACATTGTACCGGGTGGCCAGAAACTCAAAGGTAATCAATGCATTAATGAATGCCTGTCGAAATGGAAAACGTGTAAATGTGGTTATTGAATTGCAGGCAAGGTTTGATGAAGAAGCTAATATTTATTGGTCAAGGGGATTGGAAGAAGTAGGTGCCAATATCTATTTTGGGATACCAAACCTGAAGGTGCATGCCAAATTGGTCAACATTATTCGGAAAGAAGGTTCGAGGATGGTAAATTATTCCTGTGTAAGTACAGGAAACTTTCATGAAGGAAATGCAGCAGTATATTCTGACCTCATATTGTTTACTTCTGACATTAGGATTACTAACGAAATAAAACGCTTGTTTGAGTTTTTTGAACATACCTATAGAAACCAACACTACAAGCATTTAGTTGTTTCGCCTTTGTACATGAGGCGTAAGTTCTATGCCAATATCGATAACGAAATTAAAAATGTAAAAGCGGGAAAAGAAGCTTATATCACTCTAAAAATCAATAATCTGGTCGACAAAAATATCATCGAAAAGTTATATGAAGCAAATAATGCCGGGGTTAAAATCACATTGAATATTAGGGGGGTCTGTTCTTTAGTGCCAGGAGTGGAAGGCATGAGTGAAAATATTGAAGCCATAGGTATTATTGACCGTTATCTTGAACATTCGCGCATCATGATCTTTTGTAATGGAGGAGATGAACTGTTCTATATCTCATCAGCTGACTGGATGACCAGAAACCTGGACAGAAGGATCGAAGTTGCTTGCCCTATCTATGATAAGGCTATTCAGCAAGAAATTAAAGACATGATCAAGATTCAGCAAATGGACAATGTTAAGGCCCGGGTTATTGATATTGAGCAAAATAACGATTATGTGGCCTGCGAAAATGGGCAGGAGAAAGTTCGCAGTCAGTATGCACTTTACGAATACTATAAGAATAAATTAAAAGTTAAATAGATTTTGTCCCCATTGTTCCCGAAAGTTTTATTTTTGCCCAGGATTATAATAGCTAATATTTACCTTGATAATATCTTGAAATTAACCTTTCAGATATTACAAAAATCAATAAGTTAAAATGGATTATAACAAACTCTGTGAGGAAACAGTAAAACTGGCACGTGAAGTTGGTGGATTTGTTAGAAATGAAAGCACTCAACTAAAGATAGAAAGCAAGGGAAAGAATGATTTTGTTACTCATGTAGACAAAGCCTCTGAGGAAAAGATCGTTGCGGGCCTGTCCAAAATTCTTCCAGGATCAGGCTTTATTGCTGAGGAGGGTACAAAAGAAGAGGGGGATGAAACATTCAAATGGATTATTGACCCTATTGATGGGACTACAAACTTTATTCATGGAGCTCCTCCATTCTGCATTAGTATAGCACTTCAGGAAAATTCAGAGCTTGTGCTTGGTGTTGTATATGAAATTACTGCCGATGAATGCTTCTATGCAAGCAAAGGATCAAAAGCATTTCTGAATGGCAAAGAAATTACCGTTTCCAAAACCGATAAGGTTAAAGCAGCATTGATAGCTACAGGATTTCCCTATTCACATTTTGGAAGAATGCAAGCATTTATGGAAACCATGGACTACCTTTTTCATCATTCGCATGGTGTCAGACGATTGGGATCTGCCGCCGCCGACTTGGCCTATGTAGCATGTGGTAGGTATGATGCCTTTTATGAATATAACCTAAAGCCTTGGGATGTAGCTGCTGGTGCTTTCATAGTTCAGCAAGCAGGAGGTCGGTTAGGTGATTTTAAGGGTGGCAACGATTATGTATATGGAAAAGAAGTTGTTGCATCCAATTCAAATATCTATGAAGAATTCAGGGGTGTAATTGGTAACATAATGAATAAATAATACCTAATGTTAACATTAAGGGATAAAATATTGCTCGTTCCACTTTGGTTGATAGCCCATTTGCCATTATTTGTGCAATACGGCATAGCCCGTTTTTTCTATTTCATAGTCTTCTACCTGGTAGGTTACCGAAAAAAAGTTGTTGAATCCAATTTAAGAAATTCATTTCCAAAAAAGACAGACCAGGAAATAAAAGCAATAATAAAAGGCTTCTATAAACACCTTATGGATATTTTTATAGAAACCCTCTATTTACTCAGTATGAGTGGCGAGGAGGTTAAAAGACGTTATAAAATACTAAATCCTGAAATCATAAATGACTTATATGCCAAGAATAAAGATGTCATTGTTGTTTTAGGGCATTATGGAAACTGGGAATGGGGCTGTAGTGGGGAGTTACAATTGCCATACAGTACAATTGGAGTTTATAAACCATTATCCAATAAAATGTTTGACAGGTTTATGCGCCATATTAGAACGGTATATGGTGCATGTCTTATACCAATGAAAGATACCCTTAGGACTATCGTTGGTGCACGCAAGAATAACGACCGGTTTTTCCTTTACCTGATTGGTGACCAAAGACCACAAAAAAGCGAAATACAGCATTGGCTCACATTTTTGAACCAGGAAACCCCTGTTATTACCGGACCTGAAAAACTAGCGAAAAAATTTGGTGCTGCAGTTTTATTTATGGATATTGTACAGAAGAAAAGAGGTTATTACGAATTGGTCTTTAGGACCATAACAGAAGAACCTGCAGAAACAAAAGTTAATGAAATTACAGATAAATATTTTCAACTTATTGAAGAACAGATTAAAAGGCAGCCTGAATTGTACTTGTGGTCGCATAAGCGGTGGAAGTTTAACCGTACTGATTTTGAATAGATCCTTATTGGCATGAGCAAGGTTGCAATAGTTATACTCAATTACAACGGAAGAAACCACCTCGAAGAATTTTTACCTTCGGTCTGCACGAACAGCAATCATCCAGATTGGAAAATTATTGTGGCTGATAATGGATCTACTGATCATTCTGTTGAATTTCTAAAAAAACATTATCCTCAGGTCGAACTCATCCTACTCGATAAAAATTATGGTTATGCCGGTGGATATAACAAGGCGCTCAAACAAGTTAATAGCGATTATTACGTGCTGTTAAATTCTGATGTGGAAGTGACTCCAAATTGGATCAATCCAATTATTACAGCCATGGAAAAAGAACCTGACATTGGGGCTGCCATGCCTAAAATTAGAGGGTATAAAAACAAAGAGTACTTTGAATATGCCGGGGCATCTGGCGGTTTTATCGATAAGTATGGCTTTCCTTTTTGCAGAGGGCGTATTTTGTTCGGAATAGAAAAAGATGAAGGGCAATACAATACACAAATAGATATATTTTGGGCATCTGGTGCCTGTTTTGTTGTCAGGGCAGAACTTTTCCATAACGCTGGGGGATTTGACAAGGATTTCTTTGCTCACATGGAAGAAATAGACCTCTGCTGGAGACTAAAAAGCATGGGGCAACGTATTGTAGTTGTTCCCCAATCTACAGTTTACCATCTTGGGGGAGGTACTCTACCAATCAACACCCCCAGAAAGATGTACCTGAACTATAGAAACAGTCTGTTCCTGTTACAAAAAAACCTGTCAAGACGAAAGCTTATACCTATTCTTTTATTTCGGCTAATGCTTGATGGGGCTTCTTCTTTAGCCTATTTGGGCAGGTTTTCTTTTGGGTTCTTTGGAGCGGTATTCCAGGCACATATGCATTTTTATAAAAACCTGTTTTATACCCACAAAAAAAGATTGAGTGTGAAAGAACTTTCTGTTGTGGACGATGTGCCAGATATCTACCCTAAAAGTATGGTGTTTAGCTTCCTGATTAAACGAAAGAGGAAGTTTGAACAGTATAAATTTAATGGGTATAAAAAGTGATCAAGAACTATTGGGTATTGTTGGTGTAGAAACTCAAAATTTCAAACTCTATACTAACTTTCTGGTCGGTTTTTTACAAAATAGGCAACTTTCTCCAAAGAAGTAATCATGTCGTATTCTTCAAGATAAATGTGTTCAGGAAGGTTTAGAGAGACAGTTGTAAAGTTTAACACCCCTTTAATACCAGTTTGTACCAATACTTTAGCCATTTCTCTAGCAGCCGGGGTTGGCACAGTAAGTATGGCAACAGACACTTCCTTGCTGGAAATAATCTCCCTTAACCTTTCAATAGAATAGCATTTAACATTGTTCTTTACAGATCCAATTTTTTTGGGATCAATATCAAAGGCTGCAACAAGGTTTAATTTGGGGCGGTTGCCCAGAAAATAAGTCGTAATTGCTTTTCCGAGGTTTCCATAGCCTACAACGGCTACATTAAGCGGGTCCTGGGTGTCAATAATTTGACCTATAACTTTAATCAGTTCCTCAATGTTGTATCCTTTTCTTTGTGATGAACTGTAACCAATAAACATGATATCCCTGCGAACCTGCACAGCTGTTATATTCATAAGGGCTGCAAGTTCATGCGAAAAGATACGTTCTTTGCCAAATTGAGCACGATAATTATTTAAAGTCCTTCTGTATTGGCTTAATCGTTCTATTGTTTTTTCTGGGAGAATCTTCATTTGAATTCTATTCTGCTATAAAAATAGAAAATTACATCAATATAAAACCAAATTATTGTTATTTTTATAACAAAAGTTTCTTAATGTTTTTTACTATCTTGACAATCTTACTATAGATGAGAGATGCTTAATAAAACTGCCATCAAATTGTGCCTGGGAAGTTCTTGCTTTGCCAGGGGAAACAAAGTCCTGGTCCGGGATATACAATTGTTTATCCAGACGCATCAACTTGAAGACAAAGTGAGTTTTTCAGGAGACCATTGTTTTGACAGGTGCAGTGAGGGACCAAACATACGCATTAATGGAAAGTTGATTCATAACATTAGTGTTGATAATATCAAAGAAATACTAGAAAAAGAACTTAGCCACATTTTATAGAATTATGCCTGAGGAAGTATTGGTTAAAATAGACTCAAAAAAATGCACAAATTGTTTTACCTGTGTCAGAATTTGCCCTGTAAAGGCTATAAGTGCAAATACGCGATCGTCATATCCCGATGTTCAGAATAACAGATGTATAGGCTGTGGTGATTGTATTGATGCCTGTGTGCCCGGAGCAATCTTTTATAGAAGTTCCTTGGACGATGCCCGCATTATGCTGCGGTCAAAAAGCAAGAAGGTAGCTATTGTAAGTCCAAGTATAGCAACAGAATTTGAAGACATTACCGATTATCGCAAATTTGTGCAAATGATAAAATCTCTTGGCATTGATCATGTCAATGAGACATCGTTTGCTGTTGACCTTTTAGCAAATAAATACCGGGAGCTTTTTGATGGCTTCAAAGGGCGTTATTACATATCTTCATGCGATCCGGTTGTTGTATCTTTTATAGAGAAATTTCATCCTAACCTGATTAATAACCTTGTACCTTTTGTATCCCCCATGGTTGCCATGGCCAAAATAGTAAGGAGTAAATATGGAGAGGATATTAAAGTAGTCTATATAGGTCCCGATATAGCCAGTAAAAATGTTGCCTTAAAATTTCAGGATGATGGTAAGGTAGACGTCGTACTAACATTTCCTGAACTGAGGGAACTGTTTGAGGAAATGAATATCGATGAAAGTGTTGTTGAATTTTCTGAATTTGATGACCCGGTAGGCTATAAAGGGAGTTTATATCCCTTGAGGAATGGTTTTGTGCAGGCAGCAGATATTGATGAAAACCTGTTAACGACCAATATGATTTCTGTTGAAGGCAAAAAACAGATGCTCGAATCCATCAATGAGTTTGAGAACAATGTTAAAACAATACACAGGAATTTACACGTTACTTATGGAAATTCTCTTGCAGGTCCAGGTATTTCAAACAAAGGAAATAAACTTCTAAAAGAGCACCAGGTTATTAAATATGCCAATAAAAGACTTACAAATTTTTTTAGGGCAGAATGGTACGACAATCAAAAGAAATACCTTGAACTTGACTACAACCGTCAATTTCAGGACGATGACCAGAGGATGGAAGATCCACCCAAAGAAAAGGTTATTGAGGCATTGAAAATAATGAATTGGAAAGAGAACAGGCATACTGACTGTGGCCAGTGTGGCTATTCAACCTGCAAAGAATTTGCCCTTGATATGGCAAAAGGAATTGTAATACCTGAAATGTGCCCGACTTTTGCTATCCGAAACAGTAAATATTATTCAGAAACTCTTGAACAGCTCAACGATAAACTGGCCGCTACACGACAAGCCCTTAAAGACACTGAAGACAAAGTCCAAAGTGAACACAACTCAGCACAACAGGCATCGGAGCTTACAGATGCTATGTTGGAAAAACTTCGGGCAGGAATTGTTTTTGTCGATTATAAAATGAAAATTGTTAAAGCCAATTCTACATTTTGTACCATTATGGGAGAAGAGGCCGAAGAGATTAATGAAGTTATTCCGGGACTTTCTGGTGCCGATTTAAACAAGTTCTTCCCGGAAGATATTTGCAATCTGTTTTCGTATGTGGTCACAAACTCTGAGTCTATTGATGGTAGAGATGTAAGACATGGAGAAAACTTATTGAACCTTTCTATCTTTCCAATTCGGGAAAATCAGATTGCAGGAGGTATTGTGCGCGATATGAGGGCCCCGGAAGTACAAAAAGCAGAGGTCATCCAACGTGTTTCCGATGTAATTGACAGGAACCTTGAGATGGTCCAGAAAATTGGCTTCCAACTTGGTGAAGGAGCTGCTGATATTGAAAAAATGTTGAATTCGATTATCAAAATTTACGGTAACCGCAAATAAAAGAGGACCAAAAGTGGCAGAGAAATATTTTATCGAAGTTGATTGTCAGCAAAAAAACCACGATGGCGAAAGGATTTGCGGGGATGTTTTTCTTACAGGAAAGGTGAGAGAAGAAGGCCGGATTGTAATGGTGCTTTCCGACGGAATGGGCCATGGCGTAAAAGCAAGTATTCTTGCTACTTTAACAGCAACTATGGCCCTGAACTTTACCAAAGAACATAAGGAGCCGGAGCGTACTGCAGAAATCATTATGAACACCCTGCCGGAATGTAGCGAGCGAAAAATAAGTTATGCTACATTTACCATACTAGAAATGGATTATGAGGGAAATATTTCTATTCTGGAATATGATAACCCAGAAAGTTTATTGATTAGAAGCCGTGAAGTCGTACCTCTACAATGGAAAACTATCACACTTGATAGTGTGAAAAACTGCGGAAAAAAATTGCGAATAGCATCCTTCAAAGGTAAAAAAGGGGACAGAATATTATTTAGCTCTGATGGAGTTGCCCAGTCTGGATTGGGAACACCTAAATTCCCATTTGGTTGGGGAGTAGACAACATGGGAAGGTTTGCTTTGGACATGGTAAAAAGAAATCCTACAATTTCAGCCCGGGAACTTGCTTCAAGAGTTATTAATATTGCCTATAGGAACGACGGGTTCTCTGCTAAGGATGACACAAGCTGTGGGGTAATTTATTTGAGGGAGCCACGTGAATTACTCATATCTACAGGTCCCCCATTTGAAAAAGAGAAGGATGCCGAGCTGGCTAAAATGGTTCAGGATTTCGAAGGGAATAAAATTGTAATGGGTGCCACAACAGGTGATATTTTAGCTCGTGAACTTGAGCTGAAAGTTGAGGACGGGCAGGATTTTTCTGATCCGGATTTGCCTCCATTGTCATATCTTGAAGGAATTGATCTTTTTACGGAAGGTATTTTAACCCTCCGAAAAGTTGAGAACCTGCTTTCTACTTACAACAATTCTACTGTACTTGGAAAAGGTCCTGCAGATGAGGTTGTTAAACTCATATTGGATTGCGATGAAATACGTTTTTTAGTGGGGACCAGAATTAATTTGGCACATCAGGACCCCAATATGCAGGTTGACCTGGAAATAAGGCGAACTGTTGTAAAAAGAATAGCATGGTTGTTAGAGGAAAAATTCTTAAAGAAAATCCTAATTAGTTATATATAAGCACTCATTACTTTTAATAAACAGCCATAAAAAAAGGAAAGCTATTCAGAGTGAACAACTTTCCTTAAATCCAACCAAACCCTACATCAAAATGTTATGAAAACTGAAAAACATTTATATTCTTCAGCCTTACTATACAAATATAGTTTATATTACACGCTCTTGCGTGGGGGTAAATGCCTAAAATTGCGCACTTTACCCTTAAATTGATATGGGTGTTTTCCGGTGTATTAATGAGCATAAATACAGAAGAATTGACCTCTTAATCCATCGGGTAGCTATATAGCCTTTGGCGTTTGTTGCCAATTGCCAATTACAGGTTTGTCTCCTCTTTAGTTTAATGATCAATTAAATCTAAAAGCACTTAAATTCCGGCGTTCATTAAGTGTTAGAAATACAGCTTAATACAAAACAATGTACAATATAACAGTTAAGTGTTGTTGGTTTTCTTAAATTGGCTATCCAATAAGTGATATTATGGAATAAGAACTTCACAAAAATCAAAAACTTCATCAACCTTTGCATAAATCTTTGGTTGATAAAAAAAGAAGAGGTTGCCAACGAATCAGCAACCTCTACATACCTAAATCCAACCAAACCCTACATCAAATTCTTGTATATTGTCTTTTAATTAGTCAAAATTGATAATGTAAAGATAAATCCTGCCAAGATAAAAATTATAAGCAGTAATGCCTAAAATGGCATATGTATCTACCTAATTGATCATAGGTAAAAACCGTCGATGTAATTTGGGCGAAAACTGATAAAAACAAAAAAGAGGTTGAAACCTCAACCTCTTTTTTACTAACCCTAAACTAACTAAACCCTAATATATATGAAAAAAAAATTCAAGTTCTTAATTATATCTTGTTTAACGTGCTACACAAAAAAAAGTTACTATTGTTTTAATTTTTTTTTTTTATTTATGAAAAAGGAGTTATTCAAAAATGTGAAATAACTCCTCTTCTACCTAAATCCAACCAAACCCTACATTAAAATTCTATATATGCTTATTACCTTTTCATAAATTCACTATACAAATATACGAGGGATATATAGATAAGGTATCCGTATTTTCCCCTAAAAATGAGTTAGATAACCCTAAATTCGACTAGGTGAAAACCGACGTTTGTTTTGTGTGTAAAATACTGGTTGCAGCTCTTTTACTCTACCATGGCTATTTTCATGTTGTTTATGGGACCTTTGATTCGCATAGGAATACCACCAACATATACAAGAACATCTCCAGGTAAAACATAACCTTCTTTCTTCAGTATTTCGGTTGAGTGTGCAATAGCATCATTAATACTCGATTCCGGTTCAAGGTAGAAACATTCGACTCCTTGCAGAAGTGAAAGCTGTGTCATAACATGCTTAAAAGGGGTAAAGGCATAAATACGTGCACTTGGCCTATGGCTAGCAAGTTTATAGGCAGAGGCGCCTCCATAAGTAAAAATAACAATTCCTTTGGCTTGGGTTGTGTCTGACATTTTGCATGCATTGTAGCAAACCGAGTCAGGTAAAAACGTAGGCAGGCTATGATCTGGTTTATTGTCATATTTTCTGATGAATTCATTGCCCTCGGTAGCTTTTATTACCTTTTGCATGCTTTGTATTACTCCAACCGGATATTTGCCAACCGAGGTTTCACCACTTAGCATTAAAGCATCAGCGCTTTCGATTACAGCATTGGCTACATCTGTTGCCTCAGCCCTTGTTGGTCTGAAATTTGTAATCATGCTTTCCATCATTTGGGTAGCAATAATAACCGGTTTGGCTTTGCTGATACATGAACGTACTATCTTCTTCTGGACAATAGGTACCTGGTCGAAAGGTGTTTCAACTCCCAGATCTCCACGGGCAATCATTATTCCATCAGTAAGATCGATAATATTATCTATATCGTTTAAAGCTTCTGGTTTTTCAATTTTTGAAACAATCTTGGTTGTTTTCTTTTTCTTTTTAATAAGGTCTTTCAGGTTAAGAATGTCTGTCGCAGATCTTACAAAGGATAAGGCAATCCAGTCAATGTCAAAATCCAATACAAAATCTAAATCAATAAGGTCTTTATCAGTTAAACAGGGTAGAGAAATCTTAGTGTTGGGTAGATTTACCCCTTTTTTTGAAGAAAGGATGCCACCACTAATAACTTTGGTCACAACTTCATTGGTTCCATTGGTTTTAACAACCTCTAGTTTTATTTTACCATCGTCAACAAGAATAATTTCGCCAGGATGAACATCTTGCGGAAGAGGTTTATAGCTCATGTAAACTCTCTCCGAATTTCCCAAGCATTCTTCTGAAACTAATTTTAAAGTATCCCCATTTTTTAAATCCACACCATTGTTTTCAACTTCGCCTATCCTTAACTTTGGCCCCTGCAGATCTGCCAGTATGGCAATGTTTGTGCCAAGTTCTTCATTTAGCTCCTTAATGATCTTTATTACTTCTTCATGGTCACTGTGCTTTCCATGAGAAAAATTTAAACGGCAAAGGTCGATTCCTTCATGGATCATTTTTCTCAAGGTTTGTTTATTGTTACAAGCAGGGCCAATAGTGGCAATTATTTTTGTACGGGCAGTATTGTTCTTCAACATTCTCAATTTGTTTTTTTATTTAAACCCGGAATATGCATTAGAAAATCTATTACATATTGAAATTGCTTCAATATAAGTCGTTACACTTACTTGTTTCGAAGCACCATAGCAGTGCTATGATTCATCTCTCCAAGTCCTTCTATTTTTGCATTTTCAACCTTCATAACGAAGTTCTAATGCATAATCCGGGTTAAAATTACGGAGATTCCTGAAATTACAAATGAATAAAGGCAATAAATAATAGACAGTATTGCTTTTTTATAGTCTAATGCCAAGAATTGTAATATCGTCGGTCTGCACAGCATTGCCCATCCAGTCTATTAAAGTCTGTTCGAGAATGTATTTTTGGTCAGGTAGTTTTTCTTTATGAATGCGGTATAATGTTTTACGGAATTGCTTGCTACTGTATTTTTTGTCTACAGTACCACCAAACTGATCCTGGAATCCATCTGAAAACAAATAGATCATATCACCAGGTTTACCTTGGGTTTCCTTTTCTGTATAATGTTTGTCTTCGTTATAGGAGAAACCTATAGGGATCCTGTCAGCACGTAAAACATCCATTCTTCCGTCCTGAATATGTACAAGGTTATTTATAGCTCCTGAGAATTTTATTTTTAATGTTTTTTGGTCAATTATACAAAGGCCAAGGTTCATGCCATCCAGTGAAGGACTTTCCTTGCTTTGCTGGCTCAATGATGTAATTACCTTTAACCTTAAAAGTTCAAGCACCTTGCTTGGGCTTATAATCTTCTGGTTGTTAATTATTTCATTTAGCGAAGTAATTCCCAGTATACTCATTATAGCTCCAGGAACACCATGTCCAGTGCAATCTGCTACTGTTACAATAGACTGGTTGTTTATTTCGGTATACCAACAAAAATCTCCACTTACAATGTCTTTTGGTTTATTTATCAGAAAGTGATTGGGAAAAAGCCTTGCAAGTACTTCTTCAGGAGGAGAAATAGAGGACTGTAGTTTGCGGGCATATTTTAGACTATCGGTAATATCGTTGTTTTTACTATTTATTAGGTTGGCTTGCTCCTCCAGTTCCCGTTTTTGGCGGTTTATTTCAAGTGTTCTTTGATGTACCTTCCTTTCTAATAGTAGTTTTTCATAGCGGTGCCGGTATTCCCTGCGTTTAAAGTATGCAAAAATCAGCGCTCCAATGGCAAAGGCTAAAACAATATATGTCCAGGTCTTTTTATACAATGGAGTTTTTATCACAAATTCTATTCGCTTTGGATGCCTGGTAATAATTCCTTCTGCACTTGATGCATTAAGCTCAAAAGTATAGCTGCCTTCCGATAATCTGGGATAAATGACAGAAGTTTCTTCTGTAATCTCCGCCCATTCTTCGTCATACCCAATCAGCCGGTGTTGATATTTGACTTTTGAAGGGTCTTTCAGGTTTATGCCTATATATTCTATTTTTATTTTATATCTGCCAGGTGGAAGTTTAATTTTTTCTTTTACCTCGTGTTCAAGGTTGTTAATTTGGATTGAGGTAATATTCAGCAATGGTGGAAGGAATTCCCTGTTTTCAAGCTCAGGATTGTAAGTGATTAGCCCATTACTGGTGCCAAACCAGATTTTGTTTCTATCGCCAATTGAAATTGCCTTTGGACTAAAGTTGTATTTTAAATCTGTGTTGTTAAACTTTTCAATTGACCTAACAGATAGCCCATTTATGTTTACCCGGCTTAAGCCTCCACGGTGTCCTATCCAAATAAATCCATTTTTATCACCTGCAAGACTATAACAATAGTTTGATAAAAGTCCTTCATTTGTAGTCATGTTCAGAATAGAGTCTCCATGGATTCTGAAAATACCCTGTCCTGCAGAACCAACCCAGATGTTTCTGTTTTTATCTTCGGTTATAACCTCCAGTGTGTTAATGCCAGATTCCGATGGTATTGTTATTCTACTGAAAGTATTGTCCTTATATTTTAATAAAGTATTGCTTAAGGTAGCAATCCAGATGCTCTGTTCGGTATCAATAAAAATATGTCTTACTGAGTTGTGTGGCAATCCTCCCTTATGAATATTGTACCATTGTATTGAATCATTCAAAAGGTTTACCCGGCAAAGCCCTTTTTTTGTACCTATCCATAATTCGTTGTTAAGACTTGCAATAGATGTGATATTGTTCTCAAGGTTTCCACTATGAATCGGATATCTGTATGTTTTCTGGGATTGAATGTCAAAAGCCCAGATTCCCTGTTTTGATGTCCCAATCCATATCCTTCCATCATTTCCTGCATGTATTGTGGTAATGACATCATCTGGTAATCCATTTACTTTATTGTAAAAATTGAGAATATGTCCAGAATTGAGATCGCATTTAGCTAATCCTTTCTCTGTTCCGATCCAACTATAATTTTGTGTTGCTTCTATGGCATTGATGTTGTTTCCAAGATTTTCTTTATTAAAGATAGTTGATGAGAAAGTGCTAAAACTTAATTTCTTTATGCCATTCCCATAGTTTCCTATCCATATGTTTTCATCTCTGTCCTGATATAAGGTTTTTAAGTTTTCGGATAAAAGGTTTTTTGAATCTTTTATTTCAATTAATCTTTCAAAGGTATTGTCATCCTTTAAGATTGCCTGATATAATCCATGACCAAATGTAGCAATCCACAAGGACGATTTTTTATCTTCAATAAAACCCTGTATGCCTTCAATCTGTTGATCTTCAGAGTCCATCCGGATTGTCTTGTAGTTTGATCCTGTTATTGACAGGCAATAAAAACCTTCGTTTTGTGTGGCGATATAATATATATCTTTGGTTTTAACTTTCTTAATATCCTGTATTTTAGTTGAAGGAATGCCTTGGATATATTCAAGGGTTTTTATTTTGCCATTCGGATCAAGGATGCACCGGCGTATACCATCATATGACCCTACCAATATTTCAGTTGAAGAAATAAAACAAAAAGTATATAAGGTTATATCACCATTTTCAAATTCGTGTATCGCTTTGCCACGTTTCTGGGAAAGGTTAATAAACCCACCGGTAAAGGTTCCTGCCCATATATTGCCATCTGGGCTTTGAGCAAAATTTGAAATACTACTTTCGTTTTCTCCTATGGTGTGTTTGGAAAATTTTTCACCGTCGAAAAATGTAAATTTCCCATTCATATGACCAAACCATATCCCATTATCTGTTTTGTAACTACTTGTAATGAAATTATCGGCTAATGAATCATGTGTTGAATAGGTCACTAGGTCAAAACCGTTGTAGCGAAATAAACCATCGCTTGAACCTATCCATAAATATCCCCTGTTGTCCTGATTGATCGTATAAATAAATGACTCATCCAGACTGGAAAGTTCAGGGATCTTTTCCAGGTTATATTTCTGGGCATATATGGATGCACCGGTCACCAGAAATATAAGTGCAAATATTTTTATACGATATGAGACAGGCATAAGAAAGTAATATAACACTTACAGTGGACTAATTTACACTTTCCATTTTAATTTTAGGTGAATAGACAGGAACACCACCTATTGGAATGACAAAGAATGGCAAAGTTTCTCCATATTGATTCCTTACAACAATTGCAACATTGTTATTTTTAACCATAGTATTCTGATTTTTGATAAACTGTATTTCTACAGTAGTGTTTTTCTCCTCTTCAACGATCTCAAATTCTCTTGTAATCCAGTTTCCTTCTCCCGATATGTCACATAAAATACCATTTTTTGCAACAGAGATAATGCGGATGACACCATCATTGTCCCAATCAAAATTGGAAACTTCGATGGATATGGTTTTATCGTCCACAAAAGGATAAATCTGTGAAATATGGTTTTGGTCATTTGCCAGCCTGAAAGTATATTCATAGGTAAATATATTACCACCTTCAACCTCAATGTTTGCCTTCTGACTCGTGCTTAAGAAGTATTTATAAAGATTGCCATCATCTCCCGATAATCCTTGAGCAATAACCTTGAGGATCCTTCCACCAAATTTTTCAACATATTCTCCTTCAAGTGGATTAAATGGTCCAAGCGTGTACCATTTGCCATCATACTCAGGACTAGAACCAAAGGTTTTACTGTTGAGCAGGATTCCGCTTTTGAAATTGCCCGCTGGATCTATCTCTTTCGCATCATCATCTGACCAACATCCTTTTCCTCCAAATACTGAAAAGCTTACACGGGTATCGAATTCACCTTTGTTTTCATCAAATTTTCCTCCAATATCCGGATCAAATATTCGAATATAAACTGATTTTGTGTAGTTTGTGGGGATCAGGCAAAAGAAGGTCTGGCAAAAATCATCATCGCCCCATGTTGTTAATGAATTACTCCCAAATGTTACCAAAAAGGGTATGTTTTCATCTGCAGCCGGAACAGGTTGTGACCATAAGCGCAAACTTACAACTGCTAGAGCAATAACCAGGGTGTATTTTGTAAACACAGAAC
The DNA here is from genome assembly GCA_050295515.1 of Bacteroidales bacterium. Taxonomy (GTDB): domain Bacteria; phylum Bacteroidota; class Bacteroidia; order Bacteroidales; family UBA10428; genus UBA10428. Next base: position 2,351 of record JBNKPU010000052.1, on the reverse strand, counting down.
TTTCTGTTTGAATATTTAATTTGACTGTAAATTTATAAAGAATACTGACAAAGCTCGGGTTTATAGGTAAGTATTTGATATGTTGATGTTAACCGGCTCATATCCAGTCTGTTTTTTCAGCTTGTCTTCTTCTAAAAGTATAACCTAACCGCGGTATGGTTATGTAATGCTCATTTTTGGATAAATGGTTGGATGGTAAATTTATTCATTCATGTAAATGAACTCAATTCTTTTATTTTGGTCTTTTTGTTTGTAAAAAATAGGATTTACGGGCCTATCGGATCCATATCCATTTAAGATGAATTTTTCTGGCTCTATGTTTTTACTTAGAAAGTATTCCTGCACAGCTTTTGAAATAGCATTTGTTTGTTCTTGGTTTTGATTGTCCGATCCTTTGCGGTTTTCATGTACCGCAACAATTAATCTAATATTTTCGGCTTTGTTTAATTGCTCTAGCATAAAGTCCAATATGCTTTGTGATTCTGGTGTTAAAACATTTTGTCCTGAAAATTCCAACATATAGTTAGATATAAAACGGAGTGTATAGGCTATACTGTCAGCTGTTCGTGCCTTGAGGTCTGCTGAGAGATATGGGTGAATGTAATAATGGTTTTTGCTGGCAGGTTGTTTGTATCGAAGGGTGTTTTTTTGTTCGGATACTGCATAGATCAATGGGTAGGTTTGTGTAACCATCTCCTGCTCGTCGGCAAAAATATCAAATCTAGATTTGATGCATCTTTTGGGTGCATAACCGTCTTCATTTTTTGGAAAAACAATTCCCAGGCTAACCTCAGGGCTACCTTCTTCTTTAAAGGTATATTGAAAATTATTGCTGATGGATTGGTTTTCACCATTTAAACTCCAATAATTTTCTGCTGGAATATTGTTGTCCAATGTCGAGAAGAACTTAATAGGCTTGCCAACAATAGCTTGTTTATCAGAAAATATATAAATATTGTCTGGTTCCGGGACTTCAAAGTCATAGGTCGACTTAGTCTCAAACACACTATCTGCCAATTTGTGGATTATGGTCAATACTGCAGAATAGGAACCTGGTCGATTAAAACATTGTCTTACTTTTACACCTTGTTGTTTTATGCCATGACCAAAATCCCATTCATACTCAAGGTGTAATGAATCTGTATACCTTTCGTCAGAAAAGTCAAAGCAGGCCAAGAAAGGTTTTTGTTCTATGCAGGGGTCTATTTGTGGAATCTCTGTTATAAATGAGTATATGTTTGCAACACCTTTTCGGTTAGATGAAAAGAATCCTCTATCCATGTTTATATCGGTTACAATACCATAATCATCGGCTTTTGAGTTTATCTCAGCTTTAAGCAGGATTGGAGAAGCCCAATTCCCATTTTGTTGCACGCTGTAATAGATATCTTTTCCCCCGTAGCCTCCTGGTTTGTCTGATGAGTAAAAGAGTTTGCCCGATTTAGAGGCAAAAGGATAAGATTCATTGTATGTTGAATTTACTTTTCCCCCTAAATTAACCGGTTTAGACCATTGGCTGCCCTCCCTGTTACTATAATAAATATCGGTGCCCCCATAACCTCCGGGCATATCAGATGCAAAATATAGTGTTGTGCCATCTGGTGAGAGGGCAGGAGTGCCTATTGAGTATTCTACACTATTAAAGGGAAAGGGAGTTATATTGATCCATTTACCTTCGATAAACATGGCCGAAAATATTCCAAGTGTATTGGAAGGATCATTTATAACTTTGAATTTGCCTTCGATTTTGTTATTCCTTGAATAAAAGATAGTATCTCCTCCAGGGCTAAAGGTTGCAGGACCTTCATTTAAAATAGTGGTTAGGTTTTCAGAAAACAGCTCGGGAGTTTTCCAGTTCCCCGAGTCTTTTTTTTCGACATATAAAATATTAAACAGGTTTTCGTTGTCACTTTTTAAGCTCATTACTGGTGATTTTATTGAGTTGGAGCAAAAAACAAGTCCCTCATTGAAAAAAACTGGCGAAAAATCATCGGCAGATGAGGTGTTGAACGAAGTAAGCTTAATTGAAAAATTAGCCTGTTGGGCAAGGGCCTGAATAGTTCCCAACACTATTAAAATAATGCAAAACAGTACAGTTGTTTTTTTGCTTCTGGTTAAAACCATTATCTTTTTTGTCTAGTTCAGTTTGTAGGGGGGCTTTTAACAAATTTAAATGAATTATTTGTTTTCTAATTATTCAGGAATTGTATTAGAAACGTTTTGGTCCAACTACGTGAGCTTTAAAATCCAACACAAATTTCAACATTACCTCATGCGACCCACCATAGTAGCTATTTGTTTTGCCTATGTTAAAATCGTAGGAATAGGCCACCCTTAACTGGTTGGTAATG
>JBNKPU010000051.1:0-4842 GCA_050295515.1 Bacteroidales bacterium | reverse complement strand
GAGAAAAAAACTCAAATATATTGTTCTTATATCTCTAGCTTCACCAAATTCTAACCTTGTGCCGGTCATTCTTTTTCCATGTCCAGGGTGTTTCTCTTCCCTCCTTAATAGTCTGTGTCTTCAATTACTTTTTGTAAAAGTTAAGTAAAAGTACAGGATGCTTCATGTTATTTTCGAGTGTAAAAAAGCAGTTCCAGTTACCCTGCATACATTTGAAGTTTTATTATGGGGTTATTTTTGTGAACTGAAAATTTCTAAATATTTATTGGCTTCAGCATCATCCGAAAAGCCACTTATTATTAAAGCTCCTGTTTTTATCTGTGCAATCATAAGAGCCATATCAAATACCTTGTTGTTGATTGTAAAGGCTACTAATTTGCCCTTGGCCTCTAGGGTATAGTCTGTCCATATTCTCGCCCCTTGGTAGTCAAAGTAAACTTCAAGTTTATTGTTTTTTGCCTTGGTTTTTTTTATGTGGGATATGTTAAGGTCACATTTGTTCTGGACAGCTACAACAGCTTTGTATTCCATATTTTCCCCAAAAGCTTGTTTTGATGGAAGTAATAAAAGGTTGTTGTCGGAATTCTCTTGCAGGATTTTTAAGGCATCTTCTTCTGTGCTGATTAAGAAAAATGCAATGAAAGGAGATTTTTCGTCCTTATCGATAATGAATTCGCTTTCCTTTAAACTATGAATGAGTTTTGTATTGACATTCTGTTTTTTAACAACCTCATATACAGCAAAAGGTGTTTGTTTTTCCTGGCAATGTATTGTTGCCGAAACAATCAATAAAATAGATACAAGTATTGTTCTCATTTTTATAAAATTTAGGTTTGTATGTTTTTAAGTACCCAGTCTTTTGTTGCTTTAACCCGGATTATGTAATAGATTTTCTAATGCATATTTCTGGTTTAATAAATTCATGCGAACGGCATATGATATCAGTAGTTCTATGTGTTTTTTGAGTTCTTTAAATAATCGCCAATTGCAATGGCATATTGTTCATAAGCCATAATACCTTTTGGGGTTTTATAAATTGTAGTTAAGGGATAATTTTTCCTGAATGACTTTTTGATGGATATATATCCTGCTTCCTTCAGCTTTGTGAGTTGGAAACTCAGATTTCCCTTGGTTGTGTTTATGTTTTGTAAGAGGTAGTTGAATTCAGCGCTTTCAACACTTATTAAAATGGACATAATAGCAAGCCTGACCTGGGAATGCAATATGGGATCCAGATCTTTAAACATTCAGGTTGTTTTTTCTTTGAGCAAACATATAATGGCCTGGTATTACAAATGCGATTAGCCATCCTAATGTTTCTAGTGTTAGCTGTGTTTCTAGTTTAAAGTATGAGCTTATAAATGCCAGTAATCCGAACACGATACCTCCAACAATAAGCAGATAATACTTAAGAATACTGCCAGTTATAACAATTGCAAAGGCTATAACAACCATAAATATTGGGTGTTGCAATTCAAACGTTATTTTACCGAGCACATTGAACTGGATAAGGTTTATTAATACCAGCGAAAGAAACATGGCAATCCATGTAACTCTAAGTATCTTACCAATATAGGTTTGCACACGCTTCCTGTGCTTGAATATGTAGCCTAAAGTAAACAGCAATGCTAAAAGTGGTAAAATCATTTTAAAAACATGGGCAATGCTTCTGATCTGGTATGTCGTAGTCAGGTTTTGTTGCAGGAATTGTATAGTTCCCACAATAAAAAACATCCATCCCCATACTATAAAGAGTATTCCATCATATCTAAGTTTATTCTTAGATACTTCAATCATATCAAAGATTACTTTGAGTGATTGCTCATGTGTGAAATTGGCTTCTTCTGAATTCATTGTTGTTAGGTTATAAATGTATAGCAAGTTAAACAAGTTTGTAATACAAACCAAAAAAAAGTCAATTTTTTTTGCATTTTGGTATTTGTAAATGGAGTTTGAAGAGATTGAAAGAGATGAATGGTTTTATTACTAACTTTTGTAAATCAAATCCATTTGCCCTTAAGTCAATAAACTGAGATAGTAGAAGTGTAACCTTAAATTGGAGTAGTAAGACAAAGAATATTGGCAAGGGCAATTTACCTTTAGGTAATTCCTGCATTCAAATAATGATAGAGGATAGCTTTTTTTAGATCAATTTCAGAAAATAATAAAAGCTGTCTACATAATAAAAAGAGCTACAGGCAATATATTTTGGGTTTACGGTCAAAAAATATTAAAAAGATGACATTTATTTAAAATTATTAAGAATAAGATTGCGACCTTTGTGCCAGAACTCAAAAAATTAATTGAATTATGGCAAACAAATTAATGGATCCTATTGGCAGGCTTATGGGGCTGCGCTACAAATCACATCCCTGGCATGGAGTTGATATAGGTCCAGAGGCACCAGAGGTTGTTCTAAGTTTTATTGAAATGGTGCCAACCGATACAGTAAAATACGAGGTTGACAAAGTTACAGGATATCTTAGGATAGATAGACCACAGAAATATTCAAATGTGGTTCCCGCTTTATATGGATTCATCCCTCAGACTTATTCTGGAAACAAGGTGGCTGAATATGCGATGGAAAAGACCAAACGTAAGGAAATTAAAGGAGATGGTGACCCTGTTGATATTTGTATCCTTACTGAGAAAGAAATTACCCATGGGGACATATTAGCAAAAGCAAAGCCAATTGGAGGGTTCAGGATGATTGATGGCAATGAAGCTGATGACAAAATAATAGCTGTTCTTAATAATGATGCTTTTTATAGTCATTATAATGATATTGCAGAATTACCTGAGATAGTGATTGACAGGCTTAAACATTATTTTCTTACGTATAAAGATTTGCCTGGGAACAAAGCAAATACAGAGATTACACATTCCTATGGCAAAGAGGAGGCACATGAGGTGATCAAAAGATCTATTGAAGACTACCAATCTAAATTTGCTAGCCTGGACAGGTTGTTGACTTCTGCCACACAATAAGGATGTCAGACAACAAATATATGGAAGAATTTATAGAATGCAGGGCAGGGTGCGGCGCATGTTGCATTGTAATTTCTATATCTTCTCCTATTCCTGGTATGCCCAATGGCAAGCCTGCCGGTATTAGATGTATCCATCTTGATAAAGATGGACTTTGTGAGCTTTTTGGCAAGCCTGAGCGTCCTGCCATTTGCTCGCAATTCAGGGCAGAAAAGGCTATATGTGGCAATACTACTGAGGATGCAATTAAAAAAATCGCCATTCTTGAAGGTATTGCTCCTGATAAATTCTTATAACCCGTTACTTTCCCCTATTTGTTTTCTTTGCCGTTCTTCTTGTTCCACAATTATGTTACCTTTAACCCGTTAATTAAATAATTTCACCTTTTGCTTTCTTGTTGATTACAGCAAATGGAAAACTTTAAAATTGTCCCCATATCAAAACAAAATGAGCTCATGGTCAATTGGCGGAAGCTCTATTTCCAATCCTGTTATGAGGGGCAGGAACTTTTTGTTGAGCAAAAAGTGATGGATTCCAAAGCCTTTTCAATTGTTATTGGTTTAAAGCCAATTGGCTACTTCATTGTCTATGACAGTAAAATTATTCTTGAATTTTTTCTGGAAAAGAAGTTTTTACACTTGCAAGACCAGGTATTTTCACATTTGATTCAAATTAAAGCATTCTCTAAAGCCTGGATTAAAACATTCGATCCTCTATTCTTGAAAATGGCAAATATGTTTGGAGAAAAAAACAGGGGCATTGGTTTGTTGTTCAGGGATACAAATTCAACAGAGACAAAGCTTAAAAAAGAAATGGTTTTTAAAAAAGCCAATCTTGAGGATATGGATATTGTTACAAGCTTTAAATGGGACTTTTTTGATAACCAGCAAGATATGGAATATTTCTTCAAAAAAGGAACCTATCTTTTCTATGTTAAACATGAGTTTGTTGGTATTGGTACATTAATGCAAATTCATCCATTAGAACCATTCTTTGACATTGGCGTTTGTGTGAAACCTGACTACCGAAAAAGGGGGTTTGGTGCACAAATTGTTTTACAGCTCAAGAATCATTGTCTGGAAAACAATAGGAAACCAATATGCGGTTGTGCATTTGAAAATGTTGCTTCGAAAAAAACTCTTGAAAAGGCGGGCTTTATTTCCAGGCATGCATTAATTGAGTTTAAACTGGAAGAACAAGCTTGATCTGAATCGGTGTTTGTATGGATAGGCTTGCATTAGAAAATCTATTACATATTGAAATTGCTTCAATATAAGTCGTTTCACTTACTTGTTTCGGTTATTCATACTCACTTTATTTTTATTGCATTCATGAACTCCCTATGATCGGTTCACCATAGCGGTGCTATGATTCATCTCTCCAAGTCCTTCTATTTTTGCATTTTCAACCTTCATAACGAAGTTCGAATACATAATCCGGGTTAAATAATTGTTACTATTTATGCATGTGCAATGCACAGAAATACAGAGAGATGAAGTTTTGTGAGTTTTGTGTTTTTCTAAACAAAAACAAGGTAAAATACTCCCTGTAAATCTCCTGATGTTACAATATTTGACCTCGATGTTACATTTGAGAGACCTTTGTTTACAAAATTTAAATTAGATGTTACATTTTTTAATCCTTCATTATTTTCAGATTCATAAATTAGGACAGCAATTAAAAAAAAGTATTCGATGGTGAGAGTTAACCTTATTTTAATAGCGGCATTTTTGATTTTAGGATGCTCTTCTGAAAGCAAAAAAGAAAGCACTAATAATAAAATGCACACCCCAAAACTGACACAGGAAACACAGGCTCTTTTTAAAAACCTACAGAATATTTCGAAAGAGGGTT
>JBNKPU010000050.1:0-11224 GCA_050295515.1 Bacteroidales bacterium | reverse complement strand
ATTTAATGAATCATTACAACCGCCACATAAAGGAACTATTGCCGCAATTTTATTAGGATAATCCATTGCTGCATGCCACGTACCAAATCCGCCCATACTTATTCCTGTCACATAAATTCTATCCATATCAATACGATATTTCGAAGTCAAATCTTGATATAATGAATCAAACCAATCTATCCGTGACCAATAAGTATTATCTGGACATTGCGGAGATGCAATAATAAAATCATAATCGTTTCCTTTATCAATCAAATAAGGCAACCCGTATCCTTTAAGTTTATTTAAATCCTTTCCTCGTTGCGAACCTCCATGAAGGTAAATAAGCAATGGAAAAGAATCGGGTTGATTTGTATAATCTTTTGGTAGATACAATAAATAATCACATTTCACTTTAGGTTTAGTATCAACTTGAGAGTAACCGTTAATTCTAAATCCGAGAACAAAGAATACTAATAAAATCCACTTATATTTCATGTACAATGTCTTGTTTTAAATGCCATATAACATCTGTATACACCGAACTCCTTCCCCAGAGTTACGTATATATTCCATTTGTACAGATATCGTTTTTATCTTTCATTGTGCCTTTTTCTCCAAATGTAATACGCATCATCATTATATCCAAAGAGTTCATTCGTCGTTTATTGTTGATGCCGACATCGGGGGTGTACCTTTCAGTTGTTTAACCCGATCTATGCAATAGAAAGCACATAAGTGCATAGAAAAACATCCTGCTAATTTGGCTGGGGTGTATTTTAGCCCCGAATCAGGTTCGGGGCAGACTATGGACTCATCGCCAGGTCTTACAGACCGCTCATAGGCCTATTTATTGGTGGTAGTTTTTTATTCAATCGAATACCTATTCAGATTTCTTGTGTTTTCCATGACATTTATTTCATTCTCAGTCAAAATAATTTCTAATCCCCTATAATTCCTATCATATACATATATTCTATTATCTGATTTGACAATTTTATATTTCAGATATTCACTATTGAGTAATCCTTTAACTAAGATTTCAATTATGTCTCCTTGGTTTCTCAAAATGTATTTTTTCCCGATGAAAATCTCATTGTCTATTTGCCTGTATTCTTTTTTCCCTAACAAAGTATTATAAAAATACCCCTCATTGTTTTTATGAATAGTTGTATTAATCAAACCAGATTGATATCTAATAGAGCTATCAGATTCTATAATTCTATATTTTGAAAATAATCCTTCTTTTACAAATACAACTGAATCTTTATTGATAATTATCTTTTTTGTATTTGTTTTAATCAAACCGTCATTATTGGTAATAAAGAGACTATCAGTCTTTTCATAGGTTGTTGTACTATTGAAAATGTATCCTGGATGACTCTGTTTTATTGTAAAATTTTCATCGCAATTAATATGTAAGAGTTTCGGTACTAGTAATGAAAGATTGTCATTTAAATCAAGAAACAACCCATTGCCTAAATAGAATCCAACTGGATGATAGGGAACTTTTTCAGTTTTCGTTGTAGAGTCATTGACTTGTTTTTTATTTGTTTGTCGGATTAAATCAATTCTAATGTCACAGATATCATAATCTGGGATTAAAACTAAAGATTGAAAAAATGATCTGTCGGTGTTTTCTATTATAGTTTTATTTAACGTTGTACATCCACCGATAATGAGTAATAATAAAGAGAGGGATTTATATTTCATTGATTATATTTTTATTTTGGTTCATCGCAAAAAAAGTCCCGGTTCGATTTACCGCTAACGTCCGTCCGTCTAAAACTATTTATAAGCGGCTGAGAATTCAATATTTGTATAAAACTACAAATAGGTATCCAAATAAAAAAACACGCTTTTTAGGTTATTATACCAATCCAAATAAGTTTCTTTTTGCTCATTTTCTCTTATTACAACTGTTCAATATCAGCTGTTTTTTTTCTTTCTATTTACAATCCAAGTAAATAATCCGAATAGTATCGTTGCTAGAATTAAAATAGCCATAATATTTGTTGGTCTGTTTGGATTCTCTGAGGATAAATTTATAAGCTCAACTATTAAACTACCTCCGAACAAACTTGCGATTATCCTTATCCAGGTTTTCTCCAATAGATTCATATATATTTTTTTAATATATTATTATGTAGGATGTCTGATTAAAATTAGCTAAAAGGTGTTGCGCATATAGAAACTTCAATAATAAACTCATGCAATGTTTTGGTTGCCCAAACACGAAATTGTTTTGCTTGTTGAGAGTTTACCCGATAGCCAACTGAAATAATAGCATCAAGAATATAAAAATTAACATTACGAGTTACTTCTCTTTCGCCTTCGGTTTGAACTGTTCGGATTTTCCGAACAGTTGCATCTTTCTCTAATTCACCACTTTTGTAAATGTTTGAAAGATGCCCACCTATTGTAGAGTTTACAACACCAAACAATTCACCTATTGGTTTTTGGGTATGTAAAACTGTCTCGTCTTGCAAAATCACTTCTGCTTTAACATTACTGTCTGGTGTGGTATATAGTATAATTTTAGAACTATGCATCATTGTCTTTGACAGGATTTATTTGATTTTAGGATTCCCAGGATTCTTATTGATTAGCTTTTTATTGTACACTCGTTTGAAATCGAGGCTAATTGCCCCAAAATTTACCAGCAAACCATCTGCAATATTATAGGCTTCGCAATAATTAATGGCTTGTGCTTTGTGCGCATTTTCCAGTTTTTCAACTGCTTTAATCTCCAACATTACCAATCCTGCAACAAAAAAGTCGACTCTCCTGGTTCCAATTTGCTCATCTCTATAAAAAATTGGCATTTCCATTTCTCGCTGATGTTCAATCCCATTTATATTCAACTCTATTGACAATGCGCGTTGATAGATTACTTCTTGAAATCCATTTCCCAATGAATTATGAACAGTCATCGCACAACCAATAATTGCGTGAGTGAGTTTATTTATTTCATCTTCATTCCTCATCTTGTTCATCCATTAATCTTTTCTAATCCTGTTCTGACATTTTCCATTTGTACAGATATCGGTTTCTCCAAATTTAACACGCTTCATCAGTATATCCAAGGGGTTCATTTGTCTTTTGTTGTTGATGCCAACAAGGTAGGTGCACCTTTCAGTTGTTTTTAACCCGATCTATGCAATAGAAAACACATAAGTGCATAGAAAAACATCCTGCTAACTCTTAATCTCCTAAATTAACAACAGTTACATCAATAAACACTCTTGTAATTCTGTTAGCCTTTTTTAGATGTGGCAACTTTCTTATCATCGAGTTTAATTCGATTCGATAGATGTGGTTTTCTTTCGAATTGCACCTTAATATTCGTATTTTTATAATAATTAGTACCTGAATCTAATTCGAATCTCTGAAAATTCAGATGATGAAAAGATCAAACATGAGCTTTACTGAAGCTAACGATATTTTAGTTTCGATAATTAAAAGCCTTCCGCTGGGCATAATTGCTTTTGATTTAAAGGGTACTATTACCATAGCCAATAAACTCGCAAAAACATACTTAAGTATTCCCTTCCCCTTATCGGAAATTCCTGATAAAAACATCGTTGAATGTATTGATGAAATAAGTTTCCTAAAAGATGAAGTTCAGAACTGTCTGGCTAAAAGCAGAAGATCTTTTGTGCTCGATACTGTTGAACATCAAAACAAATATCTATCGGTAGTAGGCAATCCGATAGTGAACGGAATGATTCTTACCATTGAAGACATTACCCAAAAGAAGGAGTCTGAAAAAGAATCGTTAAGAGCACTTATTCGGGGACAGGAAAAAGAAAGGAAAAGAATTGCCAAAGAAATACACGACGGGCTTGGTCCCATGCTATCGGCCATTAGAATGCATATTGAAGCTGTCCAAAACAATCTGGATGCTCTAGATAAAGAAACGGTTGCAAAACTCGATAAAACCTATGAACTAATCGACAATGTTGCAAATGATATGCGCAGCTTGTCGCACGACCTTATGCCAAAAATTGTCGAGGACTTTGGACTGCTTGAGGCCATAGACAGCTTGAGCAAAACGCTGATGAATGAAAAAACGGAAATTATATTCACCCATAACATGCACAACGAAAGATTTAGTAAAAACATAGAACTGAACCTTTTCCGGATTGCACAAGAATTGGTGCACAATTCCCTTAAACACTCCGGCGCCGAAAAAATCAGCCTGCAGTTGATAAAACACAGCAGTAGCCTTATTTTAATGATAGAAGATGACGGGAGCGGATTCAAGGACAAAGAAAAAATGGAGTACGGTATCGGACTGAGAAATATCGAAACACGGGTAAAGGCCTTGGGTGGAGTATTGACTATTGACTCTGTGCCCAATGTAGGTGTTACGGCTACTGTCGAAGTTGCTTTACCGGCTCGAACCAATTAAAATGAATTCTTATCTATTAAAACAAACGCATGGAAACAATCAGGGTTTTAGTTGCCGACGACCATAAAGTGTTTAGGGAAGGAATACAAGCCTTGCTTGAAAAGGTTGTGGACATTGAGGTTGTAGATGAAGTTTCGAATGGAAACGAAGCCATTGAGAAGGTAAGCAAAGGAGGAATAGATGTTGTTTTAATGGATATTGACATGGGTGATACCAACGGTATTGATACCACAATAAAGATAAAAGAACAGTTTCCTGAAGTTAATGTACTTGTGCTATCTATGCACGGAGAGCATAGCTACGTTATTAGAATGCTCGATGCAGGAGCCATAGGATATATGCTAAAGAATGCAGGCAAAGATGAAATGGTAACAGCCATACGAAGTGTGGCCAAGGGTGACAGTTATTTCAGTAAAGATGTTTCCTCGATACTTGTTGAACATTTGCACAAGCCAACATCCATAAAAAAGAGAAAAGATGATTTACCCCTTACCGACAGGGAGATTGAAGTGCTTAAATTGATTGCCCTGGAATATTCAAATCCCGAAATTGCCGAGAAACTCTTTATTAGCATTCGAACAGTTGATACGCACAGAAGAAACCTGTTGGAAAAACTGGGAGCCAAGAATACTGCCGGATTGGTGAAATACGCAGTAAAAAACAAACTGATCGACTAAAATCAACAGTATAGAAAAACCTACAAAGTCTATTGCAGCAAACAGCTCTATGAAGGTCAATAAAATGCCGGGCAAAACGTTTTGCCTTATTTAGAGTGCTTGCACATGTTGTTGAATCCAACTCCAACGGTTGCTGACTATTTCAACATACAAGCATAATATCCTGTCTGAACAAATTGATATCTGCGGGCATGTTATAAATTTCCATTGCCATAAGCATGCGTTCAAATTGAGCATCAGAACCGACATTAAAGTTTTTGTTTGCCTGCTCCGGGTTTATGGTATAAAAGTCTTTATCGGATGGAACACTCAGGATTTTTATCTTGCTTCGAACCAACTTGTTTATGAACTTCTTGTCCATCAGCATGTGATGAAAATATTCCTGGTTCAACAGCAAAATGAAATCGGAATTTGCTTTTAATTCAGAGAAAATACCCTGCTCAATACTCCCCTCCTTTTCCAGGATTCTTACCTTAACCTTTCCTACAAGGTTCCATCGGTTATAAAAACACTGGTAATAGCCGATTAGCTTGAGCATGTTTAAATGAATGCGTTCTTTTTCAATCTCTACAGCTTTTGCATATGATTCTTGAGATTGCATGTCGTTAAAAGGCAACACATAGGTAGACAGAACAGTTACCTGTCCCTGTGTTTGTTTGGTAAATTGCATGGCAAATGAGAAAAGCATTCTGTTGTCATATCCGCATAGCAAGGGCAATAAAACCTTTACCTTTTTCATTCCTCCCATTTTCTATATAAGACCTGAATTGCTGAATTGGCCACAACAGTAATCGGTAATAAATAACATACAATTTAGGATTGTTCTATAACCAATAGTTTACACTACATTCTTGGCAAGATAAAAAGGTAAAAGTCCCTTTTGAAAACCAGAAATTATTGAGATACCAGTGCCAAAGGTGCTACGATCAAAAACATGGTCTCTTTGGGACCAGTTATGGACCAAACTGCACTCCAAGCGCCAACGGTGCGAAATCACTGCTTGACTGGTCGATTTGATTCCGCACCCTTGGTGCTCCGCTTGCTACGTCTGATGCCCAGACAACATGTCTGGGCTTTTGATAAACACGCCTTTGGCGCTATACTAATTTTAAAATTTACAGGATTGTTTACACGGCATTCTTAAGGACATTCTTGGCAAGATAAAAAGGCAAAAGCACCTTTGAAAACCAGAAATTATTGAGATACCAGTGCCAAAGGTGCTATACAACAGTCTAAGCTGCATTGTGGTTATTATAAATATCCTCTAACTTTTGCCTGGCACGCATTAAACGCATCTTTATAGCACTGGCTGATGAGCCGAATACTTCCTGTAACTCTTTTACGGAATAATTTTGATGATATTTGAGAACAAGAATGTTTTTATCCTTTTCAGAGAGTTCATCCATGTAATTGTATAGCTCTATTTCCTTGTCTTCACGCTGTCGTCTTTCTTCGAATCCCTGTTCATTACCGGGTTCAGTATAAAGATTGTATCGGAAACCTACATCCTCAGGACGGATTTTATTTCTTCTGGCCACCTCCGAAACGCAGTAATTGTGGGTAATTGAAAACAACCAGGTAGAAAATTTCGATTCTCCTTTAAATGATGCTGCTTTACTGAAAGATTTCAACAAGATATCCTGGGCAAAGTCAAAAGCATCATCGGCATTTTTGGTAAACGACAAACACTTGTAATATACTTTTTTGTAAAACCTGTTATACAGTATGCCCAAGACATTGTTATCCCCATTCAAATATTCTTGAATCAACTGCTCGTCGGTATGGCTTGAGCTTACAGCAGTTCTCATTTCACTTCGTTTTACAGTATAAAATCTTATAAAGTAAAAGTACATCCTGAGGGAGCCCAATGTTAGAGCTATAATGCGTATTTTAACGAAAAGGCAGTATGCGTAGAACAGGTGATTCTGGCACTAAACATGAAGTAGGTAAATTGCGTAGATTTAAGGGTAGTGGCAGTAATTGGCTGCATATTAGTATTGAACCTGCCTATTCTTGCAACTTTACAATTTTCCGCGCAAAATTTATCCAAAATGGACTAAACAGGAGACTAAGCGCAATAGTACTAATAATAAGTTGGTAGGAATATTCTTGGATTATACCCGTATAGTAACCAGTAGAACCCAGTATAAAACTAAACTCTCCGATTTGCGAAAGCAGTGCCCCGGCATATATACTAATTTTCCAGTCCTTACAGAAAATGCGCATCACCAGCACATTTATGGTATTATTAATTAAAAAGACCATCAACACCAGTACTCCAATAGTAAGCGCATTGTCTTTTAGAAATCTTAAATCTATAAGCATTCCAACAGAAACAAAAAAGAGGGCAACAAACATTATTTTAAATGCCAAAAGGCTGTCGTGTACCCATTCTGTTGATTTTGTTGAAGACAATACAATTCCTGCAACGAAGGCCCCAAGTGCAGATGACAATCCAAACAGAGCTGTTACAATGGAGAAGCCAAAACATAAGGTAAATGCCACAAAAACCTGCGTTTCATGGTCTTTCCGAATGTAGTCTCTAAAGGGTAATTTAACCTCTTTCTTTTTAAGCACATAGATAATTACCGCAACAATAAGAAGGCCTCCAATTACTTGCTTTATCACTTCATGTTTTTCGGGCTTGTGACCACCAAGATAGCCTAAGATGATGAGCATGGGCACAATTAGCACATCCTGCGCCAGCAATACACCAAGCACATTTTGTCCGGCTCTTGTATGCAATTCTTTCCGTTCTTGCAGCATCTTTACAATTACAGCAGTACTGCTCAAACTTAAAACAAACCCAAGCATTATTACCTGGTTTATTTTCCAATCAAAATACTTACCCAATATCCATACAACTCCCAAACTGATAAGAATTTGAATCAGTGTTCCGATTACCGATACCCTCCAATTTCCTATTAAGTCGGGCAAATCGATTTCCATACCAATAAAAAACAGCAGCAAAACCAATCCCAACGAACCCAGGTTGGTAATAAGGCTTTCGTCCGTAACAACCCCTAAGCCGAATGGTCCAACTAACACACCAACCAGTATATAGGTAATTATTGAAGGCTGTTTAAGCAATCGCAACACAAATCCTACAACAATGATCAACATAGAGAGTATAACGAACTTAGAGAGTACCGGGTCGATATTTATTGCAGCGATCATTTAAAAATCATTTACTTCTTTAGGGTTTGACTTCTTCTGCACATTAACTACTATACCAAAAGTTAGAAATGCTATGAACAGTATTTTTTTCATCGGAAATCATTTATTCTTAGGACTTCCTCCACAATAATTGGTCACATCTACACCTATTTCTTGTGTGACCAAATTGAACGACTATGTCTTAACAGTATATAAACCAGTAGATCTGGTTAAACGAGCTGGTTTTGGAATGCCCTTGTGGAGATGCAAGGAATAATTGTCTAATCTCAGCAAGGAGGGAATTCCGGCACTTTAAACGAGAGCAGTATGTAGCGAAATAACAGAAACTGGGAAGATAAAACGGAGTGACCATCATAGAACCTGCCCTGCTGGAAGTGAGTGAAAAAGATTGATTGATGGAAATTTACCGCAGTGCCGTTTAAAGGCTGCTGATCAATATTAAAAGCGATAAACACAAAACAAAAACAATACAAGTATGCCACTACATGCCTTAGAAAACGACCCCGAATATATCAACCTGCAAACCGAAATGGTAAAAATGCAATATTGGGCAAAGGAAAACATGCAACGGATATTAATCATTTTTGAAGGCCGCGACAGTGCGGGAAAAGGTGGGGCCATTATGCGGTTTATCCGTTTTATAAACCCCAGGCATTACAAGGTTGTTGCACTAACCAAACCTACTGAACTGGAAAGGGGGCAATGGTATTTTCAACGGTACATAGTAAAACTGCCAAATCCGGGAGAAATTGTATTCTTCGACCGGAGTTGGTACAACAGGGCGGTTGTTGAACCCGTAATGGGTTTCTGTTCCAAAGAAGAATATGAATTGTTCCTGAAACAGGTAGTGATGCTCGAAAACATGTTGGTAGAAGATGGATTGCGGATCATAAAATTCTGGTTTTCTATTGACAACAAGGAGCAGAAAAAAAGGTTAGAGGAAAGAAAAACAAATCCCCTGATTCAATGGAAACTAAGCACAATAGATATGCAGGCCCAATTAAAATGGGATGATTATACGCACTATAAAAACGAAATGTTTAAGCGTACAAGCACTCAAACCTCGCCTTGGATAAGAATTCAAGGAAACAATAAAGATTGTGCCAGAAAAGAGGCCATGCGATATGTTCTTAATTCTTTGCCCTATACAGAAAAGGGGATTACAGGCGAGCGGCTGGTTCCGGACAAGGACATTGTAACGATTATAAAGAAATAAAATACCAGCCGGGTACGATTTTATTTAGAGTAAAAGACAAACCAACGAGAATAACAACTGCCTACAATCTACGGACCGACAATACTGAAGCTACTGCAGAACTGCTATCTGAGGCTGATATTAATAACCTGAGTTCGATATAAAATTAATGGCTCAATTCGCTTATAAATATTGAGTTTCAAGGAATGTTTGCGAAAGCATAGCGGGCTATGGTAAGCAAATATGACGCAGAAAATCGGTATTTATAAGTGAAATTCATAACTTTTCATTAAATAATCGATTTACGGCTCTAAATTTTATCACCATAGCTCGCTATGTCTCAAAAATTTATATTGTAAATCAATCATTTACTGATATTTGAGCTCGCTAATTTTAATCGAACTCAGCTCGCTAATTTTAATCGAACTCAGGTTATTAGCAAGCTGCAAATCAGAACCGTTCCCTAAACCCCATCATATACATCTGATTCATATTATAATTTTCAGGATATACAACTTAAACATTACCTAAACTAGTATAACTCACAACAGAGTTAAACTCTTAATGCCTATTGAGATTAGGCTCTCCTTCTTAGGAATACGGTGAGGTACGAACTGAGAGGTGGATTTAAAAACGTTAATTCTTTAAATCAGAAAGTAAAACAATTATTCTCTTCAGTTTTCTTTCCGTTATCCTTTAGTAACAATTCATTTTATAGTATTTTTGATTTTTGATATAGGTGCAAAATCATCAGAGGTGATAGCTGCATCTTTACACAAATTTCGGAATACATGAAAATACTACATACAGCCGACTGGCACATTGGTAAAAAGTTAGAATATTATTCAAGAATTGAGGAGCAAAGAGAGGTACTGGAGGAGATATGTGAGATTGCAGATAACGAAAAAGCAGATGCTGTGGTTATTGCCGGAGATCTGTTCGATACGTACAATCCATCCACAGAATCCATTGAGTTATTTTACCGTACTCTTAAAAAGTTAGCCAACGAGGGTGCACGGCCTGTAATTGCCATTTCAGGTAATCATGACTCTCCCGACAGGGTGGAAACGGCTGATCCGCTGGCTCGTGAATGTGGTATTATATTTATTGGTTACCCAAATACTCACCTGGCACCTTTTTCTCTTGAATCAGGATTAGAAGTACTTCAATCGGAATCCGGATTTATTGAATTGAAGATACCCGGACTCTCCTACCCGATGCGTATAATTACAACTCCTTATGCCAATGAGCATAGGTTAAAGCAAGCAATGCAACATAATGATAAAGAAGAGGAACTTCGAGAAGTTCTTCAAGAAATGTGGGGCCGGTTAGCTAAGAAATACTGCGACCACAAAGGAGTTAATATTTTGGCAACTCACCTGTTTGTCATTCCTAAAGACACAACTCCTCCGGAGGAACCTGATGATGAAAAACCCATTTTGCATGTGGGAGGTGCGCAGGCTATTTATACAGAAAACTTTCCGGAACAAGTACAATATGTAGCACTGGGACATTTACACCGCAAGCAAATGATCAATTCCACCCGTCATCCTGTAGTATATTCTGGAAGTCCGCTTCCCTACTCTTTTGCAGAGGCCAACCAACAGAAATACGTATCTATCATTGATGTGAAGCCCGATTGTGAAGCCAAGGTCTCATTTTTGCCCTTACAAAAAGGAAAGAAGCTCATACGGCTATTTGCCCAAGGCATGAATGAAGCCCTGCAATTGCTGGAGCTAAACAAGGAAAATCTGATTGAACTCACAATTGAAACGGATGAAT
>JBNKPU010000049.1:0-9556 GCA_050295515.1 Bacteroidales bacterium | reverse complement strand
GCAAGTTATGGAAACCGGATTGTTGATATTGTATGGACTACCCATAAGCTTTATTCATTCCTGGTAAAAGTTGCCCTTTCGGGAAGTGATAGATTTGGTATCTATAATGATATTACCACCGTCATTTCAAAACAGCTTAATGCTAATATACGGAACATAAATCTTGAGAGCCACGATGGAATTTGGGAAGGAACCATTGAATTATATGTCCATGATACCAAAGATTTGAATAACCTTATGATGAATCTTGGTAAGATAAAGGGTGTGAATTCCGTTAAACGTGTTGAAAAACTAAAAGGATAAATATTTTTTCACATCCCTGTTATTTTAGTTTTTCCGGAATGGTTCTTTGAACTAATTTATATTCTGAGACGTAGATTACTAAAGGTAAACGTATAAACCTACCCGGCAATTTAATTATTTCTTAAATCTTATTTAGATTTAGTCCAAATTTTTCAAAAAAGTATTATATTTGAGCCTTATTTTTAATTAGTCTAAGTTATGATATCCACTGAGACTAAGGATACAGTCAAAAAAATATTTACGGATTACCTCGAAAAGAAAGGGCACAGGAAGACTCCTGAGCGTTACGCCATTTTGGACGAGATATATTCTCGAGAAGGTCATTTCGATATTGAAACCCTGTATATTTACATGAAAAATAAAAACTACAGGGTGAGTAGGGCAACACTATATAATACTATAGAATTATTGCTTGATTGCAGTTTGGTTGTCAAACATCAATTTGGAAAAAATATAGCTCAGTTTGAGAAAGCCTACCAATGTATTCAGCATGATCATCTTATCGATGTTGACAGTGGAGAAGTTATTGAATTTTGCGATCCCAGAATGCAGGAAATAATCCGAACAGCATGTGAATTGAATGGTTTTGACCTTTCTCACCATTCTTTATATATATATGGCAAGAAAAAGAAGGTTCCAACAAACAATAATTCGCCAATTGTAGACCAAATATAAAAGGTAATTATAGAATTCCTTCAATAATGGGAACAGGAGGACAAGGTGAAATGTAATTCCTGATTTAAAGTTTTCCCCAATTATCAACAATCACTTAATTTTCCTGAATTATTTAGTACCTTGCTTCGGCTTTTTCAAGTAGTAAACTTTAAATAAAAAATTAAAATCGATTCCGAAGTTTCGGGTCGTATCCTTGTGTTGATAATGCAGGTTCAGACCATAAAATTAAATTTGTAGCTGATGAAAGTAGATGTGCTTTTAGGCCTTCAATGGGGAGATGAAGGCAAGGGGAAAATTGTGGATGTACTAACCCCAAAATACGATGTTATTGCCCGTTTCCAGGGAGGGCCTAATGCTGGGCATACCTTGGAATTCAATAATATCAAACATGTTTTGCACACCATTCCTTCCGGGATTTTCCGGGAAAATCAAATCAATATTATTGGGAATGGCGTTGTGATTGATCCTAATATTTTCAAAAAGGAAATTGATGAGCTGAAGGCTATCAATGTTGATATTTCTGATCAACTAATTGTTTCAAAAAAAGCTCATCTGATCATGCCTTCGCATCGTATTTTAGATGCAGCTTCAGAAGCTGCAAAGGGCAAAACCAAAATTGGCTCAACCTTAAAAGGTATTGGTCCTACGTACATGGATAAAACAGGAAGAAACGGGCTTCGTGTAGGGGATATTTTACTGCCTGATTTCAAAGAGAAGTATGATATCCTTCTGAAAAAACATCTCGATTTGCTTCAACAGTTTGATTTTGAATTTAATCTTGAAGAATTTGAAACGGGTTGGTTTGAAGGTATTGAAGTTTTGAAATCCTTTAAACTCATTGATAGCGAACATTATCTAAACTCATTGCTCAAAGAAGGTAAAACAGTTCTTGCAGAGGGTGCTCAAGGTACTTTACTGGATATAGATTTTGGATCATATCCTTTTGTTACTTCATCAAACACTATTTGTGCTGGTGCATGTACCGGCTTAGGTGTAGCGCCAAACAGGATTGGAGAGGTGTTTGGGATCTTTAAAGCATATTGCACGCGTGTTGGTAGTGGTCCTTTCCCTACAGAGCTTGAAGATGAAACCGGAGAGCTTCTGAGAAAAAATGGAAATGAGTTTGGGGCAACTACCGGAAGGGCGAGGAGATGTGGATGGTTGGACCTGCCAGCACTTAACTATGCCATTATGTTAAATGGTGTAACACAGTTAATCATGATGAAAGCAGATGTGCTTTCTGGTTTTGATACCATTAAGGTTGCCAAAGCGTATAAATTAGAATCGGGTGAAACAATTTCAGATTTTCCTTATGATATTGAGACAGTTACTGATATTGTCTATGATGAATTACCTGGCTGGGGAGACGACGCATTAGAGCGCTCGACTTCTAAAGACCAGATTCCTGACACTCTGAAAAGCTATATTGCTTATATCGAAGAAAATACAGGGGTTCCAATATCAATTATCTCCCTTGGACCAAATAGGGACCAGACAATTATCTTAAAATAATATATAATAAAAAACCGGTTGAACTCAACCGGTTTTTTTTATCCTTTTAAATTCACTTACAGCTTGTTTCATTGAGGCGAAACAAAACTTGTCGGGATTAAGTTCTTGAACCGGATAATAATGCAAATGTTTTATTTCTTCTCGATCAATTTCAAAATTGATATTGGCTAACTTACTATAGAAGAAGAAGTCTGTTGTATAATATTCTATGTTCTTGTAAGAATATTTGTTGGGGTAACTGAACAAATACTCCAACTGGGTTGGAACAGTATCAAGCTCCTCTTTTAACTCCCTTAGTAAGGCCTCTTCAGCAGATTCTAAATGGTCGCAAAACCCACCAGGCAGGTCAAGCATTCCCTTGCCAGGATCGCGGTTCCTTTCAATGGTAAGTATTGTGCCTTCTACCTCTAAAAAAGCAGCTACAGCTGCGGCTGTATTATGATAATATTCGTAACCACATGTATTGCACAGGAACTTCTTAAATCCATCAAAAAAAATGTCGTTAGATTTACAATTGGGGCAAAATTCAAAAGGTGGCGGTATTTTCATTATCCAAGTTCTTTTGATGGCTTTTCAAGACCATGGGCATTAGGACCTGATTCCAGTGACCTTAACCAAATTGAAAAGCCGAATGCCAATATGCTTAATACGCTTAAAGCCCAAATCATTGGTTGGTATCCTTCAGGAGTGCTTGCCGAAGCTCCTGAAATGTCATTAAGCTTACCCAATAGTTTGTTCATTCCTCCAACTCCTAACTGTTGTATTAAGGTCATTAATGCATAAGCACTTCCTAAGACCTTAACATCGACAACATAAGCAACGGATGGCCACATGATAGCAGGGATTAACGAAAAAGCTATTCCAAGCAGTGATACAGGAATTAATAATTGTATATTGGAATAAGCCATAAGAAGAAATACAGGCATCATTATAATGGAGCCTAATAGCATAAAAGAAGACCTTTTGCCGACAAAATCAACCAATAACCCGATCAATGGAGTAGCTGTCATTGATGCCATGGGAAGAAAACTCAATAAGTCGCCGGCTTCGCTTCTTGAAATATCAAAATAATGTTGAAAGAATTTAATGGCAAATGTGCGAAATGGGAATACTGCCGAATAGAAAGTAACACACAATAGTACAATTGCCCAAAATGATTTTGAATAGGTAAATAATCCTTTAAAACTTAGTTTGTCCGTTTCTTCAGCTTTAGTCAATTTATATTTTTGATTCGCATATTTCTCAAGAAAGAAATAAATAAGCCCCCCTAGAACGCATAAAACACCAATAATTGCAGCGATTATTAATGGGGGTTGCCAAGATGTGTAATGCCCCTCGAAAAAGTTAGGGGATTTGTCAGCAAACCAGGAACCGCCGCGAGCTATAAAAAGGTTTATTCCCATTGCAAATCCAAGGGCTTTACTTTTAAACCATTTTGCGATGGCAACTGTTATAGCTACAATTAGCAATTCAGCCCCAAGTCCTAATAAGGTTCTACCTAACAACATCAAAATAATGTTTCCGTCAAGCATTGTTACTATACCTGCAACAGTACATATTGATCCAAAAATTAGTATGGAAATTCTAGTTCCAAATTTGTCAATAAAAATACCTCCAAAAATTAATGCTAAAATAGATGCCCAACTATAGTATGAATTTAAGTTGCCTATCATTCCATCAGTAAAACCTAATTCGGACGAAAGCAAATCAGCTATAGGAGCAATGCTATCATATAAATAATAATTTCCAAACATTGCGAGACTTGCAAACAACAAAGCAGTCCATCTTAACCAGCCAGGTATTTTCACAGTTTCCATATCATTGTTTTTGATTTAGGGCACTAAAGATAAATGGAATAATATTCAATTTGCAGGATTTTAAATAAAAATAATAGTATTTAGGAGGAATTATTGTTAATTAAATAACAATTAACCTGAATTTCTTCATTATTTAAAAATATATTGCCATTTTTGCGACTTAATTCTCTGACAATAATCATAAAATAAATAGATTTAATATGATCAAATCTCCATTACAAATAGCAAGGCAAGGCTATACCCCCAAATTACCAGGATCATTAAAAGGTCCTGTAAAAATTGTAGAAGGTAAAAAAACTGAATCTGTTGCAAATCAGGAGGATATCAAAAAGCTTTTTGAAAACACCTACGGCATGCCAATTCTTACTTTTGAACCTGGTGATAAGATAGAATATCCAGCAGCAAAAGTTGGCGTTATCCTTTCTGGTGGTCAAGCTCCTGGTGGACACAATGTAATAGCCGGTATTTTCGATGGACTTAAAGCACTTAATCCAGAAAGTAAACTGTATGGTTTCTTAGGTGGTCCATCGGGGTTGACGGACAATAAATATATTGAGTTAACAAGTGAAATTATTGATCATTACAGAAATACCGGTGGTTTTGATATAATTGGTTCCGGGCGTACCAAACTCGAAGAGAAAGAACAGTTTGATCTGGGATTGAAAAATTGCAAGGCTTTGGGAATTAATGCCTTGGTGATTATTGGTGGTGATGATTCAAACACCAATGCATGTGTGCTTGCAGAGTACTATAAATCAATTAATTCAGGAGTACAGGTAGTGGGTTGTCCTAAAACAATAGATGGTGACCTTAAAAATGAAATGATCGAAACTTCGTTTGGATTTGACACTGCATGCAAAGTATATAGCGAACTTATCGGAAACATTCAACGCGATGCCAATTCTGCGAAAAAATACTGGCACTTTATTAAGTTAATGGGGCGTTCAGCTTCGCACATTGCACTCGAATGTGCACTTCAAACACAGCCTAATATTACAATTATCTCTGAAGAGGTTGAAGAAAAGAAGCAAACCCTTGACGATATTGTTAAGCTTATTGCTGATGCAATTGCCAAGAGAGCTGCCAATGGTGAAAACTTTGGTACTGTGCTTATTCCTGAAGGACTGATCGAATTTATTCCTGAAATGAAAAACCTGATCGCAGAACTCAATGACTTGATGGCAGAAAAAGAGGAAGAGTTTAGCAATATAGAATCTCACCAAGAAAAGAGAGAGTTCATTAGTGAAGCATTGTCAAAAGACACCTCGGTTGTTTATTCAAGTTTGCCAAATGATATAGCCGACCAGTTGATTATGGACCGTGACCCTCATGGTAATGTTCAGGTTTCACGTATTGAGACAGAAAAACTACTTATCCAGATGGTGGAAGAGAGGTTAAAGAAAATGCGTAAGAAAGGCAAATTTCATGGCAAATTTGCTTCGCAAAACCACTTTTTTGGATATGAGGGACGCTGTGCATCACCATCAAACTTCGATGCAGATTACACTTATGCCCTTGGCTATACAGCTGCAGTCTTAATTGCAGAGGGTAAAACGGGGTATATGTCTTCTGTTAGAAATACAACAGCTGTAGCTGAGGAATGGATCGCTGGAGGTGTGCCAACCACCATGATGATGAACATGGAGCGAAGGCATGGCCAAATGAAACCTGTTATACAAAAAGCTCTTGTAGAACTTGATGGAGCACCATTTAAATCGTTTAAGGCAAACCGTGAAGACTGGGCATTGAATACCAAATATATTTATCCTGGTCCTATTCAGTATTTTGGTCCTTCAGAAGTATGTGACCAGCCTACAAAAACTCTATTGTTGGAAAAGGGAATGTAAAATTTCATGATATAATGCAAAAAAAAAAAAGGGCTATTGCCCTGTTTTTTTTTTATGTTTAGTTCTGTTTTGCTGGAATCAAAACTTTTCTTATATTAAACTACTCAACAACGCTAAATTTACTACATATGTCCACTTCAAAATCGAAAAAAGGAACAATAGCCATATTAACCGGGGGTGGAGATGTCCCTGGACTTAATCCGGCAATACGCGCCATCACAATCAGGGCCATACATGAAGGTTATCAGGTTATTGGATTGCGTAAAGGCTGGGCAGGAATACTTGAATTTGTCAGGGATAAAAAGGCAGACAACAGCGATAAATATTTGGTCTTGACAGAAGAAATAGTCAATAAAGCAGGTCGAACTGGTGGTACTTTTTTACACACCTCCCGTACACGTCCCAGTCATGTTCCCAAAGAAAATGTTCCTGATCAATATAAGGATAGGTACACCGATGAGATTAATGATCTGACTCCTGAAATAATTAAAAACCTTGAATTTTTAGGAATTGACTATCTGATTCCGATTGGTGGAGATGATACCCTAAGTTATGCTGTAAGGTTATATGCCGAAGGAGTCAAAGTTGTTGCTATTCCTAAAACGATGGACAATGATGTTCCAGGAACAGACTATTGTATTGGTTTTAGTACATGTGTTACACGTACAATAAAAATGTGCAATACTTTAAGAACTTCTGCAGGGTCACATGAACGTATTTTAGTCCTTGAAGTGTTTGGCCGTTATGCAGGGTTTACCGCCATGATACCAACCATGGCAGGAGCTGCTAATAGGTGTGTAATCCCGGAATATAAGTTTGATGTTGAAAAACTGACAAAACTTCTGGTAGAGGACAGGCTAAAAAATCCAAGTAAGTATTCGGTTGTAATTGTATCTGAAGGTGCTAGGATGACTGGGGAAAATGAAATGATTTACCGTTCTATGGAAAAGGATGCCTATGGGCATGCTAAACTGGGAGGCATTGGCGATATGGTTTCGTTGAAAATCAAGGAATTGTCACCAAAGTTCAATAATGGAAAGAAAGTCAATGTCATTTACCAACAATTAGGTTATTTGGTAAGAGGAGGAGATCCTGATGCCATTGATTCAATTGTACCGATGGCATATGGCAATTTAGCATTGGATCTTATACTGAAAGGTATTCATGGTCGCTTGGTGGTGCTCAGAAATGGCCGGTATGACAATGCACCTATCGATGTTGTAACAAGCACCAACAAAAAAATAGATATTAAAAGACACTATAATGCTGAAAGATTAAGGCCTCATTATAAAAGCTTTGAATTCCAACCTCTTTTCTTAATGACAGGAGGCTCCTAAAACAGAAAAGCTTCATCAATAGTAGAACTTCATATTAGCGAAATAAAAAAGGCTGTCGGGTTTAGAACCAGACAGCCTTAAATTTATTCTTAAATCGCCCAAATAAAGAATAAAACTTAATTTCTTTTTACATGTACCCAGGACCTGGGTGACACATTGTTCCTAAAGTTACTAATATCGTTAATTGCCGTATTGTAATCATTGTATGATCGGGCTGATACACGATAAAACTGATTGGACGATTGTATAATTACAGGGGTGTATCCCATATCAAACATTTTTGTAGCGTACTTGTGTGCCAATTTCTCACTAAAGAAGCTGCCAACTATCATATAGTACTTATCACTATTGTAACCATATTCAGGTCCAGTAGGGGTAGGTTCTTCAACTGGTTCAATTTCTTCAACAACTTGTTCCAACTCCATTGTGTCGATGGGAGTTTCTTCTACTTCCTCAACAGTAGTCGTTGTTTCAATACTGTTGATAGGCACCTTTTTACCTTTAAAATATTTACAGGATGAGGCTGATAAAAGAACGGCTATTGTTACAATAAATTTTAGAGTTTTCATCTTACATCTGTTTAGATTAATACAATATTAATCAATTTACAGAATACTGCTTAGGCCAAGCAAAAATATTTATTAACCATTTATATCTTTATACCAGGTCACATGCGTCAGCAGGCATCCAATGTTTTTCTTTTCCTTCCCATTTAACATTACAGCCAATAGGATTTGTGACGGGAAGGGAGACCTCTTTTCCTGAAGTGATTTCTTCTAATGTTCGGTCTAAGTCATTAATGGTGATTTGCTCGGCATCCCTCGGGCTGTCAACTCCTCTACCTGTATAAACCAGAGCTCTTTTTTCATCGAAAACATAGAAGTGGGGTGTTCTTAAAGCTCCATACGACACAGCAACTTCTTGGGTTTCATCATATAGATATACCCAAGGGAATTTATGTTCTTGCATCCGTTTTATCATATGAGGGAAATCATCTTCAGGGTATGTGTTTGGGCTATTTGAATTTATAGCAACAAATTTCACTCCTTTACTTGCAAATTTCTCAGCTGTCTGACGTGTAACTTCGTCCGATCCAATAACATAAGGGCAGTGATTGCAAGTAAAGAAAATCACTAAATATTTTGAGTTGTCGAAATCGCTGAGCTGATAAACTTTGTTATCAGTTGCCTTAAGCTTAAAATTAGGTGCTTGTTTTCCAATTTCAAGTGTAAATGCCATCGTTTTATTATTTAGATTCGAAAATATCAAGGTTACAAAGTTACATCATAAGCGATAACAATGTCAATAAAAATTGTATCTGTGAAGGATTCTATAACTTCGCTACTTAAGGTGATTTGATATTGTTCATCATCTAAATAGTCTTTCAGGTTGTCTCCGGTATGTTGCGGAAAAACTACAGTTGTATCTGTAGGAATATTGTCGATCCAAGCAACTTTTTTCTCAGTCATTTCAGGAGTGGCAAATGAAATTTCAGCATTTTTTAAAACATTAAAATTATTGGCGCCAGATACCAGATTAATTTTGACACTTGAAATAACAACGCTTTCAAGATTATCAATAATACCGCCATGCTTTTCAATTTCTTTATTAATATCAGAATCTAAATCATCGTACGTTTTGGAAATATTCCCGGCATCAGTTGGCGCTATTGCTACTCTTACCTTTTGTGCATCTGTTGTAAAATCAATGTCAATAACACTTAAAATGTCGCAACTTGATACAAGTAAAGAAAATATTACCACCATTGGTATTAAAACTGTCTTTGTTGTCATAATAATTTGTTTTTTTTGTAAAGCTATTCCATATAGTAATTACTTTCAATATAAAATAGACCAATGTTCCAATATTTTACATGAAAAACACTTTATCTGTTGTATTCGCACCTTTATTAAGGTTATTTTGACGTTCATCAAGAAAATTCAGCCTTTTGTTTTAAGGTACGTATAGGTATTCAATGCAACCTGTATCAAAAATGGAAAAATACAATTGGACGAATCATACTGTGTTGATTGCTGAGGACGATTCAATGAACTTTAAATACCTC
>JBNKPU010000048.1:0-11615 GCA_050295515.1 Bacteroidales bacterium | reverse complement strand
GCTTCCTTCGGGTAACTGTAACCAGGACTTTTTTCTAATAAGGATTAAACCCGGAATATGCATTAGAAAATCTATTACATATTGAAATTGCTTCAATATAAGTCGTTTCACTTACTTGTTTCGAAGCACCATAGCGGTGCTGTGATTCATCTCTCCAAATCCTTCTATTTTTGCATTTTCAACCTTCATAACGAAGTTCTAATGCATAATCCGGATTAAAATTGGAACAACTATAGTTTTTTTTTTGTATCGCTAAGCTATAGACTTATTTTATGGTCACTAAAAGTTTTGAAAACTTTTGGCCCTTGGGGAATTACTATTTCTTTGGCCAGGTTAACCATGCCAATCTGCAAAACAGGACAATCACAGTTCAGGTAATTTTTTACGATAGGAAATAAAAAAGGGCGTTAAACACGCCCATAATTTTTTGTGCAAAGAATATAAGGATGGAATTAATCCATTAATGCTATTTCGGCAAATTCTTTTCCAAATTCTATAAGGGTGTTTTCTTTTTCATTTGCAGGGGCAAACTTAGAGCGTATTCCATCAATTACGACATCTAGTCCCATCAGTTTTAAATTGGTTTCGATAATGTTGACAGCTTCACCACTCCAGCCATAAGATCCAAAAACTGCAGCTTTTTTCTTGCGGTCGCGCAGCGGGCTTAATATTGAGAAAAGTCGATAAACTGGTAGAACCGTGTTTTTATTAATGGTTGGTGACCCAACAAGTATTGCCTTGCTGTTCACAATTTTAGATTCCAGTTCACCAAGAAGGATATCTTCAATATCCACTAGATCAATATCACAATCCTTAACCAGTTTTATACCCTTAACAACATCCTCTGCCATTTGCTTGGTATAACCATAAGCCGAAACATAGGTAACCAATACCTTGTTGCCTATGCAACCTACGCAATCGAGGTATTCTTCAGCAAGTTCAACAGATTTCTTAACAACTTCTTTCCACGATGACCTTAGAATAGGTCCGTGGCCTGGGCAAATTATATCAATATTTAAATCTTGGATTTTACTCACAGCTTTCAGTAGAAAACTGCTAAAAGGTTTCAGGATAACGTCAAAATAGTAATTGAAGGCTTCATTTAGTTTATCTTTGTCGATAGCATCATCAAACATTGCTGCGTCGCAATAGTGTGCTCCAAACGAGTCACAGGTAAAGAGTATGTTGTCTTCCTGAAGGTAGGTATAAATAGAGTCAGGCCAATGTAGGTTTGGTGCATTGATAAACTGCAAGGTTTTATTGCCCAATGAAACAGAATCTCCGTCCTTAACAGGTTCAGATTTGAAAGGTTTGTTTATTATATCGGCCAGATAGGTTAAAGCTACTCTGCTGCCATAAACGGTTGCATTAGGTGCAATATTCAATAGTTCAGCAATTCCTCCTGTGTGGTCCGGTTCGGTATGGTTAACAACGATCACTTCAATCTCAGATGGATCACACAATGCTTTTACTTTCTCAATGAAATCTTTTGAAAATGGGGCTTTAACTGAATCGATAACAGCTTTTTTATCAGCATCAATAAAATAGCTGTTATAGGTTGTTCCAAAATGGGTTTCCATTACAATGTCAAAAGTCTCCAGATTTTTATCCAGGGACCCGATCCATTGAACACCCTCCTTCACTTGAATAATATTTTTGCTCATAATCTGATCCAGTTTTTATTAAACGGGTGCAAATTTAGCAATTCTTTTTGGTTTGTTTTCCGCATAGCAATCTAAATGTAAAATGCGGTCAATGAGATTGGAAGAGGTTTTGGATTATATCAGAAAGTTGACTGTTGTTTTAGCGAAGAGTCAACTTATATAGCTGATACTTAACGAGTAGCTGGCTTGAAGCCTTGTTGTTGTGTTAGTGAATAGCCAGTTTTCAGGGCAGCTTCAAATCCTAGATTCAGCCAAACTAGAAGCAAAATAAATCTCTGCTCAAGCTATGGCTTGTAAAAGTTATTTAAAGCGACACCAATTTTTTTGCAACTTTTTTGCTTCAGTTGCGGTATTAAAAAAAAAGAGCTGTCTACAATGACACAGCTCTATATTCTGAAGAATGTTTTAAAACATTATTTGCTTCCGCAAGAAGATTTTTTTTCTTTAGAGCAACATGCTTTTTCATCCTTTGTGCATTCTTTTTTATCTTTTGTGCATTCTTTCTTCTCTTCAGCTTTCTTTTTTGGCTTATCATCAAATTTTTCTACCGCAACTTTATTAGTTTCAGTTGTTGAGACTGCTGCATAAGTAAAAGACGCTATAAGTGCGAATGCAAAAACAATAACTATTTTTTTCATAATAATTTAATTTTTTGTTCAAGACAAATGTAGGAAGGACATTGGGTTTCTTTGTTAACACTTTGTTAAAGGAGGTTAATGAAAACATAAAACTTACTCAATACGAGTCCATTCTACCTCTCTGCCAGCAAATTTCATCCCCAGAACATACCCCTTTACATGCAAGATGTCGTTGTTGTTATCTTCAAACCAGATGAAACAATCATAAGTCTTGCCATTATCTGGGTCATAAATTGTTCCGTCAGTCCATTGTTTTTTTTCAGCATCATAATTAAACCCTTTAACAAACAGCATTCCCATAAGGGGGTCATTTCTTTTTGCTGGGTTAGGATTGTTTTTATCAACTTTATCAGGTGTTTCCAACCAGACTATTTTTCCATAGTACTTTCCATTGGTTGCTTTGAAAATTTTGATCTTGGAAGTTTTCTCTGTGTTGTAAAACACACCTTTAACCTTTTCTTCCTGACCAAATGAAACAGCAACAAATACTAAGCAGACAAATACTGTAATAAGGGTTTTCATTGTTTAAATAAATTTAGTTAATCATTATTTTTTACGTATAAAGTTAACATATTGATAGTTTAAACCTGATTTTGCATCCAGAAACACTTCACTTTCGTTTTCAATGTCCCATTTAGTATCTACTATCTCCGGGAAAAAGGTGTCAGCTGGAAATGTTTTATGTATTTTGGTGATATATAGTTTGTCAGCGATATCAAAAATTGCTTATAGACCATTGCTCCTCCAATGATAAAGGCTTCCTGGTCTTCAGGTACAGCAGCTAATGCTTCGTTAACGGAGTGAACTGTAGTTGCACCCTCAAAAGTTACTCCTTCAGTTTTGGTTATCACTATGTTTTTTCTTCCTTTAAGAGGTTTAAAAGGAAGCGAGTTCCAGGTATTTTTACCCATAATTACAGGGTGTCCGCTGGTAATTTCTTTAAACCGTTTTAGGTCGGCAGAGATATGGGCCAACAATTCGTTTTTATATCCGATGCCATAGTCATCTGCTATTGCTACTATAATTGATGTTTTTTTTGACATAATTCCATTCAACCAATTTACACCGCAATTTCACCTTTTATGTGTGGGTGTGACTCATAATTCTTCAATGAAAAATCCCCGAATTTAAAGGCAAAAATATCTTTGATTTCTGAGTTAATCTCCATTTCAGGCAACTTGTATGGACTTCTTGATAATTGTAGTTTTGCCTGATCTATATGGTTTGTATACAAATGGGCATCTCCAAGGGTATGGACAAACTCATGGGCTTGCAAGCCAGTAGCTTGGGCAACCATCATGAGCAAAAGGGAATAAGAGGCGATATTAAAAGGTACCCCAAGAAAAATATCAGCACTTCTCTGATATAGCTGCAATGACAATTTTCCGTTGGCAACGTAAAACTGAAAGAGGATATGGCATGGGGGCAATGCCATATCATCCAGATCGCCAACATTCCATGCACTGACAATATGCCTGCGGCTATCAGGATTGTTTTTAATCGAGTCAATAACCTGTTTTATCTGGTCGATATGCCTGTTGTTTCCTGCTGTCCAGGAGCGCCATTGAAATCCATAAATAGGGCCAAGATCACCATTTTCGTCTGCCCAATCATTCCAAATCCTTACTCCATTTTCCTGGAGGTATTTTACATTGGTGTCACCTTTCAGAAACCAAAGAAGTTCATAAATAATCGATTTGAGATGGAGTTTCTTTGTCGTGACCATTGGGAATCCTTCTTCAAGGTTAAATCTCATTTGATATCCAAAGACACTTTTAGTGCCAGTTCCTGTGCGATCTTCCCTAACAGTTCCACTCTCCAGAACATGTCCCAATAAATCAAGATATTGCTTCATTATATTTTTTTTAGTCCTACAAAAATAGCTAGCTGTTTCCTAGCATCCCTTTTTTTTGGTAAATATTAATCCAAAAATTGTTAACAGTTTATGAATAATATATCTTCGTACCAAGATACATTAAAATGAATCCGGTATTCAGATATATATTAGTTTTTATTGGCATTCTTTTAGGAATATTTGTAATCTGGTATTTCAGTCAAATAGTTGCATATATACTCATCTCAGCAGTTCTCTCCCTGATAGGAAGGCCGTTGGTTGAGCTATTGGGGAGGGTGAAAATAAGGGGCAGGAATGTGCCAAAATGGTTGTGTGCATTGGTCGTATTGTTAACAATATGGGTTATTGTAATTGGCTTTTTCCGATTTATAATTCCTCTGGTGGCAACTGAACTGAACAACTTGTCGGAGATCGATACACAAAGCGTACTAACATCGCTTGCTGAGCCAATTCAATATATAGAAAAAGTAATCGATAGGTTTAAATTAGATGGCTCTAATGAATTTACGGTTCAAAGATTTGTCACTGAAAAAGCTCTTTCCATATTTAATGTATCTTTTGCAACAAATTTCTTCAGTAACCTGGCAGGAGTTTTGGGCAACATTTTCATAGCTTTTTTTTCTGTGACCTTTATCACCTTCTTTTTTCTGAGAGACGAAAACCTATTTGCCGAATCAATTCTTTCGATTGTCCCTGACAGGCATATTGATGCTTTTAGACATGCCATGGCCTCTACAAGAAAACTTTTGGTAAGGTATTTTGTAGGTGTATTGTTTCAGATGACGGGTGTTTTCACCATTGTTTCAGGAGGTTTGACTCTTTTTGGAGTTGGTTTTAACCACAGTATACTTATAGGAATGATCGCTGCCATTTTTAATGTAATACCCTATTTGGGTCCTGTTATGGGAGCTTCAATTGGCATCTTGCTTGGCATAGCCACACACCTTCAGCTCGATTTCAACTCGGAGTTAGTTCCATTGATTGGTAAAATGGCCCTTGTTTTTGCTACAGCTCAACTAACAGATAATTTTGTTTTCCAACCTTTTATATTTTCTAACAGTGTCAATGCCCACCCACTTGAGATTTTCCTTGTCATCATGATAGCAGGGAGTGTTGCAGGGATACCGGGTATGATATTGGCCATTCCAGGATACACGGTTTTGAGGGTATTTGCTAAAGAATTCTTCAATAAATTTAAAGTTGTTAAAAAGTTGACCAGCAAAATTGAATAGAAAGCTAAACAAGTTTTTATATTTACACGGATAGAACAAAAAGAATGAGGAGAAAGCTAGAGTTTTTATTTATCACATTGCTTCTTTCCGGATGCTTGTTTGGACAAGATGATTACATAATTGTGTCTGGTGATGGTGTTTGCCCTCCTGATACTGTAGAAATTTCTGTCAATAGTGATAGTCTGGATCTTTCAACTTTGACATCATTTCAGTTATTATTTTCGATTAATGATACGGCAAGTATAGTGCTAAACACCAATGATTACGGGCCATATAAATATATATTTCATGAACCTGGCAACTACCGTGTTAAGTTAAGATCCGCTGAAGATGCCTCGATAGTTTATGCACGGACATTGGTTACTGTAAGGCAAAGGCTTGATTCAGAATTTGAAGCCGCAGTTATAACAGAACCCTACGAATATAGGTTTACACCGATTGATAATTTTATTGATACACTGAGCGATTATTCTTTTATCTATAGTATTTATGATAACAATGTAGCGATTGATTCTTCAACTATACTTATAGCAGGGGCAGGTAGAATTGAAAATGCGGCATATACCTATAGTTTTCCTGATACAGGCAACTATACTGTTCAACTTGTAACAGGCAGATCTATACCTAGTTGTGCGCAATCTTCAGAAATGGAGATTACCATAGAAGAACCCACTCCGGCAGATACAAGTGCTATACCCATTGCCAATTATTTTGCTCCAGAATCCCAGCCTTATTTTATTATTGATCCTTCAGATCCATCTGTTTCGTTATCATTCAAAGTATTTTCCCGTTCAGGAGTATTGGTTTTCTCAACGGAAGCTCCAATTATTTATTGGGATGGGCGGAATTCATTTGGTCAGGAACTTAGTACAGGAGTATATTATTATGTTGTGGAAGCTATTGAAGGCTCAATAGGAAGCGATAGCTCTATAGTGGGGTTTATTCACCTTTTCAGGAATTAATTCAACTTTTTTCAATCATCTTGATATTTTTCTTTTCATTACTTTTGGTTTTGAATATGATTTGTTTATATTGATAACCATAAAAATGATTACGATATAATCAAACCAAAAGAAAAACAAAACACATTATTTATATGGCAAAAGAAAATAATATCGATGAAATTCGAAAGGAGAAACTAAAGGCATTGGAATTGACCCTTGGCAAAATTGAAAAAGATTTTGGAAAAGGTACAATTATGAAAATGGGGGACAAGGCTGTTGAGGACGTGCCTACAATATCCAGTGGTTCCATTGCAATGAATTATGCTTTAGGTGTGGGTGGTTTTCCAAAGGGAAGGATTGTAGAAATTTATGGTCCTGAATCATCTGGAAAGACAACACTGGCAATCCATGCAATTGCAGAAGCACAAAAGGCTGGAGGTATTGCCGCATTTATTGATGCGGAACATGCTTTTGACCGTTTTTATGCCCAAAAACTAGGGGTAGATGTTGAAAATCTTCTTATATCACAGCCAGACAATGGAGAACAAGCCCTGGAAATTACTGACCACCTTATTCGGTCAGGCGCAATTGACATCATTGTAATTGACTCAGTTGCTGCCCTTACACCAAAATCAGAGATCGAAGGTGAAATGGGTGATTCAAAGATGGGGCTGCAGGCCCGGTTGATGTCTCAGGCTCTTAGAAAGTTGACAGCAAATATTAACAAGACAAATACCTGCTGTATCTTTATAAATCAATTGAGAGAGAAAATTGGGGTCATGTTTGGTAACCCTGAAACCACAACTGGTGGTAATGCACTGAAGTTTTATGCAAGTACTCGTGTCGATATAAGAAGGATTTCCCAGATTAAAGACGGTGATGAAATCGTTGGGAACCATGTTAGAGTTAAGATTGTTAAAAATAAACTGGCTCCACCTTTCCGAAAGGCAGAATTTGATATTATGTATGGCGAGGGTATTTCTAAAGTTGGTGAAATAATTGATTTGGGAGTTGAATATAATATCGTCAAAAAAGCCGGATCATGGTTCAGCTATGGTGAAACCAGGCTTGGCCAAGGTCGGGATGCAGTAAAATCCCTGCTTTTGGACAACCCTGAATTATCTGATGAAATTGAGAATAAAATTATAGCCTACATTAATGGGGAAAAGAAATAGCCTATAAATGTGTTTTTTCTTTTAGATGCCATGGGTTTTATATCTATGGCATCTTTTATTTTAGGCATAAGTTTAATTTACATTACTCCTGTTTTAATAGATGGAATTCTCTATTCTCCGACAAAAAGGTCTTAAACTAATACGAGAAATTTTCTTCAGGTATTAGTTTAGAGATTGAATCCGTACTAAATGTTTTGTTGTATATACTGTATCCAGTAACAAGGCCCAACCCATTCTCAACATTTGAAAATATTGTAACGGGTTCAACAAAAGGACTGTCTTCTGCCAAGCGAGCTTTACCCTTAGAGTTTGCATATTCCATTAGATTTTCATCAATCTTCGTAAAATTAACAGTTAAAGGTTGAGGATCTTCTTCAGAAAATCTATTGGCTAATGAATAGGTTTCAACTTCGATTATCAATGTGTTTTCACCTTCTTCCAGTAACTCATCACTAAAAAAGAATCTTTCTCCATCATTTTCAGTGAACTGGGATGCGTTGTTATAACCGTCCCATGATTGAACGGTTTTAATGTAAGGGGCGTTCGATTTAATACCAAGCCTATAGTTGTATATGATCGTATCAGGATCTACCATATTTGGAGAATAATAGTCATATACATAACTATTTCTTGTTACGTCAATACTAAAGTAGTCAATGGTCTCAGGTGGATTTTCGAAGCGGATAGTAATTTTTAAGCCAGGAACAATTGCACATTCCGGACAATCAGGTGTACTTGACCAAACTATTGCTGTGTCGATCGAATAAACTATAGGTTTTTTTGGAATATAAAAATTAGTTTCGGTGGAGGGGTAGCCTTCATTACTGACCTTTAAAGTATATTCTGAATTTTGTTCAAATTTGAATGATGTGTCAGTAAAAAAATTAAAATCATCAACTTTTGGGGAGCTCAATAGTTCTGTCCCTTTATAGAGTTCAACAAGGGCATTTGTTTGAGGATTCAGCCCAAAATTTTCGTTGAGGTTCATATTTCGTGAGACATAGACTTTCAAAGAACTGTCAGTACCTGCAAAAGAATAAACTGCAAGTTTTGGTGAGGGGTCATTAATAGGAAAATCTTGAATGATTGATTCGCATCCAGAAAAGAACAATGCACCAGTAATTAATATATAATGTAGCTTTTTCATTTGGGTTCTAGTTAAATTTAAGTGAGTACTTAATAAAAGGAACGAAGGGAAAGATTGAGACTTGCTTAATTACTCTCTTAGGCTCATCAATTCCATTATAATCATATCCCGGTTGAACATAAAAGGGATTTTTTCTGAAATAGGCATTGTATGCCCCAATACTCAAGGTTCGTGTCGATCGTCTTAATTCTTTCTTAAAGTTAATTCCTAAATCTAGCCTGTGGTAAATTGGCATACGGTAGTTGTTCCGGGTAATAAAGAAACCATCCGTTGGATAATTAAAATAGTAATATTCATCCGATGTTAAGTCTGAAGAATTTTCTATATAATTTACCGTTATAGCACGTTCGTCGGACATCGTAAACGCTTTTCCTGTATAATAGGTCCATCCTGCACCTAGATTTATCCTATCAGAAATATCCCAAGTGGTAATAATTGCTATAACATGTCTTCTGTCATATGTAAATGGAAAGGTCCTGCCTAAAGAGATTTCTTCAAAGGTACGGTCGCTTTTCGAAAGTGTGTAACTCAACCAACCCCTGAATTTCCCGGCTGTTTTATTCACAAAAAACTCCAATCCATAGCTAGTTCCTACACCTTGTGTAATAATATCATCAAGAGAATTGCTTGCTAAGCTGGCAAAACCATAACCCTCTTGAAATTCTACTAAGCTTTCCATTTCTTTATAATACCCCTCAAGGGTTATTTCATATTTATTTCCTAGGTTATATGCTAAACCTGTAGCAGCCTGCCACGATTTCTGAGGCAATAGTATTTTGGTGCTTGGAACCCATAAGTCGGTTGGCAGGCCAATCGTCGAATTGGTAATTAAGTTAATGTATTGTGTCATTTGCACATAGCTGGATTTTATCGAAAGGTTATCCAATAATAGATAGCGTGCAGACAACCTGGGCTCCAGCGAAAAATAGTTCGTTTTTTCGATATTAAAAAAACTTAAATGGCCACCAACATTTATTTTTAGTTTTTTGGTAATTTCAATATCATCTTCAAGATAAGCATAGGACACATTCCCAGGAATATTCTTAATTCCAAATGTTGTATCTGAAAACCAATCATCAACATCAGAGTTGTTAAAATAGATATCTCCAACTCCAGGTGAGAATAGATGCAAAGTATTAGAGGCTCCAAAGCGGATGTAATTGTTATTGTTAATCGGAAAATCAAAGTCATACTTTAAGCCTATATCCCTAATGCGGGAATAATATTGTGCATCAAATTCTTGAAATGATTCCTTGTTTCCATACCATTGTTGATCAAAAAAATAAATATTTGTTTTGAATGTGTAATCACTAAAGGTTGCGGTTAAATTACTAAATAGTTTAGGGGAGTGTAAGTGGTTCCATCTTAAAGCAGTAGTTATATTTCCCCACCCAATTCCATTCTTGGTTTTATAAACGTCTGTATAAGAAACATTATCAATAGTATAATTGTCTTCAGTTTTGCCTCTTGCATAGAACTTATCTTTTCCAATATAGGAGCTTAAATAGATCCTGTCGTTTTCAGATAGTATATGGTTGTACTTTATGTTTAGATCATGGAAAAATGCACCAAACCATAAATTGCCGTCAGTATTTCCACTCTTTTTGTTGTATGCATATTGAAACGGATAGGTTAACAGGTCATAATAAGTACGTCGACCTGAGACCAGTAATGATGATACATCTTTCTTTATAGGTCCTTCAACAGTTATTTTTGATGATAGTATGCCTATTGAGCCCTCTCCTGTCCATTTCTTAAGATTTCCTTCCTTCATCCGGATATCAACAACAGACGAAAGTCTCCCTCCATAGCGTGCAGGAAATCCGCCCTTGATCAAGGAAACATTTTTAATGGCATCGGCATTAAATACGGAAAAAAAACCAAATAGGTGGTTTACATTATATA
Organism: Bacteroidales bacterium; assembly: GCA_050295515.1. GTDB lineage: Bacteria > Bacteroidota > Bacteroidia > Bacteroidales > UBA10428 > UBA10428. The sequence goes on along the minus strand of JBNKPU010000048.1, from coordinate 1,055 downwards.
CCGGAACCCCGTCCAACAAGATCAGGTTTTGGTCGGGAGCGCCTCCACGGACAAAGAAGCCAGAGCTTCCTTCTGTTCCGCCCTGAACACCAGGCATAGTCTGCAATGTTTTAAGAATATCGGTTTCGCCCAATAACACAGGTGCTGTTTTAATATCACTTACTTTAAGGTCTATCTGGCTCATCTGCGAAGTTTCAACTGTTTGTTGTGGTCCCTTGCTGGTTACTACTACCTCTTTTATTTCAAGGTTTTGCGATAGAGAAATATTGATAACGGTGTCTTTTGATAGGGTAAGTTCAAGGAAAGTTGGATTGTATCCTACAAATGAATACACAATTTTAACTCTGCCAACTGGCACTTGTAATGAATAATATCCATAGTTATTGGTAACAGTGCCCGCTAGTGTGTTTTCTTCATATACATTTGCGGATAACATAGTTTCCCCCGAAGATTCATCCGACAATGTTCCTGAAACAGTGATAAATTCTTGAGCATAAAGTAAATTGATCAGGCATAGAAACGAAAATAAAATGAAAGGCTTCTTCATGTTTACAGATTTGGTTTAATACTAATGAACGGCAACTAATAAATAAAATTTTAGAAAAATTATATCCGCTAAAATATTTTAATCTAAACTACTTGTATATAAAAACATTAATATTCAAAATTATTCGTTCCTAAGTTCCCTCCAATAGTCTTTAATAGTCCGTTTTATTTCAGGGCTCAGAATCAAAATGCCAAAAAGATTGGGAATAGCCATTAGGGCAATTGTAATATAGGAAATGGCCCAAATAATGTTTGTGTCTGCAAAAGCAGCAATAAAGAAACCTATAACATAGACTATTCTATAATAAATTACATATTTATTTCCCCACAGATAAGTAACTGCCCGGTCTCCATAATACGACCACGATATTGCCGTAGAAAATGCAAACAGCAATAGGCCCAGAGAAACGATATAGCCACCCCAGCCTCCTTTAAAACCTCTGGAAAAAGCTTTTGTTGTTAAAGTTGCACTATGAACCAATGATTTGCCTTCTATATGAATGTCCAAA
>JBNKPU010000047.1:0-6187 GCA_050295515.1 Bacteroidales bacterium | reverse complement strand
GCTATGTGAATATCGGAGGATTTATTGCTTTACGAGAGAAGGAATTGTTTGATCAGGCCAGTACGTTCAATATCTTATTTGAAGGATATATAACTTATGGTGGAATGTCGGGCAGGGACATGAATGCCCTGGCTGTTGGTTTGCAGGAGGGAACTACTTTTGAAGTCCTTGATGCACGCATAAAGCAAGTTGCATATTTGGGCAAGACGCTGGATGATTTTGGCATACCTATCCAGCACCCTTATGGAGGACATGCCATCTTTGTGAATGCCAACGAATTTTTGCCGCAGGTTAAAAAGGAAGAATTTGTTGCCCAGACCCTGGCAATTGAATTGTACAAAGAAGTGGGGGTAAGGGCTGTTGAAATTGGCACTTTGTTGGCTGACCGTGATCCGTTGACCAGAAAAAACCGGTATCCGGACGTAGAATGGGTCAGGTTAGCAATTCCAAGAAGGACATACACCAACAACCATATGGATGTTGTGGCTGCAGGATTAAAAAATGTATATGACAGACGCACAGAAATACAATCGGGATACAAGATAATGAAGGAAGCTACTATTATGCGGCATTTCACGGTTGAACTGGAGAAAATTTAGACGGTTTGTTGTGTAAATCCGATAGATGATTGACCATTGATGGAGCCAAGGCAGTTTCGAATGGTACCGCTCCACTAATTTCTTTTGCTGAACTGCTACTATATTGTATGGGTTTAAAACCGGTCCTTTTATGCAGGCTTTTATTATAAGTTTTCATCTAGGATCAATGGATCACCATCATTCATTGAATAGGGGAAAATTACATAGCTACGACTGATGTTGCAGTGAAAAGTTCTTTTAAAATTATCCCCAAAGGCATATAAAACACCTATGCCAAATATATAGATAGAAAAATATCGGCAAATAAATCGATAAAATGAGCGGATGAGGTTAAGTTTTCCTCCCCGGCTATTTACTACAGCAATTCCCAACAACAATTTCCCGGGTGTTGCTTTTAGCTTAGAGCTTAGAAAAATGGTTTCATAAACCATACCCAGACCAGATACAATTAGTATAGGACTTAGTCCATTAAATTCTTCATCGAACTGAAAGAAAATAATAAATGCGATGACGAGCTTAATAATTGAATCGATGGCAAAAGCAAAAAACCGTACATATAGAGGGACTATTTTACCACCAAGTCTATTTTGGTAATCCAGCAATTTCTTTTGCGAGTTGGGGTCTTGGGTGTCTTCAACCATTTATTTTATTTGTTATAAAAGGCATCTACTCCAGGGTATTGGTGCTTTTTTTTTGCCACTGCTTCAGGAAACAGATAATATACAACCTCTCCTTCAGAGCATACTTCACCATCAGAATTCATGAGTTTGGTATGGATAATTGCCTTCTTGTCCTCAACATGTTTTAAAGTTGCTGATATTCGTAATTCATTGTCAGTAACATAAACAGGTTTCAGGTATTGAATATTTATACTCTGGGTTACTCCAGAAGTTTTACACTTTGTAAAGACCAACCATCCTGCAATTTCATCTTGCACGGTGGCTTGTATTCCACCATGAAGAATTTTAAAGAAACCTTCGAAATGAGGCTCGGGTTTCCAAAATGCTTCAATTTCATTCGGCCCGCAATCTGTAAATTGTAGTTTTAATCCCAGATTGTTGTTAGGGGAACAGCCAAAACATTGGTATTCTTCGGCAGGTCTTTCAGTCGTGTAAGGATTAACAATTCTTTTCTTCACAATCGTAATATTTAATTCTTTAGAGGTAACAAAATAGTTACTCGCAATAAAATCAATAATGGTACAGTAGTGACAAATTTTTGAGCAATTTATTAAAAGTAATTCTTTTAAAGCCGGTATAAAATATCTTTATTTGTAAAAAAAATATCAATGGAGATTAAAGGAAAAATTATTCAACTTTTACCTGAACAAACAGGGACTGGCAAAAATGGCCAATGGCGCAAAAAAGAATATGTTTTAGAGACTCAAGGTCAATACCCTAAAAATGTATGTTTTAATCTATGGGGCGATAAGATCGATCAGAATCCTGTAAAAGAGGGAGATCTGGTAAATCTTCACTTTGACCTTGAAAGCCGTGAATTTAATGGACGTTGGTATACAGATGTGAGAGGGTGGAAAATTGAAAGTCAATCAGCAGGAGCACCTGATATGCCGCCTCCTCCAGGTATTGACAACATGGCCCCACCTGCAAACGAGGCGCCACCATTGGAAGAGGATGACCTTCCATTTTAACCGTATTGTCTTTTGTTCTATTTAAAAGGTTTGATCTTTTCACACAGATTCTTCTTATGCCGATAGAATAAGCATAAGAAATCAACGTTTACAAAAATAAACGTTAGCTGTGAAGACCAAACTTTTATTAATTTGTGCATTTGCAACAATTCAATTAGCAGGACAGAATCATTGCAGGTACGGAATCCCACACAATTTCGACTCATACAGAATCAGGGTACAGACCGAGCAGGCTGGGTTATTTTCCGATGCCTACACCGTAGGCAGATCTTATTATCAGTTTGAAGGAAATGGTTTTGGGGCTCCTTTCAGGAACAATTACGGGACTGACATTTATGGTGCTTTGTTTAAGCTCAGGGTAGGAATTGGTCAACATACCGAGGTTCAGTCAGGGGCTGCTCATGCTTATCCTATAGAAATAAGGCCTTATGACTGGCAGGAAGGGAGGATGTACGCCGGGATTAAGCAAGAAATTTTTTCAAACCGTAAGACCGAAAGCTGGAAATTGGCCGTTTCACTTAATTATATATATCAGGATGTTCAGTCCGAGTCGGGGAAAGCCGCACATGGAGCCAATTTGAATGCATATAACTCATGGAGTGTTGGCAGGATATTATACATCGATATAACATATGGTATTTGTATATTTCTTAACAGGGAATTACAACAGAGTAGTTCTTGGAGGATTGTGATGAAAGAAGAGAACGCAAAGTTTGGGATATTTATGGGCCTTATCGCAGACAATTATATCGAGAGCAATGCTTGTGTAGGATTTGTGATTACCGACAATTACAATTTTATTTTAAATCTTTCCATTGGTTTCTTTGATCATGCATCTTGTCCGAATATCACCTACACCCATAAAATGAAATACACCAAAAAAATTAATGGACGGCATAAATAATTATTCTATTTTTTTTGGATAGACATAGGATTACTTTTTTTTAAGGGTAAGGGAAACGGTTAGAAGGAAAACAAGGCAGTCCGTAAGGAAAGACCAAATGCCGATAAGGAGTAGACAAATGTCCATAAGGGAAACAAGAATGTCAGGTAACTATAGCCGAAATGCTTTAAGGAATACAAGAACGTCCATAAGGAACGCACAAACGTCCATAAGGAACACATAAACGTCCATAAGGAATGCACAAACGTCCATAAGGAACGCACAAACGCCTTTAAGGAACAAGCAAACCATTCTCCAATAAAAATAAAGTGAGTATGAATAACCGAAACAAGTAAGTGAAACGGCTTATATTGAAGCAATTTCGATATGGACTAGATTTTCTAATGCATATTTCGGGTTAAAGGAATGTTAAAATTTGAACTTGTTATGCTGGTCAATGTTTCATCATCATCATTAAAACAAGAACTTATGAAAAACAATTACCTAAAGATTCAGATTAGTTTAATACTGATTTTTATATTCACTTCGATAAATGTTTATTCTCAGACAAACCATGCAGTTGAAGTCTCGAGCAATAAATTTGATCCAAAAGAAATTACTATTCAGGTTGGAGATACAGTTACCTGGACAAACATAGGTGGCACCCATAATGTAAATGGGACAAAAACTACCTTCCCAAATAATCCTGAGTCTTTTGGGAATAATGTGGATTCGGATTGGACATTCAGTTTTGTTTTCAATACGGCAGGTACTTACGACTATCAGTGTGATCCTCATGCAGGTTTTGGCATGGTGGGAAAAGTTATTGTGCAGGGAGAAACTACCAAAATAAGTAATCCAAAAAATTCATTTGAAGTCTCTTTTTATCCTAATCCAGTGGACGATCAATTGAATATTGTTTTAGCAGATCCAACTGTCCAGTTTGCAGATTTGACAGTTTATAATGTTGTTGGAGAAAGGGTTGGTACTTTCAGCGGAATAGAAATCTTAAACTCAAAAATTAATTTGCAATTAGCTGGTTTAAGAAGAGGTTTATATTTTCTGAATATCCAATCTGGAGATCAACAATCAGCCATAAAATTCCTTAAAGAGTAATTATCTTTTAGTAGAGAAGCAAAACTTTGCTTCTCTACTAATGGCGATACTCAAATGGTATTTCCAACTGTATGATATCATCGGTAGGCATATCAAGGTTAGATAGGGTAAGCCCCAGGAGCCGGATTCCCTGGTTTTTATAGTCTACGCTTTTTGCCAACTCTTCCATATAGTCACTGATCTGATCATTTGTAAGGTAGTTCTCAGAACTCTTGCTCCTTGTAATCTGTTCAAAGTTTTCAAATTTTACTTTAAGGGTAAGTGTTCTGCCCTTACGTTGTTTGCGTTCTATTCTGCCTAGCAATTCAGTTTTAATGTCGACCAATGTTTCCAGGACTTGGTCCAATCCTGTAAGGTCCTTGTCGAATGTATATTCAGCACCAATTGATTTCCTGATACGTGATGGATTTACTTGTCTATTGTCGATTCCCCGGACAATATCATAGAAATAAGCGCCTGATTTGCCGAAATTTCGAACCAGGGCTTCCAGACTCCAGGTTTTTAAGTCACGCCCAAGAGAAATACCCATCTTGTTCATCTTTTCTGCAGTAACGGTTCCAATACCAAAAAACTTTCGTACCGGGAGTTCTTCAATGAACTTTTCAGCATGAAAAGGTTTTATGATAAATAGTCCATCAGGTTTATTGTAGTCCGATGCTATTTTTGCCAGAAATTTATTGTAAGACACACCTGCAGAAGCCGTGAGTCCGGTTTCTTCCTTAATCCTACCTTTAATTTCCAGTGCAATATCTGTGGCTATGGTCATTCTTTTTTTGTTGTCTGTAATATCCAAAAAAGCTTCATCTAAAGAAAGAGGTTCAACCAGGTCGGTATATTCATGAAAGATTTCATTTATCTGCAAAGATACTTTACGGTAAACTTCGAAGCGCGGCTTAACAAAGATCAATTTATGGCATTTCCGTCTGGCAACAACAGAGGGCATAGCAGAATGAACACCATATTTACGTGCTTCATAACTTGCTGCCGCTACTACCCCTCTCTGTTTCGAACCTCCAACAGCTACAGGCTTGTTTCTAAGCTCCGGATTGTCGCGTTGTTCAATTGATGCATAAAAAGCATCCATATCAATATGAATAATCTTACGCAAGGCCATCTTGTTTTAATACTAAGCATTTACTATTTGGTGCCGATAAAATGACTATCTGCATGTTTAAATAAGAGCACAAAATAATATTATTATTCATAGACAGTTTCAGACGACCGGTCAATTTATTATTATTCAATGCGCAAAGGTTACTCTATATCCCCCCCCTGCATTATGCAAATCAAATATGCTACATTTGTATACAAAGATCGCAGAAGTTTTGAAAAGAGAAATAAGAAATACAGAGGATGGGTCTTCAACGATATTCGTTCCTGATCTACAAGAGAACTATCATAGTATACATGGTGCGGTTCAGGAAAGCATGCATGTATTTATTGAAGCCGGTTTGAAGCAAATACAGAAGAACGGACCAATAAAGATCATGGAAATAGGTTTTGGTACTGGATTAAATTGTTTATTGACTTACTTGAACAAGTCAGAAACTGAAATTGAATATTATGCTTTGGAGAAATATCCGGTTGACCTGGATATGGTTATGCAGTTGAACTATCCAGAAAATCTTTGTCTTAATAGACAGCAAAAGAATTTTTTCGAATGGATTCATAGGTGTGAGTGGACTAAAAATATTTTTCATTCCCAGGGCAATTTCAGGCTGACAAAAAACAAGTCTGATTTATTGGAAATTGAGCCAGATCAAAAGTATAACCTAATTTATTTTGATGCGTTTGCTCCTGAGGTTCAGCCCAAACTATGGACTTTGGAAGTTTTTAAGATGATGTGTAGTTTGTTGGAGCCGGGAGGCATATTAACAACATATTGTGCTAAAGGTCAAGTACGCAGGGATATGCAGGAGGCCGGATTTAAAGTTGAAA
>JBNKPU010000046.1:0-26467 GCA_050295515.1 Bacteroidales bacterium | reverse complement strand
AATATCTTCATGAAATCGTATGGACTTGAGTTCCTGGGCAAATTTTTGATTTGGAAGGAAAAACATTTAAAGCACAGACAATTTGTATATATCCTGAGTTTTATAGTAGGTATACTCAGTGGACTTGCAGCTGTGCTTTTAAAAAATACCGTACACCTGGTGCACCATTTTCTTTTACATAGTGCAGCAGTCGGCAAATTTAATTTTCTATACCTGATATTTCCCTTAGTAGGTATAATTTTAACCATACTTTATGTTAAATTCTTTGTTAAAGACAATATAGGACATGGGGTCAGTCGCATATTATTTGCTATTTCCCGTAAAGATGGGGATATAAAAAAACACAACAATTACAGCTCGCTTATAGCCAGTACCCTTACTGTTGGATTTGGAGGGTCTGTTGGACTGGAGGCTCCGATTGTACTTACCGGATCCTCACTGGGCTCCTACCTGGGACGAATTTTCAAATTGAATTATAAAACAAAAATTATCTTAATAGGATGTGGGGCAGCCGGTGCAATTGCCGGAATATTTAAAGCCCCTATTGCCGCTGTAATTTTTGCGCTTGAAGTCTTAATGCTGGACCTGACTATGTGGTCCTTGGTGCCTTTACTGATTTCAGCTGTTTCCGGACTGACCATCGCTTACTTTTTTATGGGAAATGGTGAAATTTTTTCCTTCAAAATGACTTTTGATTTCGTGTTAAGGAATATACCATTCTATATCCTACTTGGCATCTTCACAGGATTTATTTCGTTATATTTTACTCGAACAACCATGTGGCTTGAAGGTCAATTTGGCAAGATCAACAACCCATATACCAAATGGGTATTGGGAGGCGTATTACTTGGAGGTTTGATCCTGGTTTTACCTCCTCTATATGGCGAAGGCTATGATACACTTAATGCCTTATTGAACGGCACCTCCGCAGATATACCACATAGTGCTATTTTTAACGGGTTTACAGAAAACCTTTGGATGATGATTCTATTTCTGGTACTAATTGTCATCTTTAAAGTGTTTGCCACAGCCATTACTACAGGTTCTGGAGGTGTTGGAGGAATTTTCGCCCCCACACTGTTTTTGGGAGGTATATCTGGATATTTATTGTCCAAATTAATTAACCTCCTGGGGTATTTCTTTGAGAGCATCAAAGTATCGGAGAGCAATTTTGCCCTTGTTGGCATGGCAGGTACGATGGCAGGGGTAATGCATGCTCCACTGACTGCGGTATTCCTTATTGCTGAAATAACAGGAGGTTACGGACTATTTATACCATTATTGATTACATCTACCGGGGCATTTATCACAATCATGTATTTCGAAAAACATTCGATTTACCATATGAGATTGGCGCAGCGTAAAGAACTGATTACACATCATAAGGATAAGGCAGTTCTCACCCTGATCGATTTAGGCAAAATTGTAGAGAAAGACTTTGAAGTTTTGGGACCTCAGGATAAACTCAAAAACCTCATTGATGCCATAGCACGCTCCAGAAGAAATATTTTTCCGGTAGTCGACAACAAAATGCTTGTTGGCATAGTGCTTCTCGAAGATATAAGACATCTTATATTCAACACTGAGCTTTATGAAACCACATTTGTAAAAGAAATGATGTTCTTGCCTCCTACTTTTGTTGAGCCTGATGAACCCATGGATGAGGTAATGGCAAAATTCGATGAAACAAGCAGCTGGAACCTTCCAGTACTAAGCCATGGCGAATATATTGGCTTTATTTCTAAATCAAAACTATTTTCTATTTATCGCAACCGTTTGATCGAGATATCGGGGGATGATGAATAGTTGTAGGCGCAATGAAAGAACCTAAGGGTTTATAAGTGACTGAAAACCTGTAGATGAAAACATTAGGCCTAAAACAACAGCATAAATTATCACAAAAAAAAGGAAAATGCCATTAAAGATTAGTCCAAGTATGCACATGATCCTTCCTACGTTTAAGTTGCTATAATTTATCCATCTTTGGGGAGTTTCTTTATATAAGCGTACACCCTCTCTGGAAATTACCAATCCGATAATACCTAAAACCAAACCAATGCCACTGCAACTGGTAATTATTGAAAATATACCCAGTACCAGTGTTGCAGTTGCATTCGGCAAACGATTTTGTTCGTTGTCTAAAATAATATCCACACTCTTATTCCATTGCTTTTAGGTTGGCTGCATACATGACAATAAAAGCTATTGGAAAAATTGCCCCAAGTAAGCTCATGCTTCCAATAATACCGCCAATTATAATCATTGGTGCAATAATTACGATCACCTTTGCTCCTGTAAAAAAGTAAAAACCAACTTTTTTCAATTTCCACATTTGAATAACACCAAACAGAGCTATTGCAGAGCAGATAAGGCTGACCATAGAAAGTTCGAAGGCATGCTCTAAAGCAGCCATACTACCACCGAAGATTTTTTGCAACAATGGGGCTATTTCAGGAGCTTCTGAAGACACTTCACTCATAGCTTCATCCATTCCAGCTCCGGCAACACCGCTCATTTCTTTCAACATTGGGGCCAAAGCCATATTTATTATAGATGAAAGCATTGCCCACCCTAGTCCTATAAAACTTAAGATGCAAATAACGGTAAGAAATTGGGGTCTTTGTTTTTGTTCTGTCATAATCATAAGGATTTATTGGTTTGTTCGAAAATAAGAAAAAAGTGTTGAACTTGAAAAAAGTCGAGTAAAAATAATAATAAGAATAAGTTAATAAATTCAACATGCCAGGAATATTGCTGATCGGATACCATCAAAAAAGCCCTCCAGAAATATATGGAGGGCTTGCTAATCTAGTATTAATCTATTTTTTAAGCCTTTCCTGCTGGTCCTTTATATTCTACATTGCCAAAACCTAACACAGGATAAAAAATAAACGGTAGAAATAAAAGTCCAAGTTTAAAACCAATCCCCTTGCCAAAGCTTTTCGAAAGGAGATATGTCACCAAAATAGCAAGGATGATATTAACAAAAGGAATTAACATCAGTAATAGCCGCACCAGGGTTTTCCCACCATTTCCTACAATGTAATAATATTATATATCAGAACTAATATTGCCAGACGGATTTCCCTGTTTTTGTGAAAATTTTCCAATTAGCAATAATTAATATTACTCCAATAACAAGTGCAAAAACACCAACTGTTGCCATAGCTCCAGCTAACATTTGAAAGACTCCAGTATCCATTCCAGTTTCCATAATACATTAATTTACGGTTAAAAATTGGGATTATAATAATTAATTAATACAGACATAATTCTGTCAACTAAAACCTAAAACACCTCAAACCTTGCTTTTGTGATAGATAAACCCAACTTCACAAGAGATATATAACAGCCTCAATCAGCACAAAAAGTCATCAATCATTTTAAGGGTTGATAATCAAACACAGGCATAAAAATTTAGAAATGAAATCAAATTATAAACAGAAATGGACAGAAAACCATTTAAATGCCCAAAGCGGCTAAAAATGATATTCTTTTAGAAGTCTTTAAAAGTATCAACAAGTTTTCAAAACAGTTTTTTTTAAGTATTTAAAAAGCTAATTTTGTGCCCTCTAAACATTTAATATTCTAATTAAAATCCGATGGAAAGAGATACTAAGATCTTTGATCTCATAAAAAAAGAACATCAACGCCAACTACATGGCATTGAATTAATTGCCTCCGAAAACTTTGTCAGCGAACAGGTAATGGAGGCTATGGGCTCCTATCTGACCAACAAGTATGCCGAAGGGCTTCCTGGCAAAAGGTACTATGGTGGCTGCGAAGTTGTAGACGAAGTTGAAACCCTGGCTATCGAAAGGGCCAAGGAGCTTTTCGGTGCTTCGTGGGCAAATGTACAGCCCCATTCTGGTGCTCAGGCCAATATGGCGGTTTTAATGACTGTTCTAAATCCTGGCGACACTTTTATGGGATTTGATCTTTCTCATGGAGGACACCTTTCTCATGGGTCAGCAGTAAATTCATCAGGAATTTTATATAAACCAGTTGCTTATAAGGTTAAGGAAGATACCGGTCTTGTTGATTACGATGCCATGGAAGCAACTGCAAAACAGGAAAAACCTAAATTGATCATTGCCGGGGCATCGGCTTATTCGAGAGATTGGGATTATGAAAGAATGCGTTCCATTGCAGACTCTATAGGAGCTATTCTTATGGCAGACATTGCCCATCCTGCTGGTCTGATAGCTAAAAAGCTTCTAAACAATCCTTTTCCGCACTGTCATATTGTTACTACAACAACACATAAAACTTTACGCGGGCCACGTGGTGGATTGATACTAATGGCCGATGACTTTGAAAATCCATGGGGTATAAAAACTCCTAAAGGAATAACTAAAACCATGACCCAATTGCTAGATGGTGCTGTCTTCCCAGGCATTCAGGGAGGGCCACTGGAACATGTGATTGCGGCAAAAGCGGTAGCCTTTGGCGAAGCCTTGAACAATAGCTTCTTGGATTATGGACAGCAAGTCATTAAAAATGCTGCTGTTATGGCCCAGGAATTCATATCCAAAGGATATAAAGTTATTTCTGGTGGTACAGACAATCACTCTATGCTGATTGATTTACGGCCAAAAGTACCTGAAGTAACAGGTAAACAAGTTGAAAACACACTTGTTAAAGCAGACATTACAATCAATAAAAACATGGTACCTTTTGACAGTAGATCCCCATTTCAAACTTCTGGATTCAGGGTTGGGACTGCTGCAATTTCAACTCGTGGAATTAAAGAAAATGCAATTCCGGAGATCGTCTCATACATTGATGAGGTTATTATGAACATTGATAACGAGAGTGTGATTGCCGGTGTTGCAAAAAAGGTCAATACACTTATGGAGAAGTATCCACTTTTTGCCTACTAAGAAAACACACCTTAGAAAAAAAGCTGTTGGGGAATGCCTCAATAGCTTTTCTTTTTCTCTATAATCCTTCCAAATAAGGTCTTTCAGCTTCCTAGCATGCTCTATATTTTTATCGTAGTGATAGGACGTATAGCAAATAAAATACACCTTCAACTAAGGTTTTTGGCAAATTTGTTGAAATTTTTAAGCATAAATAGCCAATAGCATACTTTAGGTTGCTCATTTCTAATGAATAATGCCACATATTTCGGCTATTAAAGTATAAAACTACTCTTTCGCCTATGGAAAAAGAAGAACTAATAACAGCACTTGGTAAACAATTACGTAAAATAAGGAAAGAACGAAACCTTACTCAAAGTGAACTGGCAAGTACTATTGGAAAAGACAGACAGAGCTACCAACGCATCGAACTTGGCAAAACAAACCCTACTGTTGGTTATCTATGCGAAATAGCCAACGGTTTGAAAATACCTATTTATGATCTGTTTAAATTTATTGACAAATAGCACCACTATCTCAATGCCAGTGTATTTCTATTGAAAATTTTATTGTTCAGTACCCTAAGAAATACCTTCAAGAGTATATTTTAAATACTCCCAAAATTTAATAACACTACTTATTTCCACCTTTTCATCAGGTGAATGTGGAAACCGTATTGTTGGTCCAAAAGAAACCATATCCAAATCAGGATATGAACCTCCAATAATACCACATTCTAAACCTGCATGAATTGCATTTACTGCAGCAGTTTCTCCAAATTTATTTTGATACACTTCTTTCATTAACCCCAGGATATAAGAAGATTTGTTTGGCTTCCATCCAGGGTAATCTCCATCTGACTCAATACTACAGCCAAAAGCCTGGTGCAATGCAGTTAATTCATCAGCTAGAGCATATTTAGCACTATCCACAGCACTTCTTAATAAATATTTCATTTCTGCCATTCCATCCTGAAAGCGAACAATTGCCAGGTTAAGTGACGTTTCCACTAAACCGGGCATATCATCACTCAACCTCACCACTCCATGCCTTGATGCATTAAGCATATTGATCAATCTTGAAGCATCAGAATTGGAAATGACCATTTCAGGTGCACCGCTGGGGTTGAGGTCTATCCTCATTTCAGGGTCTGCAAGTTTATACTCATCTATTATTTTATTGGCAAGATCATTAAAGAAAGATCTAAAATCTGACTCCGACTTCTCTGGTATTATAACTCTGGCATGAGCTTCACGTGGAATAGCATTTCTTAGGTCTCCTCCTGCCACAGTGGCCAATTCTATTTGAAAATTCATATTTAAGGACCATAGTATCCGACCCAATATTTTATTGGCATTTGCCCTTCCCAAGTTTATATCCAGTCCTGAATGCCCCCCTTTTAGTCCTGAAATGACTATTTCATGAGAGATTCCAAGAGGTGTAAGTTTTTCTTTATACCGTGTTGAAACCTCAAAATTTATCCCTCCCGCACAGCCCACGAAAAGTTCTCCCATATCCTCCGAATCGAGGTTTAAAAGAATCTGTCCTTTCAACCATTTTGGTTTTAACCCAAAGGCACCTTCCATACCTGCTTCTTCATTTATTGTAAATAAGGCCTCAACAGGTCCATGCTGAATATCATTTGAATCCAAAACAGCAAGCATCGCTGCGACTCCTATACCATTATCAGCTCCTAGAGTAGTTTCATTGGCTTTTAACCACTCTCCATCAATTACAGTCTCTATTTTATCCTTGGTAAAATCATGGACTTTCGAATTGTTTTTCTGAGGAACCATATCTACATGAGACTGAAGTACAATCCCTTTCACATTTTCTTTTCCCTCAGCAGCTGGTTTTCTTACTAATATATTGCCTACCTGGTCAATCTCATATGAGAACCCTTTTTTCTCTGCAAAGTCCCTTACATAGTTAATAACTTCTTCTTCATGTGATGAAGGGCGAGGTATTTGTGTGAGGTCATAAAAAAATCCCCAAAGTTTTTCTGGTTTAAGTTTTTGAATTTCTTGTCCCATGTATCATTGTTTTATCAGACATATTGTATGCCTAAAATACAGCTATTTTTTCACCTTGAAAAGAAGATTGGTCATTTGATAGAAAAAAATTGGGTGAAGAAGTCAAAGGCATACAAAATGCAACTAAAAAAAAAAGAAATTAACAAATTGGAGTTTTTGGCTTGTATGAATAATAAACCTAAGAGGACAACCGCCAATGACCAATAGAATGGTGATTAACCTTCAGTTAACATGAAAACTGCAACAATTTTTGTTACTTTACGTTACTCTTAATGTAAAAAAACAAACACATGAGAAAATATTTACTTGTTCTTGCAACAGTTCTAATTAGTTTTCCAGCAATCTCTCAAGTCAAATGGTACTCTTTTGAAGAAGCTGTTGAGTTAAACAAGAAAGAGCCCCGCAAATTTATGATTGATGTTTACACCGATTGGTGCGGATGGTGCAAGGTTATGGACAAGAACACCTTTAACAATGAAACAATTGCTGCTTATCTTAATGAAAAATATTATCCGATAAAGCTCAATGCCGAGCAAAGGGATTCAATTGTTTATGAAGATCAAGTGTATAAGTTCGTTCCCAGTGGAAACAAGGGAGTGCATGAATTTGCCTATGCCCTGCTTGGAGGTAAAATGAGCTATCCATCAGTGGTCTTTTTGGATGAAAAACTACAAGGGTTGACTGTGGAAAAAGGCTATGTAAAAGCCCACCGCTTCGACATGGTCCTTAAATTTATTGGCGGGAACCATTACAAATCAAAAAAATGGGATACCTGGACTGCAGAATATCAATCACCGATCCCTGCTGAGTAAATATCTTTTAGGGTCGACATAGATGGGAATTAATGCCCCAAATTGATAAATTGGTAGTTCAGAAACCAACAATTCATGGCTTCCGTATAATAATTTTATCCTGGCTTTATCAGGAACTCTGTAATACAATAAATTTTCATTTGCACTTAAAGGCAGCTGGAGGCTGTTCAGCATTGTATTTTCGCCCAAATCTTCGACAACAAGTATTAAAGGAACACCTTCATTTTCGGTAGTTGTATAAAAACCGGTTTCTTCTGAAAACATGAACAAATCCTCTCGTTGAAGTGATTCTCCTGATCTTGGCGAATAGATATAGATATGCTCAATGGTATCCGATTCCACTTTCCCAATAAAAAGGGAAAGATATTCCTCTTCAAGTTTGTTCAACTCCCTGATACTAGTTTCCAAAGCCTGTCCTTCAGGAAAAACTTCGTATTGGCCGGCAAGTAGCTTAAACTTACGTTTGCGCATCTTAAAAATAAACTTTGAGGCTTCAAAAGCTTTCTCCTCAACACTTTTACCTGACACTTGTTTCTGCCAGGCAGGCAATGTTTCGTGCTGCGAAGTGCTCAATTTCTGTTTTGGCTTTTTCCTGTTTTCATCGTTTGTAAAAGAACTTATTGATACATCTGTAAAGGGTATATCAGGAACATTAAATACATTGGTGCAATTTGATTGTTGAAAAGAATGGGTTAGCTCAGGAGACAATAACAATCCAGCTTCACTAAGCTTAAAAATATCATCATCGCCACAACCTTGTCCTATACATTTTACTGAATAAAAGTGGTCGATATCAGGTTCCAGCACTTTATTCAGGCTTACACCTGATAATTCCCAGGAAACAGAGGCTGTTGATTTTGTCCCCTCAATTCCAAGAAACTTTTTGGCATATTGTTGGTAGGGCCCTGGTATAAAACTATGCTTTACTGCTGTAACCTTAATCAAAAGCTTTGTTTTTGGCAGGGAATATACTTTTGCATTAGTTTCAAATGATGATAAATCATGTAGGTTAGTGGTTACTATTTTTGATGGAGTACAGGAAACAACCAGTAGTGTAATTAGAGCTATAAGAGGATTGAACTTTTTCACGATTGAATAATTTTATTTTTTCTTTTTAAAACACAAAGGTAGCAGATGTTTATCAGCTTTCAAGTTTTTTAAATGCCTTCCCCAACGATTCAATGATCCTTGAAGGCGTTAAAGCATGATATCCATGTTTATTCAGGGCAAGGTCACCTGCTAAACCATGTACAAAAACACCAAGTTTTGCAGCACTTTCTGATGAATACCCCTGTGCTAATAACGAAACAATTATACCTGTTAGTACATCACCGCTACCTCCAGTGGCCATTCCCGGATTTCCTGTTGAGTTAAATGTAACTTTACCTTCTGGTGTTGAGATACTTGTATAGGCACCTTTAAGAATAAGGATAACTTTATATTTTTTGGAAAACTCAATTTGTGCTTCCAATCGTGAATAAGCATCTTTACAATCTTTGTATAGCCTTGAAAATTCCTTGGGATGAGGTGTTAATATAGAATTTTTCGGCAATAATTTAAGCCAATCCTTGTTCTCCCCTATAATATTTAATGCATCAGCATCGATAACCAAGGGAATGTTTGAGTTCTCCAACAGCTGAAAAATTGCTGTAGAAGTATTCTTCTTTTGATTTAATCCTGGGCCTATTGCCAAAGCGTTATATTTCTCCAGATTATTAACTTCTGTAAAAATGATATCAGACTCATCTAAAGAGATTAGTGCTTCAGGCACGGCACATTGAATAATCTCATAGCCTAGTCTTGGAATATGTGCAGTAACCAAACCGGCACCAGATGAGACAGCCGCGCTGCATGCCAAAGTAGCTGCCCCCATCATTCCATAACTGCCAGATATAATTAAAGCATGTCCAAAAGTGCCTTTATGGGAGAACTTCTTTCGTGGTTGAATATACCCTCGTGCCTCTTTCCTTTCCATGAAGCTAAAATCAGTATATTCCTCTTCTATTTTTATGGGATGTAATCCAATATCAAGAACCTGCCAGTCTCCAATAAAAGATTCATTGTCAGCTAATAAAAAGGCCAGTTTAGGAAATTGGAATGATAACGTATAGTCTGCCCTTATTTTTGCCCCATTATTACCAGTATTGTTATCAGCAAACAGTCCACTGGGAATATCAATTGCAATGCTGCCAAACCTTTCCGAACCATTGATGTAATCAACTAAATCTTTTGCCAATCCAATTAAGGGCCTGGACAAACCAGATCCAAAAAGTCCATCAATAATCCACTCCTCCTTTGAAACAAATGGAAAGTCCTTTTCCTTCTCAATACTATCGATCCTAATATCTGTTTCTTCTATCAACCTCATCCTGTTTATTTCGGAGTCAGGAGAGAGTTCGTCTGATATTTTTAACAAATAGAACCGGAGATTTTCGTAACCAAAGTGATATAATAACCTGGCAAGGGCCCAGCCATCGCCTCCATTATTTCCGGGACCAACAATAAACAAAAAAGGTGTTTTTTTGTCGAATCTTTTCATTATCCATCTGGCCAAAGCCGTTGCTGCCCGTTCCATAAGATCTATTGAAGGGACAGGCTCATGCTTAATCGTATATGCATCTATCTCCCTAATTTGTTTTGCTGTAAATATTTTCATGGTTTAGTTTATAGTTTGAGTTACTAGACTTATTATCCAAAATACCGATAACTCATAATTGAATACTAATTTACACACAAATGATATTCATCAACAAAGGATTTGGGGCTATTTTCTTTTTTTTTGGCTATAAATAAAGATTCAAAGAAGAAAAAAAACTTACTGGCATAAAAAACTTTTTATATTTGCTGGCTACTATTAATGTTGATTATCAAATATTTATAAAATAATCAAGAATATTTATACAAAATTTCACTATGGCAAAACAAACTAAACATCCTAAAGGACTTATGGTCCTGTTTTTTACAGAAATGTGGGAACGATTTGGCTTTTACTTATTAATTGGAATTTTCTTTTTATACATGACACATGGAAAGAATGAAGATTTTCCTGGAATGGGATTTACAAACCTAAAAGCGAGCGATATTTATGGGACTTACTTAGCATTGGTATACCTCACCCCTTTTATTGGAGGCCTACTTGCCGATAGATATTTAGGGTATAGGCTATCGATAACATTAGGCGGGATTTTATTTTCATCAGGATACTTCTTGCTTTCAGTAAACAATGAAACAGCATTTTTTATAGCTCTCGGTCTTATTATTTTAGGAAATGGCTTATTCAAACCAAATATTTCGGCTTTAGTTGGCAAACTATATGATTCAAATCCAAAATACAAAGAACTGAAAGACAGCGGCTACAACATCTTTTACATGGGTATCAATATAGGTGCCTTCATCTGTAACTTTATTGCTGCCTATTTAAGGATAAACTATGGTTGGGGATGGGCCTTTGCTGCTGCTGGTGTAGGAATGTTGATTGGTGTGGTCTGGTTCTGGACTGGTCAGACATTCACAGATGATATTAAATCTGTTGATAAAACATCACCTCCAACAAAAGATGATATGCCGATGAGCAGAATCTTGTACACACTCTTTTTACCTGCAATTATAGCTGCTATAATTGGTTGGATCATACCTGGAAATATTTTTGGTGCTGACTCAACCGATGCATTTTTATTGTTCTCTGTGGTTGTTGTTATTTTCTATATAAATATTTTAAGAAAGTCTCAAAAGCATGAAAAAGAGCCCATTAAAGCTTTATTGGCTGTTTTTGGAGCTGTAGTAGTTTTCTGGGCCATCTTCCATCAAAACGGAGCAGCATTGACTGTTTGGGCAGAAAACTACACAAACAGAAATGTACCTGCAGCAATTGAGAAGCCTGTGGAATACTTAAGCCTTAACCAGGTTGTTACAACAGAACTATCAGAACAAACAAAAACAGGGCTTCATGGTGAACCAATCATGGATGAACAGGGTGAACCAATTGTAGAAATGTTACCAGATTCCTATTTCAACAACATACCTGAAAAAGATTGGCCAGAAAGCGGTAAATACAATTTGATTTCCACAGAACTTTTTCAATCCATTAATCCTGGTTTCATCATACTTTTCACACCACTTGTAGTTGGTTTCTTTAGTTTCCTGGCCCGTAGAAGAAAGAAAGGACCAGTAACAACACCAGCAAAAATTGGCTGGGGTATGGTAATTACTGCTCTTTCGGCTGTTGTTATGATTTTCGCCGTAATGGCATCAAAAAATGGAGCAATTAAAGCATCGGCTGGTTGGTTGTTTGGCACTTATGCTGTTATTACCATAGGTGAACTTTGTTTAAGTCCCATGGGACTATCCTTGGTTTCAAAGTTAAGTCCGCCAAGAATAACAGCCTTAATGATGGGGGGATGGTTCCTTTCAACATCAATTGGCAACAAATTATCTGGCGTACTTAGTGGTATGTGGGAAATATATGGTAACAAATCCTACTTTTTCTTAACAAATGCACTCTTAGCAGGAGTATCGGTAATACTGATATTTGCCATGCTCCCTTGGCTAAACAGGGTTATGAAAAAATATACGGAAGATCCATCTCCGATAGAAAAGAATATGATTGATGAAGAATAAACAAAAAAAGGGAGGCAATAAGCTTCCCTTTTTCTTTCTCTTGAGTTGCTGTTTTTTTCTTATTTTTGTCATAAACCAACTTCAACAAAATGAAACTATTTTCCCTGTGTCTCAGTCTATCTGTTCTACTTATTTCATGCTCAGACCAATCAAGCAACAAACAGTTTAACACCCTTGTAGTCAGTACCGGCAATGCTGTGTACCACTATCAAATGGATGCAGGCGGATTTTCTTCTATAATTGATAAAGACAGCAATGATTGGATTAGTTTCAAATATGTAGAGGACCCCAGCTATCCAAAGGCAGCTGAATCTCAATACCGAGGATTGCCAAATTTACTTTACAAAGGAAAAAACGACGGTGTTGGTCACCCGGGGTTTAAAATGTGCAAAAGTAGAATCATAAACGACACCATAGTAAAAACTGTTTCCAAAGATTCACTTTGGGAATATGACATTATTTTTCATGATGACCATGTTTATCTTGATATGATAAAAGTGGATAGTGAAATCCCTTATTGGTTTTTGTATGAAGGCACACCGAATGGGAAATGGGATCCTGACAATCAATTTTGGGGAAATTCAATAGAAGGACCTATTTACGAACAAAATGACTTTTATCACCTTAACCCAAAACATGACATTTGGGACTGGGCTTATTTTGGAACAAAAGGAAGTTCGAATGTATTCTTTGTTGCACAAATACAAAAAGATTCTCTTTTAGATGTTTTTGGTTATCTTGGAAATAGTGAGCTTGGTGTTAAATCAACTGATGGAATGGTGGTCTTTGGATTTGGCCGTGACAATAAAAATGGCACTAAAGCTATTATTACAAAACCAGTTGATTTTGCATTTGGCATTATTGATATTCCTGACACCACCAAAGAAATCAATGATGTTATCAAATCAAAAATAGAAACTATCTGTTCTCCTTATTGGGAATAATTACCATTCACAGAGTTTATCAACATATGCTGCTGAGCCATCCCTTAGCCAACCATCCAACTGGCCGACTTCTTTTAGTTGCTGCCCTCTAAAACGTGGCACCTCAACAAAACTGCAATTCAAGTCATCTAAAGAAGTCATGTCACCCCATAGTTTTTCAAACTGAACAACTGGGTATACATCCTCCTGTCCTTTTCCCCACCTTTTCTTTACATCTTTTAATGTAATATAGGTTGGCATTCTGGAAGATAATTGACGGACACACATTTTCACTTTATCATGGTCATCTAAATCGGCTCTGTTTAAACCAAAAACTTTAAGTATTTTATCAATATCAATCCACATACTGTTTGAGTTATAATAGCTCAAATTAAACTCAATCTTTTCATCAGGTAGAGCCATGCCCTCGACCAAGCGGTTCTTACCATCAATTTTTGCAAGTCCACCTCCTCTGTCATCAATCCAGCGCGTAATTACTTCAACTGTAATAGCTGATTTACTTTCAATATGATGGGCAAATATTGCAGGATCGGCATTGGCACCCAAAGTATCTACATTCTGAAGAAAAATATGTTTCAGACCAGGGTTTTCTTTCAGCAAATCACGAAGTGTTCCATTGAGGAACATGTTTGGTACTTCGTACCAATGACCGACAGGATGGATACACTGATGCGGAACATTATCCGTATAATCTTCTGCTTCGCCGGTTGTTTTTGCCCAATTAATCAGCGCACTTCTAAGGCTGTCCTGCATTTTTTGTGCTTGCTCATCAAGAACCTGTTGAGGCATTTTCTCCCACATAAAACGTAGTTCCCTTTCAGTAGGTACTAACCTCAGCCCAACTATTCTCCCAGGAGAAAGTTTTATTGTGCCCTTATGCCCATAATTTTCTTTAAGCTCAAGAAACTCCTTAATTGCATTGTGAGTAAGGTAACTAGTTGTAAAAACATGAGGAATATCAATACCTACTTCATTGGCAATTTTTCGATTTTTTGCCAGGTGGACTTCGATAAAATTCCTGTGCTTGCCTGATAACTTTGAGAAATGGTTCAATGATTTTACCACCCCAGCACCTTTGGTCCATCTACTTCCCACTCCCCCAGCTAAAGTTACAATTGCCAATTGCCCAGATCGCAAAGCTTCGACCCCCTTATTTCGTAGCGGATGGTTATGTGTTTCTTTGAAACTCACCATTTCAGATAGGTCTACATCTTCGATCTTGCTATTTACCGGTAATCTGTTTTGGGCCAGACCAATTCGCCCAAACTTCAAATCGGTTTTTATTTGCTGGTGAAATTCTGTATCAAATCCATAGGCTTTCAGTAACTCTTCCAATGATCCACTTTCAATATTTTCATTGGATGCCTGAGGCAACATATTGTCAAACAGTCCCGAAACAAAAGTGCTATATTCAGGTACTTCACGGCTAATTTTACCAAGCATTTCCATTTCGGAACGACGCAAAGCAGAAAGAGAGCTTATCTCATTTTTTAAAAGTGCCGGAGTTATCATAGTATAATACTCAACTGGCAGTATCGCTTTTTCTTCAGTAAGCAAGGAGCAATAGGTTCCTTTTTCATTAATCGCAAAATCATAAACAACAGGCTCCATAGCAAAAGGTACAGCATGTTGTAACAGCTGCTTCGTTTCAGAAAGGATATCCTGAAGTCTTAATTGAGCTTTAGTTTTATATTCAGGATCAAAAATAAAGCCCATTCCACCACCAGACATTCCACCCATCATCCAAAATCCCCAAAACTTTTCGCCAAACTCTGTTTTAACTTTCTCTATTAAAGTTTCTGTATAAATATTTGTGGTCCAAGGAATTATTGTTTGGATCGGACCCTCAAAATTTTGCTGTGTAAAAGAGCCAATAGCTTGAATATCACCTGCTTTTATCTTGTCAACCAGCTGATCAAAAAAGTTAATAGCTTGATGTCTGGCTTTAAATTCATCTTCAGACCGCAACAGGTACTTTTCTGTTACCATTTCAAGGATGGGACCAACATCTTGAGCCATTCCCCCATGCACCATGACCAAACTATCCTGTAATTTCTGCCTGACTTTTTGGTCAACCTCATCCTTTTCAAGAATAGTATGTTGTGGCAATAAGCAACCTTTGCTTACACCCATTTCAGGATCCCCTTTTTGGGCCTTTACTCCTTGAATCAGTTTAATGCCGGGCCATACTCCTCCCGAATCCTGCCAGCCACCACCAGAGCCTCCAATCCACTCACCTAGAATGGCTCTTGCTGCCACCAATCGGCGTTCATTTTCCTGTAATTGCCCTACAACTTTGTTCATTTGTCCGGTTGCACGCATACATACGGATATAAGAGATGCCAAGAGATTTGTAGATACTGCAAGCCTCGAACCTTTTGGTATATTATTAACTATACTTACCAATTCAAACCCTTGACCTTCGCCAACAAGCTTACGCAACAAATCTTTTAAGGGCATCCTGGAACCTTCCATGCCTGCTGGTACTATTCCAGAAGCAATAATAGCCGCTTTGACCAATCCTAGGTAATCCTTTCCAAAATCAAAAATATCTTCAAGTTTTGTAATCGTCGTTGTGGCTTTAAGATCTATGCTGGTTAACCTGATTACTGGTTCATCAATAACTCTGAAATAAGTATTTATTGGTGGAATCGGGTTGCTTTGTCCCTTACTGTTCCACACCTGCAGATCAACAGATATATTCATTACTTTTGCCCCTTCGGGAAAATCCATACCCAAAAAGAAAATATCACTCCAACAACTGTGAGAAATATCCATTCTCACAGGAGTTGATTCTTTCAAAACAGGAAACAAACCTGTCTGAGAATCTTTTAATAGCAGTTCTTGATTCACTTTTAAGGGATGATCTTGAGGATGACCAATACGGAACATCCACTGATTTCCTTGAGTTGACCGAACACTTTTTCTAACCTGATCTGCTAGCGTTTGAAATGCTAATTTATAGTATGCTTCTGCTAACCCACTTGAAACCCCTTCGTTAACACCTTTAGACTCCTGGATTTCCATAAACATATTTATAGCTTCCTCAAACCTTCTTTTAAGCATGTGTTCATAGGCCTCAAAGGGTATCATACTGGTAGTACCCACATCATTGCGCCCGGGCAGGTAAAATCTATGGACAGCGTATAAAAAAAACAAGGCTCTAACCTTAAAATACAAATTTGATGTACTACGTCTAAACTCATCTAAAACAATTGATTCTTTCAGTAATCCCTTTGTATCAAGTTGGCTGCAATACTTATCCAATGATTGATCGCGTACTTGCGGATCATCTGATATGATTAAATCGATTAAGCTTCTCATTATTTGCCCCTGTTTGAAAGTTCCTTAACAAGTAATAGGTCCAGAATTTCAGTAAGTACCTGGTCACGTTCTTTTCCACTTAAAGCTAAAGCGATTTGGGCTTTTAACAGTCCATATTTATCCCCCATATCAAACCTTAAGTCTTCTTTCAGTAAGCCTAAATACAAATCGGACTTTGTTAATTGATTCAGAACTTTACTTAGGTTTATATTAGATTGCGGATTATCAGTAAATTTTTCATCAAGTATTTCCATCACTTTAGGGGTAAGGACATGCATACCAAAAAAGCACAAATAATGACCAGCCCTAAGTCCGGGTACAATCAATTCCTGTTCCGCTAATGTTGGGGTTGGTTTTTCAATAACTTTATTCAACTCATAGACAGCGTTTAAACCCTTGTACCCTTTACCACCAACAACCCCGAAATTTGAAATCAAGCTTTCT
Source organism: Bacteroidales bacterium (assembly GCA_050295515.1). Classification (GTDB taxonomy): domain Bacteria; phylum Bacteroidota; class Bacteroidia; order Bacteroidales; family UBA10428; genus UBA10428. The sequence goes on along the minus strand of JBNKPU010000046.1, from coordinate 9,431 downwards.
CTGGTTGCTTGTATTAAAGAAACTGCACATTCATGTTTGTTGGCAAAATCGACCAACTCCTTGGCACAGGGTATATCCGATTTATGAACATACAAATGGTCACCAACCAAATGCAAGAACGGTTCGTTTTTCAAGAAATCTTTAGCACAATAAATAGCATGGCCATAACCATAGGAATTTTCTTGGTAGGCAAAGGTTACATAATGTGCAAATTCTCCTAATAATTGAGAATATGCTTCTTCGTCTTTGGGATGAACAACAATACAAATTTCAGTAATATTAGCAGACAAAATCTCTTTTATTAATATTTCCAAAACTGATTTACGTTTACCATCCCTATCTATTAAGGTTTGAATAGGCAGCTTTCTTTGATCTGGACCTGCTGCTGTTATTAGCGCTTTTTTGACATTCATAATGACTATCTTTTGGGGCTGAAAGTAACTAGATTACTACAACTTAAGCCTTAAGGGTTATTTCTATTTAAAGCATTCTAGAATTGCAATTACTAATTAATGCAATTCTGTTCATGCAAACTTATGGATTGTTTGTGAAATACCTTTCACTTTACTCATAGATTTCAAACGATTAGTCAAATTTTGAAGTTAAATCACTATAATTTCATCAGATTTAAAACCTTTCTTAATGAAATTACAACTCTTTTTCAGCTAACCACAAAGCGCACCCAAAACTCATTAAAACAAAAGTATAACTCCAAACGTTAATTCAACATTAAATCATTAGCAAAAATCGGCAAAGAAATTACAGTTTAAATATTTTAAAGACAAAACAAAAATAAATTGATTAAGGCGGTTTTTCTGCCGTTCATCAAGGAATTAGGTCCTTTAAAGAAAATAATATTACAACGCAGGGTATTAATTTCTTTATTTGTTTGTGATGCAAAACTGAATAGTAATCTTAAATAAAGCCTAACATATGCTATTTAACTCCCTTGAATTTCTAGTCTTTTTCCCCATAGTTATAGCATTATACTTTACCATGCGTTCAAAATACCGCTGGGTTTTGCTATTATTTGCCAGCTATTATTTCTACATGTGCTGGAATTACAAATACATAGCTTTGATTGTATTTTCTACGGTTGTAGATTATTTTGCAGCCATTCTAATGCACAAATCGAAAACAAAAAAAAGCAAGACAGTATACTTACTGGCTAGTTTATTTACTAATTTAGGGTTATTATTTGTTTTCAAATATTTAAACTTCTTTACTGTAAATGTCAATTCGCTTTTTGACCAATTCAATATTTTTTCAGCTCTTCCAACTTTTAATTTGCTCTTACCCGTTGGAATTTCATTTTATACATTTCAAACTTTAAGTTATACCATTGATGTCTACAAGGGACATAGGGAACCTGAAAAGCATTTTGGGATTTTTGCCCTATACGTTTCATTTTTTCCTCAGCTGGTAGCCGGACCTATTGAAAGATCTACACATTTGCTTCCTCAATTCCACAAAAAACATACGTTTGATTATGAAAAGATTAAAGCTGGGCTAACACTCATGGTATGGGGATTATTTAAAAAAGTTGTAATTGCAGACCGCTTATCTGAATATGTGAACCTTGTTTATAATAATGCTACTGATTTTAATGGTATACAAAATGCCATGGCCACTTTTTTCTTCTCGTTTCAGATCTATTGTGACTTTAGTGGGTATAGCGACATTGCTATTGGAGCATCTTTGGTTCTGGGCTATAATCTAATGAACAATTTTAGACGTCCGTACCTTTCCAGGAACATCAGGGAGTTTTGGCAGCGTTGGCATATATCTCTTTCAACCTGGTTCAGAGACTATCTTTATATCCCCTTAGGAGGAAATAGAACAAGCAAATGGCGATGGCACTTAAACCTATATGTAACCTTCTTAATAAGCGGTTTGTGGCATGGTGCTAATTGGACCTTTGTTATATGGGGTAGCCTGCACGGATTTTATTTAGTATTTGCAATTTGGACTAAAAAAATCCATGACTGGACTTCCAATAAATTTAAATCCCTTGGCCTTAAATGGTTATTTAGCAGTTATGAGATTATTATCACCTACATATTAGTAGTTTTTGCCTGGATCTTTTTTAGAGCTAATACTTTAAACGATGCTTTTTTAATTATTGGCAATATTTTTCCATTTGAAATAGGTCAATTAGAACTAAACTTATTTTATTTCAAGTCTGATTTTTATATTGCAATTTTTGTCATTTCCTTTTTAATGCTTTATGAAATTGCACAAGAACGATTTGAAATTGATTTAAAAATAAAAAAATCACCTTCAATAGTTAAGTGGTTCATTTTAATATTAGGAATTTTTTCCATTGCGTTATTAGGAAAATGGGAAGAAGTTGATTTCTTATATTTTCAATTTTAATCCATATGAAAACTAAAGAAACATTATTAAGGATAGGGATATATGTTGTTGGTGTAATTTGCTTATATGCATTTATTTCCATACGTTATCTACCTGCATTAAATTTGACTTTAAAAGAAAAGTACATCCCGGAACACTGGGAGTTTACAAGGTGGGGCGAGCTCTATTATTTCAACTATATTGAACATTTCAAAGAAGACAATCTTCCTGCTCCAATCAGAAAGTACAGGTTATCTGACCGGAATACTTCCATTGATGATTCAGAAATAATTATTTTTGGAGACAGTTTTTTCGATATTTCAAGGCAAGTCACTTTACCTGAAAGGTTGAAAGACTCTCTTGATGTGAATGTCTTTTTTGCATGGGAGGATAGTCCTTTTAAATATTTTGCCGAAAACAAATACCAAAACAACGACCCCAAACTGTTTATATATGAAACTGTTGAAAGGTACTTACCGAACCGTTTTTTTTCAAAACATGATTACTTTCCCGCAGTAGTAAATAAGGACAGTAAATTTTCTGTGGCTCGAGACATGAGGGATATGATTTTCCATGAAAATTCTGAGGAGCTTTACACCCGCATGTTGAGAGGGAGTATCTTTACAAATGGTATCTATTCTAAAATCGCCACTTTTAAATTCGATTGGTTTGGACAGATTTCAACTTTGACATCAAAATACTACTTACCAGAAGATGATATACCTTGGTTATTTATTAGTGATCAATATGAAGTGTCGAATAAAGGTTTTTATTATCAATTCTCACAAGAAGAAATAGACTGCTATTGTGATAATATCAAAGATATGGCTGATGGAATAAAAAAGCATTTCAATATGGATTTTCTTTTTATTACAGTACCAAACAAATACACTTTATATCATGATATAATAAATAATGATCCTTATAACAATTTTTTACCTATGATATATGAAGGGCTTGAAAAAAGAAATATAAAGTATATTAGGCTTTTAGATGACTTTCATCAATCTGACACACTTTTATACTATAGAACAGACACGCATTGGAACTCAAAAGGAGTGGATATTGCGCTCAAAAAAACAATTAATATCATAAGAAATGAATTCCCCTATGTTGTTCAATAATCTTAAAAGTGATAATATTTTGCTTTTACCAAGATTAATGTTCATTTAATCAAAAGAATTTACCCGAATAAAAAATATGGCGTAAACTAGTAACAAATTAATTTTTAATTCTGCTAATATGAAAATTTTAATTACTGGAAATCTCGGATATGTAGGTCCGGGCGTAATAAAAGAATTTAGAAAACAATATCCTGATGCTGAAATCATCGGATATGATTGTGGATATTTTCTACAACAATATACCAATGATTTAATTGCACCTGAAGCTTACCTTTCTGAGCAAATCTTTGGTGATGTACGCAATCTTGATCCCAAAATATTAGAAGGGGTTGACACAGTTGTCAGCCTTGCTGCCATATCAAACGATCCTATTGGAAATAAGTTTGAAAGTCAAACATTGGCCATCAATTATGAATCAACTATAAATATTGCCAAAGCTGCCAAAGCTGCAGGTGTTAAAAATTTCGTTTTTGCATCTAGTTGCAGTGTTTATGGATTTGCTTCAGACAAACCCCGCACAGAAGATTCTGAATTGAACCCGCTAACTGCCTATGCAAAATCAAAAGTAAAATCGGAAGAAGATTTAGCTCCTCTTGCAGATGATAATTTTAAAGTGACCTGCTTAAGGTTTGCTACTGCTTGCGGAATGAGCGACAGACTTCGTCTTGACCTTGTAGTTAATGATTTTGTTGCAGGTGCACTTGTCGAAGATAAAATAACCATACTTAGTGATGGTACACCATGGAGACCATTAATCAACGTACTTGATATGGCCCGGGCAATTAGATGGGCACACGAACGTGAAGCTTCGAATGGCGGCAACTATCTGGTTGTAAATACAGGAAGCAATGACTGGAATTATCAGGTTAAAGAATTAGCCTATGCGGTTCAAGATTTACTCAAAGGAGTTGATGTGTCCGTCAATACTGATGCTGCTCCTGATAAAAGATCATATCGGGTTAGTTTTGATTTGTTCGAAAAACTTGCTCCAAACCATCAACCACTATATAACCTGACAAGTACTGTTGACGGATTGATTAAAGGATTAAATTCAATCAAATTTACTGATAAGAACTACAGAAACTCTAAACTCATCAGACTTTTTATAGTTAACCAGCTATTAGAAAACAACATTATTAACAACAATCTTTATTTTAATAATTTATAGACATGGGTCAATCAGATAACAATACACCAAAATGTAGATTCTGTCAAGCAGAACTTAATCATTCCTTTGTAAACCTAGGCATGCAGCCATTGTGCCAGGACCATGTAAAGCCTGAAGAGCTGAATCAAATGGAACCTCATTATCCACTTCATGCTTATATATGTGAAAAGTGTCATTTGGTGCAATTACAAGAATTTGTTGCACCTTCTGAAATTTTTGACGACTACGCCTATTTTTCATCTTATTCCGACAGCTGGTTAAAGCATGCAGAAAACTACACCAAACTGATGGTTGAAAGATTTGGGTTTAACAGCGATAGTCTGGTTGCTGAAATAGCCAGTAACGATGGTTATTTACTTCAATATTTCAAACAGAAAAATATTCCGGTACTTGGTATTGAACCAGCACCAAATGTGGCTGAAGTTGCAAAAAAAGAAAGAGACATCCGCACTGAAGTAAGGTTCATGGGCGTTGAAACTGCTGAATATGTAAAAGAAAAGTATGGCCAACCAGATTTATTATTAGGTAACAATGTTTTAGCTCACGTTCCGGATATCAATGATTTTGTTAAGGGTATGAAAATACTTTTAAAGCCAGGTGGAGTAATTACAATGGAATTTCCACACCTACAAAGATTAATTGAAGAAAATCAATTTGACACTATATATCATGAGCATTTCTCATATTTATCCTTTACCACTGTTTCTGAGATCTTCGAATTCCATGGATTGAAGTTATGGGATGTGGATGAACTTCCAACGCATGGCGGATCAATCAGAATCTATGGCAAGCATATTGACGATGACACGAAACCAATGACAGACCGAGCAAAGGGACTTCTTCAAAGAGAATTAGACCTTGGCTTCAAAACACTGGAGTATTATAAAGATTTTGAGGAGAATGTAAAAGAAACCAAAAGAAAGGTTCTGGAGTTTCTTATTCAAGCTAAAAGAGATAAAAAACATGTAGTAGGTTATGGAGCTCCAGGTAAAGGAAACACTTTGCTTAATTATTGCGGAGTGAGAACTGATTTTTTAGATTATACGGTTGACAGAAATCCGCATAAACAGAACAACTACCTTCCTGGAACATTGATCCCTATACTTGATCCTGAGAAAATTAAGGAGACCAAGCCTGATTATGTATTTATTCTACCTTGGAACCTGAAGGAAGAAATATCGAAACAACACAGTTATATCAAAGAATGGGGTGGCAAATTTGTTGTTCCAATTCCAGAAATAAAAATTTTAGACTAGGAGCCTATGAAAGCAGTTATATTGGCGGGTGGATTTGGAACGAGAATTAGTGAGGAAAGTGGCATACGCCCCAAGCCAATGGTGGAAATTGGAGAAAAACCAATTTTGTGGCATATAATGAAAATTTACTCCCATTATGGAATCAACGATTTCATTATTTGTTGTGGATACAAGGGGTATGCCATCAAAGAATACTTCTCCAATTACTTTCTTCATAATTCTGATATTACCTTCGATATGAAGAACAACAACATGAAGGTTCACAAGATAAATTCTGAACCCTGGAATGTCACACTGGTTGACACGGGATTACACACTATGACAGGTGGTAGGATCAGAAAAATTAGAGAGTATGTTAAAGACGAGACTTTTTGCCTGACTTATGGAGATGGTGTTGCTAACATCAACATTAATGATTTAATTGTACACCATAAGAACCAAAATGTTTTAGCTACATTGACCTCTGTTAGGCAACATGGCAGGTTTGGTGTGTTTAATTTAGAGCCGGATGAATATAAAATAAACTATTTCAAGGAAAAACCAGAAATGGATGGCAACAATACTGCTTGGATCAATGGAGGTTTTTTTGTAATGGAACCTGAAGCTATAGATTATATAGCAAAAGACTCAGACGTTTTTGAAAAAGACCCACTAGAGAATTTGGCTGCTGATGGAAAATTAGCTGCATTTAAGCATACTGGATTTTGGCAACCAATGGACTCCTTAAGAGACAAAAACCTTTTAGAAGGCTTATGGGATGAAGGAAAAGCCCCATGGAAGATTTGGAATGATTAGTCATTCCTTATTGCAAAGGAAGTGTAATTGATGTAAGAATAAATTTACTGCAAAAAAAACTAACAATTTGAACTAATTATAAGTATATTGTTTTAATAATCAAATCCTAATTATAATGAAAGTAGTATTGTTTTGTGGTGGACTCGGTATGAGATTAAGAGAGTACTCTGAAAACATACCAAAACCCATGGTACCACTAGGGTATAGACCTATTCTGTGGAATGTTATGAAATATTACGCTCACTTTGGGCATAAAGACTTCATCCTTTGCTTAGGATACAAAGGCGATATGATCAAGGATTACTTTGTAAATTATGATGAGTATATTTCGAACGATTTTGTTTATACTAAAGGTGGTAAAGACATCAATCTTCTGAATAGCGACATTGATGATTGGAAGATCACTTTTGTCGACACCGGTATGGCATCAAACATAGGTATGCGTCTATTAAAGGTAAAAGAGCATTTAAAAGATGAAGAAATGTTCCTGGCAAACTATAGTGATGGGTTATCAGACCTGTATCTGCCTGATATGATTAACAATTTCAAAAAACAAAGTTACCCTGTCGCAAGCTTTATGGCCTACCAACCTACCCAGAGTTTTCATGTTGTAAGTATGGGTGATAAAGGAGTTGTCAACAAAATCAGCCATATTGGTGATAGCGGTCTTTGGATCAACGCAGGTTTCTTCATCTTAAAAAATGAGATATTTGATTATATCGAGGAAGGTGATGAACTTGTTGAACAGCCTTTCCAAAGGTTAATTGCTGAAAAGAGGCTTTCTGCTCACCAGTTCAATGGCTTCTGGGCAAGCATGGACACATTTAAAGACAAACAAACATTAGATGACAGGTACACAAGGGGAGATGCTCCTTGGGAAGTATGGAAACCTAAAAGCTCGCAATATGAAAAGTCTTTTTCCTAAGCAATCAAATTTAAAGGTGCTCTGTCTTGGAGCTCACAGCGATGACATAGAGATTGGTTGTGGAGGCACATTACTAAAGATGTTTCAAGAGCTTGATATTGCTGAAGTTTTCTGGGTGGTTTTTTCATCAAATGACATTAGAAAAGTTGAGGCTGAAAATTCAGCTTCTGCTTTCCTTCAATCAATTCCTCAAAAAACCATTAGGGTCGAGAGTTTCCGTGATGGGTTCTTACCCTATGTAGCTACTGAGGTAAAAGAAAGCTTTGAGTCCATCAAGAAAGAAATTAACCCAGACATTATATTTACACATTATAGAAATGATCGCCATCAGGATCACCGATTAGTAAGCGATTTAACCTGGAATACTTTTAGGAACCATTTAATTCTGGAATATGAAATACCAAAATGGGATGGTGACTTGGGCATTACGAACAGCTATGTTGAAATTCCTGAAGAGCTGATAAACCTAAAAATTAAAATCCTTCGCGAAAGTTTCGCATCACAAACTGGAAAGCATTGGTTTGATGAAGAAACATTCAAGGCAATACTGCGTTTAAGAGGAATGGAATCTGCCTGCAAATATGCAGAAGCATTTTACAGTAGGAAATTAAAACTAATTTAGGTATGTCCATCGATTGTCCCAATTGTCACCATCAACATACAGAAGTCTTTTACACTTTACCTGAAACTCCAGTAATCAGCAGTTTAGTTTTACAAACAAAAGAGGAATCACTTAAAGTTGAAAAAAAAACTATTGAACTTTCTGTATGTCATGAATGTGGTTTTATTTTCAATTCAAAATATGATTTTTCAGTTCATGAAAACCAGGAGGGACATGAAGACCAGCAAGGATTTTCACCCACCTTCACAAAATTCATAAACAGAATTGCTGATCAGGTAATTAATCGGTACCAGATAAACGACAAAACTGTAATGGAAATTGGCTGTGGAAAGGGAGATTTTCTTAAATTAATGTGCGACAAAGGCAATAATAGGGGGATAGGTATAGACCCTGCCATTAACCACGACAGAGTACCTAAAGATGAGAATCTTGAATTTATCAAGGCATATTACAGTGAGGAACATGCAAACCTTCAAGCAGACTTAATTTGCTGCAGGCATACATTTGAGCATATTCCAAAGACCGCAAAATTCATGGAACTGCTGGTAAAAAACCTGAAAGGAAAACCAGAAACACAGCTTCTATTTGAAATTCCTGATGTAACCAGGATTTTAGACGAAATTGCTTTCTGGGATGTCTATTATGAACACTGTTCTTATTTCAGTGTCAATTCGTTAGCTTATGTCTTTGAACAAAACAACTTCTTTATAGAAGATCTATGGCTCGATTACAATGGTCAATATTTAATGATTGAAGCAAGTTCTGGAAAAGGTAAATCTAATTGGTTTAGCAAAGAACTTGTTAAAAAAACAATTGAGTCATCTAGAAAATTTAATAACAAGCTTGAAAAAAGGAGAAATGAGTGGATCGGTATACTCCAAAAATTAGAATCAGAAAAGAAATATGTTGTCCTTTGGGGTGGCGGTTCAAAACCTGTCGGTTTTTTAAGCCTATTCTCTGAATTTGATATATTTAAGAATGTTGTTGATATTAATCCTCATATGGATGGAACCTATGTGCCTGGTTTTGGTATAGAAATAATATCTCCACAACGTTTACCTGAGACAAACCCCGATGTAATAATTATTATGAATGGTATTTATTTCGATGAAATTAGCAAGACTGTTCATAAAATGAACCTAAATCCTGAATTTTTAAAACTATAGATTTATGGCAGCTGAAATAA
>JBNKPU010000045.1:0-9413 GCA_050295515.1 Bacteroidales bacterium | reverse complement strand
ATTTCGTTTGCCAGCAAATTCAACCCTATTTTTGCCCCGGCAGCAGCAATGGTAATCCAGAGCGTAAAGGTAGCTGCTTCTTCGTGAATCTCCAATGCCTGATGCAAAGATCCTCCTTCCATTCCATCGCCAGCAGCATCGCCCGTTAAATATGCAGCAATTGCACCCAAGGCTGCAAGCACCAGCAGATACAGTGAAGTTTGCTGATAAAACTTCTTCTTCAGTAAGAATCCTGCCAATTCCGATACAAAAGCCACTAATACCAGTGCTATAGGAAAATGAACAAGCATAGCATGTAAATGTGTCGCTGTAAACATAATTTTAACCTTTAAAGTTTATACAAATATTTGTCTTTATATGTTTAATTTAGCTTAAGTAATTCTTAAAATCAGCTTAAAATTTGAACAACCAATTAAAGAAGTGAAGACTTTCTTTTATAATACTATCGTCATTTCCATTATTAGAGGTTATTTACTTAGCCTTTTCTCATATTCACATACAATAAAGCAGTACAATATATCACCTGTAGGGTATTTGCAGATTGCATCTGGTTGTATAGAACCCTTTAACTCAGATTATGTATTAGAGCTTCATCATGAAAGTTGAAAAGGCAAAAATAGAAGGACTTCGTGAGATGAATCATAACACCGCTATAGTGAAACGACTTAAATTGAAGCAACATCAATATTTAATAGATTTCCTAATGCATATTTCGGCTTTAACCTTGTAAAATGGAACTGACACCCATTGAAGTAATCTGCCATTCGGGCTACAAAGCCGATGAATACCCTAAGGGTTTTACCTGGAAAGGGGAGGCGTTTGATATTGTCGAAATCCTTGACAGGTGGTATGAAGGTTATTGGGGTGAAGGAAATCCAGCTGCAGACTATTTTAAAGTGAAAACAAACTATGGTAGACAATACTTGATTAAACATGTGAAAGAACTGGATGCATGGTATTTGGTCAACAAGTAAATAAATTAGAATTTTGTCCGTTTAATATCATGAAAGAAATTTATAGTATAGACATTATGTATCAAGTAAACCACCAAAACATAACAACTTTATCACGTGCCCTGTTGCTTTTACTGCTTATATCTTCCTGTTCTAAAAAAGTATATCCAGACAGTTCTTCAAATAAATCGAATTCAAACACCAATGTTTATGAGAACAAAACCACCTCAGCTGACAGCAAGGAGCTAAAAGCATTCTTGGCCTATGGAAATGGCAAATACCTTGATACTGGAAGCACCTCTGCTGATAATATCATTAAAACAGCACGTAAATATTTAGGAACTCCTCATTGTATGGGTGGCAGCACAAAAAAATGCATCGATTGTTCTGGTCTGGTCATGGCGGTATTTGCTGAACATGGTATCTTACTGCCACACAGCTCTGAAGAACAGGCCAGATATGGTACAATAATCAGGAATAAGACAGATCTAAGAAAGGGTGACCTCGTATTTTTTATCAACACCTACAAAACAAGCAAGTACATTACACATGCGGGCATCTATATAGGCAACAATGAAATGATCCACACCTCATCGAGCAAGGGGGTTATGGTTTCTTCGCTGGACAATGTTTATTGGAGAGAAAAGTTCATCTTTGGGACGAGGATGTTTTAATGGGTTAATTATTTAATGTGCTGATGATATAATGCACTGATATGTTTATGGATTAATTTTGATGAATTGAAATTGTAGCAATTCGTTAATATGATGATTTAAATTGATTATTCTACCAGCCTACGTTTTAGCTGGCAAGCATTCTACATTCAATAAATTTTAAAGATTAGGGTATTGTTCAAATAAAAAATTCGGTTTAAATTGGCATCCTCAAAAAGAAAACTCAATTTGCTAAAAAAGCGGGAGTAGCTCAGTGGTAGAGCATCAGCTTCCCAAGCTGAGGGTCGCGGGTTCGATCCCCGTTTCCCGCTCAAAATATAAAAAAGCACCTAATACAATTTAATAGGGGGGGGTATCCCTAAATCAGTATTCTGATGATTAGGTAGCCTGTACAAAAAGTAGATCCGGAAACCTTTATTTTATTTTCGGATCTACTCCTATATTGAAATTTCCGATATGTCTCAGATTATCCTTAAACCCGGATTATGTATTAGAAAAACTATTACATATTCTGGGTTAAACCATCCCTATTCTTTTCTGATTTTTTGGGTGACTCTAAAACCATCACAATACAAATCAATAAGATAAATTCCTTCAGGGATATCAACAACTGATAAATTGATGGAAGAACTGCCAGGATTTATATTCATTGATATATATGTTTTTCCATTCAGGTCAATAACTCTTAAAATTGCACGCTGTTTTAAAACCGGCAATTCAATCTTCATTTGAGTAGTACATGGATTAGGGAAGACTTTCAACTGATCAGTATTAACATATAATACACCAGAGCTTTTAATGAATACTCCTACACCATCTGTAGGGTCTGACACCCCAGTATTGTTATATGCCCTTACTCTGTACCAATAAGTAGAATCAGGTGGCAGGTTATCTTGGAAATAGCTGGTATAAGACAGATCAACTGTATCAATAGCTACATATGTACCATTAATTGACTGCTCAATGATATATCCTAATTCAACATCTGAGTTATCTGCCCATGTTAGCTGGACATCGTAATTGTTTAATACCACGGCTTCAAAACTAATAGGTGCATCTGGTATTGGCTGTACAATAGTAACTTCCGTAAAATCGGAAGGTTCTGACACTCCAGCATTATTGTAAGCTCTGACCCTGTATTTGTATGTGCTGTCAAGTGGCAGTCCCCTGTGAAAATAAGTGGTTTGTGATGCTTTAACCGAATCAATAGTAATAAAATCACCTTCGACATATTGTTCAATTACATATCCCAACTCGTTAATTGAATTATCTTTCCATGATAGCCTTACAATAGAATCAAGTACCACCATTGCAGATATATTTATAGGTGCGTCTGGTGCTACTGGCTGGTACAATACTGCTATTTCGGCAGCACTTGTATAATGAGTGCCGCCAATGTCAGATAAAGCCACTAATTTAACATACCTGCCATTTGTTGCTTGATCAAAAATAGCTTCTTTCCACTCTGATCCTTTGCCAAACTGCCCTGAACTAACCGGAGTGCCCCAATTTAATGTATCGTTTGTCACATATAATTCGTAATTAGCAATTGATCCTATAGTACCTCCATCTTGTCTTGGCAGATAGCGGAATCCGGCAACTTCAGATTCGATTCCTAAATCTATTGCCAGATAGTGTGGATGAGCAGGCTGTGCATTGTCCCACTCTGTATGCCAGTAAGTAGCCTTGTTATTATCAATCGCGTATTTGGCAGGAGAATATTCACCATTTATCTCCTGGCTGCTGAAAGAAATGAGCGACCAGTTGTCCTGGGTTAGAAAACCTTCCTTAGGTATGGAAATAGAAGCCAGGTTCGATTTAAATGACGGTGTATTGTTCTTAAATGCTTTAACTCTATAATAATACGTAGTGTTAAAAGCTGTCATACTGTCGTTATATGTTGTTGCATTTGCACCGATTGTATCAATACAAACGAAGTTGCTGTCTGTTGCACGTTCAATATAAAAACCATCCTCATCTGCATTGGTATCAGTCCAGCTCAGTCCAATAGAAGCAGGATAGGCATTAATTGAAGCACTAAGTCCCGAAGGAGGATCTACAGGATAAAAACCACTGTCAGAGGTGAAATCTAATATGCCACTACCGTATGTGCTAAAACGCACACAATTTTTGCTGCCAATAAATTGCACATCACTAAAATCAACACTAGGGATCGGATCATCACTCATTTGGTACCAATAATCATCATCAACAGAATATACCCAGGCACCACCATATCCACATGCAGCAAAAACAAATTTCTCATCTGGAGAAAGATCAAAATCGCGCATCCGGTATATATTAAGACCCTTGTTTTTAAGTGTAAAGGTTTTACCCCTGTCATTAGAAATCAAGAAATAGTTGCCTACGCCAGCATAAAAAACCTTATTGGTATCAATTTGGGAGGCTTTGATTACTATATGATTTTTAAAGTAATTCAGGGCTTGGTCATTTGCCCTTGGCTTATAGCCTAAATAAGATGATTTGGCCCATGTGTTTCCTGCATCTTCAGAATAAATAAAAGAACCATTTTCAAGCGCAACATACCAAAGATCCCGGTTAAGTTCGGAGTATCCAAAACCGCCCACCTTAAATTTAAATACAGTTTCAAAATTGAATGGGTGTTCAGTTTTAACAATTACATTTGATTCCGGAATGAATCTAAACTTCTTAAGGTTACTCCCATAGGCAGCATATATTGCATCTTCAGAAGGGTCGGGAGATGCTATGATTGGGGCTGCCCACCAGTTGCCCAGACCATCATAAGATGCTTCGCCGGGTTTGCCTGTGGGGAAATTATACCGATGCTTGATTCTTCCGTAATAGAACCACGACCAGACAGAAGCTTCGCGATTGGCAAAACATACCCTTAATACATCTGTACCATCCACATCAATAGTTTGCACATCGGTTCCGGAATCTAAATATGCAGTTGTCCCCCTGTCCTGGTTACCCATATAAATGGAGTTATAATTTTCGCTGGTGACAGCGTCATAATGCATGGCATACCTCGCTCCATCATTGCACCATGTGTAAGAATTTTTATCTTCAGGCGTTTCTGACACATAACATCCAAAGTCGAGCCCGGCAAGTGTAATATATTTTCCGCCAGCCATTTTATAGGAGTTCAATGAATGTAAATCCCATCCCAGTTTCCAACCATATGGGTCCCAGGTTGTGCCATAATCTGTCGATAGCTTCATATCCTCATAACCACCCATTAGAATGTTTGGATTATCAGCACTCATTGAATAAATAGGTTTGTCCACACCCTTGTTTTTTTCTGTCCAGGTTGTTCCGCCATCACTTGAATAATACACCAGGTAATTGCTTTCTTTAGAAATTAAGTAAAAAAAGTATTGCCCATCAAGATAAGTTCCAAATGCGTTGACCATCGTATTTCCTGCAACAGTGGAAGAGGAACTGACTGCTGTTTCAAAATCATCAATAGAAGGATTATATTTGTATCCTACTACCGCTTTTGAAGACTTGTTCCACACCCAAACATATGCATCGTTTGTGTAATACGGTTTTACCATTCTTGCATCGTATGTAGAAGTGGGTATGTCTAAACTCGATTCGGTATAAGTTTGTCCATTATCATCAGATATGTAGATATGAATCTTATTTGAATGAATCGTTTCCACAATAATCCGCTTTTGACCATTGTTTGATATTTCAAATGCACTATTTACCCAACTTCTATTTGTGGTTGCTCCGACAGCAACATTCCAGGTTCTGCCCTCATCGTCAGAATACTCCATGCGATCATAATTATCATTGCTACGTATCAACCTGAAAATTGAATCAGGTAGTAAGGTTCCGATAAAAATCGGTTTGGGAGTATAGAGATCATTATCCGGATTCATAACTTCCTTGTGGTTAAGAAGCTCCCACTTTACTTCAGGAGTATACTCCATCTTGTAAAGGTGACCGGCATGTGTTATCACATAGAATACATTCCTTAATGAATCATAGGCAGAATTATTGGTACGGTATCCGTTCCATCCGGTATGCGGTATCTTAGGAGACCATGTACCTTGCAATCTTCCATTAGCATAACTGCTTGGCCCCCATATCGGGGAAAATGCGAATTGCACCTTGCTTTTTTGAAATGTCTGTAAAGATTTCGCTGAGGTTTGGCTTTGTCTATTTTCGAGGAATTCTAAAAACATTTCTTTTTCCACACCTGAAAGTGGCTGATTGGGGCGCTCTTCATTTTCCTCATCCAAGTCTTGAGGTTCATTTTCAATCTCTTCTGTATTATAGCTTAGCTCAACAAACACAATGCTCACTACTGATATTACCAGTACTGCGATCAACAGATTTATTCTTCTCAACATATCTCAAAGATTTCAGTCACTTTATTCGTTGCAAATAAATAAATGATATTATCTTATAATATAATAAAATCGAAAATTACTGTTTCTTTTGTAACCTATTGATGTAAAACGGACCTCAAGAAATAGAAATAACAGGTATTCTGCAATCCCCGTATTTGCTCTAAAAATATAGCTAACAAAGGTGTAGGAGGGTTTTAGGCACTTCAGTTCAAAGGTCAGGTCTTCGCATCCCGAACCCCGATATAGTTAGTAGCAGACTTCTGAACAAAGTTAGAATACTTCTTCAACAAAAATTTCAAGATTCTAACGAAGTAAGTGTATAACTAAAAACAAGTTTCTACAATAATGTAAGACTTGCCGAAAGAACTTACATTTTCGCATAGCGCATAAAACATAATCATTTGAATTACTGCGTCTTAAAAATATGGCACTCGGTTTGTACTCCAATGGCGTCGCCATGTATTTGTAAAAGAAAAAAATATATCATGATTGATCAAGAGAAAATAAAAGAACTTGAAAAGGAAGTAAATAAATTAAAATTCAGAGCTAGTCAAAAAGGAGGTGAATTGCATGACTTGGTAGAAGATAGGCTACTTTTGGAATTCGAAAATTTAATTCCTTTTGCCGAAGAAACTTTTCAGGCCTGCAAGAAATGGCATGAAAAGAATCAAGAATTGCTCCAACTCAAAAAAGAGTAGCGAGCTGATTTTCTGCAATTTACTTTCTTTTGTACCTTAAGAATTTATTTTTAGAAGGGCTACTTCCCTAGATTTTGTTTGGGCAAATCATGTAGGTTTAACCGGATAATATTCTGCTTAGAATGTAAATTGAAATGGTGACCATGAATAATTCTTTTCTCCAAAACGCTCATTCCAAATATTTTATTAATGTACTTCCGTGCGGTGTTTTCAGCATATAAACCTTTCTCGGTCAAGTGTAGTACCTATGTATAAAGTTGAAAGGATATCATTTCAAATGGCAATAAAGAAACATACAATCATCAGTTAATTGATGAGCTATTAGTTAAACCTTATCTGATTCCTTAAAGAAAAAAAGCCATCCGCCAGGCAAATAGTTTTTGTTTTTCGGAGTGGACGGGTTTCTCCATGATCCAGAATGCCAGCTCTTTAAAAATTTTTGATATATTTAGTTCTGATTCTGTTAAAACAATCTCCCAGCAACGAATTGATTGATTTATCAGCCAAATGCTGTGACCCTGCTGGCATGAAATTTGAAAAACCAGGACAAACTAAATTAAAATACAATGAAACATCTATACCTTGGATATATTTTATCTTTTATGCTTTTTGTTCAAGCAAATGCCCAAAAGTTTGACAAAGCAATTGTCACTGATGTAAATTATCTGGTAAGATCAGGCGGAATTGCTGACGCCAGCACATTCCCTTTTTATTTTCACCATCCAGAGTTTATTCAGGATGTACATTCTGATATCAGGAAATATGTAAAACAAAAGTTCAAAGTCGATACTGTCATCTTTGACACCCCAAATAAAATCAGTTATACTGAATCTTGGTCAGCCAAGAAGATTAAGGCAAAAGAACAAGCTTTGGCAAGTCAGGAAAAAAGTACTGTATATCTTTCATTGGAGTCTATAATCCAGGAAACCAGCACTATAAACGGGGTTTCCAATTTTAAGTTTACCACTCGTGTAAAAGCGTATAAATCTGGAGGTAAGACAGCATTTAAGTTCAAAAACAATATACCTTTTGAAGTATTTGAAGGAGAAAATATTACTGGTCGTATTATGATGAAGGAGGAGGATTTTTATACTTTTTACCTGGATGGACTTCAATTGGCACTTGAAGGAAAACAGAAAAAATCAGAAAAAAGGTTTATTGAACAACCACCAACACATCATTACGATGATTTTCTGGCTACATCAGAAATCTTCTACATGACACGCATTAAAAAAGGATATTCCTATGGAAAAAGCAAAGACAACCAGGTACCTGTATTATCTTTTGCAAATAAATTCTGGAGAGGTATTGGCAGTGAAATAGATTTTGGCAACCTATTCGAATCCAATAAAGCAAAAGATGGTTATAAACTAACCAATAATTTTAAAAATGAAGAATATCTTGTACTTCTTGAAGCCAGTGAAGGAACCATATTAAACTTCCTTTCGGTTTCTTCAGATGTTGAAATAAAATTCAAGGACGAAAACAAAAACGAAATTGGAAACTTCTCATTTAGCTATACTGATGATCTTGAGGGGTATTTCAGAAATAAAAAATACCTGGTCGACTGGAACGAAGAATATGGCATTACAGAAGTAAAAGCCGACAATGAGATGATTATGCTTATAAAAATGAGGGGTAACCAATATGTAATGTGGGTGAAGAACTCAGTATCTGAAGAACAACTGGGAGATATTTTCAACCTGGTATTTGTATATGACTTCTCATTTGCTGTACGGGCAGAAGCCCAAGAAAAAGCCGCAAATGATTCTGCAGATTGATCTCTAACAAAGAGAAAACTATTTGTGCTACGCACAATAGTGATATTTTTTATGTATTTGAAATTTCGAGCAAGCTCTATTTCAAACACATAAAAAAAACATCTGCCCGGCAGATATTTTTTGCTTTGTCGGGGTGGCAGGGTTACTCCATGATCCAGAGTGCCACTTTATTTTGAGGAAACCGACAAAGTAAAAACTATTTGTGCTACGCACAATAGTGATTTTTTTATGTATTTGAAATTTCGAGCAAGCTCTATTTCAAACACATAAAAAAAACATCTGCCGGGCAGATATTTTTTACTTTGTCGGGGTGGCCGGATTCGAACCGACGACCTCTTCGTCCCGAACGAAGCACGCTACCTGACTGCGCTACACCCCGAAATACAGTTCCAATTTCTTATTCAGGGACCATCTTTTTGTACAATGTCCTGATCAAATTAGTATTTCAAATATAAAAATTAATCCGCTTGAACGTATTGGTTGCACCACACTTGTTTTATTAACTAAGCACATTTGACCAAATTCAACTGTACGATTTGTATTATTGGAATTATTCAACTCTATGGTTGTTATTGGTAGATCAAAAAATTAGATAAATTGTGATTTTACTTTTTTCTATCGTCCTTTTAAACACTAAATTGATAATAATTTTGTTAAATTCTGCTGCAAACCAAATATTTACTAATAATGAAGTACCTATACCTTGGATCTATAATCTGTATTTTGACCTTCCACTCCACATTTGCACAAAATTATTCGAAAGCCTTTGTTACAGATGTTGATTTTTTTGTCCGCTCAGGTGCTTTTGTCAATAAAAAAGCCTTCCCTTTTTATTTTCACTACCCAGAATTCGTGCAGGATGTCCATAATGATATCAGGAAATATGTGAAGGAAAGATTTGGATCAGATACTGTAATTTTTCTACTGCCAGATAGTATTTATTACTATGAAAACTGGATAGCTA
>JBNKPU010000044.1:0-4926 GCA_050295515.1 Bacteroidales bacterium | reverse complement strand
TCATACCCACTAGCATAATATCCGAACATTGATTTATTGCTATACCCGTACAGGGTGGAAGATGCTACTAATTTTGAAGTGGACCCCAGTCCTATTGAAGTTACAAGTGAAAAGCTTTTGCCAATTTTTTGTTCGTAGCACAGTAAGGGGGCAAGCTGGCTTAATCCAATAATATTAAATTTAAACAGGTGTCTTGTTTCCTGGTCGTTTTGTTCCAGAAATAATTTATATATCCTATCGTATTTCACATTCAGGGAGTCGAGGCTTGTTTCTACAGTTGATGTTGAATCGGTCTGTCCGGCCAAGGCTGTTACTATAAAAGCTAATATCGATATATAAAAAAGCTTTCTCATTTCTTTATCTTATGTATTGTAGATATAATTCAATTCCATGGGGTATTAGCACTTATTTATTCCTCCTTAAACTAGCAAAAGATTCGATGGCAAACCCCATTTTCAGTTTTCCGCCCAGATTGAACAATGGCTGGTGTTCAAAATTTGTTTTTATGCCAATATCCATAAATAGTGATGGTTCGATATAGGCTATGTTTGCAATTCGCCATTGCATCCCATAGGACAATCCGGCAAAAGTAAAATAATAGTTATCCTTGGGCAGGGGGTCCCCCCAATAGTCATGTTCGGTGCCCGAATCTACATATATAGCGGTAAGCTGAACTGCTAAAAAGTTTCCTGTGAAAGTATTTGTGCTTTTGCCTAAAAGTTGACGTTTATTGTGATTATGATAATATTTGAACATCTGATATCCCCGGTAAGAGAACCCATTTGGATAATGAGGGGTATTATTCTCATCCATGATGAAAATATCACTTACAAAAAAGAGTGAGCTGTGCCTTTCGTAACTGATCGAGGTTTCGCTTGAAAATTTTTTACCAAGCTTTTGTTCAAAAGCAACTGTTGGCCTAAATATTACCAAGGGCGATAAGTTGATCTTAAACAAATGTTTTGTTTCGGGTTGACTTTCCTCATTCAGCAGGTTTCCAGTTTGTGAATTATGTCTTGTTGAAGGATTAATTAATGTACTTGTTTGTCCTGTTAGAAAGCTAAAATGGAAAAGTACCAGAAGTAAAAATAGTATTGTTTTCATGGCTTATTTTTTTAACATGTTTTTTAAACTTGAAATGGATTCAATGGCAAATCCGAGCTTGAAAGTAATTCCTGTCTCCAATCCTAATTCCCAGGGATAGTCGGCATTTCTAATGTAGTCCGGGAAATAATTTAAGCAAAGTGAAAGATCTCCATAGCCAATATTGCCAATTCTTCGCTGTATGCCGTATACTAAGGCCGGAACCAAATAATATTTATTTTCAAGGAAGATGTCCGCATTGGGCTCCTTGTGGTAAAAATCATCCAACCAACTGTAATTTTCCGATAGCTTTAAAGCAAAATAGTTACCTGAAAATCCATTTGTGTTCTTGCCCAACCGTTCAAGCCGGTTAAGATTATGGTATAGCTTTATCATCTGGTACCCACCAATAGAAAAACATTGCAGGTCTGATCCTTTAAACTGGTATGTTGGGTAAAACTTCAACGAATCAGATTCATCAAACAGCAAATGCTTATATGCAATAAACATGCTGACCTCCATGGAAAAATTCCTGCTTAACTTTTGTTCGTATGCCAATGTTGGCATAAGCAGGTCAATATTTACCAGGTTTAGTTTAATCAAGTGTTTAATTTCGTGATCCTTGTCCTGGACAAACAGTTTATAAACCCTGTCGTATTTGACATCAATTGAATCAGGTTCGGCTTTTGATATAGTTATGGAGTCGGCTTGCGCTAACATTGTTTGAGCTCCCAGGAACAAAAACGTAAGTGTGATGATATAGTATAAAACTCTATTCATGTTTATTGCTATCTGATTGGTTATGATTGATTAATTATTTTAAGCATTTGCAGTTCAATTTCAACTTTTTGGTTTTCGAGTTGATAGTAATAGAGCAATATCTGTGGATCGTTGTTTTTTTCGGCCATTTCCAATATTTTTTTCATTTCCATACCTATTTCACCTATTTGTTTAGACAATTCGATAAACAATGGAGATGTGCACAACTCAGGATTATTCTGGCAAAGTAGCTGCAGATGCTCGTTTCTTTGGATCTCAACCGGAAACTCTTCCCCTAAGAAGCTAGAATCTTCAACAGTCTCTGTACTGAAGGAAATCTTGCCCTTTTCCCCTCTAAATCTGATATTTTCCCTTAACAATACGCCTATACCTATCAAGACAATTATTGAAGCAGCAACCCGTGCAACTGAGATATAGATTTTCCTTTTTTGGGTGGTTTCCAACGAATGCTCAATGGCTGGCCAAATATCTTTAGGCAAGGCATATTCCGGCAATTTTTTTTCAATAAAGGATTGCCTTTGGTTAAGCAATTCGTCTATTTTGTTCCAGGCCTTCTCCGAATCGAAATTATATTCCGGAAGCTCCCGAATGGCTCTTTTTAATATGTCATGTCCTTGTTCCTTCATCTTATGCACACATTTCTTTCAGGTTACTTTGCAGGACAGCCTTTGCCCTTGACAATTGCGATTTTGACGTTCCAACGGAAATATTCAACATTTCAGCAGTTTCTTTATGCGAATACCCCTCGACTTCAATCATCAGAAAAACGGCACGATATCCGGGACTAAGCCCGGAAATGGCCTTATCGAGAGCCTCTCCTGTAAGGTTTTCATCCCAGGTTACGGAAATATTCATTGCTGAATGTTCAAGTTCCTCGAATTGTATTTCTTCTTTTAAAATTTTTAATGCACTTCTGATCATTATTGTTTTTATCCAGCTACCAAGAGAGGCTTTAAAGCTATAGGATTTCAGACTAAGAAATACCTGTATAAAGCCTTCCTGTAAGGCATCACATGAAAGGTCTTCATTTCTGAGTATCCTGAAAACAACCGTGTACATACCGTTTTTATATTTATCGTACAGTATTTTCTGAAAGGTTCGGTTGTTTTTCAGGCATTCTTTAACAATCTTCTGTTCTGAAAAACTTTTTTTTAAAATCATTTTATACTAATCAGCCTGTTGACGGCAGCTTTTATTTCTCAATGTTGCATTCAACCAATTTCCATTCATCTAGTGTTGAGTCATTCATATGTTCCATCATAACAACTCCATAGTCTGGCGCAAAATAATACTTGTATTTCAATGTGTCATTATTTGTTGAGCTATAACATACAATGTTTGTAATATTTTTGCCATTTAAGTCAAATTCCCTATCGTAATTTGTCAATCTCGGTCCTTCCAGGTAGCCTTCCTTCACGATGTCTAGGTAAAAGCCAAGGTCATTTTCACTCGAACAATCAGTATATGAACGCTTGTACCCATCATGCTCACTATATATTTCAGCACTTAATCTATCCATAAAACCACATTCATGGAACGAACTAAAAAATGTTATATGAATATACTCATAGTAATTGTAATGGCTATCAAATGGCTCTTTTTCCAGACCTTGTTCATAACCTTTCGCGGTAACTGTATCGTATGTGTTTAATTTATCACAGCGGTAAATCCAATAGCTACCCTCCTTGAAATCAGCAATTTTTTTAGTGTAATCGCTTAGATAAAAATACTTGTCCTCTCCCCTGGTAAACATGTTGCCACATGACACAAACAGTAGACAAGTCAAGGTATAAATAACCCTATTTTTCATAACTTATATATTAATTCGATTTAGCATTTTTTTACTGTCAACATAATAATGTGTTAGAAATACCTAAAAAAGTTGCATGGCAATTTATTAATAAATGATTTTTTAATAGTATTAAATTTAAAACTTAAGACAGAGACCCAATTTAGCAATAGGCCAGGTCAAGAAATGATCAGGTTTATCAAGAGCATAATAATCAAACATCAAATTAAATGCTACATCCACAAGCCCCACATCAAAACCAATTCCACCCCCAACATTATAGGCAAAAGTATTGTCCATGCTAAAAAAAAATGGTTAAATGGTTGCCTGCATAAAAAATAAACATGTAAGACTATTTCTGAACCAAAAAAAATATCTTTAATATTAGAATGCTATTCAAGCTATACATGGAAACCGAATTAGAATATATACTAACCCATACATATAAATCTGAGATGATTGCATATATGGATGCACATCCAGAAGCATTCGAAGAAGCTATCCAGCTTTCACTGTTGGACAAACAGCCCTACTCGTGGAGAGCAGCATGGTTATTGTGGAGTTGTATGGATGATAACGATCCTCGCATTCAAAAATTTCTGGATAAAATAATTGATTCATTGCCAACGAAACAAGACAATCAACGAAGGGACTTGATGGCAATACTGGGCAGAATGGAGCTAGACAAAGATTCTGAAGGCAGGCTATATGATATATCTGTAGAAGTATGGCAAAGAATTGATAAGATTCCTTCAGTTAGGTATAGTGCTTTAATAATGATCGTTAAAATTGCAAAGAAATACCCTGAATTGTTTCATGAGGTTGATTTATTGGTCCAGGGGCCATACCTGGATGGGCTTTCTGAACCGGTAAAGAAATCTATATTGAAAAGGTTTAAAAAACTTAAATCGGAAATCAACCGATAAAACTTTTAATGAGTAACCTCTGTTATTTAAAGTGCTAGTACTGCATTCATGAATGAATAGGATAGATGGTTCAACACAACCTTCTTATCAAAGACTGAAAAACCATGAGTTTTAGCTCCTGAGCTGTACTCTCGCTATAGCATTAGCCCGCACGTGGTTTTGAACTCGGTACTTGCAGCCACTTCTTAAGAAACACACTACTCTTTATTACGATTAACATATTTCTAAATCATAACTCAAAGAATAGTAATCAAATAAAATATTATCCTTACATTTGCAGCCTTTTTTAGGGCTAATTAAAGGAAATTCAAACATGATAACAGTATCGGATCTAAGGATCCAATTTGG
>JBNKPU010000043.1:0-78573 GCA_050295515.1 Bacteroidales bacterium | reverse complement strand
ATTAATATTGGCAAGCAAATACTTCCTTTTTGAATCATTTGAATAATTAATTTTATTAAAGTATTCTAAATCAACATCATACTCTAATTTATAACCACAAAATTCATGATGATATTTAAAGTATCTGGAATTGATGTAATAGATTTCTTTTGTCTTTAAATCATAAACTAACTTTATCGCCGAAACCTCTCCGTACTTTTCAACTAAGGGAAGTCCTGAAAAACTATCAAAATCAGTTTTACTATCAAGCCTATTCACGAAATTTTGTCCGAAAATTTTAAATGAGAGTAAAACCAATACAAATATCAAAATCTTTCTTTCCACTATTTATCAGTTTTGCAGGACGTTGTCCTGCATGCCGCACAACGTTTTATGGTATGGTGTCGTGCGGAATTACGAAGCAATTTCCTATCAGTTTATACCGACTTTTTTTACGAACCACGAACGCTCGAAAACCACTGAAACCCGTATGCACTATACCATTTGTTGTGTGTTCGTTCATGGTAAATCAATTATTGTTTTAATGTTTTTTTTATTTGCGTATTCTTTTAAACCTTCAAGGTTTTTTTTAACAACTTTCAAATTTTCATCATCTGGAGGAACAACTTTTTGCAATTCTAATAAAGCCTTTGTTCCATATTCAATTGCTTTATCATATTTTCTTAAACCTTCATATGCCAATGATAGATTGTTATAAGTTGAAGCCTTAGTTGCATTATTACCATAAGGTAAATTAGAATGAAATTCTTGTGACTGCAATAAGTACTTGATAGCTTTATTATACTTTTTACGGTACAAAAACACTGAACCAAGATTAGAATATACAGCAGATAATAATTGATAGTTTTTTTCTGGTAGTTCTTTTTCGAATTTTAAACAAAATTTATAGCATTCTTCAGCTTCTTTATAATAACCAGATTCACCATATATTTGACCTAATCTATTGTAAAGATTAATTAAAGTCGAATAGTTATATTTTTCTTTTTCCCAATGCAATTCAATAGATTTAATATAGCATTCAGCAGCTTTTTGCAAATCATTTAATTCAGAATATGACAATCCAAGTTCAAGATAAATATTATCAATATCAGAACAGTATGTATTAGATTCAGTGATACAAAAACTCAAAGCCTTTTTATAGTTATCGACGGCATAGTTAAACTCCTTCAGTTTACCATACGTTTCTCCAATTTGAAAATAGCATTTTGCAACTTTTCCAGTATCTAGAATATTGTTATTTTGTACATCTAAAAATTTATTAAAATAAAATAGCGCTGAATCATATTTATTCAATCCTTTATTAATTAAACCTAAATCAAAATAAATATTAGTAACATAGACTTTTGCGTTTTCATATTTGTTCAGCGCTGCATCATAATATTCCTTTGCGTTTGTTAGATTTGACAACTTGTAATTCATTAAGCCAATGAGATAATAGTAATAGCCTACTTTTGTGGAATCATTTCCATATCGACTTTTAGCTATATTTAAACATTTAGAGTAATAAACCAGAGCGCTATCATAATTCTCAGATTTCTCATATACAGCACCTATTTTTTCATAACATACTTCGATTTTAGGGTGATCATAATCAAATGCAATTCTAAAATTGTTTAATGCTTTATAATTGAATTTTTGCGAAAGTTCAAAATCTCGAATACTGCAATAGAGAGTTCCAAGATTTGTACAAGTTGTCGCTATTTCTTCAGGTTTATAAATTCCTTTTTGTTGTATTTCTAATGCTTTTAAGTAGTAATACTCAGCTAATTGATTATTCGCTAAACTTGCATGAACACTTCCTAAATTATTGTAATCAGATGCTATTACAGTATGTGTTGTATCAAACACTCTAAAATCTATATCTAAAGCTTTTAAATAGTATTCCAATGCTGTTTCGTAATCACTATTTGCAGTATATACTGCACCAATATTTACATAGCAATTTGCTAAATCTGGGTGGTGTTCTCCTAATGAATTAGTAAAAATATTTGATGATTCTAAAAGCCATTTTAAAGCTTGATCGTACTTTCCAATTTTATTTAATACTTGACCAATATTATTACAACAAACTGCATATCTAGGATGATTACTACCATAATAATGTTGAAAAATTGAAGCTGAGGATTCGAAATATTCAAGTGCCATATTATATTCTCCTTTAGCTGCAAGGGCTGTTCCAATATTGTTAGAAGTAAAACCTAAATGAGAAATATCACTATGTGGACTCTTAAGATAAATATCAGAAGATTTAAAGTAAAGATTAAGAGCATCATCATATCTGCCAAGTTCATAATAAATAAGTCCTAGATTTTCAAGACTTGTACATATACTTGGATCTAAATTACCATAAAGGTTAATATTAATCTTTATTGATTCACTTATATAATTGATAGCTTTGTCAAAAGAACCTTTATTTTTATATACTAACCCTAAATCATTATATAACCGTGATAATTTATCAGTTTTTAAGCTGTCATTTTCTAGAAGCACTTTAATAGACAATTCATAATATTTTATTGCTTCATCATACTGAGCAGTTTTATTTAAATTATCAGCAAATGCTCTTAAATATTCTACATTATTCTCGTCAAATAATAAAGCCCTTTTAAAAGATTTATTAGCTTCTGAGTAATTTAATTTTAATTCATCAATAAGTCCTAATGAATAATGTATGTACGCAGCCTGTTTTTCTAAGTTATTGGCTTCTTTTTCTAGTACAAACTCTGCACCATTAATATCGCCCTTGGTTAATAGTTTTTTCGCTTCAATGATTTTTTCATCTTCATTATTTCTTAGACTAAGTTCTTCGTATAAAAGTTTATACTTTTCAACTTGCTTAGTAAGTGTTTCTTCTAAAGTAGAATAGTCTGATGTTTTTTTTTCTAATATTTCATACAGCCTCTTAAATACCTTTGGAGGTATTCCATACCAAATTCCAATACTTCCTCCTTTTGCATAAATAGCAGGACTATTAATTCCTTTAGTTGATAAAAAGATATCCCAATTAAGAATATTAACTACTGCATTGTTATCTAAGATTCCTAGCTTCTTCTTTTCACTTTCTGAAAGCTCCTCTGATTTATTTGGAATATCTTGGTATTCTTTTATTAACTGTTCAATCTTGTTTTTTCTTTCTAACGGATTAGATTCTACCTTTTTAAATACGTCAATTAATTCAATGACAATCTCAGGTCTAATACCATATGTAATTGAAATATTTTCAGCAATAATAGCTGGACTATTCTTATTTGTAGTTTCGACAGTTATTTGTTGTGAATAGATATAATTTGGAGCGAAATTAACTATGTAAATAACAAAGAGATTGGTTAATATTTCAGACTTTCTCATTATCATTCTATCTTATTAATACTGTCAACTAATTTATCTTTTTCTTCCTGATTTGAATAATTTATATGTACATCACCTTCTGTATTTATAGCTGGTGAATTGGCTCCACTTGACTTCACATTTAATGTTGGTATTAATGTTGTGTCTTTAATAACAGTGGTTGAATTGTTTTCGGGATTTTTTTTATGGTCAACTTCTTTTATCAAATATGTAGTCATGCCAATAACAGATATAATAAATGAAAGTATAACTATTAGCCTAATAATTTTATATGCTTGCTTCTTAGTTAACTGAGGAAAAATTTTTTTCTTTATTATATCTTTAAATAGAATAAGAATCAAACCAATTGATATTCCACCAATGCCCGCAATTGAGCCTAATGTTTTCAATAAATTTTCCATTAATATTAATTAATTATGTTAAAACCCTCAATTAGTGAAGCATTCTGACAAAGAATAAAATTACAAAAACATAACACACTATTAAGCAGTGCTTTGATATTTTTTAATTAAAAAAAGGAATTAATCAGTTCTTTAGGAATAGATATCGTGTTTTACAATCTATTTCAGGGCCGTGAGGCAAGTAATCTTGATAAACGGTAAAATTATAAAATCATATTTTACTGTCAATCAATGTTTTGAATTTTATCGTTAGCTTAAGGATTTATCAGCTCTGTAAAAATTGATAATTTCATTTTCTATCTATTTTGGAGGTGTCTGCGGTGTGGGGAATGACACACAACAGCTCGAATATGGGGCGTTTGGCATTTCAAAGCTCCATCGTATCAGGCCGTTATAAATTTATTAAATGCTTCCATCCCCAAATTAGCACTATCCGCCAAATGACCTATATTTTTTGTTAGCTTTCGTTGTTATTTATCTCATATTTATTTAAATATTCCTGCATTCAAATCATAACCTGCTGATTCTGGACTAACGTGTAAATGTGATTCAGGAATTACCTCACTGTCCCTTTCAATAAGTTTTATTTTTTCTCTTTTGTTAATATTCGTCTCAATAAATTTCTGCTTACTTTCCATTAGACCTTTTCGTCCCCAATTACCCCTAAAATGTTTATTATCTGAAATGATTGAGTTGTTTAATTTAAAATCAATTTTACTCTCTGGATTTCCGATCCAAAAATAATTACAGTTGCTTATTATATTATTCTCAAACTTTAGATTTTCATCATCGCCCATCCAAAATGCACTTTCATAGGCATCATAAATTATATTGTTACAAACTATTGAATTATTAATATTTTGGAACAATAATATAGCATTTCTACATTGGTAGAATACACTGTGGTTAATGTTTATATCAGTACCATGCGCCCATATTCCCCCTTGAATGATAGCTGAATTTTTATCTCCAATAAACATACAGCGGGAAACAATAAGGTTCTTCAAGTTTGGGTTTTCTCTTGTAATTGGATAGTAATATTTAACCAAAGGGTTCGCGTTACCGCAAAATTTAATCCCTCTAAATTCAACAAAACCAGAAGCTACTAAGAACCCTGTTGAATGTTCAAATTGCGTTTTTGAGTTATTTGCTGACGAAGAACCTATTATCGGCATATTTTCTGGCTTCCACAATGAATCACCTGGTAGTATTGCCGCTTCAATTCTAAGTTTAGATTTTTCATTTAAAATGCGCACTGGGTTAATATCAATTCTATCATCCAAAAGATAAATACCTGGCATAATTTTAATGGTTATGTCACCAGTACCTGTAAGTTGGTTAGCTAACTCAATAGCCTTTTGAATGGTTCTTAGAGGGTAATCGACATTTCCAGTATTCATATCCTTCCCAGTTTGAGAATTGACATAAAATATCTGAGCATTTACTGACATTAATAAACAAATTGAGACACAGAATATAAAAATTGCTTTTTTCATTTTTTTGAGTTTTTTTATATTTATGTTTCAACAAAAATATTATCTCAAACTTTGTTGTTTATGTTATTTTACGTTCATTTAACGTTCAAAAACCGTTTAAATGTCTGTATCAGAACTATCTTATTTGCAAAAATGCAAATTACTCATTGAAAAAGAACTCCAATGGATTAATAGCAATGATTGGAAACAACGTGATTACCTTCATTTGATTGAACTTATTGAAAACAAAACGGGGATTACCCTAAGCCTTTCAACTGTAAAACGGATTTGGAAAAAGGATTCTACCAATATTCCTCATATATCAACCTTAGATGCATTAGCAAGATTTTTGGAATATGATAATTGGTTGCATTTTAAAAAAAGTAATCAAAAAAATAATTCCATAAAAATTACCAGTGCAGGTAAACGTTTACTTATTAATAGACCAGTCGTTATTTTAACATTAATTATTGGCCTTGTTTCTGCTTCTATTTTATTCGTATCGAATGGCACAAAAGAATCTGAAAAAGTAATTGTTTATGAGCCAGCGAAAGTTGAATTTTCATGCAAATACTCTGCTAAAAATGAATTACCCAATACAGCAATTTTCAATTACGATGTGAGTAACGTTGAAGCCGACAGCTTTTTCATCCAGCAATCCTGGAATAAATTTCGAAGAGATCAAATACACAAAGACAACAGGAGCCTAACCAGTATTTATTATTACCCGGGATACCATCATGCCAAACTCATAGCGAATGATTCAATAATCAAGCAATCAATTGTAAATATAACAACAGATAAATGGGTGGCAATGGGGAGATATGGATACATGGATGAGATACCTGTTTACGTGAAAAATAAAGACATAATTAATGAAGGTAATCTCCATGTTACTAAAGAACATTTGAATAAAAACCAAATAGGAATTAATAAAAACACACTTGTAAGCTATTACTATATCAATGAATTTAAGAATCTAAGTAGTAGAGGTTTTGGTTTTGAAACAAAGGTGAAATGTGATAGCATAAACACTTATACCTGTCCTCATATTACCATATGTATCTACGGGCAAGATGATATGTTTTTTATACCTCTTACCAGTAAGGGATGTATTGGTAATGTAAATGTCAAATTAGGAGATGTGACTATAGGCGGAAAAAATAACGATTTATCCTTATTCGGTCGTAATATATATGAATGGCAAACGATTGGGCTTAAAATAAAGGATAACATTGCTTCAGTTTTTATTAATGATGTAGAGGTTTTAAAAACTCCCTTTATTACAGATATCGGAAATATTGTTGGATTCAATTTTAACTTCACGGGAACAGGCCTAATTGACTATGTCAAATTAACTAGTACGGATGGTAAGATTATTTACAGCACAGAATTCGATTCGCTATGAAAGCTAACAACCAAATAAACGCAATTGCGTTTATTTCCCTTATACCATTGCTTTGTTTTTCAACTAAAAATAATTTATATTAAGTTAATATTCAAGAGTATTCCCGATTTTAAGCGACAATAAACGACTAACAAACGGATAAATCCTTTTAATTGCCTCCATGAATATACATCATTTCACGTTTTTGGTTAAACCCAAAATACGCATTAAAAATTAGTCTGAAAATACCAGAAACTAGAATTTTGCCCTGTGCTTTTCACCTTCATCGGTAAAAATATTAACATAGCTCTTGTAACGCGAATAGGCAATATTACCCATTTTAACAGATTCAACTACAGCGCAACCAGGTTCATGGATATGCGTACAATTAGTAAACTTGCAATTTTTTGATTCATGAAAAATTTCTTTGAAAAACAAACCTATCTCGTTTTTCTCCAATTCAAGTACACCAAATGATTTAATGCCAGGTGTATCAATAACCAAAGACTCTTTGGTGATCTTAAAAATTTCTGAAAAGGTTGTTGTATGTTTCCCGGCCTTATGGTAGTCGGAGATTTCACCAACTTTTAAATCCAGGTCAGGATTAATGGAATTTATCAAAGAAGATTTTCCAACACCACTGTTGCCTGAAATCAAGGTGAGCTTACCCTTCATATTTTCACGAACAACATCTATACCTGTGCCTTCTTCGACAGACATCTGGTGGACACTGTATCCGGCAAGGTTATAGATATGAATAAATTCATCGATTTCCTCCTTCGACAACAAATCTGTTTTGTTGAGGATAATTACTGCCGGAATAAAATACATTTCGGCAGAAAGCAAAAAGCGGTCGATAAATTCCAAAGGTGTTTCTGGATCTTTGAGTGTGACCATTAAATAAGCCTGGTCAATATTGGCCGCAATCAAATGTGCTTCGTGATGGAAACGTGTAGCTTTACGAACAATGTAGTTTTTGCGCTTTTCAATACTGTGTATAAGCCCTGTATTGTCCTCCTTAATAAAATCGAAATTAACCCTATCCCCAACTGTTACAGGAGTAGAAGTGCGGATACCCTTAATCCTGAACTTGCCTTTGATACGGCATGGTACAATCTCATCTTCGTACAAAACTGAATACCAACTTCCGGTTGTCTTTATAATTAATCCCTGGGGCATAGAATTCTATTTATTGCTGCAAATGTATATCAATAGATCGTAAAATGTGTATTAAGGAATAAAGGAAAACAGTATAAATTATGGAACATCAGAAAAACTCAAAAAAAAAGCCTTGCAGTCGCTACAACCACAAGGCATCATAAGAAAAACAATATAATTTAATTATGCAGCTTCTGCATGTTCATGAAAGGTGAAATTTGTTTGCTTTAAGCGCTCTTCGTAAATTTTTCCCATCTCCAAACTGTCTTCATCTCCTTCTTCATAGCGCCAATACACACATACTTCGCCAATCTTGTTGTTCTCTTCGAGATGTTTCATTAAATCTAACAGCCTTTTTGATGTTGCTGTATTAAAATAATCGAGATTAACATCAAAAACAGCTTTCTCAACACTCAAGTTATCCACAAATCCAATGAGTGGATCAAACATCTTGTTTACGTCTTCTGGTATAGCCCTGCCTTCCATTTTTAAGTTTCCATCGGTATTAAACTCAATGTAAGGCATGTGTCCCCTGGCTTCAATAATAATATTCTCCATTTTGTTTTTCTATATTGCTTTCCTCTATTGTTTTCCTCTATTATACAACGAAAGCAATTTTAATAAGATATATTTTTTAGATTAATAGTGCTTTTTTAATGATATTTGACTTGAGACTATACATAAAAGCATTTTGAATCATTCTAAATAACATCATAAATGCATATACATTTTAGTGATCGATATCTAAGGTTGAATACTGATTTAAGAATTGGAACTTTAAGATTTGATGCGGTTTTGAATCATTATAATGAAGCACTGTGGACAACAATATTGGACTACTCAGAGACAATAAGAAACAATGTGCAGTTAAATGATATAAATAAACAAGATGTTATTGCACAAACAAGGGCTGGTTATAAGAAATGTGGAAAGGACCCAAACAGATACAGGCCTTCTGCAGATTCGTTGTTCCGCAGAATTGTGAAAGGAAATGAACTTTACCAGGTAAACAACATCGTTGATGTTTTAAATTTTATCAGCCTAAGATCTGGTTTTTCTATAGGCGGGTATAATTTGGATGCCATTCAAGGGGATATTGTAGTGGACATCGGGCAACCTGATGATATCTATTTTGGTATTGGCCGAGGAAAATTGAATATTGAAGGGCTTACTGTCCTAAGAGATCAGAAAGGGGTTTTTGGCAATCCAACCAGTGATTCGGAAAGGACAATGATAAAAGAGGGTGCAGATTTTCTCCTTTTTTGCTTTTTCGATTTTGGAGAAAATGTAAAACTGGAAACTACAATGCAGGAATGCAAGGATCTTTTAATTCAGTATGCTTCCGGAAAAAACTTCAAAACTGAAATCATTGCTCAACACTGATGCGGCAACCAGCCCTATCGACCAGATAAATGAAGAACAACATGTTTTGAAAACCATGAACATATTTTCTGAGGATAATTTTCATGGCCGGATCAATGGAATTATAATGGTCTATTAAAATTATGTAAGTAAAATTCTCGTTTATGGCATAAATATCGGGCGTATAGCCCTCTATTTCGGGTGGTTGTTCATATCCCGGTATTCCCTTCGCCAATACTTGCCAGCCCTGGCGTTTCAAATTTATAGACTCGCGATAAATAGCCTTAATTTGGGCACTGCTCGTATGTAAGCTATGAATAGCCATTGAACTGTGATTTTGTTATTTACATATACGAAATAATACACCTAAATGTTAGGGGAAATGAAGTATTTTTAGTTTAAATTTTCCCTCCTAACTATACACCTTTCATAGCTACCAATTCTCAAGAAACAGCATTAAATTGGCTGAAAAATTTTATCTGTCAATTCTTTTGGTGCTATCTGAATCTCAGATAGTTGATAATTATTCTTAGACAGGAATTCTTTGGCTGCCTAAAAGCCATCAATCGGATTTAACATGCCATCAAATTTTACAACTGACTTTTGTTCAACTTGTAGTATTGAGTTCTAAAATTTTGGCTCTCCAATAAAAAATAAACTTAAAATCTTAAATCCTCATTAATAGCCCATTATAGACCGAATGAAAAATAAAAACTTATTTATCTTTGCTGACCCTTTAAATCAGGTCATGAAGAATATATTTAAACAGATATGGGCTGCTTTCCTCGGTGCTGAGCAGGATTACACTACGCTACCACTTTGGCGGGCCCTAATTTTATTGGCCCTTCCCATGATAATTGAGATGCTGTTTGAATCCCTGTTTGCCATTCTCGATATATTTTTTGTCTCTCAATTGGGTGATGAAGCCATATCAGCAGTTGGATATACCGAATCAATAATGACACTGGTATATGCTGTGGGCATTGGCGTTGCTATGGGCACTACAGGACTTGTGTCGAGACGGATAGGTGAAAAGAATATTGAAAAAGCATCTGTAGGGGCTGCACAAGCAATTTTGTTAGCAGTATTTTTATCTGCTTTTATCGCCGTTCCTGGTTTTATGCTGCCTCATAAGATTCTGGAACTTATGCGTGCACAGCCAGAAGTTATTGCAATAGGCAAAAACTACACCATGCTTATGCTCGGAGGCAATGTGCTAATTATGTTACTGTTTATTAATAATGCTATATTCCGTAGTGCCGGTAAACCTGTTATTTCGATGTGGGTGCTCATGCTGGCCAATGGCATTAATATACTATTAGATCCTTGCTTTATTTTTGGTTTAGGCCCATTCCCCGAATTAGGAGTAACAGGTGCAGCTGTTGCCACCAACATTGGTAGGGGAACTGCAGTTATTATTCAGTTTTATTTGCTGTTTAAAGGCAATGGCATTGTAAAAGTCAGTCTCGAATATTTCAAGATAAGGATGAAGGTAATGTGGAAGGTCTTGTATCTTTCCGGTGGTGGTATTTTACAATTTCTTATTTCAACTTCCAGTTGGATTGTGTTATACTATATCTTATCTAAATATAACAAAGAAGTAATAGCAGGTTATACTCTGGGTATCAGAATATTCATATTCTTTTTACTTCCTGCATGGGGACTTAGTAATGCTGTTTCGACACTTGTTGGACAAAATTTAGGGGCAAAACACCCCGAAAGAGCACAAAAATCGGTTCTGTATACTGCCATAGTCAATGGAGTATATATGCTGCTAATTATGCTGCTGTTTCAGTTTATACCACATTTTTTTATTGATTTTTTCGGAACAACAGATGCTTCTTATGATGTTGCTGTTCGTTGCATACAAATTGTCAGTTTTGGAAACATTTTCTATGGAGTACAAATGTCTATTGGACAAGCATTTAATGGAGCTGGCGACACCTATACTCCAACCCTACTCAACTTTATAGGTTTTTGGATAGTTGAGATTCCGTTGGCTTATATACTGGCCATTAAACTTAACTGGCAGGAAGAAGGTGTTTTCTATAGTATATTCATTTCTGAAACAATATTGTGCATTATCAGTTTGATGGTTTTTTCACGTGGAAAATGGAAATTAAGGCAAGTTTGATTCGGTATTATTTGTAACTTTTAGAAATAATCTATAATCAAGTCATTTGAGGAATATCATCCCCAATTTATCTAAAAGCTGCAATTATGGAGTTCATGGATTCTAATCTTTTTAACTATCTGGTATTGCCCCTCTTCATTGTAATTGCCAGAATGTTTGATGTCTCTTTAAATACCCTTCGTATTATCTATTTATCGAAAGGGTTTAAAGCCCTGGTCCCTTTTTTGGGATTCTTTGAGGTACTCATCTGGCTTTTGGCTGTAACCCGCATATTTTCTGATCTGGGAAATTGGGTGGCCTATTTGGCCTATCCCTTAGGATTTGCCCTGGGCAATTTTATTGGCATGAAAATAGAAGAAAGACTGGCTGTTGGGGTCGAATTGATCCGTATTGTTACCCGCAAAGATGCCAACGAACTTATAAGCGCACTTCGAGAAAAAGGGTTTAGTGTTACTGCTATAAAGGCAGAGGGCAGCCAGGGAGATGTTGGTGTTTTATATTCCATCATAAACCGAAAAAACTTTAGCGAATATGTGGAAACCATGCATAAATACAACCCAAATGCATTTTATACAGTAGAGGATGTCCGCTTTGTCAGCAAGGATTTGTCGGTAAGTAAAAGATATAGCAGAAACCGAATGAAAAATATTGATTAATAACAGGAGAAGATCACTCCTCTAACTGTCTATTGCCCTTGCGTCCTAAGGGGAAAAACTTTTTCGGGATCAAGCCAGGCTATAATTAATTTATATCCCAACGAAAGCACAATTGCCCCTAAAAACAGGCCAATAAATCCAGAAAGTAAAAATCCGCCAATAGATCCCAAAAATATTACCAGCATAGGCGCCGCAGCTCCTTTTCCCATCAATATTGGTTTTAGGAAGTTATCTATTAAACTAGCAAGGAATATTAAAATACCCCAAATAATTGCTACCCATAATGGGTCAAAAATAAATAAGTAGATGATTACTGGAACTGTAACAACCATTGGCCCAATTTGTATTACACCAAAAAAAAGACTTAAAAGCGCCCACAAACCAGCATAGGGTACTCCTGCGATGGCAAAAATTATTCCAAGAATAAACGATTGAAAAATAGAAACACCCAAAACACCTTTTGCTACATTTCTGATTGTAATTTCTGTGGCCAACAAAAACTCGTTAGACCGCTCGCCTATCAGCTTGTCGTAAAATTTTTGTGCCAATTTAATTCCATGCGATGAACTGGCAAGCAATACACCTCCAATAATAATAGACAGAAGTATTTGCAAAAAGCCCATACCTGTACCAAGCAAAGCATTAATTAATTTCTGACCAATATGTACCAACTGTTCATCATATTTTTGCAATAATGCCGCAAGGTTTTCTGTTGCCGATAACCAAAAATTGTAAAAAGACTCCCCGATCAGTGGCCATGCCAGAATCTCTTTTGGTGGCTCTGTTAATGAAAAATTTCGGCTTTGTATTTCTTCCGCAAATTGCTTAATGCCATCAATTAAAGACTCGGCCAAAAAAAATGCCGGTATTAAAATAGACAATAATAGAAGAGCGGAAACCAATACTGCAGCCAGCTTGTTACGGCCTTTCAATTTTTCTTTAAATGACTGATATATTGGATATACAGCTATGGCAATAATTACACCCCAAATGAAAATGAAAATAAACGGTTTAATAATTTGAAGACATAAAAACAGCATAAGCAGAAGAACCCCTACCTTTATTACCATTTCAACGATGGATTGAATATTAAATCCAGTATTGGTTTCTTCTTTTCCAGACATAATAACGATGAATGAGTATTGGCTGTAAATTTGGTGAATTTATTCCACTAAGCAAACCATTTCTCCAAAATCGCCTGGATGGTTTCATTTTTTACCGGTTTTATGATGTAGTCATTCATACCAACCTTAAGGGCTTGGTTTTTGTTTGACTCACTAACCGATGCGGTCATAGCAATAATGGGAATTTGGTAACCCTTTTTACGCAGCTCTTCAGCAGCTTCAAAACCATTTTTGTTGGGCATATCGAGATCCATAAAAATAATGTCATAGGATTTTGAGTTTACCCGTTCGATTGCTTCATTTCCATCGTTAGCAATATCAATATGCTGGCCCAGGTGCTTAAATATACTTTGAGCAACTTTTTGATTGATTAAATTGTCTTCGGCAACAAGTATTTCAAGGTTTTTACTTAATTCCATTAAACCTACATCCTCAGATTTTATAGCAGGAAATATCTCTTCTAAGTATGTTACGAGAACTTTTTGCTCAAAGGGTTCGTGTAGATAATAATCGATCCCCATCAGTCGGGTTTTAATATAATTCTCGGGGTTATGGTCAGCACTAATTAAGAAATACCTGGCTTTTTGTGTCAGCCCATCAGTATTTAGTTTTTCAGCAAGTTTTAGCCCATCCAATCCCTGCTCGTCCAAAATAAAGACAGTTTCATAATTAACATCCTGTAAATATAATGTCGACTCAAGATCAATAAAATTATTGCCATCAACCTGGATATTTTCTGTATTAATTTTAAGTTGATTTAAAAATGTAAATAAGCGTTTATTAGCTTTCGCCTTACTGGAAATAATTAAAGCTTTGGATTCACTAAAAGATTTTATAGTACTAAAATCGAGGTCTTTAACTAACTCTTCATTTGAAAAAACCTCGATAGTGAAATTAAATCTACTTCCCGGGTATTTCTCATTGACAGAGAGGTCAGAAGGACTTTCGGCCCATATTTCACCATTCATAAGAGTAACCAGTTGCTTACAAATGGTTGTGCCCAGACCTGTTCCTCCATATTTTCTAGAGGTACTTTTTTCTGCTTGAGTAAAACTATCAAAAATAGAGGCTAAACGATCTTTTGGAATTCCTACACCAGTATCAGCAACTGCAAAAAGCAGGGTGAGATTCCCCGAATACTCTTCTTCAAGATCTACAGACACCAAAATTTTACCCTGATCGGTAAACTTAATAGAATTGCTGATTAGATTAGATAATACTTGACGAAGCCTGAACGGATCGCCAATTATTTTATCAGGCACATCATCGCTTACTTTAATTTCGATAAGTAGCTCTTTTTCTTCAGCAACAACCCGAAAAACATCAACTGACATAGCAACTTCTTCCCTCAACCTATAGGGAACATCTTCTATCTGCATTTTCCCAGCTTCAATTTTCGAATAATCGAGTATATCATTGATTATGTTGAGCAAAAGATCAGCCGACTTGCGCATTATCTGAATATATTCTTTTTGGCTGTCTGATAATTTTTCTCTTTCCAAGGCTTCTGCCATCCCAAAAATGCCATTCATTGGGGTTCGTATTTCATGGCTCATTTTGGCTAAAAAGTCAGACTTAGCAGTATTTGAAGCTGCCTCGAATTTTCTTTCGTTTTCAATCGGTGTAATATCAATAAAGGCGCTGATGACATATTCTTTTTCCTGAATACTAATGGGCAGTTCTTTTCGGTATAAGACGATCTCCTCACCTCCAGTTTTAAAAACCCTGTGATAGAGGTCTGTATCGTAAAAAGCATTAGGCTTTGATTCAGGTCGTTTTTGAGTGCTGAATTTTCTGTTGACCAGAGCTGCACTAATATTTTCATTCGACTCAATAGAAAGAATTTCGCAAGCCGTCTTGTTTATGAAATGGACTTTTTTCTGGTAATCGTAAATAATAAGGCCTAAGGGTAAGTTTTGTAGAGTACCCTTGAACAAGAAAAATTCAAAATCTATGCTTTTATTTTTTTTTTTAAGGTATTGATCTGCATGATCAACGTAAGGCCAATAATCAAAAATATAGCCATGCTAA
Source organism: Bacteroidales bacterium (assembly GCA_050295515.1). Classification (GTDB taxonomy): domain Bacteria; phylum Bacteroidota; class Bacteroidia; order Bacteroidales; family UBA10428; genus UBA10428. The sequence goes on along the minus strand of JBNKPU010000043.1, from coordinate 63,497 downwards.
TTCCTGCAATACCAAAAACATTTGAACGAATTTGATTCATGCATTTAGAAAAGTCAACACTCATTGCAATCCCAAATTCCTTATTGAAGGCAATCAATGGAGAGTATACTGTCAAAAAATTATAATTTACCGAATCGCCTGAAACATTGTGAATCAAAATGTCTCCCAATTCTTTGTCAAGTTTTTCATTAATTTCCTCTTTGCCTTCAAAGTCTTTAATGTTAAAATCCTCGGCACTATAAATCTGTCCATTATCACGGTCAATAACCCATTGCCAAGTATATCCTTCAAGATGAAATTTTCTGAGTTCCGATAAAATATATGCCGATATATCTATGGTAACCAAGATGTTGGCAAAAACATCGTTATTTTTAAAAACTGGAACAAGATATTGGTATTCAGTATTATGCATTAATACTTCTTCTTGAGAAGCCAATGGCCTTTGTCGTTGGGCAATGTAATTATCTGTAATAAAATTTTTCTTTTGATCACGGAAAACATTGAGTACATGCTTATTATTATCGTAAATATCAATGTTTTTGATCAGGCTATTATAAGTGGAATAAAAAAACTGGAGCTTCCTCAATCCATCAGAATCTTCTGAATTGAATAAATCAGCAATATCGTCACTAAACAAAATATAATTGAGATCGCTGTTAAAACGCTGTACAACCCTTTCTATTTCGCTGGTGCAAACTTTTGTTTGTTGTTGTAAAATATCTTTCTGGTGACCAAGTTGAAGATTATAAAAACCTTTATAAAAAAATAGATTAACTACCAACAATATTACAAATGCAACTATTAAAATGGTAATGTTTTTTTTCATCTATACATGATTACTGAACAATACGAAGATAAAACTATAATCAACATAAGTCTATTTCAGCACTTTAATTTTTGTTGATAACTAGTTTTTTATAATTCTTTATTCCAATTTTAAAGCATTTTAGATTATTCTACTTAAATATTACAATTTTGTTTCAAAAATGCTGGTTAAAAAAATAAGCTTTAAAGTAGTACTGTTAATCCTGATTTACACAGTAGACACCCATGTTGGAGTTAGCCAGTTCTATAATACTGGGTCTGCTTCACTTAAAGTTAAATGGAAAATATTAAAAACCGAAAATTTTAGTTTGGTTTTTCCGGCAGAAAATCAATCCTCGGGTATTCGATTTTCGAATTACCTGGCAAGCACCATGCTAAAAAATGGTGAATGGTACGATTCTTCCAGACCAAAGCCCATACAAATAATCATGTATAACCAGAATGTTTTGTCAAATGCCTATGTTACGCTTGCTCCAAGAAGAATGGAGCTGATATCAACACCCCCACAAGACATATACCCCCATGACTGGTTAGAACAACTAGCTTTACATGAATATAAGCATGTAGTTCAGCTGCATACTCTTAAACAGGGATTTACTAAAAGTTTGAGCTGGCTAACCGGTGATATAGGCAATGGAGTGCCAGTAGCTTTTGTGCCTTTATGGTTTATTGAAGGAGATGCCGTACTGTTTGAAACATCCGTAAGCTCTACTGGACGAGGAAGAGAACCGAATTTTATGAAAGGGATTAAAGCCATTGAATTGCAGAGATCAAAAAGATATACATACGATCAGGCTTATCTTGGAACTTACAAGGGATATGTTCCTGATCATTACAGTTATGGTTATCAGATGGTTTCATGGACAAACTTAAACTACGGAAACAAGGCATTTAATTCAACACTTAAGAATGTTGCCAAAAAACCATTTACCCTGGCACCATTTTACTTTGGGCTCAAAAAGTCGACTGGATTATCTAAAGTAAATATCTATGATAGTACATGTACTTATCTGAAAAAGTTATGGATAGAAGAAAAACCGGAAAGATCGACCAGCACTATTTCCAATCAGGTTCCCACTCAATATCGTTCAGACTTTTGCAGTTACAGATTTGCATATATTGATTCAAACGATAGCTTAATATCATTAAGAACCTCAATAGATGATAATGCCAAATTTGTGAAAATTAAAAATGGCAAAGAAGAAGTCCTGATCAACATAGGGTACTTTAATGGTATACAAGTGGGATATTCAGACAGATATATTGCATGGGAAGATCTGAGCTATAATGTGCGGTGGCAGCAAGTAAACTATTCAAACATCAGAATATACGACCGCAAAACCAAGAATAGCTTCTTACTGCAGCGAAAATCAAGACATTTCAGCCCATCGATCAGTAAAGATGAAAAACAAATTGCCGTAATCAATAACTCACCAGACTATTTGTCCAGCATTGAAATTTTTGAAATTGAATCCAGAACCATGCAAAATAGTTTTATGCATCCGGATTCGCTTCAATTAAGTTGCAACTCATGGATTGATAATGAAAACATTGCGCTGGTTGTTTTGGAGAAATCTGGTAAAAGTATTTATCAATTGAATATCAAAAACGGTGAATGGAAAAAGTTGTACGGTCCCACCAACTATAATATTTCAAGTTTAAATGCGTATAATTCTGAAATCTTGTTTACTCATACAATAGATGGTTCAAAAAATATCTATCGCTTAGACCTAAACAATGGCAGCGTTGTTCGTTTGACCAATTCTGAAATAGCAGCCGATTATGGGACCTTAAACAATGAAAGACAATTATTTTATTCTGATTATGACTATACAGGATATAAGCTAAAGTCCATTGGTTCTGCATCAAGCAATTCGACGAAACTGGAAGAAATTATACCTTACAGGCATGAGTTTGCAGATACATTTTCGCGGATCATTAATTTTAATGCACAGGATTCGGTATTTAAACCAACGAAATACACTATCGGGAAATACTCACGAATTAAACATGCAGTAAACCTGCACAGTTGGTTAGTACCAGTATATATAGATGTTTTGAACCTGGAGAGCATTAACAGTCCGGGAGAATTAGTGGACAATACAAACCTTGGATTCAGTATTTTCTCGCAAAATCTACTCAGTACATTTACCTCAAGCCTCGGTTACTATTACAAAGATGGATACAATCATTTCAGGCCAATAATAAAATATGTAGGTACTCTACCTGTTATCACTTTTGACATGGATTGGGGGGGCAAACAACAGTATATACAATACTTTGATACTACAATCAACAATCATCCGATCAACAACACGAATATGAGACTGGCATTGGATGTGCATATTCCGTTCAACTTCTCAACATCAAGAAAGATATTGACCATACGTACAGGTTATAATTTCAGTTTCCACAATTTAACTGCTGTCTCAAACCATAACCATGAGGATTATCCGTTAATTGATTCATTAACTGGTGTTTATTATTATAATAATGTACTAACAAGTAATATTTATTCCAGTTTCTACCTGGCTTCTAGAAAAAGTACGAGGGATATTCATCCAAAATGGGGCATAAGTCTCTACTTATCAATGCTTAATGCGAGAAAAACTATTCCATATAAAGAAATATTTGAAAGTAATATTGCCATTGCTAATATATACACTCCAGGGATTTGGCGACACCATTCTCTAAAATTTGTTTTGGCAAGCGAAAACGGATTACGCGAAAGATTGTCACTTCCTAAAGGGTATACAGCAAAAGATATTGATGTTCCCTGGATACATTCCTCGCAAAAACTATCGGTGGAATACACTTTGCCCCTGTTTTATCCAGACTTATCAATAGGCCCACTGGCATATTTTAAACGGGTGCATTTTTCAGGAAAATTTGACTATATGAGATTCAAAGGCTCGGAATTTTTAATCAATGCCCAGAAACAAATATTCAAAAAATACTCCTTAGGTTTTGACTTAGGTGTAGAAACACATTTTTTTAGATTTTTCTGGCCTGTAACTCCTGTTTTTAGTTTGAGTTATCTACCCAAAGAAAATAAGACTGTTCCTGGTTTCTATTTAAGTACTAGCTACATCTTTTAATGTGCCTCCAGCCAGCTTTGACCAGTACCATAATCAACAGTAAGCGGAACTTTTAGCTGTGCAGCAGTTTGCATTTTATCAATTACCAGTTTTTGAATTTCCTCAAGTTCGGGTTTATATACATCAAAAACCAATTCATCATGCACCTGCAAAATCATTTGTGTTTTATAGTTGTTTTGGAGTGCCTTATGAATATCAATCATAGCAATTTTGATGATATCTGCTGCAGAACCCTGGATAGGTGAATTTATAGCATTTCGCTCTGCAAAACCGCGCACCATTGAGTTAGCGGAATGAATATCAGGTAAATAACGTCTACGTCCATACATTGTTTCAACAAAACCATTCTTTTTAGCATTTTCTACACATTGATCCATGTATGATTTAACCATTGGAAAAGTCTTGAAGTAATTGCCTATCAATTCTTTAGCGTCTGATCTTGAAATTTTGAGCCTTTCGGCCAAACCAAAAGCCGATATTCCGTAAATAATACCAAAGTTTGCTGTTTTAGCCTGTGACCGCATTTCACGTGAAACATCTTCTTCATCTACTTTGAATACCTTTGCAGCTGTAGACTTATGAATATCAGCTCCATGTATAAAAGCATCAATCATGTTATGATCCTCACTTAGATGTGCCATTAACCTAAGTTCGATCTGTGAATAGTCAGCAGCAAGTAATATATGATCGTTGTCGGTTGGAATAAACGACTTACGAATTTCTCTGCCCCTCACTTCGCGAATAGGAATATTTTGCAGGTTGGGGTTCACCGAACTGAGCCTGCCAGTAGCAGCGATAGTCTGGTTAAAAGAAGAATGGACCTTGCCTGTTTTCTCTTCAATTAATTTAGGTAAAGCCGATACATAGGTTGACTGTAGTTTTGATAGTGATCTGAATTCCAGTATCTCATTGATAATTGGATGTTTATCAGCTAGTTTTTGAAGTACATCCTCACTTGTACTGTACTGTTTTGTCTTTGTTTTCTTTATCTTGTCAGTAATAGCAAGTTTCTCAAATAGTATAACGCCTAATTGTTTTGGCGATGCTAAATTAAATTTTTCACCAGCAAGCTCATATACTTTTGCTTCAATTTTACTAATTTCATCTATAAGTTTCTGATTATAAGCATTTAACGCATCTACATCAAGCTTAAAACCGGCTTGTTCCATGTGGAACAACACTTCTAGTAAGGGCATCTCGATAGTTTGAGACAGCTTTGATAAGGAGTGTACATCTAGTTCCTTTTTCAAAATATGATATAGACGTAGTGTAAAATCAACATCCTCTGCTGCATAATTAGTTACCTTCTCGATGTTGATATCTTTCATGGTCAATTGGTTTGGACCTTTTTTGCCGATTAACTCCTCAATTGGGATCATCTGATAACCAAAATACTCGTGAACCACATCATCCAACTTATGGCGTCCATCTGGTTTAACTAAATAATGCGCTACCATGGTATCAAAGAAAGGACCAATGAACTTTGCCCCATATTTCGACAATATTGCCATATCAAATTTCAAGTTATGGCCAATAATTGTTATTTGAGGGTCGTTGAAAGATTCATTCAATTTATTAACTGCCAGTTCTGCTTCATTGTTGTCCTTAATTTGGAGGTAATAAGCAGTCTTTTCCTCTATTGCCAACGCAATTCCAACAAGGTCATCCGTGAATACATTCAAACCGGTTGTTTCTGTATCAAAAGCTATAAATTTCTTGTTTTTAGACTCTTCAATTATTTTATCTAAAGCATTAATATCACTAATTAGAGTATAGTTTACATCTTCTTTGTTAAAAGAATTTTCCTGTACTGGTGGTTGCTGCTTTTGAGGCTCTTCCTGCGCAAAAAGATTCCCTTGTACAGGTTGGTGAGGCTGGGTTTCGCCTACTATTCGTTTCTTTAGGTTACGAAAATCAAGTGTTTCAAACAGGCTGGCAAGCTTATTCTTTTGTGGTTCTTCTACCTTAAGTGTTTCAAAATCAATATCTCCTACAGGAACATCAGTAACAATTGTCACCAGTTTCTTGGATAGCTCTATCTGCTCCCGGAAGTTTATCAGGTTTTCTTTTTGTTTGCCCTTTAATTGATCTGTTGAATTGAGTAGGTTATCAACACTGCCAAATTTTTCGATCAATGCCTTAGATGTTTTTTCTCCAATCCCCGGTGCTCCAGGTACATTATCAGCAGAATCGCCCCATAACGCCAAAATATCGATTACCTGCAAGGGTGTTTTAATTCCAAACTTCTCGTTAACCTCCTCTATACCAAGGACTTCCTTTTCTCCACCACCTCTTCCAGGCTTATACATAAAAATGTTTTCATCTACAAGCTGCATATAATCCTTATCTGGAGTCATCATATAGACCACAAAACCTTCTTTTTGAGCCATTTTAGCCAGGGTTCCTATAACATCATCAGCCTCATAGCCCAACTTTTCAATGATAGGAATATTATAGGCTTCAATGATTTCCTTAATGTATGGAACAGAATTTTTAATGTCTTCAGGTGTACTTTCCCTATTTGCTTTATACTCTTTATACATTTCGTGCCTGAATGTTGGAGCAGATGGATCAAAACATACGGCTATATGGGTTGGCTTCTCGTTTCGAAGAATTTCTTCAAGCGTATTCACAAAACCGAAAATTGCCGAAGTGTTCATCCCTTCTTTATTTGTTATAGGACGATTGATAAAAGCATAGTAGGCCCTAAAAATAAGTGCATAAGCGTCCAGTAAAAAAAGTTTCTTTTCTGAATCCATAGTAATCCTTCAATTTTAAATTTAGCGAAACCAAAGATAAGCTTAATTCCGTATCTGATATAAAACTATTTATGTATGAAAATTAAATAAAAAAGCCGGACTACAGTTTAATGCAATCCGGCTTAAATTATTTTAGTGAAAACATTATTCACATGCGCATGTACTTATACACTCAATCAAGGTGTTGAGCCTCTCATGCTTTATGCTATAGTATGTGTTTTTACCTTCCCTTTTAGCAACCAAAACATTCTTGTCTCTTAGAATTCCAAGATGGTGCGAGGCAGTAGATTGCTCAATAGCAAGCGCCTCATGTATTTGTGTAACAGTTAGCCGTTTACCATTTTCAAGTTTATTTAAAATAGCTATACGCATTGGATGTGCGATAGCTTTTAACATACTTGCAGCCTTTTCAAGCTGCTCTGCTGTAAATTCAGTAATAACCATTATAATAATTCATTTATGCAAATATATAAATATTTTTAATATGTATTGGTATACACTTAAACACATCCCTCTAGATAATTTGAATATTTGAATGAAGGAGAACAAAGAGGTTGATAAATAACATGGATATTAGTAATTATTAAAATAACTTTAGGCCTTCAATCAGAGCAGATGAGTAATACAACTAAAGAAATCAAAGAAGTAATAAGTGCCGAACTGAAACTATTTAATGAGGAATTTAACCGATCGATGAAGAGTGACATTCCTTTGTTGAATGTTGTTACTAAATATGTGCTTAAAAGAAAAGGAAAGCAAATTCGTCCAATATTAGTTTTTCTGTCAGCAAAACTAATAGGTGAAGTAAATAAGTCAACATATGTTGCTGCAACCCTTATGGAAATTGTACATACCGCAACGTTGATCCATGATGATGTAATTGACGATGCACACGAAAGAAGAGGCTTTTTATCGATTAATGCACTTTGGAAATCAAAAATTGCTGTTCTTCTAGGTGACTATATGCTGTCAAAAAGTCTTCAGATTGCTGTAGAAAATAAGGAATTTGATATCATGGAGATTACAAATGATTCTGTTCAGGGCATGATTAAAGGAGAACTTTTACAAATTCAAAAAACAAGAAAACTTAATATTACAGAAGAAGAATATTTTTCAATAATCGAGAAAAAAACGGCAACCTTGTTGGCTGCTTGTACTGGTAGTGGAGCTCGATCGGTTACCTCCGATAAGGATACAATTGAGAAAATGAAACTCTTTGGCAGATACATTGGTATAGCTTTCCAGATCAAAGATGATTTATTCGATTATGAAAAGAATTCATTTACAGGAAAACCTGCAGGTAATGATATTCAAGAAAAAAAATTGACTTTACCATTAATTTACTCTTTATACAATGCCGAGAAAAAAGAGCAAAAAGAAATATTAAAACTAATCAACAAAAAGTCATCAAATAGAGATACTTACCAAAGGGTAATTGAATTTGTACATAAACATAATGGGGTCAAATATACCAGAAATAAAATGATGGAGTACAAGGATAAATCATTGGAAGTACTGCATCAATTTGAAGATAATGAATCGAGAAAATCCTTAGAAAAACTTGTGAATTACATTGTCGAAAGGAAAAAATAATTATGGCTTTTTATTAAAAAATTCAATGATATTTTCAGCTTGTTTTCTAGTAAGTACAGCGCTAAGCTCATCCAAGCTTTTGTTTTTAATCTCTTCTGTAGTACCAAAATGCCGAATTAATTTTTCTATAGTTTTAGGACCTATTCCTGCCACATCCTCGAGCTGATTCTTCAGCATAGACTTTGATCTTAAATTCCGGTGAAAAGTAATTCCAAACCTATGGGCTTCGTTTCTTAAATGTTGAATAAGTTTTAATGTACGGGAGTTTTTGTCCAGATATAAAGGAACAGAATCACCTGGAAAAAATAATTCTTCTAGCCTTTTAGCAATACCTAATACTGCAATTTTATCATAAACTCCTAAGGCTTTCAGACTTTTTACGGCTGCCCCAAGTTGACCCTTGCCCCCATCGATGATTATTAGTTGGGGCAAATCGGCATTTTCGTCAATAAGTCTTTTGTAGCGCCTGGTGATTACTTCCTCCATACTAGCAAAATCATTAGCACCTACAACAGTTTTAATATGGAAATGTCTATAGTCTTTTTTGCTAGGTTTTCCATCTTTAAAAACCACACAAGCTGCCACAGGATTTGTTCCCTGAATATTACTATTATCAAAACATTCTATATGTGTTGGCAGAGTTTGTAACCTTAGATCAGTTTTTACAATATCTAAGAAATTGCTTTTGCTGTATTTTTGCGAAATCTCACTTTTTTGAATCAGTTTCTGGTGCGCATATTGTCTGGCATTTCTTTCTGACAATTCCAACAATTTCTTTTTATCGCCAATTTTAGGAATAGAAAAGTTAAAACTCTCTACAGCTTGAATCTGAAAAGGGATCAAGATTTCTTTTGAATCACTAAAGACTTTTTGTCTAATATCAAAAATTGCATATAATAAAAGTTCCTCTTTTGTCTCTTCCAATTTAGCTGTTAACTCAACAGTATGTGATTGAACAATTGCTCCATCAATAATTCTTAAATAATTTACATAAGCAATATTACTTTCCTGAATAAAACTAAACACATCAAGATTGCTTAGTTTTGGATTTACTATTGTAGATTTGCTTCGATATCTGCTGAGTAAATCATAACGATTCTTTAGTTTTTCGGCTTCTTCAAATTGTTGCTTAGAAGCAAAATCTATCATAAGATTATACAAGTACTCTTGAACATCCTTTAGATTTCCTCGTAAAATTTCTTTAATGATATCTATTGACCTTATGTAATCTTCCTCATTTTGTAAACCAATGCAAGGAGCCAAACAATTACCAATGTGATATTCTAAACAGGGCTTAAATTTTTCTTCTTGTATGTTTTTTGAGGTTAATGAAAAAGAACATGTTCTAATTTGGTAAAGTTGCCGAACTAAATTGAGCAAAGTTTTAACCATTAAAGCTGAAGTATAGGGACCAAAGTATTCGGAACCATCCTTGGTTCTGTTTCTTGTAGAAAAAATACGGGGAAAGTTTTCATTCTTAATACAAATCCAAGGAAAGGTTTTGTCGTCTTTTAATAGAACATTGTACTTTGGCTGATATTGTTTAATTAGGTTGTTCTCTAAAAGCAAGGCATCAGCTTCAGCTTCTACAACAATATGTTTAATGTCTAGTACCTGCGATGCTAATTTTTTTGTCTTAAAGGATTCATATTTGCCTTTGGTAAAATAAGAAGAAACCCTACTCTTTAAATTTTTTGCTTTTCCGACATACAAAATCGTGCCTTTAGAATCAAAAAATTGATAAACACCAGGCAATTGGGGTAAATTGTTGATTGTCTGCTTTAGTTTCATACTCAGTTAAAGCAAAATTTGGTTCCACGTGGAACAATTGCAGTTTATCTACCTAAAAATACCAATAATACACTTATATCAGCTGGAGAAACACCGGAAATTCTTGAAGCCTGTCCAAGAGTTTCAGGTTTAACTTTAGATAGTTTTTGTCTAGCTTCAGTAGATAAAGATTTTAATTCGAAATAATCAATACTTTTAGGAATAGAAATGTTTTCAAGTCTTTTTAATTTATCAGCAATGTTTTTTTCTCTACCGATATACCCGCTATATTTAATTGAAATCTCAGCAATCTCAGCAATATAATTATCATAGCCATTTAAAACATTAGAATCATTATCATCATTAAAAACTTTTTGCAACAATTCAATAAAAGTAATTTGAGGTCTTCTAGCAATATCGATAAGTTTAACTTTTTGCTTAATAGGACTGGTATTATTGTCCGCTAAAAAATCGTTAATTGCTTCAGGTGCTATGCTATAATTTTCAACTTTATCAATAAGATTATTCATGTCAATAATCTTTTTGTTAAGAGTTTCTATTCTATCTTTGTCGGCTAAACCTAGATCATAACCTTTAGGAGTTAACCTTTCATCCGCATTATCCTGACGTAATAAAATACGATATTCGGCCCGCGAAGTAAACATTCTATAAGGTTCATCAACACCCTTCGTAACTAAATCGTCAATTAAAACACCGATGTATGCTTCATCTCGTGAGAGAACAAATGGCTCCTTTTGATCGATAGATAGAGAAGCATTTATACCAGCTATCAATCCTTGTCCAGCTGCTTCTTCATATCCAGTAGTTCCATTAATTTGCCCTGCAAAATATAAACCAGAAATATTCTTTGTCTCTAATGAATGTTTTAATTGAGTTGGGGGATAAAAATCATATTCAATAGCGTAACCAGGACGAAAAATTCTTACATTTTCTAATCCTGATATTTTCTGAAGAGCTTTAAATTGCACTTCTAATGGTAAACTTGAAGAAAAACCATTTAAATACATTTCATGGGTAGATTTGCCCTCAGGCTCTAAAAAGAGTTGATGTGAATCTCTTGAAGAAAATGTTACAATTTTATCTTCAATGCTAGGACAATATCGTGGACCTATTCCATTTATGGTTCCTGAAAATAATGGGCTCTTTGAAAAACCCTCCTCTAAGATATCATGTACAGATTGATTAGTATGAGTAATGTAACAAGAATAATTCGTTTTAATTTTAGAATTTAAAAATGAAAAATTGCCTCCTTCTTCATCCCCCTTCTGTTCAATCATTTTAGAAAAATCTACAGATCTTCCATCAATACGAGCAGGAGTTCCAGTTTTCATTCTTCCTACGTCAAAACCAAACTCTTTTAATTGAGAAGAGAGACCTACACTTTTTGGCTCAGAAATTCTTCCACCACCAAGTTTAGTTTCACCAATATGGATTAAACCATTTTCAAAAGTACCAGTCGTTAGAATTACTTTTTTAGAGAAAAAAGAAACACCCATTTTGGTTTTGACACCTTTTACTGAACCATTTTCAACAATAAGGCAATTGACAGCATCTTGCCAAAAATCAACGTTAATAGAGTTTTCAAGAACATGCCTCCATTCTAATGCAAACAAAGTTCGATCGGATTGTGCTCTTGGACTCCACATAGCAGGTCCCTTACTCCTATTCAGCATTCTAAACTGAATCATAGTCTTATCAGTAATAAGCCCAGTCATTCCTCCAAGTGCATCGATCTCTCGAACAATTTGACCTTTTGCTACACCACCTATAGCAGGATTACAAGACATTTGTCCAATCTTAGTCATGTCCAATGTAATGAGCAAAACTTTCTTTCCTAACTTAGCAGCAGAATGAGCTGCTTCTGATCCAGCATGTCCAGCTCCGACAACAATTATATCGTACTCTAATTGCATTAAATTTTTATTGCAAAATTATTTATAATTTTTCTAAATAATCTAAATATGTATTTTCTTTTAGTCGCATGACTGATTTTTCATTTTCTGTCTTATCTTTATACCCACACAAATGCATAACTCCGTGAATAATAACACGATACAACTCTTTTTCATAGGAAACATTTCTATTTAAGGCATTTGTTCGAACCGTTTCTGGAGAGACAAAAATATAGCCTTTAATTATGTTAACTAAAGACTCATCGAAGGTAATAATATCTGTATAATAATCATGATTTAGAAAATCCTGATTAATTTTTAAAATTTGTTCTTCAGATACAAACTCATAAATAATTTCAGATAACTTTTTATTTTCCTCTTTTAAACATGAAATAATCCAATTGCAAATTTTTTCCTCATCAAAATCAATTAATATCTGATCCTGATAAATAAATTCTATATTCACAAATTATTTAAGATTAAATTCTAGTTCGACAACAGCACCTTCTTCACTAAATAATATTTTGTCAGACAATTTTTCCATTAAAAAAATGCCACGTCCATTTACATTTTCAATATTTTCAGGTGCAGTAGGATCAGGAATATCCTGATAATCGAAACCATTTCCTTGATCCTTAACTTTTATTTTTAATATATTGTTATTGATGCTAAAAGTGATTTCAACATTTTTCTTTTCATCAAGTTTATTACCATGCAGTATAGCATTATTAGCAGCCTCTAATGCCGCTATTAAAATATTACCGTATTGATCCTCTCCTATTTTAGATTCAGCAGAGATTTCATCTATTACTTTTTCGATTTTTCGGAGATTATCTATTTTCGAAGGTATGCTTATTGTACGTTCCATTAAGAATATTTTTCTGCACTATTATACTATAAAACTATAAATAGGTTTTATAATTGATCTACAATTTACGATTATTTCTACAAATGATATAAATTTTTCAGTTAAAAGGCCTTAATCAGTGATTAATGACTAAGCCACTGTTCAGGATTTAACTTATCATATCCTTTATAAATAAGAAGTTCTAAGGAATAACAATCATCAATAGAATTATAAGCCACTGAACCGATTATATCTTTAGTTTTAACATTATCGCCTACTTTAACCTTTATATTTACTAAGTTATTGTATACTGAGTAATAAGAACCATGTCGTATTATAATCGAGTAGTTAGAATTCTTAACGGAAAAAATCCTGCTAACGGTCCCTGAAAAAATAGAACGTACATACTCATCTTTCGCAGTAGTGATATCAATACCACTATTGAATGTTTGAACACCAGGAATAACAGGATGCATATGTTTTCCAAAACCTTCAGTAATAACACCTTGACGTGTGGGCCAAGGTAGCCTACCTTTATTTCTTTCAAAATTATCTGATATCAATAGCTGCTCAGGGGTAAGTTTTGAATACTTATCCTTTTTAGCCTCTTCTCTAATTAACTCTTCAATCTTAGAGGCAATCTCAGCGGCAATCCTCTTCTTATCTCTAATTTGTTTCTTAAGAAGGTTCTCATCATTAATCAATTCCTTAACATGACTTTCCCGACTAGCTCTTTCATGAGATAAAAGAATCCTTTCTTCCTTGAGGGTTTTAACAGTACTTTCCTTAGAACTTTTCTCTTTTAATAGAGTATTAATTTCCTTATCAATTTCTCTTTTTAAGACCTTTATTAAATTGATTTTCTCAGATCGTGCTTCTTTCAATTGGTCCATATACTTTTTCCTCATATAAAATTGATTCAAAGTATTACTAGCCAATAAATAAACTGCTACAGTATAATCAGATTTATTTTTATATGCATAATAAATAAAATCTGCATAATATTTCTTTTGTTTGTCAAGTTCGGCACTTAAAGCGTCAATTCGTTTCTCTTTGAGATCTATAGTGGAATTGATCTCGATAATTTCTCGTTGATATAGAGAAATTAACTTCTGTCTCTTTTTGATTTTTTGTTCAATTAATCGAATATTCTGTACTGTTTTACCTCTTTTCTTAGTGGTAGCTTTCAATAGCTTATTTGTATATTCAATTTCTTGTTGAACAATTTTTTTCTTCTCAAAGAGATCATCTTTCTTATCCTGTGAAAAAAGATAAAAATAGATACTGCCAACTGAAACCAGAACTAAAATAAAGAAAACCTTATTTACAATTTTTCTGAGCATTAGCAATTTTAATTTCGTTTTGCTCTTTAGTAGATGGATCATACTTAATCGCATACTTCCATGCTTCAATAGAGTCTGAACATTTACCTAGGCTGTACAATATTAGTGCATAATGATCTAAAACTTCAGAATTTTTATTAGCACCATTCTTTAAGGCCTTTTCAATATATTTAAGCGCTTCTTTAGAATCTCCCTGATTAAAAATAATCCAAGCATAAGTATCAAGATAAGTAGGATTGTCAGGGTCTTTTTCAATGGTTGTCTTGCTTAACTCCTCAGCATATTCGAGTTTTTCCATTCGAATAGACAAGTAATAAGCATAATTATTACGAATAACCATGTTTTGCTTATCTATAGCTAGAATCTCTTCATATAAGCTATCACTAATACTGTAATCCTTAAGCTGCCTGTATGCATCAGCTTTCAAATTAATCAATTGTACTTTACTCTCTATCTTAATACTGTCTAATGATAAGGCGGTATCACATAATTCTATAAGAGTATTATATTTCTTAAGTTCATATAGAGAGAAACCAGAATATACATATAAATTAATTGCCTTAGGAAATTTATCAATAGCATCTCTAAATACATTATCCACGCGCTCATAATTACCAGATAAGCTTCCAATCATAATATATTGTTCCCAAATAATATAAGAATCAATATTTAAATCAATTGCGTGCTCCAAATCATCTAAAGCTGAATTATACTTTTGTCGTTTAATATTATACTCAGCAGAAAGGGTATAAGGACGATCGTCTTTGGGATATTCTTCCTTTAAGATAGAAAGCAAGTCTGAAACAAAAACGGAATCCTGTTGCAGAGAGATAGGGTCATAAAGAAAATTGAATATTAAACTGATTTTATTTTCAATAGCGATTTCAGGAGCTATAAATCCTCTCTTATAATATACTAAGGCACTATCTTTTTTACCTTGCTTCAGAAAAAAATCACCATAACTAAAGTTAGCCAAACCATTATTTGGTTCAAATGTTAGTAACTCTCTATAAATCTTACTAGCATAATTGTACCGATCAATTTCACTAAGATATTCAGCAAGTAATCCATAATTATCAATATCATTAGGAAATAGCAGGATTAATTTCTCGAGCTGTACAATAGCACTATCCTGCATATTAAGCTTGCTGTAATTCATATGCTTTAGCCGCAGTATTTCACTTGCATCCGGAATTACTTTTTCTAACTCATTCACAAGAGCCATGGAACGCTTTACATCACCATTATGTGAGTAAAAAACTGATAAATTATATTTATATTCAGGATTATCATCGATAGCAACTACTTTCTCATACAAATAAATAACACTATCTAGTTTATTTTCCAATTGATAGATATTTGCTAAATGTAAAAGATACCACTTATTATCATCATTGAGTTCAACGGCCTTTATACCAAAAGATTTAGCTCGATCAAAGTCTTTAAATGAATAGTAAATATTACTTAATTGATAATATGAGCCAGATCGTTCAGGAAATTTATTTATGCATAAATTATAAAGAGAAACTGCATTCTTATAATCACCAAGTAATGCATGTTTTGTCGCTTCTGTAAAAGTCAAATAGTATTCTGCTTCTTCTCCAGGACCATTATAGTCTTTATCGTAATTAACTGCATTCTTTCCCGAAAAGCAACCAATTAATATAAAAAAAGTAAAAAAATATGCTAATTTTCTAATCATGTAAACATTCTGAGTAATCACCTAAAAATAAAGTTCCTTTAAAATTTTCTAAAACAGAATATTCCCCAATAATACTGTTTTTAATATTAGAATCTCTAATAGTTGCACCATCATAAACTATACAATTAGAAATTACTGAATTCTGAATAACTACATTGTTACCTATAGAACAATTATTAGTAATCACTGAATCAATTAAATTAACATTACTACCAGTGAAAGAATCTTTTCCCAATAACTCAATTAGGCGGTTATTAGTATTAATAAGTTCACTTTTATTGCCACAGTCAAGCCATTCGACAAGCTCATCACACTTAAGATTGTAGTTTTTCTTTTTTAAACTTTCTAAACAATTGGTTATTTGAAATTCATTATTTTCCTTCAAATTATTATCTATCAGGAATTTAATTTCATTTCGAAGATGTTCAGCTTCTTTGAAATAATAAAGACCAACAATTGCATTAGAAGAAACATTGTCTTTTGGTTTTTCAACAAATGCGGTAATAATATTATTCTCATCACTCGTAACAACACCATATTTCTCTGGCTCATCGACAAGCATAGTCCAAATAATGCCATCAACATCATTATCAATCTGAATATTCCCCTTAAAGATAGTATCAGCAAATACTATAAATACTTCACCTTTTAAAGCTTCTTCAGCACAATAGATGGCATGAGCAGTTCCTAATGCTTCCTTTTGATAATGAATATATCCCTCTGCATTAATACTATGTGCGATTGATACCAGTTGATCTTCTACTTCAGAACCAAAATCACCGATTACATAATGAATCTCGTCTATTGGTTTGCTAGTAGATAACTTGATTTCATCAACAATCCATTCAATAATAGACTTACCTGCAAGTTTAAGTAATGGTTTTGGAATATTAAGCGTATGCGGACGTAATCTAGTTCCACGTCCTGCCATTGGTATAATAACTTTCATTCTAATTAATTTTTTCCAGTATGTCCAAAGCCTCCAGCTCCTCTATCTGTCTCGTTCAATAATTCAACCTCATCCCAGGAAATATGCTCATGTTTAGCAATGATCATTTGTGCTATTCTTTCCGCATCATTTATAATAAACTCCTCGTTAGATAAATTTATTAAAATTACACAAACTTCTCCACGATAATCCGAGTCGATAGTACCAGGAGTATTAAGAACAGTAATACCTTTCTTAAGAGCTAAACCACTTCTAGGTCGAACTTGAGCTTCAAACCCATGTGGTAATTCAATAAACAAGCCAGTTGGAACAAGAATTCTTTCAAGAGTTTTTAATTTTATAGGCTCTGAAATATTCGCCCTTAAGTCTAGACCAGCACTATATATAGTGGCATATTCAGGTAAATCATGTTTTGATTTATTAACTATTTTGACCTTCATTATTTTTCAGAATTAATTTTTTAACTAAGTTTTCTTTCCAACCTACAAAAATAATAAAGATCGAGACTAATGTAACTTTTATTAGTAATCTAAAAATAAAATTATCACTATCAATACAAGAATTTATTAAAACAAATAATCCTCCCAGAATAAAGTAGGTGAAAATTCTCCTTAAATTATACTTTATGTAATAATATTTTAAACTAAATAAAAATGAAACCAGAACCATTATGCCATAAGCAAAAACAGTTGCTATAGCAGAGGCAAAATAACTATATTTCGGAACATACAACACATTAATCAAAATAGTAATAGCAGCTCCTAAAGACGCAATATAAACGGCGAATATAGTTTTGTCTGTTAATTTAAACCATATTGAATGATTGTAATAAATACCACTAAAAATATAGGCAACAATTATATAAGGGACAACAAAAAGACCTTCATGATACGCAGGATCAATGAAATATTTGATATAATCTAAAAAAACCAAAATAGAAAGACCCATGGTAACAGTAATTCCAACAAATAAATTCATCAGTTCAGCATATTGTTTTTTCGAGTCTCTTTTATTAGCATAATTAAAAAAGAATGGTTCAAGTGCAAACCTATACATTTGAATAAACAACAGAACAAAAGCGGCAATTTTATAATTGGCACCATAAAGTGCAACATCATGAAGTCCTTGATCTTCAGGTAATAGTTGTTTCAAAATTCCTCTATCGAAAGTCTCATTTATAGTTCCTGCAAAACCAGCAATCAATAATGGCCAACCAAACCTTAACAAATCCTTCAATAAAGCCCAATTAAATTTTTTCAAGGAATATTCCCTTAATTCAGGGATTAAAAGAAATAAGATAAACAGACTAGTAATTAGGTTAGAAAGTAAAACATATTTAACACTAACATGACCAGCACTATTTAAGATAAAGGAACCATAGCCCAAAGCAGGTAATATATTATAGAAAAAAAATATTATCAATATATTAACAAAAACATTTATACCCTTGAAAAGTGCAAACTTAGAAGCTTTCTCCTCAACTCTCAATTTTGCAAACGGTATTGCAGTAAAAGCTTCTATAGCAACAATTAAAGCGACAATCAAAACAAAATCTTTCTCAGTACTATACTCTAAAAAAGAACTTATTTTATCTAAAAATGAAAATATTATCAAAACAAAAAAACTAGAAGTCACAAAAATGGAAGTCAATATAGTAGAATAAAGATTTTCTCTATGGTTTTCTTTATTATAAAACCTAAAAAATGCAGTTTCCATACCATAAGTAAGCAAAATCAAAAGGAAAGAAACATATGCATATAACTCAGTTTGTTTACCAAACTCACCGATATCATCCTTAAAGACTTTATACGTAAAATACGGTATTAAAATTAAATAATTCAGTAACCTCGGAAGCATGGTTCCAAGACCGTAAATTAACGTTTGACCAGCAAGTTTTTTAAGAGTCTGCAAATGTTTTAATTTTATTACAAAAGTACATTTAGTATTTTTGTAAAAAATATTATCATGAATAAAAAATTAACAATAGCAATATTTGCACTAATAGTAGGAATTTCAGCCTATTCACAGTATGAATATCCGGATGTAGTAATAGAAACAACAAAAGGTACGTTAAAAGTTATGTTATATGATAATACTTACCAACATTCAGAAAATTTTATAAAACTGGTAGAAGAAGGATTCTATGACAATGTTTTGTTTCATCGCGTAATCAAAGATTTTATGATACAGGCTGGTGATAATACAACTAAAAATGCTAAACCAGGTCAAAGATTAGGAACAGGCGGAAAAAAATATACAATTCCAGCAGAATTTTTTTCTGAATACTACCATAAAAAGGGAGCATTAGCAGCTGCCAGACAAGGTGATAATGTAAATCCTACAAAAGCATCATCAGGTTCCCAATTTTATATTGTGGAAGGTGTTAAGTATGATTCTACTATTCTAAGTAAATTTGTTAAATCAAAAATGCATCCACCTTTTTCTCCTGAACAAAAAGAGGTATATTCAACAATCGGAGGAACTCCACATTTAGATTATCAATATACAGTATTTGGAGAAGTTTACGAAGGAATTGAAGTCGTAGATGCAATTTCTAAAGAGCCAGGTGATGCAGCAAACCGTCCACTTAATGACATAAGAATAATTAAGATGTATACGATTAAAAACAAGAGGAAGAACAAAAATAAATGAAAGAAAGAATTAAAACTTTGATATCTGGTATTCAAGATATACAAATACAAACCAAAGAGGATTTGGAATCTTTCAGATTATCTTATTTAAGCAAAAAAGGGGAATTAAATAAGTTATTTGCTGATTTCAAAAATGTACCTCAAGAAGACCGTAAAGCAATAGGCCAATTGATCAACAATGTAAAACAATTGGCTCAGGATAAGTTCAGTTCCTCAAAAGAAACTATTGAAATATTAAGTCTGGTAGCTTCTTCAGAAGATTATACTAAATCCGTTGAACCAATAAATACAGGCAACAGGCATCCAATTTCAACAGTCAGAAGAGAAATTATCGACATATTTTCAAGATTAGGTTTTACAATTGCAGAAGGACCTGAAATTGAAGATGATTGGCACGTATTTTCAGGACTAAATTTTCCAGAGGAGCATCCAGCCAGGGATATGCAAGATACATTTTTCATAAGCAAAAAACCTGATATTCTATTGAGAACACATACATCGTCTGTACAAGTGCGGGTAATGGAAAAAAATAATCCACCACTTAGACAATTATTTCCAGGCCGTGTATTCAGAAATGAGGCAATATCGGCTAGGTCACATTGTATATTTCATCAGATAGAAGGCTTATATATAGATACAGATGTGTCGTTTGCAGACTTAAAACAGACACTATTAATCTTTGCAAAAGAATTTTTTGGTCCAGATACATCGATTCGCTTACGTCCTTCATTTTTTCCATTTACTGAACCATCAGCAGAAATGGATGTCTCATGTTCAATCTGTGGAGGAAAAGGATGTAATGTATGTAAATATACCGGGTATTTAGAAATACTAGGTTGTGGAATGGTAGATCCTAATGTACTGGAACTTTCTGATATCGATAGCAAAAAATATACTGGATTTGCATTTGGAATGGGAATAGAACGAATTGCAATGCTTAAATACCAAGTGAAAGATATTCGCTATTTTTTCGAAAATGATATTAGGTTTCTAAAACAATTTTCAAAGTTCTAATTAAAATAGACTTTGTTCAGAGCCATAAAAATTTTTGCCCAGGTGTTTATAAGCTAATTCAGTAGCTTCACGACCCCTGGGCGTTCTTTTTAAGAACCCCTCCTTGATCAAAAATGGCTCATATACGTCTTCTATCGTACCAGAATCTTCACCAATAGCAGTACCTATTGTTGAAAGGCCAACCGGACCTCCACTAAATTTATCAATAATTGCATTTAATATTTTGTTGTCCATATCATCCAAGCCCTTATTGTCAATATTAAGTGCTTCCAGTGCATAAAGAGCAATATCATTATTGATTATTCCAGTTCCTTTAACCTGAGCAAAATCCCGCACTCTTCTGAGTAAAGCATTAACAATTCGAGGGGTGCCACGGGAGCGTCTCGCAATTTCAATAGCAGCATCTTTTTCGATAGGTACATCCAATATTTTTGCTGATCTTATAACAATGCCAGAAAGCGTAGCTATATCGTAATATTCGAAATGCGCATTAATACCAAATCTGCTCCTAAGTGGACTTGTCAATAATCCAGATCGAGTCGTTGCACCAATTAGAGTAAATTGATTTAAATTTAACTGAATACTTCTTGCATTAGGACCTTTATCAATCATAATATCAATAACGAAATCTTCCATAGCAGAATACAAAAACTCCTCTACCACAGAGCTAATCCGGTGTATTTCATCAATAAACAAAATATCACCTTCTTCAAGATTTGTAAGAATTCCAGCTAGATCTCCTGCTTTTTCCAATACAGGACCGGAAGTTATTTTAATACTACTTTCAAGTTCATTAGAAATAATATTCGCTAATGAAGTTTTTCCAAGTCCCGGAGGTCCAGATAAAAGAACATGATCAAGCGGTTCATTTCTAAGTTTTGCAGCTTGAATAAAAATTTTAAGGTTTTCAGAAATTTTTTCTTGTCCTTTAAATTCAGATAAATATTTGGGTCTTATTATATTATCACGTTCAAAACTCTCTCTAAGCTGTTCAGCTCTAATATCAAAATCTTCCTTCATATCTAATTTATAACTGTAGGCAAACCATCTCCAAGATCAACCTTAATACCATTAATTCGGTATTCTACGTCATTTTGATAGGTTATTGTAATTTTAAGGATTCCTTCCTCACTATATTTCTTCCAATTCTTTTGGCGTAGGCCTGATGAATAAAATTGTTCCTCCTTTAAGTTTCCGTTAGCATAATAATACTTATGTTTACCTTCAGGCCTCCCTTGAATATAACTTCCTTCAAACCTTAAACTGCCATTGTCATAAAACTGTTTCCATTTTCCATCCATTAAACCGGTAACATATTTACCTTCTGCACGATTGTCATTAATTTGAGTGGTCCATTTTCCTTCCTTCTCCCCATCAAAATATTCTCCTTGAACCAAAATATTGCCGAATTCATCATACTCAGTATATTCACCTTCCTCTAAACCATTAAAATATTCTTCTTCTTTCCATATTTCACCATTTGAATAATAAAAAGTCCATAAACCATTATATTTTCCTTTTACATAATCACCAATCTGTTCAATTTGACCATTGTCAAAATAATATTCCCAACTTCCAGTCTTTCGGTTTTCAGAATACTTCCCTGTGGCTTTTAGAATACCTTCCTGGTTATATTCTTTCCAGGTACCAATTTTATTTCCATTATCATCAACATATCCTTCAGCAACAATTGTTGAATAATCATTGAATATCTTGGCCTTAATAGTATTACCCTCTTTAGAATATTGTTTATGCAAACCAGTAGGCTTATCATTAACATAAAAACCACTAGATTTTATAGTCCCATCATCAAAATATTCAATTTTCTCAGTAGACTGAGTTTCAGATTCAGTTAAATCTTGGATCATTTTACCATCGCGATATAAATGAGTTAAAACTAATGAACCACTTTTGTCATATTCTTTATAATACCCATCTAAAGCTCCATTAATATAATATTTCTCTGATTTGACCTTTAAACCGTCATAGAAATCCTTCCAAACAAGATTTTTATTACCTTCTTTATCATAACGATTTATTTTCTCTTTTTCTAACAAAGTACCTTTTCTATATTTATATAAGGTAACAATTCGTCCATCCTTTGCATATTCAGTTCCATATCCTTCCCGTTTATTATTTTCATACGTAAATTTCTCTTTTAATTTACCATCTTCATAATAATAAAAACTAGGTCCAGCTTTCATATCAGCAACATATAACTCCTTAGATTTTAAATTTCCAATATTATTTGGATTATCTGCTTTAGTAAAATATTCATAATAATAACCATTCTTTTTTCCATTCAAAAAGTTAATTTTTTTAAGCGTATCTCCGGTTATAGAATAAAAAATCCATATACTGTCCAACTTAAAGTTCTTTCTTCTACCTTCAGACTTAACAACACCTGTAGGATAATAATTAATCCAATACCCCTCAGGTTGCCCATTAATAAGATTACCTTCACTTTGTAAACTACCATTCGGATAATAGATCTTATTATATCCGTTAGGATTAATTTGTTTATCCTGAGCAAAAAGAAATACAGGAGCAAAAATGAAAAGTATGAGTAAAAATTTTTTCATAGATATTATAAACCAAGTTTTTCAGATAGCTCTAACATTCTTCTAATAGAAACCTCAGCTTTTTTTCTCAAGTCCTCATCCATTAAAAGTTCAGGTTGCTCATATTTTAAAGCATTATAAATTTTCTCACGTGTATTAAGTTTCATGAAATTGCAATCATTACATCCACAAGTAGAATCCTTAGGAGGTGCAGCAATAAATTTCTTTTCAGGACAAGCTTTTATCATTTGATGCAATATACCTGATTCAGTAGCAACAATATAGCTATTTGCTTTATCTTTTTGAACAAATTTTAACAAAGCAGCAGTACTTCCAATAAATTCTGATACAAGTAATATTGGTTTCTGGCATTCTGGATGCGCAATAATTTTAGCATCCGGATTCTCCTTTTTTAAATCAAGTATTCGTTCAAGGGAAAATAGCTCATGAACATGGCATGCTCCATCCCATATTAACATGTCCCGACCTGTTTGGCTCTGAATGTAATTCCCTAAATTACGGTCAGGAGCAAAAATAATCTTTTCATCTTTTGGCAGACTATTTACTATCTGTAATGCATTGGTAGATGTGCAGATGATATCAGTTAATGCCTTTATCTTCGCAGAAGTATTAACATAGCTTATAACAGTATGATCAGGATTTGATTCAACAAATTTTTGAAATTCATCAGGGTCACAGCTGTCTGCAAGAGAACAGCCAGCTTTCATATCTGGTAAAAGTACTTTCTTTTCAGGAGAAAGTATTTTTGCAGTTTCTGCCATGAAATGAACTCCACTAAAAAGAATAATATCTGCAGTTGTGCTTGCTGCTTGTTGAGCCAATGCTAAACTATCACCGATAAAATCAGCAATATCTTGTATATCTCCTGATTGATAGTAATGACCAAGAATTACAGCATTTTTCTCTGCACATAATCTTCTGATTTCAACATCTAAATCAATATTTTTGTCAATATCAATTTTCAAAAAACCGAAATCTTCAACATCTTTTAAATTAATCATAAATAATATTAGAGTTAATTTTAAAAATAAATGATGATGATGATAGGCTGTTTATAGTGTTCATATTTTTTTAACTAAATGCTTGGATAAAAATAACTAATAGTCCATCAACACACCAATCAACATTTTATTAAACTACAAAATTACTGAAAATCATGATTTTCTCATCATAATTAACATATTGTTAATTGTTAAAATGCTAAAAAAAATACGGGTTATTAACAGGTTTTTATTGTTAAAAACCTTGCTAATAAATGACAAGAACTAATGGTTTATTGCACTTGACATTTTAATAAATGTTCTGTATGCATTACTAATATCAAAAAACCAAGTAATTTTTATCAGAAAATATTGAAAAGAATTAACAAGGAATAAACATTGATTAATAACAATCTGTTAATTGATAGGAAGAACAACATTTTTTTTATCTTCGTGGCAAAAATTAATTGGAATGAAAATTGTAATTGCTAGTGATCATGCGGGTTATGAACTTAAAGAAGTATTGGTTTCATACTTGAAAAGCAAGCATCATGACGTAGAAGATTTAGGTCCTTATCAAGAAGGAAGTGTTGACTATCCCGATTACGCTCATCCTTTAGCAGAAGCTGTTGAAAAAGGCATGGATATATTAGGTATCTCAATATGTGGTAGTGGCAATGGTATTAATATTACCGTCAATAAGCACCAGGGTATTCGATCAGCGTTGTGTTGGAATACTGAGATTGCTAGACTTGCCAGAGCCCATAACAATGCCAATATAATTGCTCTGCCTGCGCGTTTTGTTTCGCAAGAAGCAGCTATCGAAATGATTGAAGTATTTTTAAATACACCTTTTGATGGAGGAAGGCACAAAGCGAGGATAGACAAAATACCTTGTGCTTAAACAATAAAGAACAATCAGGATTTTCTATATAGATGATATTTGCTTAGGATAATAGAATATAAAACCAATCCCAAGACTAAACCTAGTAAATCAGCTGCAAAATCATAAATATTTCCAGTCCTGCCCGAAATAAATAAACCTTGAATAATTTCGCTTAATCCAGCAAAAACAACAGCAGAAACCAATACAGAGTATGTAATTTTTTTGGCTATTGATTTTGAATCATTGAGCCAGACTAAGCAAAAAATCCCAAACATACTAAAATGGATTATTTTATCACCATGAGGCACATCCAGAAGCCTTGTTTTAGGAAGGGTACTTCCAGGTGAAAACAATAAATAGCTCATAATTATAACCCAAATTATTGTTTTGTAATATAATTTTATGAGTTGAAGAAATTTCATTTGGCAAACTTAATAAACAATCAGCCTTTAAAACCTCAATAGTAATAATTTTATTATATTTTTAGTATCTTGATACCTATTATTTCTGTCTACTTAAATGAAGAAACTTTTAAACAGAATTGGCTCATGGAACGATAGGTTGCTTCTTAAACGTGGAGTAACAGAGAGTAGTGGATTAGTTTATTTACAGGAAAAACTATTTCTTGTAAGTATTGAAATAATAGTTTCTATTGGATTTTTGGCGTATTTACCCAGTATACTTCTTGCATTTGTTGAAGAACAATACTTAGTTGTAGTTATCGATACGCTGGTTATTTGTTCATTAGGAGTACTTTTATTTATTCATAAAATTAAATCATTCTTAAGAATTTCAATCATTCTTATATTGTTATATGCACTAGGCGTAATACTCTTATTATATAATGGGCCTTATGGCACAGGATTGATTTACCTCTTAGGATTTTCAGTAATTGCAGCTGCTTTTCTAGGTTTAAATTATGCAAAGGTTAGTATTGCTATTAATGCTATTACATTAATCAGCTTGGCTGTATTGCTTGCTTTTCATCCTCTTGATTTTGTTTTCTTCAAAGCCTATCTATTAAAAAGATGGATTGTTGTTTCTATAAACTTTATTATTCTTAATGGTATAATCTCATCAGCTTTAGCATATTTTGTAGAAGGCTTACACAAGTCGATCGATATTGAGAATAAACTACGGAATAAACTTAAAAAGAAAAGCGAAAGGTTGATTGAAGCAAAAATGAGAGCTGAAGAATCGGACCAACTTAAATCCTCATTCTTGGCTAATGTGAGCCACGAATTCCGTACACCAATGAATGCAATAATGGGTTTTACAGAAATAATGATGTATACAAAGCCCACAGAAGAAAAGAGGCAACGATATCTGGAAAACATCAGAAAAAGCAGCGAGCAGTTATTGCAAATTATTCACAACACCATTGAATATTCAAAAATAGAGCTGGGAACAATTGCAGTTGAGCATCAGGTTTTTGCGATAGTCGATATTTTGGATACAGTATTGGAACAGCACAAGCATCGTTGTCCAAAAGGGGTAAATTATGCTGTTTATGGTGATGAGAATCTTATATCTCAAAGAATATATACCGATAAAGAGAAACTTTTCCAAATATTTACCAACCTGATATTAAATGCTTTTAAATTTACGCATGAGGGAGAGGTTGGTTTTGGTATAATGGAATCAGCTCACAAAGATTACTATCAGTTTTTTGTTAAGGATACTGGAATTGGAATCCGTAAGGAGAAACAGAAAGATATCTTTATCCGATTTCATAAAGAGGACGACTTTAAAGAAGGTACTGGTCTGGGACTATCTATAAGTTCTACTTTAATTTTTCACTTGGGTGGACGAATTTGGCTTGAATCTGAATCAGGTGTTGGAACAACTTTTTATTTTATCATTCCCAGAATTACTTTAGATAAAAACGAGCAGGCTAATTAGATAGACAACAGTGTTTGTATTTTTTGCCACTGCCACAAGGGCAGAAGTCATTCCTTCCAATTTTTCCAGGTTTGGTTTCCAATTTGTATTTTTTTGCCAGGTCAGTGGTAAATATTTCATTTAACATGTTATATAATTCTGGATGTTTGGATTGAAGTAATTTAGGACGCTCAAAAAAATATTCTGTAATAACCGGGAAGAATTCTTCCTTTGCCACACCACCGTAACTGTTAATATCAGACTTCAGCTCATGAATTTCTTCCATTTTAAGTCGTATATGTTCCAACCATGGAAGGGCAAATTCTTTACCAATTAAGGCCGAAGGAATACCATCGATAATCCCATCTGATTTATCAATCAGGTGTGCAAATTCGTGAATGCCAACATTTTTTTTATCCTTGTCATTTTTAAAACCTTGTATTAAAGCTGGCTTTGAGAGAATCATTTTGCCTTCCATTGTACCTGTACCTACCATCCCAAGAATTGAGCCACTAGGCTCATTTGTATTAAAATCTTCGTGAAATGCAGAAGGGTAAAGCAACACTTCGTTCAGGTTTATATATTGCCAGTTTTGGAAGGCAAAAACCGGAATAATTGCACTTGAAGCTACCAAAAGCCTTTCCAGATCAGAAATTTCGGTTTGAACACCAGTAATTATTGTAGTATGCAAGAATAACTGAACACGCTTTTCAAATTGTTTTTTCTCTTGTTCATTAAGTTCATTGTAAAACCTGATATTCCGCTTTAAAATATCTTTCCAAGATTCTGGAAAAGGTTCGGGTTTATAGGTTTTGGACTTTTCCTTGAAAATGAGATATATGATAAATGCAATTAATGCAAGTGCTATAACTAGTTTTAACATGTAATATTTATTTGCCTAAAAATAATTTATTTTCATAGCTGGGGATTATGATTTGCATTATTTTTCTACAGATTTAACCCGAAATATGCATTAGAAAATTGAAATTGCTTCAATATAAGTCGTTTCACTTACTTGTTTCAAATCACCATAGCGGTGCTATGATTCATCTCTCCAAGTCCTTTTATTTTTGCACTTTCAACCTTCATAACGAAGTTCTAATACATAATCCGGATTTAACATTTCTAAACTATATTAAAATTTAATTGCATAATGAACATATGTTCATTATATTTGTACCAGAATTTAGAATATGCCCAGACCAAGACAAGAAAGCAAAATTCAGATCCCACCAAGGATTAGTGGTTTTATTCCTTTAGGCTATTATTCGAAGGAAACAGAACCCATTAAAATGAACCTTGAAGAATATGAGGTGATCCGGCTTCTGGATTATGAAAATTTATCGCAGGAGCAAGCAGCCATAATAATGGAAATTTCTAGACCAACGCTGACAAGGATATATGAACGGGCAAGGAAAAAGATTGCCAAGACCCTCGTTGAATCACATAAGCTTGTTCTGGAAGGTGGAACAGCCATTTTTGACAGAGGTTGGTTTGAATGTCAGAACTGCAAAAGCTTTTTTAACAACTATTCAGAGACCGAGCCGGAAGTTTGTCCTTTATGTAGCAAAGGGAATATTATTAAAATAAGTTGATCATGATTCTCGCCGTACCAATTGATCAGAACAATACTACAGCTGCAATATCTTTGAAATTTGCTCGCAGTCCTTATTTTGCAATTATCTATACCCATGAAAACAAATATTTAATCGTAGAAAACCCCTATAAAGATCAAAAATCAGAGGTTGGTAAAAACATATTTTCCATGCTGGTTAATGATTATGGAGTAAAATCAATTATAGGTTTTGAATTGGGTCTCAATGTTTACGAAATCACCAAAAATAAACAAATTCAGGTTATAATAATTTCAAAAATGAACCAATCATTTACACAGGTTTTAAATTGGTTGAAAGTCAAACCATAAAAGAAGATAATATGGCACATTTGGATCATAAAGGACCTGATGGAGAAGGTCCTAAAACTGGAAGAAAATTGGGGCGATGTAAAAAAACTCCAAAAGATGAGCTCGAATATGAATTGGGAAAAGGAATGGGAAAGCGGCGTAATGTTCAAGATAAATCCTGTTCCGGGAATATGAAAAGAGAAAATACGTATAACTTATAATATCATTTAAATGAAAATTGCAATTCCAACAAGAAACAAACAGGTCGATGATCATTTTGGTCATTGTGAATATTACACAATAGTGAGTGTATCCTCAGAGAATAAAATTGATAAAATAGAAGATTATCAAGCACCTCAAGGTTGTGGGTGCAAATCAAATATTGCTTCAATTCTTTCCGAAATGGGCGTAAAAACAATGTTGGCCGGCAATATGGGACAAGGTGCTGTTAATAAAATTACCCATGCAGGTATTCAGGTAGTGCGTGGTTGTTCTGGTGATGTTGTTGAACTGGCAGAAAACTATTTGAGAACACCTATTATTGATTCCGGTCTAACCTGCGATCATCATGGGCACGATCATGAATGCAGTCATTAAGTTTATACAATAAAAAAGCTTGCAAATTGATTGCAAGCTTTTTTATGAATGAAACAAAAGATTTAATTATTGGTGTACGATACAGCCAGCTTTTTGGGTGTAAGACCAAATGTCCCGACATTTCCCTTTCGTAATAATAAATAAACACTCCTGGAAATATCAGGAACCAAACCTTCATCATGGACCATTTTTATTGCAATGCAATACATCTTCTGATAATTTTCCTGATATAAGTTTAAAATTGTGCAAGTTCTGTTTTTGTGGCAAGCAAAAAGTATTTTTACACATAAACAACATCAATTAAAGGTGTAAGACATTCATATTTAATTTAATAGCGATTAATTTTTCTTTGCATAATTTGCTAAAAAATCTTAATTCTGAGAGACAATAGCACTTTTAAACAGCAATGGCCGTTTTATTGGCATATTCGTCTACTATGAAAAAGAAACGTCTTTTATACCTGGCATTATCTTTTATCCTCTTGACCAACTTAATTGCATTCAACCATGCCTAGCATTTTACCCATTTTGAAAAAAGAACCGTAGAAAAAACAGTCAAACCTGAAGAACTTGGAACTTTTCAAAAAATCAAAGTGTTGTTTACAGGCATTTCAAATCCAAGGCCTGAGAATTTTAGTGTTCCCACCAAAGATTTTAAAACAATTAAGATAAAGACTCACCACGATAACATCCTCGATGCATGGCACATCAAGATTAATGATACAGCGGGCACAGTAATACTTTTCCATGGTTATACTGGAGAAAAGTCTGGTTTGCTCAGACTGTCAGATGCTTTTAATCAATTAGGATATAATACTGTTCTGGTTGATTTCTACGGCTCTGGAGGTTCTTCAGGTTCTTCTTGTACAATAGGTTATTACGAATCAGAAGATGTAAAGCATGTATACGATTATGTTAAAGAAAACACTAAGGAAAATATATTTCTATTTGGTTCATCTATGGGTGCTGTATCTATATTAAAATCAGTTGCTGACCATGGCATTAAACCCGATGGACTCATTCTGGAGTGTCCGTATGGTAAATTTTTGACTACGGTTAAAAACAGGTTTAAACTTATGGGCATTCCATCCAGTGTCTTCCCAGAGCTACTTGTGTTTTGGGGAGGTGTTCAGCAAAACTATTGGCCTTTTTCTATGAATGCAATAGAATTTGCCAAAAAGATAGATACACCAACACTAATACTGCATGGAAAAGATGATAAAAGGGCTACCCTCGAAGATGTTGAAGCCATTTATGCTAACCTAAAGGGTAAAAAGAAAATGGTATTGTTTGATAACGCGGCGCATGAATCATATTTAAAGAAGTTTAATAAGCAATGGACCACAGAGGTATCCGGATTTTTAAAATCAAACATTAAGACCGATTAATTTTATGTCGTCTACTTTCATTTTTAAATTGCATTTTCCTATAAATAATAAATCTATGACGTTGAAAGTACTTATTTTTGGCAGAGCGTTTATTTTAATGTTCAGCTTTAAAAACAAGAATAAATATTTATAAGTACAAAGAATTTATTATGGATACTCTTGTTACATCAATAGTTGCATTTATTGTTATGCTAAATCCTTTTGCATTGTTCCTTTATCTTGAGCCAGTACGAAAAGATTTAGATCATAAGGATTTTATGATCGTTATTTTTAAAGCTACAATTATCTCCTTTGTTGTTTGTCTAGTGTTCTTTCTTTCTGGAGATATCTTCTTTAAGAAGATTTTTCAAATTAATTTTGAATCATTTCGGATATTTGGGGGAATTATTATTTTCTCCTATGCCTATTTTTATATTGTACGTGGCCAGAAAGCATTAATTCTGATCAAAGAAGACTTAGACGATCTCGCATCAGAAATA
This sequence comes from Bacteroidales bacterium, assembly GCA_050295515.1. Taxonomy (GTDB): domain Bacteria; phylum Bacteroidota; class Bacteroidia; order Bacteroidales; family UBA10428; genus UBA10428. The sequence continues at coordinate 32,338 of JBNKPU010000043.1, read as the reverse complement.
GCTTTACCATTTATGGTAGGTGCTGGTTCTATTTCTTTGAGTATATTATTGTCTCAAAGGCATACTTTAGTTATTGGAACACTTGCATTGGTAGTAATATTTGCCATAAATTTTTTAGTAATTTTTCTGCTCAAATGGCTTAGAGATTCTTTAGACAAGCGTAAATTTAAGGTTGCCTTCGATAAAAATGTGGAGGTATTGCTTCGTTTGAATGGTTTCTTTATTGGTGCAATTGGAATTAACATGATAATGACGGGAATTAAAAATATGTTTTTTTAATATGCAGATAAAGAGAGAAGGGCATGGAAGGATATGTATTATCCAATTATTTAATTTTCCAATAATTTAAGTCAAGCATCCAATTTTCTACTATCATTTTGTCTTCAATAACTTCAACTTCGCCATTTGTTACTTGATTTTTAGTTTTAAATGCTTTAAGCATCCAGTCTTCAACTTCAATTTCATCTTCAATTGTTTCAGCCAAAAGTAAATTCATATTAGCCGAAAAATTTCCGTTTTCTGTATACTCTGCTGTTTTCAGCGAAAGCGCTGTTTCTAATTCATTTGTTAGTATATATTGATAATCAACCTTTTGGCAGAATAGTTTTTCTAACGCTTGAATTTCATTGTTTGTGCTATTCTGACTAAACAAAGCAATAGTTACAAAACAACTAGCAAACATGGTTAGGGTAATTTTTTTTAAGAATAATCTCGCTTTCATATCGGTAATTATTAGTTTAATGTCTGATACAAATAAACAACATTATTGGGCCCTGGTGTTAGCTGTAATTGAGCAGATGCTGTCAATTTTAAATACTATTTAATACTGAAAGGGATTAGAATGAAACAGATATAAAAAATTAGTCAATAGTTGTAACTTTCTGTTCTTTAGATAGGCTTATTTGAGTATTATCTGCTTTTACTTCGTTTGGTGTATATCCAAATTTTTCAAGAAAGCATTTTGTAAAATAGGAGTGACTTGAGTAACCAACCATAAAACTTACTTCAGAAATAGTTGCAACCTTGTTTCTAAGCATTACCAAAGCTTTGTCTAGTCTATAGTTCTTTATAAGCTGGTTTGGATTGCAATGCAATATTTTTTTTATTTTTCTTTGTAGTTTCGAACGGCTCACTCCAAGTACCTGGCTAAGTTCTTCTACGCCAAAGGATTCATTTGAAATATTTTTGTCAATTTGAATTAATATCTTTTCTAGAAATTCTTGGTCCATTGGCTTCAAATTAACTTTTTCATTCGTATTGAATTGGTTTGTTGTACCATAATGTTCAATTAGGTCAATACGCAAACTTATCAGATTTTCAATTGTAAAAAGGAGTTCCTTGGTTTTAAACGGTTTAGACAAAAAACTATCAGCTTTTAATTTTAAGCTTGTCAATTTATCGTCAGAATTATTTTTTCCGGTTAGTATAATTATTGGAATATGCTTGGTTTGATTATTACTTTTAATTGTATTACAAAGTTCATATCCATTTGCTTTGGGCATTTTAACATCACAAACAATTAGATCCGGACAATATTTTATTGCTTTTTCTATACCACTTTTTCCATTAGCAGATTCAATGATCCTGTATTTTTTAGACAGAATTTGTCTTAGATAGGTTCTCATATCTACATTGTCATCAACAACTAATACGACTGGCTTTTCATCAGCAAGTTCTTTGTTAGTTAAAGACAGTGTGTTTGTTACTGTGTAATCTGGTACTATTTCAATGTTGGGTTTTTCTTCTTCTGGAGCGGAGAATATGTCAATTTGACTATCATTTAGATGTTGTCTTCCTACCGGCATGAAAACTTTAAAAGTGGTCCCAACACATAATTCACTTTCGACTTCGATCTTACCATAATGCAATTCCACCAATTCTTTAACCAATGATAGTCCAATACCGGTACCTGACCATTCTTCAGTTTTATCTTTGTCCACACAGTAGAATCTGTTAAATAAGTACGGAAGGCTTTCTTCTGCTATGCCCATACCTGTATCACTTACAGATATTGTCAGGTATTTTTTATTATTGAAATTTTCTTCACTAATATGAACAGTTATCATTCCATTCTCTGGAGTATATTTTACCGCATTTGATAAGATATTTGATATAATTTTCTCAATCATATCCTGATTATAATATATTTTATACGCCTCAAAATCAGAATGATAACTTAAAATTATTTTTTTATTGTTTGCATAGTTTTGATAGGCATAGAAATTTGATTTGATTAGAGGGATTATATTGGCCTTGTTCACCATTAATTCCATTTTCCCAGCATCAATTTTAGAAATATCCAAAAATTGATTGACAAGGTTAAGCAGCTTTTTAGCATTTTGCTGAGTAACCTCAACAAGGTATCTATCGTCCTCTGTAACTTTATCATGTAAAATACTCAAAGGGCTTAGAATAAGCGATAGGGGAGTTCTAAGTTCATGTGATATGTTTTCAAAGAACTTCGATGTAAGTTTTTCAATTTCTTTTTCTTTTTCCAATAAAAGCTTGTTTTTTTTGGCCCTAAGATAAAATACGATGGTTGCTGTAAAGCTTATTCCGGCAAAGGTTAGGAAATAGAAGAACATAAGATTTCTTTTAGCTTTGTGAACAGCATTTTCTGCGGTTAAACTTCGGATTTTTTCTTCTTTGATCATTGACTCATATTGATCTTGAAGTATACTTAAATCCATACTAATGGGTTGAGGTGATTTGGGATTCTTAATTGTGTCGGATTCTTCAGAATTCTGGGCATAGCTATTGCTAGAAAAGCATATAAGAACCATGCAGGCAAGAGAAAACACACCATGCTTAATCATAAAATATTTTTTGGTTTCGGCACTATTTTGAGAAGTACCTAATAATACATTCTTTACAAGCGAAAGTCAAGTATTTTTGCATTTTTTAGTTTTAAAATAGGTGCCATTTACAAAGTACAGGTAAAAAGCACGTTGTGTTTTTGTTTACCGCATTTTTCACATTTCATTTTAAATAATGAAACATATATGTTGTCTTTTAAAAGCATTATAGGCAGGTAGAGCTTGCTGAAAAACACACTTTTAGCACATTATCTGCATGTTATATATATAGAATGAGTTTTAAGTGCAAGGAATTCTTCAATATTGCTTAAAACTGTTTGCACCTAAAAAGTTGAAAATAAATCCGAAAGTGTTAGCCAGAAAGTAGCAACCTACTTCCTTGCCTGCAATTCGAAGTATGCTTATATGTTTTCATTTTGTCAAGTCGCATCTCACTACTTTTTGACTTTTTCAGCAAGCCCAAAGTAGATGTATATTTAATAGAATTTTCAAGAAACTGTTGAGTATATTAGTTGGCTCTTTTAAACTTTATTGTTGAGTAAAAAGGGGATTAAAACTTGGAAGCTTTACATTTTTTAATTCATTTTTGCCATGTAACATAAATTTATCAAATAAATCTTATACAAATGGATGTAAAAGGGCTCAAATGGGCATTTTTTTCATATGGACATAATCTGGGCGATTTTACACGTGCACTGGAGACTGCTAAAGGCATGAAAAAGACAGGTGCAAAGGTAAAATTTTTCAATCATGGTGGTGTTCACAATCATTTAATCGGCAAGGCTGGAATTGATGCTGAAGATCTTGAACCTGAACTTTCCTGGGAACAGCATGAAGTGATTATGGACATCAATAGGTATAAGGCTCCTATTGGCACTCCAATACCTGTTGATAAGGAACAGTGGATAAAAATGGCACATGCTGATTTAAAGGCTTACCAAGAATATAAACCTGACGGGGTTTATGCCGGGTTAAGCCTAAGTTGTATGATATCGCTCCCTTATGCTAAAATACCAATGATTACCCAGGTGCCCACAGTTAACTGTCCGGCTTTTATTCAAAAAGGTATGTATAACATGCCCAATACAATGGAAAACAGTTTCTTTTTGCGCCATATGCTTCCTGGTTATGTGAAAAGAAAAATTATGCGAAAAGTACTTTTACGCGATTCAGCCAAGGCATCGCTGACATCCTTTAACGAAGCACGGAAATATTTTGGTCTTGATCCTATTTATAATATTACTCAATTGGTCAAAGGCGACATTACCTTATTGCCAGACATGCCTGAGTTGAGTGGATTACCTGAAAAGGACCTGACCCCCGGATATTATTATACAGGACCTATCTTTTCAATGTTTGACATGCCAGTCGACCCACAGATAAAAAAGGTTTTTGACCGTCCGGGAACAAACATTTTTTGCTCCCTGGGAAGTTCAGGGTTTCCGGAAGCCCTAAAATTGATCATTGAAACATTACGTAAGCATAAAAACTTTAATGTTGTGGTTTCAACAACAACCATTCTGGATCCAAAAGAACTTGGTGAACCATCAGATAATTTTTATGCATGTCGCTTTTTACTGGCTCATTTGGTCAATGAAATGGCAGATATTGCTGTTCTTCATGGCGGCCAAGGAACAATTCAAACAGCTGTTTGGGCTGGTACACCTGTAGTTGGAATAGGATTTCAGGCAGAACAACAGCACAATATTGATGGTATAGTCAAACAAGGCATGGCTGTGCGGATTCCTATTTATGCTTTATCTGAAAAACAGCTATTAAAAGCCATTAAAAAAGTTTGTGCACCGAAGTTCATTAAAAACGCCCAAATCATGCAAAGTAAACTAAGAGCAACAGATGGGGTTGCAAAATCCTGTGATGTAATGAACAAATATATTTGCGGAGTACTTGACGTTTAATTTATAAATCATTTTTACAATAATCCAAAATATGGTATTCTTTTTGGCTTAACTTTACTGCATCTTAAAACTACAAACAATGAATTTACAACTAATCAACCTCGCAAGTATTCCTGGTGAATTAATATTAATTATAGTATTAATTACCTGGATTGTATCTCTCCTAAATGTGTTTGGATCTGAAAGACTCAATACAATTGGAAAACTTCTATTTACACTTATTGTAATTGTATTTCCAATAATAGGTTCTCTTTTCTATTATAATTTAGAACGAAAAGGTTTTTAGAGATAAAGGATACTCATTAGATAAAAAAAAGCCCCGGTTTTGGGGCTTTTTTTGAAATTGTACTATTGGTTAATAAGATTAAATTCTAAAGGAATCTCACCTGACAAAATAATAGTTTTAAGTAGCATGCTTTCAGCATCGCTGAATTGTCCGGAGATAATAAACTTACCATGAGAAATGGTTTGTTTTACCAGTGGAGCAAAATAAACTTGATTATCCAATACGATTGCAACATTTTTATTTAGGTTCTCATGAGTATATGTCTTAAGCTTTTCTCCACCATTTTTTGTTAATTCAACAAATACCTCATTACCATTATTTTCAGGCTTTTGGGTTTTGGCAGATTTAACATATTCATTAATATCAAGAACAGAACTAAGATTTAAAGCATACAAACTCCGATTACCATTTTCATAGGGTATATTACTCCATGCCAGCAACAAACCATTGTTCAGGAATAGCTCTTTGTGCTTTTCGATAAACAAATGAATTGATTGTTGCTCTTCAACATTATATTTGCCAATTACAATCTCTTGTTCCTCAGATGCAAGACTATTAAAAATCAACTCATTAGAAATATTAAGATCAAGAATGGTTTTTAATGCTTCATCTCTCTTTACAACCTGAACAAATTTTAGATCACCCTTATGGGTTAAAAGTTCTTTCGATCGGTTATAATTATCATCTGAGACAAATACAATTTGTATTCCGGGACGATCCTTGACAAGGGCAATTTTATAATCCTCAATATTGAAGCTTTGAAGCCTAAAATCGATTATACGCGCTGAGTTTAATAGCAAAGTTGAGTCATATTTGTGTGCTTTGCTTTCTAAAAATACTGTTTTATCATTTCTGTGCATGACCAAAGGAACCGATGGCAATACAATTGAACTAATAATCAAGAATAAGAAAATATATATTATCGTTTTCATAATTTTTTATTTTTTAATACTAATAAATACACCCTAAACAATTTGTTTAAACCCGGATTATGTATTAGAACTTCGTTATGAAGGTTGAAAGTGCAAAAATAGAAGGGCTTGGTGAGATGAATCATAGCACCACTATGGTTAATCGAAACAAGTAAGTTAAACGACTTGTATTGAAGCAATTTCAATATGTAATAGATTTTCTAATGCATATTCCGGGTTAAAAAAGGGCAAACGCTATTTATACCAATAAAAAGTTATGAAATGAATGGAGAAGCATCGCCTTGCGATGAAACAATATGCAAATAGGCAAACAACCAGGCTGCACCTTGTTTACATTTAAACCGCGAAATTCGGAAGGCAGAATATTTTAGTTGAAAAAACTTTTCGGTAGAAACTGGAAATACCAAGTTCCCGGGAAGGCTTCCTGTAGGAATAATTTTCGATACCAGACTATTCTCGTTGAGCTGTGGTAGAACATAAGCTGAACTAAGAATTCCATCAGAATTCTGAATAATATTGGTTTCCGAAATTCCTTTAGAACTTAAATGCTTATTTAATGTATATGAATGATGAACAGCAATAAAAAGCAACACAGCCAAGCCTAATACCAAGGTATGGGAAACACGATCATTTCTGTATTTAGACTTAAACATCATTCATACAAAATTACACAAATATGAGTAAATATCAATGATTTATCAGTTATATTGCATGTTCAACCATATCAGAGCTTGATCTATGGAAAAGAAATTGATCATATACTACTTTTCCGGAACCGGTAATGCCAGGCATGTTGCTCAATGGGTTACTGAAAAAGCCATTGCTAATAACTGGAATTCCAAAATGATCGATATTGGGAAACTTGAAAACAGAAGAAATATCCAAATTGAAGAAAATACTTTGGTTGGATTTATTTCGCCGACACATGGATTTAACTATCCGCCTGTCATGATGAAATTCATTCTGAATTTACCAAGATCCAGCAACCGGATATTTTTAATGAATACCCGTGCAGGATTAAAAATGGGGAAATTTTTTCTTCCGGGATTAAGTGGTATAGCTCTTCTGTTTTCAGCATTGATCTTTCTGTTTAAAGGCAATAAAATATTAGGAATGTTTCCTGTGGATTTGCCATCAAACTGGATTTCGCTCCATCCTGGTTTGAAGCAAGATGTAATACAGTCGATTTACGAAAAACGGAAACAACAGGTTGAAGATTTTGCAGATATTCTAATTGAAGATAAATCAAATTTTAAAGGTTTAAAGGATATTGTTCAGGACCTATTGATTGCACCCATCAGTATTTTCTACTATTTGTTCGGACGGTTTGTATTTGCTAAATCCTTTGTTGCATCTAAATCATGCAATTTATGTGGCTTATGTGTTAAAACTTGTCCGATTAAAGCGATAAAGGTTGTTGGTAAAAAGCCCTTTTGGACACATAAATGCGAAAGTTGTATGCATTGCATAAACATTTGTCCTGAAAGAGCTATTGAAACTGCCCATGGTTTTATTGCCATACTTGCAGTATTTACTAATTCAGTTGTTTCGGTTTATTTCTATAAATGGACGAGTTTAAATCAGCTTATTACAAAAGCTATTCCTACTGTTCTGGCAGATTATGTTTTAGTTTTAGTTAATACCGTTATTTTTTTGGCTGGGTTAATGTTGGCATATCGCGTTTTGCATTTTGCTTTAAAAATCCCTGCATTTGAGAAACTGATAATTTATTCATCATTGACAAAATATAAATTTTGGAGAAGATATAACTCCAAGCTAAAATGATATTAAAATGAAAAATAAACTCTTAAACATCCTGGTTGTCACCTTGCTTTTGCTGGGCTGCCAAGAAAACAATATTCATATATGTCCTGAATATACTTTTATTGAACCTTTTCCAAAAAGGGCCATAGATTTGAGAAAAAGGCTAGGAGAGGAGTTCCTGGTAGAAAAAATTACCAAGTCGAACATGGAAACAATAGTGGACCCTATTTCTGGTGACACTAGTCTTAGGTATAATTTTAAAAAGGATACGGTTTTCTATGCCATTAAATTTAACAGATCTGAAAGAACCAATACCATTCTTGATATAGAAGGCGACACAGTTTTTCATGGATTGATATCTGTGTATCGAAATTTATATTACATGTCCACTCAACTAGCAGATTCGGTTTGGTGGATCGGTGCCATGGAAATAGGTATTGATTCAATTAGGGGATTAACCGAAATCTGGGAACAGATGTGCGATCTTGATTTTTATATTAAAGGACATTCTAATTGTCCTATGGTTTATAAAGCAGACTCGATGAATAGAATCTACCAGCTTAATCCTCTCAAAAAACAAATGAAAGAATACTATTCATCTGTAATTACAGATTATAAGAGTTTTAGAATAGTAGATGAGCAGGGAGATTTTGGATCAATCCATAGGTTACCTGAGAAAATTTTTGAGAATGAAAAAGCAACAATAGTTGAAAACAAGTTGGCTGAATCGCTTTATCCAAATCCAACTCATGATAAAATCCAATTAGAACTATCTGGGAACGACACTTATACGATAAGTATCATTGATAATACTGGAAAGGTCTTGATGAAGAAGGAATATACCGGACCTTATATTGATATTGAATTAAATGATCTGAATTTAGGTACTTATTATATAGGAATACTAAATACGAATAGTAACCAAATAGAATATCATCAGGTGATAGTCTATTAATTGCTGAGCTGTTTTTAAAAGAGCATTTGGAATTATTTCTTCTACAGCTTTATCAAAGCTGGTATACTTTCTAAGTATACTCTAATCATTTTAGGAGCTTTCTTTAAAAAAGGATATTGATTTCGGTCCTTCTAGGTTAAATAGATCAATTGTGCATCTTAAGCCTTTATACATTTCAGATAGTTCTACAATTTTGTAGGATTATCATTTTTTTGGAAAAATATAAATATCACATTTTTAAATACTAAACCATTGTGGCACGCGCGTTGCTTATGTATCAAAAAAACAGGCTTATGGCAACAATTGTATTTTTTGAGAAAACGGGATGTATTAACAATACAAAACAAAAACAGATATTAACTCTTGCAGGACATCAAGTAGAAGCAATTGACCTATTGGAATATCCATGGACAAAAGAGAAACTACTTGCTTTTTTTGAAGGCTTGCCTGTTAAGGATTGGTTTAATATAAATGCACCATCTGTTCAATTAGGAAAGGTAAAACCTGATAATTATTCTTTTAACGAAGCTCTTGAAGCCATGTTGCTTGAGCCTCTTTTAATCCGTAGGCCACTTATCATGATCGGAGATCATAAAATTGTAGGATTCGATAAAGAGAAAATACGGGAAGAAGCCGGATTGAGCCAAAACGATAACCCTGAAATGATTTACTTACTCAATCAAAACCTGGTGGATTGTCCTCAAAAAAGTAAAGGCAATAGTTGTGATTAAATACTACAATTACTACTACATGAACTACAAGAACTATTGCAACTTGAATCAGCCTCCTCCTTAAGGTTGAAAAAAGTTAGGGGTCCCAGTTTTTTATCCAGATATAATTTTACATTACTTTCTACGTCTTTAGCCCCTGCCTTATAGACGAGCAACCCTAATTCTCTGAACATGGTTAATGCCATTATTGGCATTGAATTGCTAATAACAATATTTATTCCTTGTTTTTTAAGTTCTATGCTCAGGTTACCAGGTTTTTTGGTTATTTCACTAACCAATAGCCATTCGTAATCCTCGCTATCACAATCATATATACAGGCATATTCTGCATTATGAAACCCTCCTGCTAGTTCGTTCTTAGCTTCTTTGTCGTCTACAACCGGAATAATGATTTTCATGGCCAACCTTTTTTAATTCTTATTTGAAACACGAAGTTCCAAAGCTAATGCCATTTTAGCCTTTTGCTTAATAGACAATATCTTAGGATTAATAGCCATCACCTTTAATTATTCCTAATGGTGGGTAGTACTTTTTTTTCCTACATTATTGTAGAGTTTCTCCATTATCATTAGTACTAAGCTCTTTTTATTTTAGGTACTTTGGTGTACATTAGCAAATAAGATTTTTTCGTATGAAGAAAATAGTATTAGTATTGGTTGTTCTTTCTTGTATATCACTTTCAAATACCTGGGCACAGCGTTTTAAAGGGGGAGTGTTAATAGGAATGAACGCTTCCCAAATTGATGGCGATAACTGGGGGGGGTATTACAAGACCGGTCTGGTTCTGGGAGCATTTGTTAATACTAGTTTTGATGAAAAATGGGGAGGACAATTGGAAATAAAATACTCATCAAAAGGTTCTGCAAATGGGTTCAACCATTTTGAACCACAAAAAATAAGGCTTAGATATGTAGATATTCCTGTTTTAGCTAGATACAATGCTACGGAGAAACTAAAATTAGAAGCAGGAGTTGGATTTAATTATTTGTTTTCAGATTCTTATTATAATGGCGAATGGATGGACGATGCCAATGATGATTTACACCCTATTGAATCCGCATTAAATTTGGGAATAAATTATACATATTTTAGCCGTTTCGATTTTAATCTCAGGTTTAGCTATTCCTTATTTCCTGTAAGGGGAAATTCATCAACAAGTTCTTTTGGAGAGGGTGCATTTTATAATAACGTGCTTACATTTGGTGTATACTTCCATTTAGGTAGCGACGAATAAAAAAACCCGGAGAATTATCCCCGGATTTTTTATTGTTGATTATTTTATAGTCCCTGTATCTGTTTATCTTTTGGATATTTTACGGTATAGATAAATTTCACCCTTTTTGTTTCACCTGGTTTAACTTTTAATCTCCAGAGCAAAGAGCCATAAGCTTCATCAAATTTGGCACCTTCAGCTTCTTCCAGTTTAACTTCAATTTCTTTGTTCTGGCTAATTGGAAGCTGGTCCATCAAATCCAGTTCAATTTCGAAGCTGTTGTTGTTTCGGATGGCTATTTCGAATGCCTTGGTTTCTTTTACATTACTTCCTACAGTTTGTCTGGCTGTAAGATCGGTAAGTTGGTTTCGTTTGATATTGATTTTATCGTCACGGCCCAACGATAAGAGCATAGAGTCTACTGTTGTTACAGGATTTAGATACGATTGTCCTATATACATGCCTTCAAAGAAGAGGTTTGCTTGTCCGGCAAGCAGGTTGTATTTGCCATAGTCAGCTACTTTTGCGATAAGGAATGTCCCCGGATCCAACTTAGGAATAGCATGGTACATGTACTTGCTTTGTAGCTCGTATTCCTGTATGGCAACAAGATGTACCTGGTTATCGCTAGGTATATTCTGAGGGACACTAATTTCGTATTGCGAAGAAATGCGGTTGCTGCTTACTCCTACATCAAAAGGGACAGATGCTTCTGATAACTCTTCTTTATCTGACATAACCATTTCTTCTTCAACAGCCCTGGATCTTTGTAGCAAATTTTGCTGAGAAGGTTGTACAGCCGATTTTTTATAATATTGGTTTACAGCAACAGGCACATAAAAGTTTATATACCAAGGATACATAGTTGGGCGGTTATTGTTGGCCCGTGGATTACCGGTTGAAATTGTCAGGTTTACATCGTCCCAATCAAGGCCCGTAGTCTGGTTAACATTTGCTTTGTAAATAAGTGTAACAGGGTCTTCTGATTTACCAGCACGAATATCATATATGGGCGACCAATTGGCCTGGTAACTGAGATAGGAAAGCTTTGCTTTTACCGTTGATGTTTTTGAAGCTGTTACACTCAACACCACCTCGCCAATGGTTTTCTTTTCAGAATAGCTTAGCTTTTGTAGTTTTGCCAATAGATCTGTGAGTTCTTTGTTTAATTTGGATATTGTATTATCTATATTGAAAATCTTTTTATTGATATCCGTTATACGACTACGGTAAAATTCTGTTAGCTTGATAATTTCATCCACAGTAACTTTTTCTTCATTGCTTCCTAGTTTTTGATTGGCAAGTATAAGTTTTTGCTCACCTTCATAAACAGTTTTTTCACTTTTTAGCCAGCCTATGTCCATTTTGATCTTAGCAATGGAATCTTCAAGCGCCTTTGTACGTTTGGGAATATTTTTATTTTCCAGTTTTGCAGTTCTGAAAGTGGCAGACAATAGAACAACACTTTTGCTCAACTGGGCCTGCAAACTGTTTTGGTCTATACTAAGTGGCACTCCCCGTATTATAACATCATGTGTACCAGCAGTTAGATAAAATGTAGTCTCATTTGTTAGTTTAGCACCGTTCTGATAAACTATCACATCGGTAATTTCTGACTCAACAGGCTTCTGGGCCTGCAATAATGTAGGTATTAGTAAAAATACAATAAGTAGCTTTTTCATTTTTATTCTTTTTCAAATTCTATTTTATAGATGCACGTGAATTGAAAAATCCATAAAGGGTTGTTCGAAAGTACGATTTTATTTTCCGAAAAAACCAATATTTGTTAATATGTACATGATAATAATAGCAGCAACAATGCCTGCCAGGTCAGCAATTAATCCTGCGGTTATTGTATATCTTGTTTTTTTAATATTTACAGCGCCATAATATACGGCAACGGTGTAAAAAGTAGTTTCAGTGCTCCCTTGTAAAACACAAACTAATCTACCTACGAAAGAATCAGGTCCTCCATATAGTTTTGAATTCATAGCTTCCAGCATCATTCCACGGGCACCACTACCGCTAAGCGGTTTCATGAATGCGGTTGGTAAAGCTGGAACAAACTGTGTGTCAAATCCTAACGCTGCAAAGAACCAGGCAATGGCTTGAATTATTGAATCAAAAGCGCCCGAAGCCCTGAAAACACCAATGCCTACAAGCATGGCAACCAGGTAGGGTATAATTTTTATAGACATGGTAAAACCTTCCTTGGCTCCTTCAATAAAATTTTCATAGAGGTTAACTTTTTTACGTAACCCCAATACAAAAAAGAAAATGATGAATCCAAATAGTATGAAATTGCCAATGAACTTTGAAAATACTGTAATTTGTTCCTGGCTCATCCATTTTAGGGCACTGAACAATCCTGCAATTAGTATACTTACTCCTCCTACATAAGCAAATACAACCCAGTTAAACAGATTTATGCGCTGAAAAAATGAAACCACAATTAATCCCGCAAGACTTGAAAAAAAAGTGGCCATTAGTAGGGGCAAAAACACATCTGCCGGATTGCTTGCTCCTGCAGCTGCACGGTAGGCCATAATGCTAATCGGTACTATTGTTAATCCTGAAGTATTGAGTACCAAAAACATTATTTGGGCATTTGAGGCTTTGTCTTTTTCTTTATTTAGCTCTTGTAAACTGTCCATGGCTTTTAGGCCAAATGGTGTGGCTGCGTTGTCTAGTCCCAACATATTTGCACAAAAGTTCATGAGCATATTGCCCATAGCCGGGTGGTTTTTTGGAACCTCGGGAAAAATCCTTACAAAAAAGGGTTGTGTGGCTTTTGAAAGAAATTGTACAGCTCCACCTTTCTCGCCAATGCGCATAATTCCTAACCAAAGGGTCATAACTCCAATAAGATAAATTGAAAGGCCAACACTTGTCTCTGCCATCTTAAAAGTACTATCGACAATAGCGCTGAACACATCCCGGTCTGCATGATCAAATACCCAACTTGCAAACCATCCCAATTCATTGTGCAAATAGTATCCAACAACACGCAAGCTTGCAACAATAAAAGCGATTATAAAAAAACCCAACCAAATATAATTCAGGACCATATTTCCTATTTTTATTCAATTTTCTACATAATTCAAGACAATTAAAAGCAAATTGATTAAAAGTTATAAAACGTTGATTATTTTTATTCCCTGAATACTTTAAATAATCTTTTGAGATTAGGACATATTTATTAAAATTATGGAACAGTTACTTTCAATGGAGGATGTAAAGAATTCCATCAGGAATATACCTGATTATCCTAAAAAAGGAATTCAATTTAAAGATTTGACAACAGCATTTAAGCAGCAAGATATTTTTGCATATTTACTGGATGAGTTAACAACGATGTACAGTGGTAGGGAAATCACAAAAGTTGTAGGTATTGAATCGCGAGGTTTTATTCTTGGAGGAGCACTTGCAGCAAGAATTGGAGCGGGTTTTGTTCCTTTACGTAAAGCTGGTAAGCTTCCTTCAGATAAATTCACTGTTAATTATACCCTCGAATATGGCGAGGATTCAATTGAAATTCATAAAGATGCCATTGAACCTGGAGAAACAGTGTTGCTCCATGATGATTTATTGGCTACAGGTGGAACAACAATCGCTGCACTTAAACTGTTGAAGAATTTTAAACCAAAGGAAATATATCTCAATTATATAGTTGAACTGGATTTTTTATGTGGGAGAGATGCTATAGGCGATGATTTTGATATCAGCTCGCTCATACATTACAGCTAATTAGAGAGCTATTACTGCTTCACCTTCTAATCTTAGCATAAAGCAATGGGTTGGTAATGCTTATTACATTTTGGAAAGTTAGCCCTTTAACATAAGCTCGTTTAGTTTATCCTTTTCAAGAATTTTAATTACTCGGCCATTAACTTCAATAAGGCTATCTGTTTGAAAATCCCTGAAAATACGGCTGATACTCTCTTTTGATGTTCCGGTATATTCAGCAAGTTCTTGCCGGGTCATGGGCAATTCGTAGACAGGTTCATTGTATATCTCACGCGAAAAATAGAGCAAAGCTTCAGCAACACGACCGTTAATATGTTTGTGCGACATACTAACCAGTCTGTTTATTGCTTCGGTATAGCGGCTGGAAAAACTTGCAAGAAAAGTCTCCGCAAATTTTTCATTAATAGATATCATTCTTTTAAATACCTCTACGTTAATTAGGCATATCGAAGAATCTGTAAGAGCTGAAACTGAAAACGAGTACCTGTTTTTTTCGAACATACCAGGACCTCCTAATATTTCTGATGGTTTAATTAGGCCAATCATAACATTTTTGTTCTGGCCAACTTCAACATTAAGTTTTGCAAGACCAGCATTGAATGAAACAACATGGGTAAATTCAGTACCTTGTTTTATGATAGTTTCTCCCTTCTTATAATGTACTGTGCTTTTACATTCATTGAAAAGCTCAAGCTCACTTTTTGTAAGAAATTTAAAACACTCTGCCTTTCGATCACACAGTGTACATCCTGATTCTATTTTAGTTGATATTGTATTCATTAGAAATCCTGGAAAAGGTTAGATTAATCTGTATAAAAGTATTAAAAACAATCTAAACGAGCGAATATTTATCATTAATTATATTGATGAATATCAACTTGTATGATGCGTTATGGAACAATTTGTGTGTGGACAATCAATAGTAAGGATATCTTATATCAACCATAAATCTAGATATATAAGTGTGAGAATATGTATAATTGCTTATAATTAATTATTTGTTTCACAAAGATTATCAGTATAATGAAAAAAACAATTTTATATCTAACAAAAATTATAGCTGGACTGAGCATCGTTATAATGCTCGCCAACTGTAACGGAGATGATGAAGGTGCCAAATATTACAAAGTAAGTGGTACTGTCTCAGTATCTGAAGGAGTTTTAGCCGATGGAGCTATTGTTACATTAAGTGATGCTCCTAATGCAGCAAACGTAATTGCAAAAACTGTTGCCGATGCATCTGGTGTATATTCATTCATGGGTGTAGCTGGAGGTACTTATTATGTCAATGCAACTTACAATCCAAGCAATACCAACAACATGACGAAATCTGCTGGTGCAGTAATTCTTACTGGTGTTGAGCAAGAAGTAAGTGTAAATGCTGATGCCACTGCTGACATAGCTATGGCTGGTGCAGTTTCTGGAGGAAATGTGACGTTCGATGCTTCTGAATGGACTCTGGATGTTACCCATTCGACTGTTAAGTTTGAATTTCCTTACGATGGTATAAATTCAGTATTTGCAGGAATCTTCGGAAATTTTGGAATTGATGAGCTGGTATTTGACGAAGCTAATCCAACAGCAACATCAATTAAGGCATGGGTTGACCTGACTAGTATTGAAACAGGAGCTCCTTCGCCTCCAGGTGGTCATGGTCGTGACGGCATTACCGGATGTATCCAGCGTACATTTAAAGTTGAAAAAAATGCAGCTGATACAGTATCAGCTTATTCACCTGCTGGCGAAGAATTTACAAACTGGCCAGATGAAACTCTTGAAGATTATGACCTTTGGGGTAATGGTAGTTCAACAACTAGCTACCAAAAGCAAAAAGCTATTAGTGGTTCAACTGGTGCAGCCACATTCGAATCAACAAGTGTTACACCTTATGGAACTGGATATGCTGCTAAAGGTGACTTAACATTTGCTGGTGTAACCAAAGAGGTAACCCTTTATTTTACTTATCTTGAAGGTTATCAAAAAGACAATAAGGGTACATTGACAGATTATGTTAGTTTTTACGGAACGTTCAAATTTGCTGCAGATGCCGATTTCGGTGTAAGCAGTAGTCATATTGGGGATTCAGATGTAATACTAAAATTATCTGTACAATATAACGCCCCAGCATAATTTTTTATACCAATAAAAGAGTCCTGAATTTTGTTCAGGACTCTTCACTTTTTGTAAATCCTTCCAATCAATCTATACCTCAATAAAATATCACCGTATACAGGAATAGGAGACTGTTTACGGATTAATAAACTAAGGAGGAAAATGAAAACATTATTGACAAATCTCTCAATTTTGTTGTTACTTGTTGCTGTTTTATTTGGTTGCGAATCAGAAAAAAGAATACCTCCCAAGGGGTACATACCAAATACCTCAAAAGCAACAGAACAACTTGAGGCCCAATACTTTTGGATTCCCCAAGATAAATTGAGTTCCAACTATTGGAAAAATGCTAGTTATGTAGAAATAGCTCTTTCTGATCTCGAAAAGAACAATTTGTATGGTGATGGTTTCCTGAATATGACCGGAACATACAGAGGATTGTCTACCTTTAATAAAGGCAATGATCCACAAGCAACTATCAAAGCAGGCTATGATGACACTTACTTATACATCCTCGTTGAATGGAAAGACACCACAGCCAACGCTTCTTATATGACCTGGAAATATGATGGACCAGAAGATAAATACAAGGATGACTCAACCGGAGGATGGACTTCACAAAAAAACCAGGATAATGTGACCTTACTTTTTGACCAAGAAGATGCTTCCGGAAAAGATGCCTGGCGATGGAGCCTGGCTTATACCGCTCCATTTGATATGGCACTAAATCTAAATGCTGATGCAAATGGTATATTGGATGAATTTGAAATTCCGGCTTATAGAAATGCTGATTCTGAAGGTTCCAGAGTTGGTCCTCTGTACGAGTGGAATGGCATTACACAACAGTTGACAACCTCTGAAGGTGCAACCAGGATATTGGATCCTGCATATTATTTGCTGGATGACTATAAATCAGTATCTTTAGGTAATGTGCAAACAGGTCAAAATCTCTTTAATAATGTAGGAAATTGCAATTACTGTCATGGAACAAATGGCGATGTAAGTGATGCTGAATATCCTGTAGAGTCATTGAATGGTGAATTCCTGAATAAATATTCAAGAGAAGGACTTAAAGAGTTTATCATTTCTTCTGAACACGAAGGTTCTGGAGACCAATACTGGGGCAGATATAAGGATGATTCTGTCAAGACTGAAAATCTGATTACATTCTTGCGTGGAATTGCTGGATCGCCTGGCTATGTATTGGAACAACCCGAACAAATCGAAGTAAATGCTATAAGTAATATCATAGTTGGGGGAATTCAAACCAGAAATTCTAATTATCAGGTTCTATTTAAAAGAAAACTTAAAGCAACAGATAATGGCGATGTAAGCTTTTCACCTGATAAAACCTATACATTATCCATTCAATTATCGGACAATGATGAGATTAACTATGTGGGTGCATCTGAAATTGAACTTGTATTTAAAAGCAAAGAATTATGACAGGAATTAGGATGAAAAAGTATTTACTGCATATAGCATGTTCATTTTTGTTCATAGTTGTTGTTTCCTGCGAAAATGAACAACGCCCGGAGCCAATTGAACCTGATTTACCTGAAGTAATAAGCTTTTCAGAACATATAATCCCAATTTTTAATGGGGAAAGTGTCGGAAGAGATCTTACTGGTCGGGGAAAAGCATGTATTGATTGTCACGCTGGTAAAACTCCACCAAATTTATCAGAAGAAAGTGCTTATTTAGAACTAACAGGGGGAGGATATATAGATGTTGCTGATCCTGAAAACAGCAAACTATATGAGGAAGTAAAAGATGGTAGTATGAGCAAATATTCGAATAATGTAGATGTTGAATATATCCTGGAATGGATAAACCAAGGTGCTTTAGATAACTAATTAAAAACATATGAACATGGATTTCTTAAAACATATAATAGCTATAATATTCATATTTGGTTCTTTATCTCTTTTTGCCCAAGACGATGACCTAATGAGCATGCTTGAGGATGAAGTTGGAGATGAATCAATGGAAGTGGCTTATACCTTTAAAGCCACACATATTATAAACAGCCATACTATCGAGCGTATGGTTTCAAGGCAACTCGATTTCAGGGTAAACCACCGGTTTGGTCAAATTAATTCTGGATATGAAGAATTCTGGGGACTTGACAATGCCCTTATCAGTCTTGACTTCGGTTATGGTATAACCGATAGGATTATGGTTGGCCTAAGAAGGAGTACCTACAATAAAACTATTGATGGCTCAGCAAAGTTTACTTTATTGCGTCAAACGACCGGGTCTATAAATATTCCTGTAGCAGTTTCGTTTTATTCTAATGTTGCTGCAAATGGAACAGTAAATACAGATGAACTTATCGATTCTGTTTTTGCCCATAGGCTTTCCTATACTTTCCAATTTCTAATTGCACGTAAGTTTAACGAGAAGCTTTCATTGCAGCTTATGCCTACATATGTTCACCGAAACCTGGTTGAATTTGATGAGGAAAACAACATTTTTTCTGTAGGTATAGGTGGAAGATATAAAGTAACACGTAGGTTGGCTGTAACCGGTGAATATTTCTGGGCAAGCCATACTGCTGCTAGCGAATCTTATTATAATCCACTTTCTGTTGGAGTTGACCTGGAAACTGGTGGACATGTGTTCCAATTGTTCCTTTCCAACACACAAATGATGGAAGAAAGTGGTTTCATTTCAAGTACAACTGGATCCTGGACAAATTTTGACATATTCTTTGGGTTCAATATTTCAAGAGTATTCGCAATAGGCGGAGTTGCTCACTAATTCTTATTTTATTTTTAATCCGTTAAAATTACATATTATGAAAAAAGCAGTTCTAATATTCGCAGTTTTGGCATTAGGTTTTTCTGCCGTTAATGCACAAAAATATATTACTAAAGAAGGTACAATAGATATTTTCTCTGAAACTTCACTATTTACTATTGAGGCGAAAAATCAAAAAGTCGCCAGTATTTTAAATGCCGAAACAGGTGATGTTGTTGCTTCAACCTTAGTACGGTCTTTCAAATTCAAAGAAGCGCTTGTTGAAGAACATTTCAATGAGAACTATATGCAATCAGAAAAGTTTCCAAAATCTCAGTTTAAAGGAAAAATTACCAATTTCAGTTCTGTCAATATTAAAAAGGATGGTACATATCCGATAACAATTGAAGGTGACCTTACTATGCATGGAGAAACGCGCAAAGAAATTCTAAAAGGCTCTCTTGTTGTTAAGGGAACAAAATTGCTGGCAACAGCCGAGACAAAAGTTTCCCTTGAGAACTATAAAATAACTGTCGAAGAAAGTTATAAGGACAGGATTAATGATGACATCCTGTTAGAAATACGCTTTGACTATAATGCATTATAATATTTATAACAAGAATTATGAAAAAGATAGTTAAAATTGGATTGATCCTTTTTGGGGTTGGAGTTTTATCTGCAGCTGGTACGTACATGTATGTTTTTCATAAACCTCACAGGAATGTGGCTAAAGAAAAACCTGCATACGTTTTAAATGCAGAAGACTTGGTGATCGAATTTTCAAGCGACGAAAATGTCAGCTATGAAAAATACGGCAATAAGGTAATTCAAATTTCTGGGGAAGTTGTCGATATTAATGTGAGTTCTAATAGTGCATCACTTACCATTTTAGATGAAATGGAAGGCATTAGTTGTGCATTTGATAGCCTATCGATGGTTAAATACCACGAAAAGCTTGTACAAATACAAAAAGGTGATAAAGTAGAAATAAAAGGGCAATGCGATGGCTACGATATGATCATGGGTGTTGTATTGAGCCGATGTGTACTGCTTTAATTTAAAAGGTTAATTCTAACTGAATGTAGATTCAGTTTAATCAAGTCACAATTTTTTCCTCCTATTTATAAGTCCTTCAGTAGTATCCTTAGATACTACGAAGGATTTTTTTATTCTAAATCAGCATGGGCATCAATAAGCTCATGTAGGAAAAACAACTATCTTTTCTTTTTACGTTTACGCATGCGTGCAAAATCAGCATTTGAGTTGTCCCTGCTGAAATCTTTTCTTTGTTTATTATCGGGTTTCGAGAGGCTTACTTTCAGCTCAGTATCACCCAAATGAGCATCAGCAAACGATTGTAAAATCTGTCCCTTATATTCAGCATCAGCATCGAAGAAAGAGAAATTACGGAGTATATCTATTTTACCAATTTCAATCTTAAGTCGAGGATTAAAATCATTGATCATCCCAATTATATGGCCTGCATTTATGTTATGATTAGAACCAACATTAATATGGAAACGTTGGAATTTTGCATTGCTTACTCTTCTGCCAGGTTTATCGTCTCTTTCTCCACGTACCCTTTCTCTCTCATTGGCCTTAACATTTAAGTCAGGGGCATTTTTGTAATAATTTAAAAACCGGTTGAATTCAACCGAAACGAAATGTTTGATAAGATCCTCACGTTCAAGCCATTCAAGCTTTTTGTATATGTCTGGCATGTATTGACCTATGAGTTTTTCGTCAACCTCTACTTTTTCGACCTTGTCGATTAGGTTAAAAAGCTGCTTCTCGCAAATTTCTTCTCCACCTGGTACATTTTTGCGTTCAATATCTTTACGCAACATTTTTCCCAGACTACGAATTTTACTTACTTCACGGGTATGAATGATAGAGATAGATACACCACTTTTTCCAGCTCTTCCTGTCCTTCCACTGCGGTGTACATAAACCTCTAAATCATCAGGGAGGTTATAATTAATAACGTGAGTAAGGTCATTTACATCAAGTCCACGTGCAGCTACATCGGTCGCTACCAATATTTGCAGGTGTTTTGAGCGGAATCTACCCATAACATGGTCGCGCTGTGCTTGAGATAAGTCACCATGCAAGGCATCAGCATTATAACCGTCTTGCATGAATTTGTCTGCTACCTCTTTCGTCTCAGCCCGTGTACGGCAAAATACAATACCATATATCTGGGGATTCATATCAGCAATACGTTTCAAAGTTTCATATCTGTGCTTAGCATGCACCATATAGTACTCATGACTAACATTTAGTGCTCCTTCGTTCCTTTTGCCAATCGAGATTTTATCTGGCTCATGCATGTAATTTGATGCAATGCGCTCAATCTCTTTGGGCATGGTGGCCGAAAAAAGCAATGTTTGTCTTTCTGTTGGAGTTTCAATTAATATAGTATCGAGATCATCTTTGAAGCCCATGTTTAGCATTTCATCTGCCTCATCAAGAACAAGCCATTGGACATGTTGTAATTTGAGTACTTTTCTTTTTATCAGGTCAACTACCCTTCCTGGTGTTCCAACAACCATTTGGGCACCTTTTTTCAAATCTCTGATTTGACCAACAATGGGAGCACCACCGTATACAGCAACAACCTTGAATCCTTTCATGAATTTTGAGAAATTCTCGATGTCCCGGGTAATTTGTAAGCATAATTCTCGGGTAGGACACAATACAATGGACTGTATGTTTTGGTTCTTGGTATCAATAAGTTGTAAAACAGGCAGACCAAATGCTGCAGTTTTTCCTGTTCCTGTCTGTGCCAGTGCTACAAGATCATTTTTTGTTTCAAGTAATGCAGGAATAGTTTTTTCCTGAACAGGAGTGGGGTTTACAAAGCCCATTTTGGCAATAGCATCCAGTATTTCTGGAGCTAATCCGGTTTCTTTAAATTCAATCATTCTATGTTTATAAGTCAGATCCTGTAAAACGACTAAACCAGAAGATTTCACCGGACCCTAAAATTATTATCCCAATATTTGATGCAGAATTATAAGTATATCTGATCGTTACGAGGCCGCAAAGGTAGCAATCTATTTCGAATATCGATTATAAAGTCAGAAATAAATTAGAAATCAGTAATTTAATGTGTGTTCAAATGTTGTTTAAAAGACATAGGGGAGTATCCTCCATGTTCTTTTCATATAGTCGGAATAATCCGGTACATGCTCTTGTATTAAATGTTCTTCGTAGATCAGTTTTAAGACCTGGTTAACAATGAAAAACAAAATAGCCGCTAGTTTATCCCAGGCAGGATTTGCAATTACCAGAGGTATTAAGGTAATGAACAATGCTGTATACATAGGGTGCCGGATTAAATAGTAAGGTCCCTTTTCTATTAAATTAAAACCATGGGCAGGTTCTGGAAAGATAGATAAATAGGAGTGGCGCATTGCCCAAATAGCCCATAATCCAAGAAATATTCCTGTTAACTCAATACCCAATAATACCCCAGATGCAAAAACAGGACCTTTAACAATAAAATAAAAAATTATACCAAATTGTATTGTTACATGTACATATGATCTGAATGTTTTAGTCATTCAATCCAATTTTTATCATATTTGGTACCAATCCTGTGGGCTGTATCAACTAATAATGCATATTGCCTATTTTGATAAGCTTGGTTTCATCCAGGATTTTGATTTTTCGGCCGTGGAGCTCAATAAGCCTGTCTTGTTTAAATTCAGAAAGCAATCGTATTACTGATTCAGTAGCTGTTCCTACAATATTTGCCAATTCTTCACGTGTAAGTGATATTTGAAGGAAATTTTCAGAATCAAGATTAAAGCTCCATTTCAAATGGATTAAAACTTCTGCCAGCCGCTCCCTGACAGTTTTTTGTGCAATATCGGTAATATAGTCGTTTGCTTCACCAAGCTCATTACATGCCAGTTCGAGCATATCCATTGCAAAATCGCCATTTGATCTTACGAACGATTTTACTAAAGTTCCTGGTATAAAACACAAGGCTGCTTCTTCAATAACTTTTGTGGTTGTACAAGCCAACTCTCCTGTTATAGTTGACCTAAAGCCCATTATGTCTCCGGGTTTAGCAAATCTTAATATTTGGTCTTTACCATCAAATCCTGTTTTGAATATTTTAATAATACCACGAACAAGGCAATAGAAACCGTTTATTCTGTATCCTTCTTCGTAAACAATTTCTCCTCTTTTATATATATCAGGTCCTTCTTCTAGTGGTATTAAATCTAATTCACTATCGTTTAAATGTTTAAATAAAGTTTTTTTAACTAAGAATTCTCGTAAATTCAGATTTTCAACTGGGGGCTTCATCATGGCAGTATCTTTTGAAAAATAAAAGTAGAAAAAAAAATAGTATTTCTAAATTAAACCATTGTCAAAGGAATTTGTTTTGAATTAAAAACTAAGTGATGAACCAAATAAGTTTCTACAAGCATAAGTTGGATTTCGAAATTGATTCAGCAGATCTATTCGATATTATTCAAACTCCTGGAAATAATATTCTACTTGTCGATGTCCGGTCAGCAGAAGCTTATAACAAGGAACACATACCAGGAGCAGTTTCTATACCCCATCGTGAACTTGATACTGAAAAGGCCAAGAGCCTGGACAAATCAAAAATCTATATAGCATATTGCGATGGTATAGGTTGTAATGGCTCTACAAAAGGGGCTTTAAAGTTTGCTCAACTGGGCTTTAACGTTAAAGAATTAATCGGTGGGCTAGACTGGTGGAAAAGAGATGGTTATGCGACTGAAGGGGAGTCTCCACAGATTGGAAATGAAATCGCCTGTGGTTGCTGATTAATAATATCTTGATAAGATAAAATTTCTGTTTAATTTAGATTGTGAATTTGTTTATCAGATTCTGAAAAAAAATATATAGTATGAAAGATTCAATAAATGTGAGCTGGAGTGGTGGAATGAGCTTTGAAAGCGAGATAGATGGAGTTAAAATAGTTGTTGATGCTAAAAAAGAAGTTGGTGGAGAGGGCAAAGGACCACGTCCAAAGCCGCTTATGATGATGGCTTTAGCTGGTTGTACAGGTATGGATGTTGTTTCAATTTTAAAAAAAATGAGGGTTGAATTCGATGATTTTGATGTAAAGGTCGAAGGGGACATTTCTGATGAACACCCGAAACAATTCACTAAAATGAACATCATTTATAGTTTTAAAGGCAAGGATCTTCCGATGGATAAAATTAAGAAAGCGATTGAGCTTTCCCAGGAAAATTATTGTGGTGTGAGTGCTTCGTACAAGAAAGCCATGGAAATTACTTATGAAATAAAAATCAACTAAAGTATTTCATCCTTTTCAAAATATATAGAGTCCTTCATAAACCTCTTTTTTCCAGCAGTTTGCATTCATTGTAATGAACCACTTGCCGGAAATGAGAGATTTATTTGTACTACTTGTCAGGTTAGCTTGCCCGAAACCAATTATTGGGAAAAGGTTGATAATCCTGTTGAAAAAATGTTTTGGGGGAGGATTGAACTTGAAGCAGCAGCTTCATTTTTATTTTTCGAGAAAGGAGCCATTGCACAAAATTTAATCCATCATTTAAAGTATAAAGGCAAATCTGAGATTGGTCTTCATATCGGATATCTTTTTGGCAATAAATTAAAATGCTCGGTGTACAATGAGATTGATGCAATTGTCCCTGTTCCTTTGCATCCATTTCGAAAAGCTACAAGAGGGTTTAATCAAAGCGAAATGATTGCACAGGGCATTGGAAAAGCTTTACAAAAACCAGTGATTAGCGATGCTGTTGTTAGACTTAAGAAAAACCGTTCACAGACTTCAAAAGGAAGATATAGCAGATGGCTTAACTCCGAAGGAATCTTTAGTTGTACCAAGCCTGAGCAATTTGATGCTAAACATATATTGCTTGTGGATGATATCATAACCACAGGGGCTACTATTGAGTCGCTTGCCAGTACAATCAAGAATGAGTCAAAAACAAAAATATCTGTCGTTGCGCTGGCTTCTGCATAACACAGTTTTAGCCTGTTCTTTTCCAAGTTCTTGATGCGGTGAATATTCTTCTTCTCAACTAATTATGTTTTCTTAACGGAATTCGCTTTAAGATCGTTTCAAGGTTTGAAATAATTTGAATACTTTGGTAGCTAAATCAGTAAGACAGTAAATTCAGCAACAAAGTGAACTGAAATTACCAAGTCGAAGTTTTGAATGCCGAAACTCCAGCTCAGACGGGGATTCTGAAAGTAAAGCTATTCAGGATCTTAAAAACCTCCCCCTTATGGAGCGTTGGCGATACAATTATTTAATGAAGATATTAAGCAATGAATATTAATAAACTTGGAATCATGAAAAAATTAACCCTTTTTGTCCTATTTGTTATTTGTATCTCTTTTACTTATGCCCAGGATCATGGGATTGTTTTCAAAGACTATTCTAATTTTGAAGAGGCTTTAAAGGAATCTAAAGAGACTGGTAAATTAATCTTTATGGATTGCTATGCTGTCTGGTGTGGTCCATGTAAAGCACTAAAAAAGAACGTATTTCCTAACGAGGATGTTGCCAAATTCTATAATGAAAACTTCATCAATACCATGTACGATATGGAAAAAGGTGAAGGTACCGAAATCCGCGAAAAATTTAATGTTTCTGCTTTTCCAACACTTCTTTTTGTTAATGGAGAGGGAGAAATTGTACACATACGAGTTGGCGGTGGTAATGCTGCAGATATCATAGAGCTCGGAATAACTGCCCTTGATCCAGATAAGAACTTTCTTGTTGTTTCAAAAAAAATAAAGGGAGGAGATTTAAGCGAAGAGACATTGACGAATTATTTTAATGCACTATACAGAGCTCCGGATCAGGATTCGTTATTAACTGCCTATTTTATGACCAAGAACGTGGAAGATATGTATTCTGAGAAGGTCTGGGAGGTATTCAGGAATTTCAATCATAATCTAGAGAGTGGCAGTTTTCAGTATTTCATTAATAATTATATGAAATATGAAGAATTGTTCGGTAATACTGAAGTAGAAGCCAAACTTATTGATGGATTTGAAAATTATATGTATAAGAATAGAGGCGATACTTCAATTTATGGCATGATGCGTGAGATCAATCCA
Source organism: Bacteroidales bacterium (assembly GCA_050295515.1). GTDB lineage: Bacteria > Bacteroidota > Bacteroidia > Bacteroidales > UBA10428 > UBA10428. The sequence continues at coordinate 6,014 of JBNKPU010000043.1, read as the reverse complement.
GGGGTTTTTAAAAAACTGGAACTTAAAAATGCATTTTATGAAGTTTATAATGAGTATTACCAGGATAAAAAGAGCAAAGAAAAATGGGATGCTTTTATTGATATGGCAAAAAAGTACCTGAATACAGATACCGATCCTAACAGTCTAAACAATATCTGTTGGTTTATTTATGAAAATTATAAAACCTTTGATGACAATGCTGCTCTGTCACTTGTAAAAGAATGGTCAAAAGCAACCATTGACGCCTTGCCCGATGTCCATTATATTTACGATACTTATGCCCACATATTATTCGACCTGGGCGAAGTGGAAGAAGCGATTAAATATCAGGAAATTGCCTTAAATCTTACGACAGAAAATGGAGGAGAAGGTGAAGATTTCTACCTAAAAGAACTTGAAAGGTATAAAGCAGCATTGAAGGAATAATATTCTAAGATTACCCACCCGCACCTTGCTGTTTAGCTGCGCTGAACTCGTCCAACATCCTCAATTGTGACCGCGAGGGACAAATGATAAAAAATTTATTCGCTTGAAGCTCTTGGACCTTAAGCGAATAAATTTGAATTTGCAAGGTGTGCAAGCTCTCAGAAGTGAGTAATTTTATTTAATCTTTAACCTTATTCCTCCGTAAAACATCCTGCCAAAAACGGGTCCCCAGATTAGGGAACTGTCGAAATATTGGCCAAATGGATCATCATTGGCCAGTATTGGATTTTTCTGCTTATAATCCGTTAGGTTTTCAGCACCCAGGTAGATTTCGAACTTCTCGTTCCACTCTTTGCTCATTTGTGCATTCATCAGAAAAAATGCCGGCGATTCTTCATCTAATCGGTACTCAACAGGGTTACTTGCCGTTGAAGGGATGCGTTTTGGTCCATGCCATTGAAGGGTATAATCAAACTTCCAATGGTTATGCGTATTGTAGGCAAAATTGGCAAAAGCCCTGTTTGTTGAAACAAGAGGTTTGCTCAATTTACCAGACATATATTCTGTTTGAACATCATACCAGCGGTAGGCTAAACGTACATCCAATCTTTTAATAAGTTCATAATCTATTTGTGCCTGGAAGCTTGTTGAGTAAGATTCTCCTTCAAGATTATAAAACAATACACTTTGCGGATTATAGTCCAAATCCACTACTACCTGGTTCTGGAACCTTGTATGATATATGTCAAAGCTAACAGCACCCTGCCTGTAATCTAACCTGAATTTTTGTGTAAAGTTAGCCCCAAAATTCCAGGCTTTTTCTGCATCGAGCCCATAAGGGATTTCGGTATTGTTGCCCAATATTAAAACTGATCTGGAAGATGCCAGTACAGAGCTGTTTTCTGCCAGGATCGAAGCTGTACGTTGCCCCCTTCCTGCCGATATGCGGATAATGCTTGTTTCAGCAGGGGCATATCTGACATGAAGGCGTGGTGTAGCAAAAAAACCAAAATTACTATGTAGATCGCCTCTTATACCTGCTACAACATCAAGTTTTGGATTAGGTGAGTATGTATATTCAAAGAACACACCCGGTACAACTTCTTCACGGTTAAAACTTTTACTATCTAAATTCTCAATTATTTTGTCGTATTGAAGGCTAGTCCCGGTCCTGTATTTATTCCTGGTATTGGCAAAGGCCGACTGAAAAATAATATTGGCATAGCCAGTAATCTGATCGGCCTGGTATAATTTGTTTCCAAACAACGATTCCTGCTTATGTACCATACCTGAATATTGCATGCCCAGGCTTTGATACGGTTTTTTCTTTGAAACTTTTCCGACTTTCAAGAATGTTTCCAGCCTTTGTGTGCTCATTTCCATGCCCCAAAGGCCTTGCACTTCGTTGGGTTTGTATTCCATCTGTCCACCAACAGCATTGGTGTTGGTACCTTTAATCCCAAACTGCGATTCCCATCCATTGCTGCCATGGTATTTCCAACGATTAAGCAAAATAAATTGGTTTCCGACAGGTTTATCCATAAAACCATCATTATTGTTATCCATCGCAACTTGTTGGTTCCTTGCATGTAATAAAATTGCCGTGGACCATTTTTCATTTACTTTTTGTGCTAGGTTGAGGTTCCCCTCCAGACGGTTTTCAGTGTTCCCAAAAAGGTTAAGGTAAACGCGGTCTGCTGATTCAGGCTTTCTCAACTCTATGTTTATTTGCCCGGCTATACTTTCAAATCCATTTACTACAGATCCTGTACCTTTGTTAAGCTGTATACCCTCTATCCATGAACCTGGAATATATTCCATTCCATAAATGGCCGATAAACCACGAATGTCTGGCATATTCTCACGTGTAATCTGTGTATACGGGCCAGCAAGACCTAACATTTGAATCTGCTTAGTGCCAGTAATGGCATCAGTAAAAGAAACATCGACAGATGGATTTGTCTCAAAGCTTTCCGATAAGTTACAACAGGCGGCTTTTTCTAGTTCTCCTTCACCAACCGATTCAATCTTTACTGGATTAAGCATGGAAAACTCCATTGACTTTTTTCGGCTGACAACCTTGACTTCTTCTAAACCAATTGCTTGACCAAGAATAATATTCAGGATTTTTTCGGAGTTTACATAAACTGTATCAGAAGAATATCCAGCATAACTAAACACAAGCAAATCTGTACTTGAATTTGTTTCAATAGAAAACTCACCTTTTTCGTTGGTTACTGTGCCATTTGTTGTACCTGCCCAGTATACATTTACCCCAATTAAAGGGTTCAGGTGTTCATGTTCCTTTTCTACTACTTTTCCTGTTATAATATCCGTTGTATTCTGCGCCATAATACATACCGGAATAATGAAAAGCAGAGAAATTAGCTTTAATTTGTAGATCATTTCAAAAGCCTGTTAATGCTTATGTACTGAATCTTTATAGGCGCAGCATTTGGGAAGTTTTTCATAAGCTTCTATACTGGCTTCTTTCTCTGAGGTTGCATGGCCAGCTTCGGCGATGCTTTCATGAATTTTATCGAGGCTCACCTTTTCAGGTTTATAATCAACAGTAATGGTTTCTGTTGCTTTGTTCCATTCGCAGTGTTTCACTCCTTTGATGTATGCAGCATTCTCAATTCTGGCTTTACATTGGTTACAGACTCCGTGAACTTTAAATTCTGCTGTAAGTACTTTTGGTTTTTGTGCCTGGATTTCTTGTAAGCTAAACAAAGCTGCAAACAAGAATATTAAACTGTATATGGATTTCATGTTTTTATATTTTAAGGTAGTGGAATACTAAAACTATTGTTTGTGCAAGGAAAGCACGTTGCCTGACAAGAAAGCTTCATTTTCATGAATTTCAAAGTCTTGAAAGCAGTTCCGATTTACATCGGGACGAGTGTGTTTCAGACAAGTCTATTCAAAACTTAGCGAAGCGTTTGCACAATCCATAGCGAATAAAATGCAATTTTCTTGCTGACATGTTAATTAACCGTAAAAGATAAAAGAGTTATTCAGTACATAAAGCTTTAATGGGGGAGGAGCAAAGATTAATTCATAGGTTTCATTTTTCTCTGGTGATAATTCAGAAAAGCTGAAATCGGATAACAGATAAGAAATAGGATTTTCTTCTATAGTTGGGTCTTGAATATTAAGACTTTCAGTATAAATATGATCAGAATCAAAATCTATTTTTATTAAAATATCTTTGCAACAAGCCTTATGGTCTGAATGCTCATTGCCACAACAATTTGGATTTTTATCAAAGATTTCAATGGATTCAAAATTTCCATGACAATAGTGAATACTTATAGCTTGTATAGCAGACAAGCTAATGTAAACAATTAGTATTGCTATTGAAAATATCTTCCTCATCTTTACAAAGATGAGGAAAAAAATGGAGAGTTGTACTGGCTACTCTGTTAAAGCTGAGTTAAATCTTAAACTAATTCTTGGGGATATGCCTGCTCATGTAAGAATTTACAGCATTGTTCCAAATGTTAAGGTTGTTATTGCGTTTTGTAATTAGGGTGTTATTGGTTGTGTTAAACTTATTTACACCTTTATTGTAGGCGTCAACAGCCTTGTTGTACCTGTCAATCTCCTCATTAGATACCTGCTTGCGATCTTTGGATTTAATCAAGGCCGACATTTCTTCATATTCTTTTGCGACCAAAAGAAAATCAGAAATCGCTGGGATTTTATTCTCGGCTTCATCAATATAGAATGTCAGCATTGTCTCTTGGAAATGAGTATGAAGGACACAGAATTAAGCTACTGATATAGATCTTCGAAACTTTTCCGATAATTCTGCATTATTTTATTATTTGATGAATGATTGATTTTTTTTCGACATAAAAGGTCAAGTATTGCATTTCTTTTCTACTTTTGAGGCGAAATTAAAACACCTATTTCATGGATGATTCCCCGAGTCATAAATTATTAACGATTTAGGGGGTAACAAATTACCTCCTATTCTAAAGCATGGAGGTAATATGATAAATTATTACAAAAGCCTAGGTGGATATTATCAAATATCCCAGCCAGCAAACGGTTGCTGGATTAATGTTGTTAATCCTTCCGATCACGAAATTGAATCAATAACTGCTCAATTTTCTATTCCCGAAGATATTGTAAAAGATATTTTGGACGTCGAAGAAAGGCCCAGGATTGAATACGATGAGCATTGGACTTTGATAATTACACGAATACCAATTCAAGGCAATGGAAACCTTCCTTTCTTTACTGTTCCATTAGGGATTTTCATAACAACAGAACACACTATTTCAATCTGTTTACAAGAAAACGAGATACTTCCTTCAGTAGAACCCTCGTTATATCGTGGCCAAAAGGAAGCCGTAAAGGACGTTGTTAATTTTGTTCTAAATCTGTTTTACAAGTCTGGCACAATTTATATGCTGTATCTAAAGCAAATTTACCAGCAACTTCAGGCAACAGAAGCTCAGCTTGAGCAGGATGTGCGTAATGAACACCTAAAAAGTTTGTTAAAAATCGAAAAGTCATTGGTTTATTTTATTACAGCATTAAAAGGGAATGAAATTGTTCTGCTAAAATTCAAGAATACCCGCTTGATCCAGTTAAGCGAGAGCAATGAGGATCTGCTGGAGGATGCAACGATTGAAATCAAACAGGCGCTTGAGATGTCAGAAGTTTACTCGAACATCCAACACAGTATGAGAGATACTTTTTCATCGGTGATTTCAAATAACCTAAACCTGGTTATGAAACAGCTAACAGGAATATCCATTATTTTGATGATACCTACTTTAGTGGCCAGCTTTTTTGGCATGAATGTGATTAATTATCTTGAGAAATCGCAATATGCTATACTATATATTATTTTTGGTTCGGCCGTTTTTTCTTATTTGGGATATTTGATCTTCAGACGAAAAGAGTGGTTTTAAAAATTAGTAGTTCAATATATGTTTATTAATTTTGCAGACTGAAATGTTCTTATCAAATAAAGATATCAAGTTCTACCAGATATTGGTATTGGTGTTTCTGATACCAATTTTATCTGGACTGTTACAAGGCAACGCCAATCGTGACATTGATAATAACAATGCCTATATTTTATTGGTTCAGGATGACGCTTCAGAATGCAATATTGAGAACTTCTCCTTAGATTTCGGCAAAGTTCTAATCGATATTAATTTTTTTTCCAATAAGCCACTTTTTGCTCAAAATTTTAAAAAGAATCATCATTCTGATGGTGTTCTTCATGGATTGTTTAACCTTCTATTTTCCAATCCGTTCATCTTCGATCTTCCTCCACCTTTAGATAATCAGAACATCTCTACTTTTATCTAACCGCTTGTGTTTTAATTTCATTTTGTTTCATCCTATCCAGGATGATTTAGTTCTATTGACCTGAGTTCGATATAAAATTAGCGAGCTATGGTGATAAAATTTAGAGCCGTAAATCGATTATTTAATGAAAAGCTATGAATTTCACTTACTAAATACCGATTTTCTGCGTCATATTTGCTTACCATAGCCCGCTATGCTTTCGCAAACATTCCTTGAAACTCAATATTTATAAGCGATTTGAGCCATTAATTTTA